>JBDLUU010000001.1:0-9055 GCA_039805185.1 Bacteroidota bacterium
CAAGTCCACCTAAACCAGAGGAGGCGCCTTTTCCTTCTTCTAAAACAAAGGTGATTTTAGCAGTATAAGTTGCTTTCTGACTACTAGCATAAAAAAATCCACATATACCTCCAATAAATCCAACAATTCCTATGATTTTCCATTTTTTCAAAATATAAGTACCCCATTCCTTTATTTTAAGAATCAGTTCCCTTAAAGAAATTTCATCTGAGCTATTGGAGATAATTTCAGTCATATCGTTTACATTGTTTTGTCTACTAAAATTAAAAAATCATTTCAACCCAAAAGCCTTCTTCACTTTGGCTACATAATCCAGTTTTTCCCAGGTGAATAACTCCACTTTTACCTTCTTCTCCTTACCGTCGGGAGATACGAAAGTCTTGGTAACTACTTCCGGCTGGCGGCCCATATGACCATAAGCAGCGGTTTCACTGTAAATAGGGCTTCTCAGCTTCAGGCGCTGCTCAATAAAGTAAGGACGCATATCGAATAAGCCCTCTACTATCTTCGCAATCTGGCCATCGGTCAGGTTTACTTTGGCCGTACCAAATGTGTTTACGTTGATGGAAGTAGGCTGTGCCACACCAATCGCATAGGAAACCTGAACTAAGATTTCGTCCGCAACACCTGCAGCAACCAGGTTCTTCGCAATATGACGGGTAGCATAGGCTGCAGAACGGTCAACCTTACTGGGGTCTTTACCGCTGAAAGCTCCACCACCGTGAGCACCCTTTCCACCGTATGTGTCAACAATGATCTTACGGCCGGTTAAACCTGTATCTCCGTGAGGACCACCAATTACGAACTTACCGGTTGGGTTAATATGGTACTTGATGTCTTTGTTAAATAGTTTCGCGTATTTCTTGTACTTCGCTTTTACTCTTGGAATCAAAATCTCGATGATGTCCTTCTTAATCTTGGCCAACATCTTTGCTTCCGTATCAAAATCATCGTGCTGGGTAGATACCACAATCGCATCGATTCTTACGGGTTGATTGTTGTCGTTGTATTCCAAAGTCACCTGGCTCTTGGCATCAGGTCTCAGGTATTTGATGGCTTTATTCTCTCTTCTCAATGCAGCCAGTTCAATCAGAATCTTATGGGCTAAATCCAAGGCCAAAGGCATATAGTCTTCGGTCTCGTTGCTCGCATAACCAAACATCATACCCTGGTCGCCTGCACCCTGCTCTTCTTTCTTCTTCTTATCTACCCCCTGGTTAATATCGGCACTTTGCTCGTGAATCGCTGATAAAATACCACAGCTATTGGCTTCAAACATATACTCGCTCTTGGTATAGCCAATCTTGCGAATAACGCCACGCGCAATCTCCTGTACATCCAAATAAGCTTTAGACTTCACTTCACCAGCCAATACAACCTGACCAGTCGTTACCAAAGTCTCACAAGCCACTTTACTCTGCGGATCAAACGCTAAAAAATTATCAATCAACGCATCTGATATCTGGTCCGCTACCTTGTCCGGATGTCCTTCAGATACACTCTCAGAGGTAAATAAATAAGGCATAACTAAATTTTAATATTTTACTATAAGTTTGCAAGATTACGAAATTATTGAATAGGATGAAAGTAATTGACCATATTAAAAAAGCTAATAAAACCCTCATATCATTTGAAGTTCTACCACCATTGAAGGGTAAAAGTATAAATCACGTATTTGACCACTTAGACCCATTAATGGAATTCAAGCCCAGCTGGATCAATGTTACCTATCACAGAAGTGAAACGGCTTTCAAGAAAAAATCAGACGGAACTTTCGAAAAAGTGGAAGTGCGCAAAAGGCCTGGCACAGTAGGTATTTGCGCCGCTATCATGAACCACTATTCCGTAGATACTGTACCCCATTTTATTTGTGGTGGTTTTAACAAAAGAGAAAGTGAAGATGCACTGATTGATCTGAACTTCCTTGGCATTGACAACGTACTTGTATTAAGAGGGGACGCTGCTAAAAACGAAGCCAGCTTTGAACCTGAACCCGATGGACACAAGTACGCTATTGATTTGCAAAAGCAGGTGGTTAATCTAAATAATGGTATCTATTTAGACGATGATATTCAGAATGGCGGCAAAACCAATTTTTGTATTGGCACAGCTGGCTACCCGGAAAAACATTTTGAAGCACCCCACCTGGAAATTGATTTACAAAGACTGAAAGAAAAAGTAGATGCGGGTGCAGATTATATCATGACACAAATGTTCTTCGATAACCAGAAGTATTTTGATTATGTAAAAGCCTGTAGAGACATGGGCATTAACGTTCCCATCATTCCAGGACTTAAACCCATCACTTCAAAAAAACAGCTTTCGGTTTTACCGCGTGTTTTTCATATTGATATCCCAACCGATTTATCCAATGCCATTTCCAAATGCAAAACGGACGCAGACTGTGAGCAGGTTGGAACCGAATGGCTGATCCAACAAAGCAAGGAATTGAAAGCTTTCGGGGTGCCTGTTTTACATTACTACACTTTGGGTAAACCCAAAGTTATCTGGAATGTGGTGAAGGAGATAGTTTAGTTAAAAAACAGAGTAAAATAATCTTCCAATCAGTTCTTTGTAACCCGTATTTAACAATCGAAAACTATCGGCATCAGGCAAATAACTCATTAATGTTCTTTCACTAATTATATCTACTTTAAAATCAACTGAATAATCTAATACTAAAAAACCTTGCTTTTCAAAAAGCCTTTTTGAACGAGCCATGTGATAGGCGGATGTAACCAAAAAGATTTTTTTATTACTACCAACTAATGACTTCACCGCTTTTGCTTCATCAGCTGTATTCTCAACATTAATTGTCAGACAAATGGCAGAATCAGGAATTTCTTGCTCCATAGCAAACTGCTTCAGAATATCACCTTCAGTCAATTTGGTAGTATCCCACGGCATTTTTCCTCCAGTAAAAATAATTTTAGGTGCCTTACCCGCTTTAAATAACTCAATACCCCCAAAAAATCGATCAGGATCTCCCCATTCTGGATACACCCCAGCAGTAGATTTTACTTGATTAATCATTCCACTCAATACCACAATAACATCTGCATTGGGCATATCCTTAGGTGTCTTCCTAGGTTCTGAACCTTCAACCAATTGAAAGAAATGACTGGAAAAAATAGGCGTAGATAAAATGTACAAACAAGCAATAGCCGTATAAATGGGCCATCCCTTTTTCTTCCACAACGCAAAAATCAAAAGGTAAATGATTAGCATAATTGGCATCACAAATACCGGCAATATTTTATGCAGATAAATCATTTAGACTGAAGCAAACAAACCGCATGTGCCACTAAGCCCTCTTCCCGCCCAACAAATCCCATTTTCTCGTTAGTTGTGGCCTTAATGGAAATATCTCTTAGGCCAATTCCTAAGATATTGGCAATGGTTTCCTGCATAGCAGGTATATGGGGTTTAATCTTGGGTTTTTCTAAGCAAAGAGATGCATCAATATTAATAATGGAATAGCCTTCAGCAGCAACTAAATCCCTGGTCTTGGCTAATAAAATCTTGCTGTCAATATTTTTGAATTCAGCAGAAGTATCTGGAAAATGAACACCTATATCACCTAAGCAAGCAGCGCCTAATAAAGCATCACAAATAGCATGCAACAATACATCAGCATCACTATGCCCTAACGCTCCCTTAGTATGCGGAACTTTAACCCCACCAATCATAAGGTCTCTACCTTCCACCAATTGATGGAAATCAATCCCATAGCCTATGCGCATAGCAATTATCTTTAGCGTCTATCTTTTATTTCTTCTTGCCGGGAAATTGTTACCAGTTTTAGCTCCCTTACCAATTCCTTCAGGTGCTCCATAATGGCTCATGGCACAGCGGAAACCAATGGTGTTGGTGCTCTCGTCTTCCTGTAAGAAACGGCGGGTACCAGGGCTTAACCAATAAGCACGGTCGTTCCAGCTACCACCCTTGTAAACCCTGGATTTATCAGAGATTAAAGTGGTGATACCATAACCATAGGTTACAGAACTCAAAGAATCACCATCTAAATAATTTAAAGCATTGGCTTTCTGGTAATTTCTTCTGTTACGGGTTAAAGAGTCTGGCTCAGGTTTCATTTTGATTCTACCCTTGTCGTCTCTTAAATTACCCTGACCACCACTCATATCAATTTGCTGGAAAACATTACCACGGAAAGGATTAAAATCTTCCGCTTCAGAGTTGGTTAGCGGTCTATATAAATCGGCAACCCACTCACTCACGTTACCGCTCATATTGTAGATTCCATATCCATTGGGTACAAACTGATCTACTTCAGCTGTTACCGCAGCATTATCATTCAAACCACCAGCAACACCCATATTATCCCCAGTACCTCTTTTAAAGTTGGCTAAGAAAGAACCTTGATCAGCACCCTTCTTGGTGGCTCTTAGATTATCGTAGCCATCGTTTCTCCAGGCGTAAATGGATTTATTGGCAATCAACTCCTCTCCTTTAATGCCCTTATTACTCTTACGCTGTGGATTCTCCATAATATAACCATAAGCTGCATACTCCCACTCTGCTTCTGTTGGCAAGCGATAGTCGCCAAACATCAAACCATCTTCAAACTTAGCAACCGTTCTGGGACGACCTTGTGCATCTTTTAATGGATTCTTCTTAGATGTAACATCCTTACCAGGGACAGCCTGATATTCACCTAACAAATAAGCTTTGGTATTAAAGTTATCCTGCCCTGCACCATTCAAAGTTTTCTTCACCTGTGTTTTAGGATCTAAGAAACCTTTTTTCATCAATGCCAGTTCATTCACACGATCAGTTCTCCATTTGCAATATTCAGTGGCTTGTAACCAGGTTACACCCACCACAGGATAGTTATTATAGGAAGGATGACGGAAATAATATTCCACCATCGGTTCGTTATAGGCTAATTCCTCTCTCCAAACCAGGGTATCAGGTAATGCCTGGGTTACGATAGAATCCATACCCGCAGCTCCAAAAGTGCCTTCCAGCCAGTATAGATATTCACGATAGTTTAAGTTGCTTACTTCATATTTATCAATGAAGAAAGAGTTGACCGTTACACGGTGAGGAATATTATTCCAGTCACCCATAATATCTTCCTGTGTAGCACCCATGGTAAAAGTACCCCCCTGAACAAAAACAAGACCTGGTGCGGTCTGAATATCCTTGGGTTTTACCACATTGAAGTTGCCAAATTGCTGGTCGTTATAGTTCCATCCGGTCGCAGTAGACTTCTCCTTTTTAGCTTTAAAAGGATTACAAGCTGCCGCTACACTCATTAGGGATACCAATAAAACGGTGTTCCGCACAAATTTATTTACCTGCATTGTTTGATTTTGTTATACTGATTAGAGTGTATAATTGGCCTATAAAATTCGGTTTTTTATAACAACGAATGTATAGAAATATTAGTTAGCAAAATCCTAATTTTAGACCCAATAATTACCTAAAACGTTGTATTTGAATAAATATTTTACCAATCACCTTAGCGGCAACTACCTGAAATAGTCAGTTTTAACACGGATAGTTGATTATTTTTGGGATTTTTATATAATTTGTGTCGTCAACCAGTAAACCTAAAAAACATGAAAGCACAAAATTTTCAGCTAACAGGGATATTTGTTCAGGACCCAATTGACAAAGGTTTCACTGCATTTTTTGCACAATTACCCAATATCATTGCTGAGGGTGATACAGAAGAGGAAGCAACAAAAAATTTGATTCAAACTGTGCAAACCGTCTTTGAACACCAACAAAACAACGGTTTTCATCAACCAAATGTTAGAACAAAGCAGTTTAATTTATCTATTGCTTAATTATGACAAGAGCCGATTTTTACGATTGGTTAATTGCTCATAGGTGCACAATTGCACCCCTTGCAGAAGACACAAGAGGGAATATCATAAAAGTCAACAGTCCACATAGCAATTCTTATGTCTATTTGGATACCCCAATTAATGATAAACCAATGAAATGCTTTACTGTTTGCACAATGTGCAAACAATTATACATACCTATACCTGATCCATGCAAACCAGTTGAGCCCCTTGCTGATGAAATAAAAAACAAACATTATCCTGATAGATAAACGGAATTCGCATTATTGCATGAAAAAAGTAATTCTATTTTTAGGCTTTTCCTTTATTTGTCTTGAAATTAACTCTCAACAAAATTTTTTAAATACTTCTTTTTTATCTGCCGGTCAATGGATTAGGATAGGTCTAACCCAATCCGGCATTTATAAAATTGAAGCTTCGCAATTATCTGCTTTGGGTTTAAACGCCAACCCCTTCCCCACCAATAGCCTCCGGATTTTTGGAAAAAAGGGAGGAAACTTACCTGAGAAAATAGATTCAGCTTCACTTATAAGTTTAACAGAAATTCCTATTGAAACGGGTTCCAATTACGCATATTTTTTTGCCACTGGACCCCATGATTGGAAATACAATTCAACCACGCAGTCCTTCAGTTTTGAAAAAAACCATTATAGCGATACCACCTGGTATTTTATTACCATCAATCCCAATCCCATCAATGGGAATTTGCCAAAGAGAATTCTAACTGCACCTGTCGCCCCTCTGCCGATTGGTAAAATTGTCAGAACCTACACAGAGCGCTTTGCATACGAAAATCCAAAAGACAATCTATTGGGCAGCGGTAAAGAATGGGTGGGCGAAAATTTCAATAACAGTGTAAATAGCAGAACCTTTTCTATTCCCTGGACCAATGCAGTTACTACTGAACCTTTGAAGCTCTTTACCCATCTGACGTCCAGAAGCCTTGGGGCTTCTGCCGAATTTAAAGCATTAATGAACGGGAATCTGGCTCAGAGCATTACTTTATCTGGTGTATCAGGTGGCTTATTGGATGATTATGCAAGGGAAGCTAAAACCCAATCTGCCATTTTACCCAACAATCTCGGCAATTCAAATAATCTTTCCCTTCAATTTCAATACAATGGTATTAGTGGTGCTGAAGGTTGGTTAAACAGGTTTACAATTCAGGGGCAAAAACAATTGATTCCACAAAACGCTACGCAGGGCTTTTACTTTACTATCACCCGCGAAAACACGGGTAATCTATCCCGTGATTCAGCAGTAGAATTGCGGATTTCTGCACCGCTAATCAACAGCAACCCAAGCGTTTTTCCCGCAGACACCCGTGTCTGGGATATCAGTGATCCGCTCAATCCTTTAATCGTAGTTTCCGCAAATAATGGCAGTGAAATCACGGTAAAAACAACCGTTGAAATACGGAAAGAATTTGCGTGTTTTAACCCTGCGCAAACTTTAACGCCGATAATACCCAAAAGTCCAATTGTGCCTAATCAAAACCTTCTTGGTCTAGCAAAAGGAACTAGCAATACTAATCCAACTGGTTCAGGCAGGAATGATTACAAAGGCATCATTATTGTGCCTTCCTTTTTACTTTCGGCCGCCAATCGATTGGCTAATTTTCACCAAAGTCAATACGGATATAAGGATTTGGTCATTACCACGTCACAGTGTTACAATGAATTTGCTGCAGGCATACCCGAGCCTGCTGCGATAAGAAATACGCTCAAAATCTTTTACGACAATTCAGCACCAGCAACAACAGCCAATGGCAAAACCTTGCAATACGTGGTCTTATTTGGCGCTGGCACTTATGATCCAAAAAATATTTTACAGAATGCCCAATACAATGAGCGCAACCTGATTCCTACTTTTCAAAGCAGCAATAGTTTATCACCCTTGCTTTCTTATACTTCAGATGATTTTTATGCCATGCTCAACTATGGCGATGATGTTAACCAATTAAACGATGCTCCTTTATCCATTGCAGTAGGTCGAATTCCTGTCAGTAATTTGACCGAAGCCAATCAATACATCAACAAATTGATGCGTTATCATCAACCCAATAGCAATACCAGTTCAACCACAAGCAACACAGACAATGCCTGGCGCAGTCAATTGGTTTTTATTGCCGACGACAAAGACCAGAACCTACACCTCAATGACGCCGAAAGCATTGCTGCTACTGCACTTACAGCCAACCATGCATTAACCGCCAATAAAATTTATCTGGATGCTTATCCTTTGGTAAGCGGTGCAGGTGGTGCAAGATATCCAGCAGTAAGTGATGCTATTGTAAACCAGGTATTATCGGGAGCATTAATCGTTAACTATTCCGGACATGGCAATCACCTGCGATTATCCGAAGAAGCCGTGATTAGTGCCAATGAAATCAATCGTTTCAACAATCCCGAGAAATTGCCTTTGTTCATTACCGCCAGCTGCGATTTTGATCCCTTTGATCAACTGGGCAAACCTTCTATTGCCAGACCATTATTGTATGGCAGCAACAATGGTGCGATTGCATTATTGACGACAACTCGATTGGTATTTGCTTACAGCAATCGCATCATGAATCAAAATTTTATCAAAGCGGCTTTAGAGCCTATGAACAATAGCGGCACAGGAAGTAACGGATTCTTGTATCGCTCCTTAGGTGAAGCCGTTCGCATTGCCAAGAACCTAAGTAACCAGAGCAATACACAAACCACTGGTGACCCTTTGAACAGCAGAAAGTTTGCTCTATTGGGAGACCCTGCTTTGCAATTGGCTTTGCCAGAACTGCCTATTCAAGTGTACCAGATAAAAGAAAAAAATACGGGCAATATCATACCGTTCTCAGATAGTTTAATTGCCTTGAAAACCTATGAAATCAGCGGACAAGTTAATCAGTCCAATGGCAGTATGGCAAATGATTATAACGGAATTGTATCTGTACAATTTTATGATCAGCCTCAGCAGGTTTTCACATTGGGCAATACTCCGGAAAGCCCCCGTACCAGCTATACTTCAGAGAAAACCATTTTATTCAATGGAAAAGCCAGTGTTCAAAATGGACGATTTACTGTTGAATTAAAAGTGCCCAGAGACATCAGCTTTGGCCCTAACAAAGCCAATATCAAGTTTTTTGCACAACGGTCAGACAGTAACAATACGCAACCAGCTGCGGGTGCATTGCCCATGAGAATTGTGGGAAATACGGAGAACAATACCCGTGATAC
>JBDLUU010000002.1:0-22132 GCA_039805185.1 Bacteroidota bacterium
AAAAGGAAATCCGGCAGGTGATCCTGCAGAGAACCTGACTTTGTTTAAAGCAGTGGCAACGGATATGGGTAGATATATGGTAACCTATACCATGGACACTACCAATCCCCGGGATCGCAAAAGATATTTTGAAATTGACTTCAAAGCCAAGGATGGCAGTGAACAATTCAAATTATATCCGGATGTAATCAAGAACAATAAAGGGATGGAAGGCTTTGCTGCCAATCCTGCTGCGAAGCACTACTGGCACAAAGATATTTTCGTGTACATCACATCTTTCCAGGAAAACAGAGCTGCAGATACAGTGAGTTTTAAGAACAGAACCGTTAAAGTAAATGATACGCTGTTCTATGGAAATGGAATGATGATCCTGAATAAAGTAGCGGTAAATCCTGCCGAACAGGCTTCCAAATACAATAAAGACGAGACGGCTCTTTTTCTGGATATGACGGTTATTTCCAAAGAAGGAAAGCAGTATCGGGCCTATCCAGGTATTGCATTAAAAGGACTGGAGTTGCGTTCATTGCCGGATAGCGTTATTTCACAAAGTCTGGTACTGCAATTCAATAAAGTAATTAACCAGGAAAAAGGGGAGCTGGAAATCGGAGTAAAGGAAAGTGGCAATATCACCGACTTAATTACCCTGAAAGTGTATGAGTTTCCAATGATTAACCTGCTTTGGCTGGGAATTGTTATTATGGTGATTGGTTTTGTAATGTCGATTGTGCAACGTGTTAAACAAATGGCAAAAAGCACCATATAATACTGGCAGCAAAGGTTACATTTTCGGTGTCATTGTATTAATATTAGTCTGATTTGACTAAATTGATATTGAATGGGCGCTAAATATTTCCATATCGTTTTGTTATTGGCAGGTATTTGCTTTGCCGGGCTTGTAAAAGCACAGGATAAAGGCATATACGATACGGTGCGGGTGTATGCCTATATTACACCGGAAGGCGATACCATTGGAGAGGCCTGGCTTCCTCATGTGGAAGTAATAGGTAAGTTGAACGCTGCAGGCAGAAAGTACTGGGCAGAATGGACCCGATTAAGAAATGCCGTATATGTTACCTATCCCTATGCAAAAGCAGCTTCCCGGATTATCAATGAAATTAATTTGCAACTGGTGAATGTTTCGGATAAACAGTTGCGTAGAAAAATTATCCGTTCCAGGGAGCGGGAAATGAAAAAACAATTCACAGATCAGTTAACCAAATTATCTGTTTACCAGGGAAGGGTATTGATGAAATTAATCAACCGCGAAACGGGAAATAACTGCTATGAAATTATTGAAGAGTATAAGGGATTTATGACCGCTGCTTTCTGGCAGACCGTGGCTTTTGTATTTGGCAGTAACCTGAAGCAGCCCTATGATCCGGGAACCAAAGATGCAGAGATGGAAAAAATTGTGAGAGATGTAGCCCGTATGTATGGCTATCCTGGTTAAAGGTATTTCTGCAAGTAGGTTTTGAACAATTTTCTCGAAATCATTTCTGCTCCCAGACTTTCTAAGTGTTCGGTGTAAACCTGACAGTCAATCAGCACCACATTTTCCCGTACCAATTGAGACACCAATTGAATAAAGGCAAATTTGCTGGCATTTGAAACATGGCTGAACATGCTCTCCCCGAAAAACAAACGACCCATTCTGATTCCATAGAGGCCCCCAACCAATACGCCGTTTTTCCATGCTTCTGCAGAAACCGCTAAGCCCTCTTTATGCAATTCAGTATATGCGGATTCCACTTCGTCCGTAATCCAGGTTCCCAATTGCCCGGGTCTTTTATTTACTTTGCAGTGATGAATTACATCCGAAAAGCAGGTGTTGAAAGCGTAGTCTAACTCCTTTCTTTTTATCACCTGTTTCATGCTTTTACTGACGTACAATTTTTCAGGAAACAACACAAACCTGGGATCAGGGCTCCACCACAAAGGAGTGTTTCCTTCATGCCATGGAAAAATACCTTCCTGATATGCCAGTTTCAGCCGTTTGGTAGACAGGTCTCCGCCAATGGCCAGCAAACCATCCTCGAGTGCATCTTCTACCGGAGGGAATAGTATTTTGGAGGAAAGGATATGCATTAAGCGTTCAGTTCTACTGTAGCGCCAATACCTCTTTCTGTAATGCTATTGCACATCGGTTTTAGTGTGTCGTAATCCCCTTTTTTAACTGCATATTTGCCTTTATAATGAATAAACATGGCACATTGTTCTGCCTGTTCAAGGCTGTGGCCACATATCTCCATTAAAGTTTCAATTACCCAGTCAAATGTATTTACCTCATCGTTCCAAACAATCAGACTATATTGATCGGTAGTTAATGTATCTGAATCAGCGGAAGGAGATTCCCAGATCTGCGGATTATTGGAAGAATGAAGATTCGACATGCGGTAAAATTATAGAATAGGTGTCGATTTCAAAAAAAATGAAAATTTGTTTTGAAAAAAACAGATTTTTTTTTGCTGATTACATTTCAGACCCTATTTTTGCACTCCCAAACAATAAGGGAGCATAGCTCAGTTGGTTTAGAGCATCTGCCTTACAAGCAGAGGGTCCGCGGTTCGAACCCGTGTGCTCCCACAAAGGTCTTGAGTTTTACTCGGGACCTTTTTTATTTCCTCTATTAGCTGTTTATCCAGATATGACTAGTTGATTAAGTTTTATCGGTTAAATTGAGTTGCATCAACTTTCTATTATGCGGTTACTGATTTTTTTTTCTCTGTTTTCTTTAGTTGTATGAACACTATGGTTGTCCAGGAATATCGTACTGCCAATATAAAAGCTACCCCACAAACAGTTAAACTGTATACTAAGCTATTCAGGATTTTGCCACAGGGTATTCTTTTTGGACACCAGGATGATTTAGAACTGGATGCAACCTACAATCTGGATATATCTTGACAAGTTTATTTTCGGTAATAAAATTCAACATTTAAATCTGTACAAATGAAAACCTTCTTATTTATAATGGCTACCTGCCTTTCATTTAGCTTGAGAGCCCAGTCTTCTGTTTATGATGAAACACTTGCCAAAAAATTAGGAGCAGATGAGTATGGAATGAAGCAATATATATTGGTGATATTAAGAACAGGTAGCAATACAACCCAGGACAAAAAGTTTATAGATAGTTGCTTTGCCGGACATATGAGCAATATGAATGTGATGGTGAAGGCAGACAAATTAGTGGTGGCAGGTCCTATGGGTAAAAATGACAAAACATATCGGGGTATTTTTATTCTGAATCTTACCAATAAAGAGGAGGCAGAAAAACTATTGAAAACCGATCCGGCCGTAAATACCGGATTATTGGAAGCGGAATATTTTCCCTGGTATGGTTCAGCTGCACTGGCTACTTATTTGACCAATGTAGGAAAAGTAACAAAGAAAAATTTTTAACATGCACCAATTACAGCAATTAATCCTGGAACTGGAATCTTTTATTCCTGATGCTGAGAAATCAAATCCATCTGTATCTTCAGTTAATGTAGGCTGGCATATTGATCATAGTTTTCTGGTCATCAATCAGATTGTGAAAGCGATGGGAATGTCCGATCCTGCTCAATATGCATACAGTTTTAACATTAAGCGTTTAATAGCATTTACGTTAAAAAAATTCCCAAGAGGAGTAGCGAAAGCTCCCAAACAGGTTAGACCTGTGGAAGCATTTGATGCTGATAAAATTCCAGCAACAATTAAACAAACAAAAAGCAGTCTGGACCTTTTTATTACATTGCAGACTAATCAGTTTTTTGTGCATCCGTTTTTTGGGAAACTGAATAAGGAGGCTGCACTTAAAATGCTTACCATACACACGGCACATCATCTGGCCATTATTAAAGACATTTTAAAATAGTGAAAATGATTCAAGCAAAAGGGTACGGTGCAACCAGTAAAGACAGTGATATTGTACCACTGGAATTTAACAGAAAGCCATTAGGGGCATTTGATGTATTGATTGATGTTTTATACTGCGGTATCTGTCATTCTGATATTCACACAGCAAGAGGAGAATGGGGAGCCGCTATTTATCCGGTTGTACCTGGCCATGAAATTGTTGGTAAAGTGGTTCAGGTGGGAGATGCTGTAACCCGTTTTAAAGTGGGTGATATTGCAGGGGTTGGTGTTTTTGTTGATTCTTGCAGAACCTGCAATCCTTGTAAAAAAGGATTGGAACAATATTGTGAGGAAGGCATGGTGCCCACCTATAATGGATACTACCGGGACAAACAGACGCCAACATACGGAGGTTATTCCAATTGTTATGTAATTGATGAGAAATACACATTGTATATTCCTCAAAAAGAAAATTTAGCGGGGGTTGCTCCTTTATTATGTGCAGGCATAACCACTTATTCACCCTTAAAATTTGCAGGGGTAGGTAAGGGGCATAAAGTGGCTGTACTGGGCCTAGGTGGATTGGGTCATATGGCGGTTAAGTTTGCGGCCTCTTTTGGGGCAGAAGTAACCATGCTAAGTACTTCCCCATCCAAAGAAGCGGATGCTAAAAAATTAGGCGCCCATCATTTTGCCTTATCAACGGATCCGGCTCAAATGAAAGCTTTAAAAGGAAAATTTGATTTTATCCTGAACACTGTAGCAGCAAAACACGATATGAATAAATTTCTGGATTTATTAACATTGGACGGTAAAATGCTAATTGTAGGTATACCGCCTGAGGAGTCGGCCTACAGTGCGGCAAAATTGATTTCCAAGAGAAGAAGCATTATCGGTTCTATGATTGGTGGCATTGCTGAAACACAGGAAATGCTGGACTATTGCGCAGCCCATAATATTTATTCAGATATTGAGTTGATTCGTGCGCAGGATATTAATCAGGCCTATGAACGTGTTATCAAATCTGATGTGAAGTATCGCTTTGTAATTGATATGAAAACCCTTTAATCGGTTATTTCAATAATCAGTTCTACTTCAACTGCCATATTAAGGGGAAGTGTGTTGGTTCCAATAGCAGAACGGGCATGCTTCCCTTTTTCACCTAAAGCCAGTACCATCAGGTCGGAAAACCCGTTCATTACTTTGGGTTGATCGTAAAAATCAGCAGCACTGTTTACCAATCCCAGTACTTTTACCACTCTCTTTATTCTGCTTAAATCGCCTAATTCTTTTTTTAATACTGCCAGTTGATTGATGGCAGTTAATCTTGCAGCTGCATAGCCCTGCTCTATACTCAGATCCGATCCCAGTTTGCCAGTGATGTATTTCCCCTGGGTATCTGAAGGCCCTTTCCCTGACAGAAAAATCAGATTGCCCGTCCTTACTGCATTCACATAATTGGCCACCGGAGCCGATAAAGATGGCAGAACAATTCCTGCAGCAGCCAGCTTTTCTTCAGGCGTTTGTGCCACTAGCTGTATGCAGTAAAAAAAAGCAATCAGGCTGAATATTTTTTTCATTTTGAATTTGGTTTTTGAATGAAGGAAGGGATTTGTCTGGGTTGGTGAATTTTTATTTTTTTACTGGGTATAAATTCTCCTGAAATGAGTTCTACAGATTGTTTGGATACTTTAAACAGTTCAGCAAGGTACCCAATTAAATAGGCAGTTGCTTTCCCTTTTTCCGGTTGTGTAGCAATGGCAATTTTTAACTGTGTTCCTTTCACTTTTCCAATTTGATTCATTTTGGCACCAGCGGTTACCAGTAGATTCAGAATCAAATCGTCTCCCTGCCAGGTGTAAAACAATTCATTCATTGGTTTGAAATTACACAATTAATGATGTTCATACATTTTCTCACCTGCAGTAACCGAAAACGGTAATATATTCTGCGGGGGTGGAATGGGGCAGGTAGCAAATGGAGTGAATACACAGGGTGGGTTATAGGCCATATTAAAGTCTATGTGGAAATCATCTTTTTCTGCGGCTGATTTGGGGATATATAAAAATCTGCCTGCAGCATAAGTACTGTTTCCAGAAGTTTGATCTCCCATGACCACCAGCAAATAATCGCCTTCTGATATGGCATCCAGTGTATAAAAACCTCCTTTGTATGCAAAACGTATTTTTCCCGCCAGCTCTGTTGGGTTCTCCTGACCTAAAGCATTCTTAATAATGATATTCTGTTTGAATGCAGGTTTGATAAACTGCGCTTTTATTCTCCAGGTACTGTCGGTTGGGAAATAGTCAATTCCCTTAAAATGAGTTAGATTCCTGGATTGCAGGTCTCTTAACCGAATGCCAATTTTTTCACTTCTTTTGATGATATTGAATTGAAGTGAACCGGTGGAAACCATTAGCATTTCTTCCGGGGTACTGAATATCAGTGTTTTCTTCGTTATCTTTTTCCCGTTGATGGTAAAGTTGGCATTTGTATTGGGTATCAGCCATACTGAATCCCCGTTTCTTATAAAGTATCCTGCCTGCATACTGATTTTGGATTTCGGGAACACTATGGCGTTCTTATCGCCGGCACCTACGGTGTTCTTTCCTTCTTCCAGCCAGAACAATCCTTCCAGGTTTAACCATCCATCTGTTGCTTTTAGTGCCCTTACTCTTGCTCTTTTCCAGTCTTCTATATTGTCTGTATGTGTTTTTTGTAAAAGTCCATCCACATGATGATTAAAACTGTCTTTGAACTGTTGATAATAAACCCCTGTTGCAGGTCCGGAAAATCCTGCATGAATATTTTGTACTGTTCTGTCAGATCGTATGAATAGGGTAGTAGGAAATCCTGTGAAGTTGCTGAGAAAAGGGAAAGTTTTTAAAACTGAATTGCCGTTGGACTCTCCGCCGAATACCTGTTCGTATTCAATATCAAATTTCTCTTTGAACCGGGTCATTGTTTTTTTTGCATAAGCAAAGTCATTGACCACTTCAAATTGTGCAGTAATGATTTCAATGCCTCTGTATTTATTTTTTTTATACCAGTCCGACAAAAAAATGGCTTCATCGGCACAGTTAGGGCACCAGGTACCCCCAATCGTCAGGATAACAGGTTTATTGAAATAGGCAGAATCATCTAGGCTGATTTTTTTGCCCTTTGCATTCAGTAAACTTAATTGAACCGGAACCGTATAATCTTTCAATTTTGTTAAGGTAGACGGATCGGGCAGACGCGCTGATTCATTTTTATAAGCCCTGATTAATTGTACCGTTTTTAATCCCTGTTGAATCCCTTTAATGGATCCATCTGATTCAATACTTCCCGTGAACATTAATGGTGAGTAGCCTATGAACAGCGAAAATTTAAATTGGTTCCCCTGTATACGACCAAAAGAGTAACGGCTATCTCCACTGGGTCGTATAAAAGTAACCCCGCCTGCATTTTTATCCTTTGTAAATAAGCCAATGGCTTTCACCTGTTTGCCGGAATCATTGGTGAATACAACTTCGTACTTGCCGGTTATATTCAGCGGAGCCTGTTGATTATCCCAGATAAATCTTTCTTCGTTATTGGGTTCAGCATAAATGGGAAATGCATCTTCCCCGTTCTGTCTTCTCCAGATTCCTTTCCAGCGTTTTTCTTTGGTGATACCCAATACCATTACCCGGTCAAATTGATTGATCCATACCTGGATGCTATCTTTCGCTTTAACCAGTTTCCCTCCATAATAGGATTCTTTACCGTTTAAGAAATAAACAGAAAGTCCTCCTGAACTGTCTTCCTGTACCGAAAAATTAAAAGGAATTTCTTCTCCATTGTATATGGGGAAAGCACCTCTCCATATCCCTTTGTATTCCTGCGCAGTCTGGCCGGTTGCCGTTAAAAAGAAAAAACTCAGTAAGAGTGTTGCCAGTGAATTAATCATTCTATTCTGAAGCATCATCATGTTTTCTAAAAGGGATTTATTCAAAAAGTTATTCTACAAGTATCGGGCTAAAAATGTTTGAATACCATTTTGTCTTTAATTTGAATACAGAACAAAACTACCCAATATGGTTAAGACTATCGCTTTGTTGTTGTTATCTAATATTTTCATGACTTATGCCTGGTACGGGCATTTAAAAGATCAGCAGATTCCTTTATGGAAAGCGATAGTGGTGAGCTGGTTTATCGCTTTTTTTGAATATTGTTTGATGGTACCTGCCAACAGAATTGGCTATAACAGCGGGATGAATGGATTTCAGCTAAAAATTACACAGGAAGTAATAACGCTGGTGGTATTCACTTTTTTTGCCTTATTATATTTGAAAGAACCTTTTCAAAGCAAATACCTGATTAGCTTTCTATTTATCCTGGGTGCGGTTTATTTTGCTTTTAAAAAATAAAATCATCCATATACATCTTCAAAATGCCTGAGATCCTGACAGGTCTCATTTGACAAACAAACTGCTATTACATCAAACTGAATTCTTTTATAAAGGGGATGCAGGTAATGATAGTGGGTAGCGGCAATTCTTACCCGCTTCATCTTTTTTTTCAAAATATTCTCTTCAGGGAAGCCATAGTTCAGCGACCCCCTTGTCTTCACTTCAATAAAATAGAGTTGCCGGTCTTTTGTTGCAATGATGTCAATTTCCAGTCTCTTGAAGCGCCAGTTGCGCTCGAGCAATATATAACCCTTTTGAATTAAGTGGGAAGCAGCTAATGCTTCGCCCTGTTTGCCTAACGCAAGGTGATTCTTTTCCATATATACAAGATATTCAGGGAAATCACGTTAATAGGGGTATAAATACTGTTTATGGAAAACAAGCAACGGATTTATAAACTGAAAGGAGTGGTACAGCATTATGCCTGGGGAGGGAGTAGGTTTATTCCGGAATTACTGGGTATGCAACCCGATTTGTCAAAGCCCTCGGCCGAATACTGGATGGGAGCGCATTCCTCTGCACCTTCACAGATTTATCGAACCGATTCCTGGCAGCAACTGAATGAACTCATCAGTTCCAATCCCTCCGATGCCTTACAGCCTGCAGTGGTTAGTAAGTTTGGAGAATTGCCCTATTTATTTAAAGTGCTTGACGTAAAAGATATGCTTTCGATTCAGGTACATCCTACGAAGGCGAATGCTGAAATTGGATTTGATGAAGAAAACAAAGCGGGTATACCGCTGAATGCGCCGCACCGCAACTACAAGGATAGAAATCACAAGCCGGAAGTAATGGTCGCTTTAAGCGATTTCTGGTTATTGCATGGTTTTAAAAGTAAACAGGCTCTCGAAGATACCCTGCAAAATACCCAGGAACTAACCATTCTCCTGCCTTTGTTCCGTAAAGAAGGAATCAAGGGATTATACCAGTTTGTGATGGAAATGGACCAGTTGGATGTAGATAATCTGCTGGCACCCTTGGTTAAAAGGGCAATCCGATTCAAAAAAGAAGGAACCATTAACAAGAATAGTCCTTGCTGGTGGGCCGCTAAACTCTATGAAGAGACAGGTATCCCGGAACATATTGACCGCGGTATTTTCAGTATTTTCTTTTTCAATATTGTGCAGGTGAATCCGGGCGAAGCCGTGTTTCAAAAAGCAGGCGTACCACATGCGTATTTGGAAGGTCAGAACATTGAATTAATGGCCAATAGTGACAATGTTTTGAGAGGGGGATTAACTCCCAAACATGTGGATGTTCCCGAACTAATGAAGCATACCTTGTTTGAAGAAGTGGTTCCGCAAGTGATGAAGGGGGCTCCTGTTTTGCCTGGTGAAGTAAATTATCCTTGTCCGGTTCCAGATTTTGGTTTGAGTAAAATTTCACTGGGACAGGGTATGGAATATCATAATGAAACCTACTCTCTTGAAATTTTCATTGTTACGGAAGGATCTGTAGTATTGAATCAACAGATGGTGTTGAAGAAAGGGGAGTGCGCAGCCATCCTGGCTAAAACAAAGTATACACTGATGGCAACCGGGTCAGCAACTGTTTTCAAAGCATTTGTTCCGGTGCTCTAGGGATTATTCACATAATGGGTAAAAATGACTGTTGTTCTTAATGGAATACGCTTATTTTTGCTTTGAAATTGACAAAGATGAAACTGAACAGACAATTTATATTCTCTCTAGTATTGATGGTGTTGGCTTCTGCTATTTACCGCGTATTCCCTAACAGACCAATGGGTTTTGCCCCACAAATGGCCATTGCAATATTTGCTGGCTCTTTGTTTGTAAATCATAAGAAACTGGCTTTTCTGATGCCATTGTTGTCGATGTTTATCTCAGACAGTATTTACCAACTTTTATACATCAACGACCTTAGTTCCATTTCCGGATTTTATGGTGGTCAGTGGAAGAATTACCTGTTAATTATTGGATTAACCAGCTTCGGGTTTTTGGTGAATCAAAATAAAATTGCTTCCATTTTAGGTGCTTCATTGGCAGCCCCAACTGTTTATTTTATTCTTTCCAACGGATTGGTTTGGTTAGGAGGTGGCGGATGGCACAGACCTAAAACCATGGAAGGTTTGATGATGACTTACGCGGATGGTCTTCCATTTTATCCGAATAGCATTTATTCAACCTTATTCTTCAGCGCAGTATTTTTTGCCAGCTGGATGTTAATCAAAAAAGCGAACAAGGTTAATTTAGCTTAATTCTATTTTTTGATTTTTACCCGTTTTCTGATTCGTACACTTCGTCTATCAGGAGGTGATTCCCGTCTGCTGCCTGTGTAGCCAGCTCGTCACAACGGTTATTGTATTTATTATCTGAATGACCTTTTACCCAGACAAATCTTACATGGAATTGTAGTGCAATGGAATGGTATCTCATCCAAAGGTCTTTGTTCTTTTTCCCACCTTTGAACTGTGTACGAATCCAATTATTCAGCCAGCCTTTCTGTACACTATCTACAATGTATTTGCTGTCTGTATATATGGTTACCTGAATTCCTTGTTTATTAAGCGCCTCCAGCGCCACAATCACCGCCATCAATTCCATTCGGTTATTCGTTGTTAAACGATAACCTGCTGATATTTCTTTTTGCTTGTCTCCCCAAATCAGTATGATGCCATAACCACCCGGTCCGGGATTTCCCCTGGCTGCTCCATCTGTATAAATCAATAATTGATGCGACATGCCGCGAAATAAATCTATTTTATTGATTATACCTGAAATACACCGGTCTTAAATGTTTCGATGCCGGGATTATGATTGGCAGCATGAATACCTTCGGCAATTACCTGTCTTGTTTTAATCGGGTCAATGATTTCATCTACCCATATTCTTGCAGCTGCGTAATAGGGAGTGGTCTGCTGATTGTATCTGTCTTTAATGGTGTCCAGTAATTTTTTTTCTTCTTCGGGAGTGGGAACGGTTCCCTTTGCCTTCATAGTGGCAACTTGAATTTGTGCAAGGGTTTTGGCTGCCTGATCTCCGCCCATCACCGCAATCTTTGCAGAGGGCCAGGCATAAATAAATCTGGGATCATAGGCTTTTCCGCACATGGCATAATTGCCGGCACCATAACTATTGCCAATCACAATGGTGATTTTGGGAACTACAGAGTTGGCAACTGCATTCACCAGTTTTGCTCCATCTTTTATAATGCCACTGTGTTCGCTTCTGCTGCCTACCATGAAGCCGGTAACATCCTGCAGGAAAACCAGAGGAATTTTTTTCTGATTACAATTCATAATAAAGCGGGCGGCTTTGTCTGCACTATCATTGTAAATAACCCCCCCAATCTGCATTTCCCCTTTCTTGCTTTTGCATACCAGTCGTTGATTGGCAACAATACCAACTGCCCAGCCATCAATGCGCGCGTAGCCGCATAAAATGGTTTTGCCATAGTCCTGTTTGAATTGATTGAACTCACTGTTGTCTACAATGCGTTCAATGATTTCTAACATATCATAAGGCTTCAGGTTTCCTTCCGGAATGATGCCATATATTTCCTTGGGGTCTTTTTTGGGAAGAGCGGGCGCAATTCTGTCAAAGCCTGCTTTTTCAGGACTACCCAACTGACTCATGATTTTTTTAATCTGATCCAAACATTCGGGCTCGGTTGCAAATTTGTAATCTGCAATGCCACTGATTTCTGTGTGCGTAACGGCTCCACCCAGTGTTTCATTATCAATATCTTCTCCAATAGCAGCTTTTACCAAATACGATCCTGCCAGAAAAATGCTTCCATTGCCTTCTACCATCAGGGTTTCATCGCTCATGATGGGTAAGTAAGCGCCACCTGCTACACAGGCACCCATTACGGCAGCTATCTGTGTAATACCCATTGCACTCATTCTGGCGTTGTTTCTGAAAACCCTTCCAAAATGTTCTTTATCAGGAAATATTTCATCCTGCATGGGAAGGAATACTCCGGCGCTATCGACCAGGTAAATAATCGGAAGTTTGTTTTCCATGGCAATCTCCTGCATGCGAAGATTTTTCTTTCCCGTAATAGGGAACCATGCGCCTGCTTTCACTGTTTGGTCGTTGGCAACTATCACACACTGTCTGCCACTGATGTATCCAATACCAGCAACAGTGCCACCTGCTGGACAGCCTCCTTCCTCCTGATACATATCGTATCCGGCAAAAGCGCCAATTTCAATAAAGGGTTGATTGTTATCGCAGAGATACGCTATTCTTTCTCTGGCTGTAAGCTTGTTTCTTTCTCTCTGTTTTTCAATTGATTTTTTCCCGCCTCCCAAAGCAATTTTCTCCTTCCGCTGTTTCATTTCACTCAGCATCAGTTTCATCCAATCATCATTGCGGTTATATGTCAAATTCATATGCGAACAATTGTTAGTTTACAAATATAAGTGCGATTTAATTATATTTAAGATATGACTTATGACTTTATCATTATTGGTGCGGGATCTGCTGGTGCGGTAATGGCCAATCGACTCTCTGAGAATCCTGAAAACAAAGTGCTGCTGATTGAAGCAGGTGCGCCTGATTCTAAAAAAGAAATTCATATTCCGGGTGCTTATGGAGAGTTGCATCGTTCAACCGTTGACTGGCAATTCTGGGGCGTACCTCAAAAATCGCTGGGGAATCGTAAGCTGTATATTCCAAGAGGAAAAGCCCTGGGAGGCAGCAGCTCCACCAATGCCATGGCTTATGTGAGGGGTAACAAAGAAGATTTTAATGAATGGGCTGCACTGGGAAATACAGGATGGTCTTATGAGGAAGTACTACCTTATTTCATCAAGTCGGAGCACAACGAACAAATTGAATCTGAGTACCATGGCCAGGGTGGACCATTGCATGTAAGCTATTCCAAACAACCCAGTGTTTTTGCAGAAGCTTTTGTTGCGGCCTGCAATGATACTGGCATTCCTTCAAATGGTGATTATAACGGTGCAGTACAGGAGGGAGCCCATCTTTTGCAGTTCAATATCAAAGCGAATAAGCGATTCAGCACGGCAGCGGCTTTTATCAAACCCATATTGAAAAGAAAAAATCTGACCATTAAAACAAATACCAGCGTCAATAGGATTTTGATAGAGGATGGGAGAGCAGTTGGGGTAGAAGTGAGCTATGGATCTGTTACTGTGGAAAGAGTCAACTGTTATAGGGAAGTAATTCTTTCAGCAGGAGCTATACAATCCCCGCAAATATTGATGTTGTCTGGTATAGGAGATCCTGTGGAATTGAAAAAAGTAGGCATAGATGTGCTGACTTCCTTGCCAGGAGTGGGAAAAAATCTGCAGGATCATTTCTGGAGTGGAGTGAGTATGAAAACCAATGCACCTTCTGCCAATTCAATATTGAAACCCTGGAATAAAACCAAAGCCATTTTGCAATACCTGTTGCTGAAATCGGGTCCATTGGGAAACAGTCCGCTGGAAGCCAATGCCTTCATACGTTTGCAGGAGAAACAAAACAGACCGGATATTCAATTTCATTTTGCACCATTGGGTGTTGCCAGAGATTATTCAACGGATTTGTATGAGCTAAAAACTTTTCCTTTAGTAGATCAAATTTCTGTGATGTCTATTTTGTTGCATCCGGAGAGCAGGGGCACCGTTCTTTTAAAAACATCCAATCCCAAAGACAGTCCACTGATTGACCATAAGGCACTTGAATCAGAGAAGGATCAGCAATTGCTCATCAGCGCCCTAAGAAGATCTATGGATATTTTGAAAGCCTCTCCATTACAGGCTTATTCCAGTGAAGTTGATTTATTTCCTACTGTCGAAGCTACGGATGAAGAATTGCTCAATCATATACGTCTTACTTTGGAAACGCTGTATCATCCGGTGGGAACCTGTAAAATGGGTATTGATGAGATGGCCGTAACAGATTCGAATTTGAAGGTAATGAAACTAAAGGGACTCAGAGTAGTGGATGCATCCGTGATGCCAACCATTGTTTCTGGCAATACACATGCAGCTACCGTCATGATTGCCGAAAAAGCAGCCGACCTTATCCTTTCCCGCAATTAAAGTGTGAGATATACACATTGTTTGTTATTTTAGCAGTCATAAAACCATTCCATTGGCTACTACAAAAAAAACGATTGCTGTAAAGAAAAAAATATCGGGTAAGGTGAAATCAAAATCAGACAATGATGCCGATTTTGTAACCCTGCAGTTTCAATTACAATTCCACACCGAATTCGGACAAAATCTGTTTATTATAGGAGATCATATTTTATTGGGGAATGGGGATATTGCTAATGCCATACCTATGCAATATTTAAATGAAAAGTCCTGGGTGGCAACGATTCAATGGCCTAAAGCTGAAGCTACAGATAAGATTATCTATAATTATGTTTTAGTAAATGCAAATGGATCTTCCATAGTAGATTGGGGCACCGACAGATACCTGGATTTTAAAAAAATACAGGTTCGGAAAGTTCAGTTACTGGATATATGGAATCATGCGGGATATTTTGAAAACGCATTTTACACAGAGCCATTTCAACAGGTTTTATTAAAGCGCAACGAGACTTTAGTAAAAGGTAAATCTTTGAAGTCGGCTACACATATATTTAAAGTGAAAGCTCCGTTGCTAAATAAGGATGAAGTCATTTGTTTGTCCGGATCGCTTAAAGCAACGGATAACTGGAATGAAGAGGCCGTAATTTGCATGGGCAAATCTAAGGACAGTCCATACTTTGAACTTGAGTTGAACTTAAGTAAGGAAGAATTCCCTGTTGCTTACAAATATGGGGTTTACAATATCAGGACTAAAAAACTGGTTCAGTTTGAATCTGGTGATAATAGAATATTACAGGCTGCACCCGAGCCTAAGCAACTCAGTTTTGTGCAGGATGGGTTTGCCTATCTGCCCAATAATACCTGGAAAGGAGCAGGTGTATCCATTCCTGTCTTCAGTATCAGAACAGCCGAAAGTTTTGGTGTAGGTGAATTTTCCGATCTGAAAAAAATGATTGACTGGGCCGACAAAGTTGGGCTGAAGATGATTCAGCTATTGCCCATTAATGATACCACTGCAACGCATACTAATAAGGATTCCTATCCTTATGCAGCCATTTCTGCTTTCGCGCTGCATCCCCTTTATTTAAACCTGAAAGTCATTGCAGGTAAAAAGTTTGCAGCCGCATTAAAGAAGCTGGAGGCAATCAGGAAGGAATTGAATGAATTACCAACTGTTGCCTATGCAGATGTGCTGAATCATAAAATTAATTTTGCAAAAAAAGTCTACAATGCCACTGGTGAAGACGTATTGGCACAAGATGATTTCAAACAGTTTTTTAACGAGAACAGAGACTGGCTTACTCCCTATGCAGTATTTTGTTATCTCCGTGATAAAAATGGCACGGTTGATTTTGCAACCTGGCCTTCTTATGCACAATATGATGAGAAAAAAATTGCCAAGCTGATACAGGAAGAATCTAAATCGTATAAAGAAATTGCTTTCCATTATTTTATTCAATATCAGCTCCATCTGCAATTAAAAGAAGCCACTGCTTATGCCCATAAAAAAGGCATTATCATCAAGGGTGATATTGCCATTGGTGTTTATCGTTACGGGGCAGATACCTGGCAGCATCCGCATTTATTTCACATGGATTTTCAGGCAGGTGCACCGCCGGATGATTTTGCGGTGAAAGGTCAGAACTGGGGATTCCCTACTTATAACTGGCAGAACATGCAGGATAGCGGCTTTGCCTGGTGGAAGCAGCGCTTTGCACAAATGGGTCGATATTTTGATGCTTTCAGAATTGATCATATTCTCGGATTTTTCAGAATCTGGAGTATCCCTCTGCATGCAGTAGAAGGGATAATGGGACATTTTGTTCCTGCCATTCCGTTGAACCTTGGTTCTTTTGCCGAGAAGGGAATCTGGTTCAATTATGACCGCTATACAAAGCCATATATTACAGATGCCGTGTTATGGGAAATCTTTGGATATGATAATGAGTTGGTAAAAGGTCTTTTTCTGAAAGACCTGAATAACGGTCAATATGAGCTTAAAGAAGCTTTTGATACCCAAAGAAAAATAGAAACACATTTTGCCAGTCTGGAAGACGATACACATCATCAGAAAATTAAACAAGGACTTTACAGTTTAATCAGCAATATCATTTTATTTGATGCGAATGGTGATGGGCAACAGTTTCATTTTAGGTTTGGTATAGAAAACACGCCTTCGTTTAAAGCCCTGGAATATGGGACACAGCAACAACTGAAGGAACTGTATGTTCAGTATTTTTATAAGCAACAGGATGATTTCTGGAAAAAGGAAGCCTATCAGAAACTACCTTCTCTCAAACGGGTAACCAATATGCTGATTTGTGGAGAAGACCTGGGAATGGTGCCGGCCTGTGTTCCGGAAGTGATGCAGCAGCTTGGATTATTGAGTCTGGAAATTCAACGAATGCCAAAGAATCCGCAGCGGGCATTCTTTCATCCGAATGATGCCCCGTATTTAAGTGTTGTTACGCCTTCTACACATGATATGAGTACGATAAGGGGGTGGTGGGAAGAAGACCGTTTAACCATCCAGCAGTTTTATAATCAGGAACTGGGACAATGGGGCGATGCCCCTGCTTATTGTGAAGCCTGGATTAATAAAGCGGTGGTTTTACTACATTTATTTTCTCCTGCCATGTGGGCTGTATTTCAACTGCAGGATTTGATGGGAATGCACGAACAAATCAGAAGAGAGAATCCATTGGATGAACAAATTAATGTTCCTGCTAATCCCAATCATTTCTGGTGTTATCGGATGCACCTGACAGTTGAAGACTTGCTGGAAACAAAGGAGTTTAACGAGGAATTGCAATCCTATATTCATCAATCAGGCAGATAACCAACAAGAAGTGGAGTTAAGATATACCAGAACCAGTTTGCCATTTACCCATCCTTTCACTATATCGAACGGCAGAACCAAGACACATCAGGAAGCTTTGTTGGTGGCATTAAACCTGGGACCTTTTACCGGATATGGTGAAGCTCCGGCGATTGCTTATTATGATATAACCGTTGATAAAATGATGGCCGATCTGGAGGCTAAGCATAAGATGGTAGCCAAATTTGCCATGACAGATCCGGAAAGATACTGGCATTATTTGCATCATTTGTTTCCACAAAATCCATTCCTGGTTGCTGCTTTGGACATGGCAGGATGGGACTTATATGGGCAAATGAAGGGCAAGCCTTTATATGAATTGTTTGATACCAACTGGTCAGAAGCATTGCCGGTCTGTGATTTTACCATTGGGATTGATACCCCGGAAAAAATGGTTGAGAAAATGTTAGCCAGACCCTGGCCCATTTATAAAGTAAAACTGGGAACACCGGATGATATTGGCATTATAAAAGCTTTACGACAAAAAACGGATGCTGTTTTCAGAGTGGATGCCAATGCAGGTTGGACCACCGAGCAGGCAGTTGCCCTCATACCGGAATTAGCCGAATTGGGAGTGGAGCTAGTTGAACAACCCTTGGCAAAAGATAACTGGGAGGGCATGAAATTATTATATGCATCTTCAGTTCTTCCCTTGATTGCAGATGAGTCCTGTGTTGGTGAAAAAGATGTTGCAAAATGTGCAGGTTTTTTCCACGGAATAAATATCAAGTTGACCAAGTGCAGTGGAATTACACCGGCAAGAAGAATGATAAAGGAAGCCAGAGAGTTAGGATTGAAAGTTATGATGGGTAGCATGAATGAATCTGTTATAGGATCTGCTGCCATTGCCCATTTTTTACCCCAATTGGATTATGTGGATATGGACGGACCTCTCTTGCTTTCAGCTTCCAATGCAAAAGGAGTTGAATACGATAAGGGGAAAGTGCAACTTACGGGTAAGCCAGGTTTAGGCATTTTCTTTTAAAAGTTTTACAACAACTTTATCAATTGGAAGGGTCATGTCTTCTTCTGATAAGGATTCCAGAGGAATCCATCTGAATACCTCCGCTTCTCCATTGGGGTCTTTAATCTGCTCCGGCCGAAAAGAAAATGGGATATCACTGGTAGGCAGGATAGCTGTATTTGCTGCATGCACGCGATAGTAAATGGAAATAATCTGGTCTTTGTTATTAAAAGCTGAAATCTGAAAAAAATCGGTTGTGTAAAAATGCTCGCCAATATTGACTTCCAGGCCAGTCTCTTCCCTGAACTCTCGCTGTAAACAATCTCTGGTTCCTTCTCCAAATTCCAATCCTCCACCCGGAAGTTTGGTAATATAGGCTCCGCGAATGAACTCATCGGTTACGAGTAATCGCTGGTACTGATCTATCAATATCCCGTAAACACGTACATTAAAAAGTGGCATTGCTTAAAACCATTTTTTCTTATAAAAATACCCTCCGATTATTATAGACACAAAGAAAGAAATGATAACAGGAATATAGAAAGCATGATTGGAATGCTGATAAGGAATATCTACGTTCATGCCATAAATACTGGTTACCAAAATGGGCAATGACAGAATAATCGTGATGGAAGTTAAACGCTTCATTACATTGTTCAGGTTATTACTGATGATACTGGCAAATGCATCCATCGTGCTGCTCAGGATATTGGTGTAAATATTGGCCATCTCCAATGCCTGACTGGTATCTACAATTAAATCCTGAAGGAATTCTCTTTCGTCTTCGTTCAGGCCAAGGAAATTGGTTCTTTCCAGTTTCATCATCAGCATTTCATTACTTCTCAAAGCGGTTACAAAATATACAAGGCTTTTTTGTACGCGCATCAATTTCAACAAGTCTACATTGCTGTTACTGTCATACAAGCTTTGTTCATACTGATTTCTGCTGTGATTGATTTCTTTCAGGTAATCCAGAAAAGTCTGTACTACTTTTTCAAATACTTTCAATACCATCATATTTCTCTTGTCGGGATGCCTTTTCTGAAAAGTATTCAGGAATTTTTTAATGGCACCATTGTCAAAAGAGTTAACGGTGATAATCTGATTATGCGTTAGAATGATACAAATAGGTATGGTGATGTAAAACGCATCTGAATCATTGAATGAATTATTTTCTGTTGGGGTTTTGATGATAATGATTTTCACATTGTCCTCCATTTCATAACGGGGACGTTCATCTATATCCAGCGAGTCTCTCAAAAATTCAATGGGAATTTCCAGTTCTTCACTTAATTCAACAAATTCCTCTTCTTTAAAAGGAGGCACCAGATTCACCCAGACTCCCTGGTCGGCTTTCTGAATCTCAATGGTCTGGCCGTCTATATTTTTAAAGTACTGGATCATTTTTTACACTTTAGAAGTTCCGTTTAAATAGATTGTGCCCTTGAATACCAATTCTGCTGGTCCGCAAAGCCAGATATGTTGAAAACTATCGGTGCCTGTTTTCTCAAATTCAACAGCCAGGTTTCCTCCTTTGGTTTTGATTTTAACCGTTTGGTTGGGTTGGTCATTTCCCAATGACATCGCAATGGCAGCTGCGGTAACACCCGTTCCGCAACTATAGGTTTCATCTTCAACGCCGCGCTCATAGGTTCTCACGAATAGTTCTCCGTCTGGCTGTTTTTCAATAAAATTCACATTGATGCCTTTCTCTTTGTACTCGTTATTATATCTGATTTTTTTACCTTCAGCCACAACATCCATCGCTTCCAGATTTTTCACTTGCTGAACATAATGAGGGGAGCCTGTATTGATGGTGCAAGCTGCAGGCAATTGATGGATATTGTTTACATCAATCATTTTTAATTTCACCCATCCACTTTCTGTTACTATGGCTTCATGCGGTCCATCTGAAGCAATAAATTCGTATTTTTCTTTTAGAATACCCATGTCGTGGGCAAATTTGGTCAAACATCTTCCTCCATTACCGCACATGCTGCCTTCGGCCCCATCTGCATTGTAATATTTCATCTCAAAATCATAGCCAGACCGACTGTTCAGCAGCATTAATCCATCTGCGCCTATACCAAATCTTCTGTGACATAAAAAAGCAATGGCAGCCTGATCCAGTTGTATGGAATGGCCTCTGTTATCCAGAATAACAAAGTCGTTGCCCGTTCCCTGGTATTTGTAGAACACTAAATGCATGTTGCAATTTAGGTTGAAATGGGGAAGTAGTAGCCAATAATTGCATCGTGAACAAGCAGAAGTTATTTTATTGCCGATAAAACCTCGAGGCTCTTGATAATAAGTGCTTCAACTGCTTTACTTCCGTCTTTGCTGAAACTATGTTGTACGCGATTCGCAACTATTGCACTTAGGCTTAGGCAGTTATGGTTTAAAAGTTTTCCTAATCCATACATGGCGCTGGTCTCCATCTCAAAATTGGTAATGCGATGATTCCCAAAGCGGAAGCTGGTTAATTGCGGAATCAGGTTGGGGTATTGAAGCGGTAACCGTAAAATTCTACCCTGTGGACCATAAAATCCAGGGCAGGTTACCGTAATGCCATGATGAAAACCATCCACAAATTCCTTTAGCACACTAACAGGTGCTGAAGCAATATATGGGTTAACCCCATTGCTTTTTAATTGAGTGTGCGTTTCAAATGCATTTAAAATCTGAAGTTCTTCTTCATTGTTCTGCTGCTTGTAAAAGTGAAGCAGATTGTCTACGCCTAAACCATGGGTGCTGGCTACAAAACTATCTACCGGAATATCTGCCTGCAAAGCTCCGGAAGTACCCATCCTCACAATGGTTAGTTTCTTGAGTGTCTGTTTGATGGTTCTGGTTTCAAAATCAATATTGGCCAGTGCGTCCAGTTCATTGAATACGATATCAATATTATCAGGACCAATTCCGGTGGATACTACGGAAAGTCTTTTCTTGCCAATGGTCCCTGTATGCGTAATAAATTCTCTGTGCTCGTATTTCCCTTCTATATGGTCAAAATGTTTGCTGACTTCTGCAACTCTTCCTGGATCACCAACGGTGATGATGGTTTCAGCCAACTCTTCGGGTTTAACGTTTAAATGATAAACCGCACCTCTGTCATTAATGATTAATTCACTTTCAGCAATTCTGAGCATATTTAATAGAATTAGAAAGTAAAATTCGGGATTTCTCATTTAGAATTTTAAAATTCCTTTCTTTCCGCTATTTTTGCATCCCTAAACAAGGTCCTGTGGCCGAGTGGCTAGGCAGAGCTCTGCAAAAGCTTCTACAGCGGTTCGAATCCGCTCGGGACCTCTCAATAACCCCTGAAACGTAATAGTATCAGGGGTTTTGTTTTTAAGGGGACAACTATGGGGACAATTTTACTAACATTAACTACACAAGTGTTTTTATTAAGTGAGATACTTTAAGAGTAGTATTCACACTTACATTAGTCATTCTTGATACTTCACGGATAGATAAACCTTTTTCAAGGTATTTGATTACTTCCGGGTATTTCTTTATGGTCTTCTCTTTACTTTCACCGGTGTTCTTTGGACGACCCAACACGACACCTTTGTCTTTTAGGTTTTGTAACGCCACCTTGACCCTTGTTTTAAGTGTATGGGTCTCCATCTTCGCAATCTCTGCCATTAGGGACAGAATCAATCCTGTAATATGGTTCTCTTTACCTGAATCGTCTAGTGTATGTAGGTTTAGGTTCTGTATGTAAAGGGATACATTATTTTCAGTTAAAAATGATAGTAGTTGGTGAAATCCTAAACTGGTTCTACTGATACGACTAATTTCCCAACACACCACAACTTGTGGTTTCTTTTGTAGAACTACATTCTTTAATTGTGTAATTCCTTCTCGGTCTTCATTCTTCTTGGTTCCTGATATAGTTTCTCTTATTATTTCAATTATTTGGTAATTATTCCTCTTACATTCATCAATCAGTAGGTTCTCTTGGTGTTCGTATTCTTGTATAAGTGTTGATTTTCTAATAAACA
>JBDLUU010000003.1:0-104684 GCA_039805185.1 Bacteroidota bacterium
TGGAATCGACGATTTGTGAAGTGGCTGATAACAAAATTATTTTGCACAGAGCAGGAAGCGTTACTGCTGAAGAATTGAGTGCCTTTAGCGGGCTTCCGGTGGTACATAGTTCAGCTATATCTCAACATGTTTCTAAGCAGATTTCAGAAAATCAACCGGCCACACCCGGACAACTCAAGAGTCACTATGCACCGCATACCCCTTTGTATATCGGGAATATTCCAGCATTAATAGAAGAACACGCTGGTAAAAAAATTGCGGTGATCAGTCTGGACACAGACTATGCAGGAGCAACCAATTTTAAACTGGCGCCCGACCATCAACTGTCAACAGCAGCCAGCCAATTATTTGCCACACTCAGGAATATTGATCAGTTAAGCTTTGACGTGATACTTGCTGAGATATTTCCCAACGAAGGAATAGGCGTTGCTATCAACGACAGAATCAGCAGAGCACAATTTATTTTAAAATAAAAATCCCGATTACGGTAGGCAATCGGGATTCAGGATGTATCGATTTATATCTATTTCAAGGCATTGATAATGGCCACAAATTCATCGGCAATTAAAGAAGCACCTCCTACTAAACCACCGTCCACATCAGGCTGTGCAAACAGTTCTACCGCATTGTTTGCTTTTACACTTCCGCCATAGAGAATGGAAATTTGCTCAGCCGTTTCTTTACCATATTGATGTGCCAATTCAGCGCGAATAAACGCATGCATTTCCTGCGCCTGATCACTGCTGGCTGTTTTGCCTGTACCAATGGCCCAGATGGGTTCATAGGCAATCACCACTTTGGTAATATCAGCAGCAGATAAATGAAAAAGAGACTCCTTTAATTGGGTACCAACAAATTCATTTTGTGTACCTGCTTCCCGAATTTGCAAAGGCTCCCCGCAACAAAAAATAGGTGTTACGCCATTGCCTAAACAGATATCAATTTTTTCTGCAAGGAACTGATTGCTTTCGTTAAAATATTCTCTTCTTTCAGAGTGTCCCAATACCACATAATGCACACCAATAGACTGCAACATTTCTACAGAAATTTCACCGGTATAGGCACCGCTTTTTTTGCTGTAACAGTTTTGAGCAGCCACTGCTACCCTTTCTTTATTTCCTAATTTTTCCTGTGCCATCATTAAATAAGGAGCCGGCACAGCAAATATGGCTTGCTGATTTTCCTTTAACGAATGGGGCTTTGCCAATAGGTCGTTAATCAATTGTTCTCCTTGCTGTAAGGTAAGATTCATCTTCCAGTTGGCTGCTGCGATTTGCTTTCTCATAATTGCTTGTTGTTTGTATAAATATATTGTAGAACGTTTATTTCTTCACCGGACATTTCCAGTCCCTTCAATCCCTTCCAGTTATTAATATCATGAATTGCCGATTCAATCTGGTACACTTTCCCTTTTAGTCCAAAACTAAAATGCGGAATAGAACTATGCAGGAGCCCTTCTCCAAACACATTGCAACTAACGCCAATCATAGATCCCGTGTTGAGGCTGGAGTTAATGGCCACCCTGGAATAATCGCCCATAATGACCCCACACTTCTGACCAATAGGAACATACTCATTCAGTCCCATGCTGAATATTTTAATGGTACCCGCAGAATTTTTCAGATTGCTATTGCTGCTACCCGCCCCCATATTGCACCATTCTCCAATTACGGCGTCTCCCAAATATCCATCGTGTGCTTTATTGGAGTAACCCATGAGCACCGCATTTTTAATTTCCCCACCGCCCATGCAATAGGGTCCCAATGTGGTTCCACCGTATATGCGACTGTTCATTTTAACCACTGAATTATAGCCAATGGAAAAAGGTCCACGGATACTGGAACCTTCCATGATTTCTGCTTTCTTCCCAATATAAATTGGCCCTGTACTGGCATTTAATGTACAGTACTGCAAACGGGCACCAGGTTCAATAAAAATCTGATCATCCCCTATTGCATTCACAGAAGCCGGAATAGGTTGAGATTTTCTGCCAGCCGTAACCCATTCAAAATCTTTTCGAATCATGGCTTCATTAATCTGCATGATTTCCCATGGAAAACGAATGCGTTGTAAACTGGCAACTTTATTGGCCTGTGTAAAATAGGCCGAGGTATCGGAGGGATTAAAACTGTTGAATGCAATGACCGCTTTCCCTGCCACCAATCCCTGTTCATCCATCAAACAATCGCCGTTTTGAAGCGATTGAATTTGTGCAATCAGGGCATCATCTGGAATAACAGAAGAATCAATCCATAAAGAAGCATCTGCTTCAGCATCGGCATGCAGCAGAGAGGTATTGGAACTTGCATACAAGCCTTGTAAGTAGGGTGCTGTATGTATGGCAGCGGGTTGCTTCAGCAACAGTTCCCATCGCTCCTGAATACTTAATAAACCAAAATGAAAATGAGACAGCGCTTTGTTAGTAGAAAGCGGTGCCAGTAAATTCCTGTAAGAGGGATCAAATAGGATTACAGCCATACACAAATGTAGCCAAAACCCAATAGAGTTTTCTTCGTAACTTGCGTCCTCAAACCTTATAAATTTTCACCTATGAGTATTGGTACATTTTCATACCCGATGCCAACCAACGAACCGGTTCAGCAATTTGCACCAGGAAGTGCGGAGAAAGCAGCTTTAAAAAAAGCTTTAGCCGAAGCCAAGAAAAAACAACTGGATATCCCTATGTATATAGGTGGTAAAGCAGTAAGAACAGACAAAAAAGTAGCGATTCATCCGCCACATGAATTGTCTCATACATTAGGTCACTTTAATGCAGGGGAAGAAAAACATGCGCACCAGGCCATTGCTGCAGCATTACAGGCAAAGGATAAATGGGCTGCCCTTAGCTGGGAAAACAGAGCACATATCTTTTTGAAAGCAGCAGATCTATTAGCTACCAAATATCGCTATCAGATGCTGGCTGCTACTATGCTGGGACAAAGTAAAAATGCATTTCAGGCAGAAATCGACAGCACTTGCGAATTGATAGACTTCCTTCGTTTTAATGTACATTTCCTAAGTGAAATTTATAAGCAACAACCTATTTCTGCTCCTGGCATGCACAATCGTTTAGAGTGGCGTCCATTGGAAGGATTTGTCTTGGCTGTAACGCCTTTCAACTTCACCGCAATTGGTGGCAACCTGCCTACTTCTGCTGCTATGTGTGGTAACGTGGTGGTTTGGAAGCCTGCCAATACACAGATTTATTCTGCACAATTGTTCATGCGCATTTTAAAAGAAGCAGGATTGCCAGATGGAGTAATCAATCTTATTTATGTTGATGGTCCTACCATTGGTAAAGTTTGCTTCTCACACAGAGATTTTGCAGGCGTTCACTTTACAGGTTCAACAGGTGTATTTAATAATATGTGGAAGACCATTGGTGAAAATATGGGCATTTACAGAACCTACCCAAGAATTGTGGGTGAAACAGGTGGTAAAGACTTTGTAGTGGCACATAAGTCTGCCGATGTGGATGCTGTGGTAACTGCTCTGGCAAGAGGTGCTTTTGAATTCCAGGGACAGAAATGTTCTGCTGCATCCAGAGCCTATATTCCAAGCAACCTGGCAGATGAAATTTTAAAGAAACTGGCTGCTGCAGTAAATACCATGAAAGTGGGTACTGTAGAAGACTTCACCAATTTTGTTAACGCAGTCATCGACGAAAAAGCCTACAATAGCATTACCCGCTATATCATCAACGCAAAGAAGAATAAGAAAGTAAAAATTATTGCAGGTGGAAACTTCAGTAAAACCAAAGGATACTTTATTGAGCCTACTGTTATTGTAACCAAGGATCCTAAATCAGTTACCATGTGCGAAGAAATTTTCGGACCTGTATTAACCATTTATGTATACCCTTCAGAACAATTTGAAAAGACTTTGCAACTGGTAGACAGCACTTCTCCATATGCTTTAACAGGTGCAATCCTGTCTCAGGACAGAGCTGCAGTTGAACTGGCTACCAATATGCTGAGAAATGCTGCTGGTAATTTCTATATCAACGATAAACCAACAGGAGCCGTTGTAGGTCAGCAGCCATTTGGTGGTGCAAGAGCATCCGGTACCAATGACAAAGCCGGCAGTGCCCTGAACCTGTACAGATGGTTAAGCGCCCGTACTATTAAGGAGACTTACAATCCACCAGTACACTATGGCTATCCGTTTTTACTGGAAGCATAATCAACAGTAATTTTTGAACCCAAGGGTTCCCATACAAAAGAGGCTGCTAAAATTAGCAGCCTCTTTTCTTTACCCAACAAACCAAACCTTCACTAAACTTATTTTGGTAAAACAACTGTATCAATAACGTGAATTACTCCGTTACCTGCTTTTAAATCAGCAGCTACAACGGTTGCCACTCCACCGTTTTCATCGGTCAATATTACTTTACCATCATTTACGGTTACAGTTAAAGCATTTCCAGCAACAGTAGTTACCACTGCTTTCCCCTTACCATCTTTCACTGCTTTTATAACTGCAGCTGCATCAAGGTTTCCTGCTACAACATGATAGGTCAATACTTTTGCCAAAGCAGCTTTGTTTTCAGGCTTTAACAAGTTAGCCACAGTTCCTGCAGGTAATTTATCAAACGCTGCATTTACCGGTGCAAATACAGTAAACGGTCCGGCACTTTGCAAAGTTCCTACCAGATCTGCCGCTTTAACAGCAGCTACCAATGTTGAGTGATCCTTAGAACCAACAGCAATATCCACTACTGTGTTCTGAGCACTTACACTACCAAATAATCCCATCAGGGCAACCATTGTCAAGGTTAAAATGCGCATTTTCATGATTTTTTTTGTTTAATTTTTTATACCTAACTAATAAACAAGAAAAAGGTTTGGGGCTCTTTGTTATTTTCGGGATGAATGGTAGCAATGTTGAGTAAAACGGCTACTATTTCCGGATTGACTTGCACAAATTGATGCTGGAATTTTACCGCTTTATAATTTACTGCCTGAATCAACTTTTTTGAATACCGGCTTGTTAATTTGAAAAGTAAAATGTTATGGCTCATCCTAATCTGGTTTTAGTAGATGTATTAAGACAAACGGCTCATCATTTAGCCAACGGTGCACCTTATGCCTGGGGCAATCATGGAGCCTGTAACTGTGGAAATTTATTACAGGTAGTAGCCAATGTGAGTAAAGAAGAAATATTAACCTATGCACACACAGGCTTTGGAGAGTGGACTGAATTGGCAGAAGAGTTTTGCCCCGTGAGTAATACACCTGTAAACCTTTTAATAAAAAAGCTCACAGATATCGGTCTAACCCCATCAGATATCCATCACCTTGAATACCTGGACGACCGATCTGTACTGGATAAATTACCGGGCGGCTTTCGCTGGCTGAAGCGGAATGTGAGGGAAGACGTTATTTTGTATTTCGCCACATTTGCGGATATTTTAGAGGAACAATACCTCAGCTCCATTCGTATCCCATATCCTCCTGAAGAACATATGGTTGGGGAATATGCCGGTTAGGGAACTATCAAGGATAACCCCTATATTTGCCATCAAAATTTTGAAAAGTGTCTACAAAGTTTTCTAAAGAAACCTACCTCTATTGGTATGAGCTAATGCAATTGATTCGCCAGTTCGAATTAAAAGCCGAAGAAATGTATAAAATGGCAGGAAAGATCCGCGGATTTTTCCACGCTTATGTGGGACAGGAAGCTATTGCAGCAGGTTGTATGACTGCTACTCAGGCAGACGATCCATTTATCACGGCTTATCGTGATCACGGTTTAGCACTTGCCAAAGGAGTTTCAGCCAACGCTTGTATGGCAGAATTATATGGTAAAGCTACCGGTTGTGCAAAAGGTAAAGGAGGAAGTATGCACTTCTTCAGTTTAGAACATAAATTCTTTGGCGGACACGGGATTGTAGGTGCACAGATTGGTACCGGTGCCGGTTTGGCTTTCGCTGAAAAATATAGAGGTACACAGAATGTGGTGCTTTGTTATTTTGGAGACGGTGCTGCCCGTCAGGGTATGTTACACGAAACTTTTAACCTGGCTATGCTTTGGAAATTACCTGTGATTTTCATTTGCGAGAATAACAACTACGCAATGGGTACCTCCATTGAAAGAACCAGTAATGTAATTGATATTTATAAACTGGCTGATGCATACGAAATGCCTGCTGATAAAGTAGATGGCATGACTGCAGAAGCGGTACACGATGCGGTAGCAAGAGCCGTTAAAAGAGCAAGAGAAGGAGATGGTCCTACCCTTTTAGAAATGAAGACCTACCGATACAAAGGACACTCTGTATCCGACCCTCAGAAATACAGATCCAAAGAAGAAGTAGAAGAATACAAAGACCAGGATCCCATTACTAAAGTTGCAAATACGATTTTAGAAAATGGATTTGCCACCCAGGCTGAACTGGATGCCATAGATGCCAGAGTGAATGCGATGGTAGATGAATCTGTTCGTTTTGCAGAAGAAAGTCCATGGCCAAGTGATGATGAGGTGTTGAAAGACGTGTACATTGACCAGAACTATCCTTTTATTGTTGACTAATTTACTAAACCGAATAATCAAATAGAATGAGCGAAAAACAAGCGCCTGAGATGGTAACCCAAGAGGCAGCGCATAAAGTAGAAACCACTTTCTCTACAATCCAGAAACCATTGACAATGGCTATTGCAGCCGTTTTGATCATTGGCGGAGGATGGTTTGCTTATCAGCATTACGTAGTAAAACCCAAAGAAGAAAAAGCTGCAGAAGCTTTATTTAAAGCTGAGCAATACTTTGCTATGGACTCGTCAAGACTGGTATTGAATGGCGATGGACAATACAAGGGTGTATTGAATGTTATCAGCAACTTTGGTGGCACTAAATCTGCCAACCTTGCCCATTATTATGCAGGTATCAGCTACCTTAAATTAGGTGAGTTTGAAAATGCAGTAAAGCACTTAAAAGATTTTTCTACCGATGCTAAGCAAATACAGTTACTGGCTACAGGTTGTTTGGGTGATGCTTATGCCGAATTAAATAAAAAAGAAGAAGCCGTAGAAGCTTACAAGAAAGCTGCTGCTACTTTTGTTGAAGATGAAAACAACTCTTCAGAATATTTATTCCGTGCTGCTTTATTACTAGAGTCTACTGGTAAAACAGGAGAAGCTTTGGAATTATACAAAGAAGTTAAAAACAAATTCCCTAAAACGGATAAAGGTTTTCAGGCAGATAAATACATTTATCGTTTGAGCAACGAAAAAAATGACCTTGCTGAATAATGGCTACTAAAGGAAATACTTTATTAAACAAAGGCATCCCCGCACCGGAGGATGCCTTTGTTGTTATCGTTAAAACAGAATGGAACAGTAGCATCATTAATGCTTTGGAAAAAGGTGCTAAGAATGTGCTGAAAGATGCAGGTGTTATAGTAAAAACCATTGTAGTACCCGGGGCTTTTGAATTGCCTTTTGGTGTAAAGCAGCACTATGCATATGCCAAACGCACACCAGATGCATATATTGTATTAGGTGCCGTAATACAGGGCGATACCCCCCATTTCGATTATGTGTGCAAGGGCGTAACAGATGGTATTATGCAATTGAATCTGCAGATTGATGTACCGGTTATCTTCGGCGTATTAACAGTTCTGAACGAGCAGCAGGCCACTGAAAGAATTGGTGGTATTCATGGACATAAGGGAGAAGAAGCTGCCATCACCGCATTGAAAATGATTCAAATGAATCGAACGCTAAAATAATTTTGATGAACGTTCAAATATTTGTTCCCTGCTTTATAGATCAGCTATATCCCAATGTAGCTTTCAATATGGTAAAAGTGCTTCGCAAGGCGGGCTGTACCGTTCATTATATTACTTCACAAACTTGTTGCGGACAACCTGCATTCAATGCAGGGTTTCATGGGGAAGCCAAGGAAGTCTGCACCAAATTTTTACAGGATTTTGTGGGAGCCGATTATATTGTTGCACCCAGTGCTAGCTGTGTTGGGTTTGTAAAAAACTATTACCCGCAGTTATTTGAAAATTCCGCTTATAAAAACCAGGCATCCAAAATAGGCACACGTATTTATGAGTTCTCTGACTTTTTGGTCAATGTGCTGAAGCAAATTGATTTTGGTGCCAGCCTGGAAGCTACGGCTACTTATCACGACAGCTGTGCTGCTTTAAGAGAATGTAAAATTAAACAGGAACCCCGACTATTGTTAAGTCGCGTGAATGGACTTGAACTAAAGGAAATGAACGACGTGGAAACCTGTTGTGGATTTGGCGGCACTTTTGCCGTAAAATTTGAACCTATCAGTATTGCTATGGGTAGTCAGAAAAACAACAATGCGGCAGATACGGGTGCAACCGTGCTCATCAGCACCGATATGAGTTGCCTGATGCATATTGACGGATGTGCTAAACACGAAGGGAAAAACGTGCAAATGATGCACTTAGCCGATGTGCTGGCCAGTGGCTGGTAGTGTTTTGAACTTACTTCAAATTGAAAACAGAGAAAAAAATTAGCCCAACTCCCATTCAAAATCCAGTTGACGTTTTTCCAGATTGGCTGCTACTAAACGTACGGTTACTTTATCTCCCATTTTAAAAATACGTCCACTCCTTCTACCCACCAGGCTGTACTCTGATTCAACTAATCTAAAATCGTCGTAGTCACTCAGACTCACAATGCTTACCAGACCTTCACACTTGTGCGCAATGGTTTCTACAAAAAAGCCGAAACTGGTTACTCCGCTTACCACACCTTCAAAACATTCCCCAATAAAGCCCTGCAAAAATTCTACCTGCTTGTATTTATTACCCGCTCTTTCACATTCCATGGCAGCCCTTTCTCTTTCGCTGGCATGTTTGCATTTCTCTGTCATCTTCTTATCCACTTTGGGGGCATCATCTAAAACAGACTGTAATACCCGATGTACCAGAATATCAGGATACCTTCTGATGGGTGAAGTAAAATGACAATAGTGTTCAAAAGCTAATCCATAATGCCCGATATTTTCAGGCGTATAAATGGCTTTTGCCATCGTTCTGATGCCTAACTGCTCCAATACATGCTGTTCTGGTTTACCAGCTGCATCTTTTAGCATCTGGTTAAAACTATGTGCGATAGCAATGGGACTGCTAATATCAAACCCATGGCCATATCGTTTGGCATATTGTATAAAGGGAGCCAGTTTCTCTTCATCGGGTTGATCGTGCACGCGGTATGGAAAAGGTAAAGGCTTACCATTCACAGACTTTTTGGCAATATTTTCTGCAACCGTTCTGTTGGCAAGCAACATTAACTCTTCAATTAATTGATGTGACTCCTTGCTTTCTTTGACTACTATGCCAATGGGTGTTCCCTTTTCATCCAGTTTAAACCTTACTTCCTGTGAAGAGAAATTAATAGCGCCTTTACTAAAGCGTTTCTTCCTTAGTTTCTGGGCAATATCATTCAACAGCAGGATCTCCTCTTTATAAAGCCCTTCTTTGGTTTCTATGATTTGCTGAACATCTTCGTAAGTATAGCGATGATCGGAATGAATAACCGTTCTTCCCAGCCAGTATTGTTTCACCTCGCCTTGCGCATTTATTTGAAAGATTGCAGAAAAGGTAAGCTTGTCTTCCTTAGGTCTTAATGAACAGAGCTGGTTCGATATATATTCAGGCAACATGGGATTAACACGATCAGGAAGATATACTGAAGTAGCTCTTTTATAGGCTTCTTCATCCAAAGCCGTATTTGGTTCAACATAATGGCTTACATCAGCAATATGTACACCAATTTCATATTTATTATCGCCTAATTGTCTGATGGAAATGGCATCATCAAAATCTTTTGCATCCACTGGATCAATGGTAAATGTCAATAAATTTCTGCAATCCTTTCTCCTGGAAACTTCATCCTCTCCAATGATATCAGGCAATCTCCCTGCTTCTTCCATTACTTCATCCGGAAAGGAAATAGGGAATCCTGCTTCGGTTAAAATTTCCTTCATCGCAGCATCATTGGGGCTATCGTTTTCCAGAATGCTAACCACTTCCCCTACCGGTTTTTTATCATCCTTTTCCCAGCGAATCAATCTTACCAGTACCTTGTCCTTGTGCTTGGCACCATTAATGGATTGTAGCGGAACATACAAGTCTGGCATAGGCTTGTCAGAATCAGGAACAAAAAATGCATGGTGCGCAGACACCTGCAAATGGCCTATGAATTCAGTTTGCTTTCTGGAAACCACTTCTGTAATCTTGCCTTCCCGTTTACCTGTCCTACTGTTTTCCTTAATAATTTTAACTCTTACAATATCACCATTCAATGCAGTTAAAAAATCATTGGGTTTAACCAATACATCTCCGGCATCATCATCAATGATAACATAGCCCATACCAGAACGGGTAACTTCCAATCTTCCTTTTGGTGTATGAACCGTAATCGTTTTGGCTTTACGTTTCTGTTTGGATTTAGGCTTTTTCGAGCTCATATTCGGGTATAATGGGGTTAAAAGGAAAATGTTGAACAAATTTAATCAACTGGTCGTTCAGCTGCCAGGACTCATCAAATAAAATTCTGTGTCGGATGGGAATAACAAAAAAGGGCATCGACTTTAATTCTTCTTTGAATTTGATCAGCCGAACCGCATCTTTCTCTGTAGTTACAATCAGCTTTCTTTCTGCAGAAATTTCATCAAACAATTGCTTGATTTCCTTTAAATCGTCAATTGAAAAAATATGATGGTCTGCATAATCCTGCTGATAATAGGTCTTGGCTTTTTGCAACAGAAAATCTTTCAAAGGTTTTGGATTCGCAATGCCACAAACCAGCATTACCTCGTCGAGTGAGTTGAAGGCATACTGAATATTAGCGTCACAAATATGATAAGGAATACCATATTCAATGGTACTGAAATAGACTTTTTGTTCAGGCAGAGGATTTAGATCTTTTAATATGGCATCTTTTGCCGATTCATCCAGGTCTGCAGGACATTTGGTAACAATAATAACCTGAGCACGTTTGGCAGAGGCCCATTCATCTCTTAAATCGCCTGTTGGCAAAAAGAAATCACGGGTATACAAATTATTGAATTCAGTAAGCAAAATATTAAAGCCAGCTTTAACTGTTCTGTGTTGAAAGGCATCGTCCAGAATGATTCCCTGCAAATCCGGATGATCCTGTAATAAATGGGGTATAGCTATAATTCTCTCTTCTCCTACTGCCACAGCTACATTCGGAAACTTTAATGCAAACTGCATGGGCTCATCACCAATTTCCAGTGCCGTGGTTGATTCATTCGCTAATGCATATCCTTTGGTTCTGCGTTTATAGCCCCTGCTTAAAGTAGCCATTTTGAACTTCGGGCTCAGCAAGGTCAGCAGGTATTCTACCATCGGTGATTTTCCCGTCCCCCCCACGGCCAGATTACCAACACAAATAATAGGGAAGTTAAATTCTGCCGACTTTAATATCTGTCTGTCGAACAAACGGTTTCTGATGATAATAATCAATCCATACAAAGCTGCCAATGGCAATAGCAAAACTCTGAAGGATTTAAGAAAAAGGGTATTAAAATTCATATATGCGATTCGGGGTAATCCCTACATGTAAAGGTATATCAAATTCATGGGTGTCGCTAATCAAAGGAACGGGATCAAAATACGAAAAGCCCATTAATGCTGTATGCTCAGATTTTTCAGCCAGATAGCGATCATAATATCCTTTACCAAAACCAACCCGATAACCCGCATTGTCAAAAACCAGCAAAGGAACCAACACCAAATCAATTTCTTTTAGTTCAAGCCGATCCCCGCCTTTGGGCTCTGTAATCCCCAGTGAATTGGTAGCATAAACCGTATCCTCGTTAATAAGGATTGCTTCCATTGTTATTTCATCTTTAATAACCGGATAAGCCAATTGTAAATTGGGTATCATATGCCTTAAATAGCCATTGAACAAATGAGTATTGGGCTCTGTCTTATGTGACATGGGCCAATAAGTTAATACGGTTTCTATTCCTTCAAAAGACAATTGCTGAAATTGAATCAACAACAAATCATCCATTTTAAGTTGTTCCGGACCATGCAAGGCCTTTCTTTTTTGCAAATAGACTTCTCTAATCTGAGATTTATTCATTCCCGTTCTTTTGGTTTTGCAAATACTGTGATGCAATTTACCTATAAACCCTTCAATTTTATATTTTTACCAAACCTAGCCCCAATCGAATACCATGAAAAAATTGTATTCTCTGCTCTTCTGCTTGCTCGTATCAGCATGCATATTGGCGCAATCAGCCTATCAAATCATTCCTAAACCTGATTTCATCAGCTATCCGCATGCATCAACTCCTTTTCGCATGGATGCATCAACAGTCATTTATTTTGACAAAAATTTCATGAGACAGGCAGAATATTTGCGCCAGTCTATTGAGCAGCAAACTGGTGTTCTAATTAGCAAAACTGAATTGAATGCCCGCAACAATCTTCAAAGGGAAAAAGGCATTTTTCTTTTATTAAATACTCACTTAAATAAAGAAAAATACAGGTTAACCATACAGGATAAAAATATTGAAATTGAATTTGCTACTGTCCGGGGACTGATTAATGGCATACAGAGTTTGCTTCAGCTAATACCTTTGGAAAAACAAAAAAGGATTTCAATTGAACCTGTATATATAGAAGATGAACCCAGATTTGCTTACAGAGGCATGCACCTCGATGTAGTACGCCATATTTTTCCGGTATCCTATATCAAAAAATACATCGACTATTTAACCTTTCACAAATTCAACACATTTCATTGGCACTTAACAGACGACCAGGGCTGGAGAATTGAAATGGACAGTTATCCCAAATTAAATTCCATCGGGGCTTACAGGGAAGAAACCTTGATTGGTCATTTCAAGGATCAGCCTGCTAAATATGATGGCCAACGATATGGAGGCTTTTATACAAAAGCAGAAATAAAGGACATTATTGCTTATGCCACTGTCAGGGGTATTACCATCATTCCTGAAATTGACATACCGGGTCATAGCAGGTCTGCCATAGCTGCCTATCCGGAACTAAGTACACGCCCTGACACTACCTGGAAAGTAGCCACCACCTGGGGCATGTATAACAGACAAAATAATGTACTGGCACCCACGAAAGCAAGCTTTGAATTTCTGAATAAAGTTTTTTCAGAAGTAGCCGATTTATTCCCCTCTCCTTATATTCATATTGGAGGTGATGAATGCAGTAAAATCTGGTGGAAACAGGATCCCGCTACACAGGCTTTTATGAAAGCCAATGGAATCAAAAACGAAACCGCTTTACAAACTTATTTTATTGAATACGTAGCCAATATATTGAAAAGAAAAGGGAAACAAACCATTGGCTGGCATGAAATAAATGAAGGAGAACTCGACACCAGTACCATCGTGATGAACTGGGGCACAGACAAACAAGCCATAGAAGCCGCCACAAAAGGTTTCAGTGTAATCAATACACCTGGCAAACCTTTTTACTTTGATCATTACCAAACACTGGACCCAAAGGACAGTCTTGCCATACACGGTTACAATCCATTAGAAGCAGTTTACCGTTATAACCCGATTCCAAAATCCATTTCAGCAAAAGGACTTGAAAATAAAATCATTGGAGGGCAAGCCAATGTTTGGACTGAATACATGGAGAATGAAAAGAAAGTAGATTATATGATTTTCCCCAGGATGACAGCACTAAGCGAAGTTTTATGGTCTAAGCCTGAAAAACTTAACTATACTGATTTTTTGAAAAGACTAAAAACAAATGCGATTCCCCGTTATGAATTCTGGAATAGCAGTTGGTTTAAAAATTATATGACCTGGGATTTATCAAAAGCCCCAAAATAAAAAGTTCCCCCAACATTGAGTCGATGTGCGGGAACTGAAACCATTAGCCAGGTATTAAAACTGAGATTTGAAATTTCTGTTAGCAGACTTCATTTCTCTGTGGATTTTCCACAAATCAACTGCACGAAATGCTTTCTTCTTTTCTTCTCTGTTCTGAACAAACATTTCTGTTGCCAAAGTTTCTTTTACTTCCTGTACTAAATCATTTAAATGCGCCTTATCTATCTGCACGATAGAAGGCATAACTTCGCCTTTCATTGTATTACTATTTTATTTTTTACAAATGTTGTTTGAGCCGGGTAAGAAATGCTGATAAAAACCCTGAAATAGAATGGCCTTCTATTAGTCTACCTGTGACAAACCGATATAAAAATGCTCAATTGCGCCGCAAAAGTACGACGTAATATGTTAGCAGAAAAATTAAATTGTAAAATAAAAGTTAATATATCATCAGACCTTTTATAAAATCGCTGACCAGATAACTGATTAACTTTCCAGTACCTGCGTCTTTCTCGCCATTGGTTAATTGTACAGCACCCTCAGATATATGGAGATAAGCGGCTTTGGTATCTGCAGCTGCATATTGAATATATTGTCTTGCCTGAACAGGTGTAATACCCACTTTAGATTGGGCACTTGACAAAACACCCGCAACTGAATCCAGATCGAGTTCAATTCCACAAAGCGTATCATCCGTAAAAGAGGTAGCATGGGCTACTGCCTGCAAAAAAGTTCTTTTTTCATGAATGAATATGTCTTCGTAAGTGATGTAATCAATAAATGGATTGTTCACCATATCCATCCAGACATTCTGTGGAATATAATTTTCATGAATGCCAATAACACAATACTTCTCTAGATACCCATCTTCTTCTGCATAAGTAAATCCATTACCGCTATGTCTTCCTTCCATGGGTCTGAAATCGGCATGAGCATCCAGATTGATTGCATTGAGTTGTGCAATGGGAATTACTCCTGCTTTATAAAAGCCTTTCGCCGCTCCTTTGATGCAGGGATAAGCATTGTTATGCCCTCCACCAATTACGATGGGTATTTTTTTATTCTGCGTAATGATATGAATAATTTGCTCCACAGCATCATCAATAGTATTTACTGCATGACGATAAGCTTCCATTTTTTCCTCTGAATTCAATGCATTCTGATCAATAACGGAAGCAATGGAAGAGAAATCAAAATGCCCCAGTACCAGAATATTGCTTCCTTCCAGAAAATCATTACTTTGAATATTCAAAAAAGCATGAAGAAATGAAAGCCATGCACTGTCTGTACCACCAATCCCTCCGTTGGCTTTTACACCAATATCTTCCGGAATACCCAGAATAATATAATCAGCTGAACTTGCTTTTAGACTTTCTTCCAGATGGGATGGATTAGAAACGACCTGGACACGCTCTCCCAACTTAGTCTCAAAACGACGGATTCGGGTAACCGAAAGAATATCCTGCTTGTTATAGAAACGAAAGTATTGCATGCCGGGGAATTTAATTTTGACAATTAATTACTTAAATATAACTAAATAAAACGACCATTGATCATCACTTTGTCAATAAGATTATTGCCAAAAGAATAAGGAATATAAGCCAGTGAAGGAACCGGCTTCGTAAAAATAAGATTGGCTCTTTTTCCAGGCGTTATACTGCCCAACTCCTCTCCCAGTTCCATGGCATATGCTCCATTAAGGGTAGCTGCATTGATGGCTTCTTCTGGCAGCATGCGCATTTGAATACAACTTAAAGCAACTACAAAATTCATATTCCCGCTTGGGCTGGATCCTGGATTGTAATCGGAAGCAAGCGCAATCGCTGCATTGGCATCCAACAATTTTCTGGCAGGCTGATAGGGCATTCTTAAAAAGAAAGCCGCTGTAGGCAATAAAGTACCAATGGTGTTTGAGTTACTCAATGCTTGCACAGCATCTTCATCCATTGTTTCAAGGTGATCCACTGAAACAGCGTTTAAGGCTACACCCAACTGAACGCCTCCGGAAGCGTGCAACTGGTTCGCATGTATTTTAGGCTTTAATCCCAAAGCAATCCCAGCCTTACAGATTCGATCCGTTTCTTCTACACTAAAAAATCCCTGCTCACAAAAAACATCTATATAGTCCGCCAGTTTTTCTTTGGAAATGACTGGCAGCATTTCATTCACGATTTCGGAAATATAGCCTTCATGATTTTCTTTGTAATCCAGCGGATAGGTATGTGCACCCAGAAAACTGGCTTTCACCGGAATTGGTGCAACAGCTTTTATGCGCTGAATAACTCTTAACATTTTTAATTCCTGCTCCGTATTCAGTCCATATCCGCTTTTAATTTCAATGGCACCTGTTCCCAACTGCATCAAAGACTGCAACCGGATCATTGCTCTTTTGAATAATTCATCTTCGCTGCAATTCGCCAGCTTACGGGCTGAATTCAAAATACCCCCGCCTTTAGCTGCAATAGCTTCGTAACTCAACCCTTTAATTTTATCTACAAATTCTTCCTCACGGGTTTCTGCAAATACCAAATGGGTATGACTGTCACACCAGGCAGGCATTACCGTTGCTCCTTTGGCATCTATCCATTCGTCGGCCTGCTCGTCTTTGTTCAATTCCTGCATGGGGCCATAGCGAAGAATTTTTCCATCTTCAATGATCAGATACGCATCAGCAATAGTGGGTAACAAAGCCAATTCAGCACCGCGTAAAACATTTGTATGCATTCTGGTGTTAACCAGCAGTTGAATATGATGCACAATCGATTTCATGATTGAAATTTAGTTTAATTTACTGTATGATTGCAACTTTACATATTGTCAGGTACCCTGCTTTTTTAGGGTGGGCCGGTTTTTTGTCGATGGCAATATTCAGATTACCCTTGTGGCTGAACAGAAAAATATCTTTTTATAAATTGATGGGCTGTGGTAAAAACGGCAGTTTTGATAAGACCCCGGATCTACGCCAGTGGGCATTATTGCTGGCTTCAGATAATGAAAATATCACCACTCCGGCAATGATTAAAAGCTGGTGGCAATTTTTTGGATGCGAAATATGGGAATTGGAATTAGAGCCCATTGAAGGTCATGGCACATGGGATCAAAAAGCTGTTTTTGGAAATTTACCCAAACAGACTGCATACGAAGGACCTATCTGTGTATTAACAAGAGCAACCATCAGATTATCACAATTAGGAAGATTCTGGTCGCATGTAGATGCCATTGCCGGTCAAATGGCCGGAGCAAAAGGTTTTATTACTTCTATTGGGATTGGAGAAGTTCCCTGGATCAAACAGGCTACTTTCAGTATCTGGGATTCCAAAACCGCCATGAAGGAATTTGCCTATAAAATGCAGGAACATGCTTCCGTTATTAAGAAAACCTACCAGGAAAAATGGTACAGCGAAGACATGTTTATCCGATTCAGACCCATAAAATCAACTGGTTCTTTAAAGGGCAGATTGCCATTTGAAATAAAATTGTAATTTCAATTTGTGAATCATTGTACAACCATATCATTTTTAACTGCACATTTTGCATGGATGTACCATGGATTAAACCCCATGCCCGATCACTGACGTAGCTCATCAACCCATTCTGTCTACTTATTACTTCCCATTATTTTTACTCAACTCTAATCAACGTATATGCCATGCATATGCCTAAAATAAATTATTATGAAAGTTTCCGTAACATCAGAAATTGGAACCTTAAGAAGATTATTGGTACATAGTCCGGACAGCGGTCTGGGAAAAGTAGTTCCTTCTAAAGCACAGGACTGGCTATTTGAAGACATTGTTCATTTAGCTACCATCAGAAAAGACGAATACGATTATTATACCAAAGTACTTTTATACTTCCTTGATCCGGAGAAAATAAAAGGCAAATTAAGTCAGATAGATTCTGAAGCAGAGAAAAGGGCATTTTACAAACCCGAGCATCCGAATTTTTACAGATCAGACAAAGTAATTGAATTGCAATGGCTGTTAGCAGACTTACTACAGAATGAAGCCATCAAAACACAGCTTGTTTCTTCTATTTGTGCCATTGAAGGATGCACTTATCAAACACAAAATGAACTCCTGACCTATGAGCCTAATGAGCTGGCCAAGACCTTGATTTCCGGAACCTCCACGAACATGCAATTGCTGTTTGCCCCCATACCCAATTTTATTTTCACCCGCGATTTGGGCATAACCATCAAGGATTATGTGCTGTTGAATAAACCTGCCAAAAAAGCCAGAACCAGAGAGGCTTTGCTGGCAAAATATATTTTCTTCAATCATCCGCTTTTTGCTGAGTTCACAGGAAAAATCATTGAACTGTCCGATTCACATCACAGCTTCCTGCTTCCCAAAGAAGAAGACGAAAGAAAAATCACCCTTGAAGGTGGCGACATCATGGTGGTTAGTGAAAACCATATCCTGGTAGGCGTAAGTGAAAGAACTTCTTCTGAAGCGGCAGTTAAAATTACCCAGACCCTTTTTGAAATGGGTCTGATGGATAAAGTGACGATTGTAAAAATTCCGAAGAAAAGAGACTACATGCATATTGACACGGTGTTTACACAGGTCAAAAGAAATGTATGGGTAATGCTGGGCAATTTTTCCAGGAAGGCGGTAAAGCATGAAGATGAAACGGCTGTTGAAAGAATACTGGAAATTAAAAAAGAAGAAAAAATAAAAATCCTCCAGTTTCACAGAAACAAACCCGAAGAACCCATTGCTTTTGAAAGTTTAGAAGACCTGTTGATAGACATCAGCAAAGTAGACCTGCAGTGCAAGGAAGAGGTTCAGATTATTTTCTCAGGGAATAATGAATTCCCTTACAGCGCAAGAGAACAGTGGACAGATTCCTGCAATTTGCTCGCATTGAAAGAGGGCGTTGTATTGGGATATGACAGGAACGATAAAACCACAGAAGCTTTTAAGAATGCAGGTTTCACAATCATTGGGGTTAAAGACCTGTTGCAACAACTGGAAGCGGGCAGTTTAACAACGGATCAGATAAAAGACACATTCATACTAATGCCATCTGCAGAGTTATCCCGTGCACGCGGTGGATTCCATTGCATGAGTATGCCATTGTGGAGAGAACCTTTAAACAAGTAATTATGCAACACACGAGTCATCTTTTAATGATAAAGCCGGTGAACTTCAGCTTCAATTCGGAAACAGCCGTAAACAATAGTTTCCAAACAGCAACTGAAGAAAAAAACATTCAGGAAAAAGCAAGAATGGAGTTTGAAGCATTTATACAGACACTTACAGCAAATGGCATAGATGTAACGGTTGTAGAAGACACACCCGATCCCTATACCCCGGACTCTGTTTTTCCGAACAACTGGATTTCCTTTCATGAGGACGGGAGTATTTGCCTCTATCCTATGTTTGCCCTAAACAGAAGGAAGGAAAGAAAGCCTACTGTCTTGTCTGCAATTGCTGAAAAATTCAATATTGCTCAGACCCATGATTTTACTGCCAACGAAGAAAACAATCTTTTTCTGGAGGGTACCGGCAGCATGGTATTGGACAGAGAAAACAGAATTGCCTATGCCTGTTTGTCTCAGAGAACTGATATAAAAGTCTTAGAACAATTTTGTGCTATAATGAAGTACAGGCCTGTTGCCTTTACATCAGTGGATATGGCTGGAAATCCCATCTATCACACCAATGTGATGATGTGTGTGGCAGATGAATATGTGATTATTTGCCTGGAGTCTGTAAAAGACGTAAGAGAAAAAGAAATGGTTGTGAATCAAATTCAAACTTCAAGTAAGAAAATAATTGAAATCAGTTTTGACCAGATGAATCATTTTGCAGGTAATATGCTGCAGGTGCACAACAACAAGGGACAAAAATTTCTGGTAATGTCGAGTCAGGCCTATTATGCACTCAATGCAAAACAGGTAAAGGAAATAGAAGCTTTTAATGCCATTTTACACAGCGATATTAAAACCATTGAAACCAATGGTGGCGGAAGTGCCCGATGCATGATGGCAGAAGTTTTTCTGCCATTAAAATGACAAATTATTTCGCAGCAAAAGATAAATGAACCCCCTCTGAAAAAGAGCGGGGTTTATAATTTAAAACCTTTCTGGCTTTCTCAATCTGCAAACCCGAACGTTTTGCTCTGACAATTGGTTCAGGAAAAGTGCTACTGTCAACGGGTGTAATCAGGGTTTGATTGAGTAACAAAACTTTGGCAACCTGAAGGGCCATTTCGTAAGGTGTAATAATTTCAGAGCCAGCAAGGTGAAATACACCCGTTTGGTTTTGTTCTATGATAGCCTGAATCCCAACACAGATATCCATGATATAAGTGGGGGTTCTATATTGATCATTCACTACTTTGATGGGTTTGCCCTGCAGCAATTGTTGCTGTACCCACTGTATAAAACTGGGCCTTCCGTTGATATGTTGGGGACCGTACATGAAAACAGGTCTAACAATTACTACATCCGCAATATTGTCCCTCACCCATTGTTCTGCTTTCCATTTGGAAACGCCATAAAAATTAAGAGGGTCCGGATGATCCTCTTCGCTGTGCGGTCCATTTTCTCCAAAAATAAAATCCGTAGAAAAATAGATAAATCTGGCATTTACTTTCATTGCTGCTTCTCCTAAATGAATAGTTGCTTCTACATTATGCTTAAGACATTCTTCTCTTTTTATATCACATTCATCTGGTTTACTCATGGCAGCAACATGAATGATCCAATCGGGATGTACAGTATCAACTACATCCATCACCGAACTAACATTCGTTAGTTCACAAGCATGATAATTTATTCCTGAATGTTGTAAAATCCGGGATGGTCCACGAGAAACCGCATACACAGAAAACCCTTTATTAGCAAGAAATACAGCTAAATGCTGACCAGTAAAACCATTGGCACCTGTTACCATTATTTTCATACTACAATGCTACGAAAAAACCAATACGAACACTACAAGGCAATGTGCGTTCAAATTCGTATTTTTGAAACTCCGTGTAAAGCATACACATTATTTACATTTTGTAAACGGATCTATTTATCATTGAGATTGTAAAACATGGGCAATAAAAAAGTCAGCAAGATTGGAGTTTTAACATCTGGGGGAGATGCCCCGGGCATGAATGCCGCCATAAGAGCAGTAGTAAGAACCGGATTATACCATGGATTGGAAGTATTTGGCATCATGCGCGGTTACAGTGGCATGATAGACGATGATATTTTTCCAATGAACTCCAGGTCGGTTGCCAATATTATACAAAGAGGCGGAACCGTATTAAAAACAGCCCGTTCTATGGAATTCATGGAACATGATGGGAGAAAAATAGCTTACGAAAATCTAAAGAAAAGAGGAATAGACGGATTGGTTATCATTGGCGGCGATGGGAGTTTCAAGGGTGCACAAAAATTCAGTAATGAATTTGATATCCCCTGTATTGGATTGCCTGGCACAATTGATAAGGACATTGCAGGTAGTGATTTCACCATTGGATTTGATACGGCAGTGAATACAGCTGTTGGTGCCATTGATAAAATCAGAGATACTGCTGATGCACACGACAGACTTTTCATTGTAGAAGTTATGGGAAGAGATGCCGGTTATATTGCGCTGCACAGCGGCATATCAACAGGTGCTGAAAATATTCTGATTCCTGAAACAGAAACGGATATTGAAGCTTTGATTACTTCATTGTCAGAGCAGGAAAAAAGGAAAAAACTGGTAAACATAATTGTTGTTGCCGAAGGTGATAAATACGGCGCCAATGAAATTTCCAGTATCATTAAAAAAAGATTGCCTCAGGCAGATACAAGAGTATGTATTTTAGGTCATATACAAAGAGGCGGATCCCCTACTTGTTTAGACAGACTCATTGCAAGCCGCATGGGATTTGCAGCAGTTGAATGTTTATTAAATGGAACCAATAATGTAATGGTGGGCATTTTAAATAATCAGCTGCATTATACACCATTGGATCACGCCATCAAAGCAAAACAAAAAATTTCGGAAGACTGGTTAAAGATTGTAAAAATCCTGGCCAGTTAATCCCCCCCTAAAAATAAAAAAATACGATGTCAAAGAATTTAGAGAAGTACTTACACAAGAACATGGACAAGGCAGCAGGTGTAAAACACGTGATGCATAAAACAAAAATTGTTGCAACTGTTGGACCTGCCTGTGATTCATATGATCAGCTATTGGATTTGGTGAAAGCCGGAGTAAACGTATTCCGATTGAATTTTTCGCACGGAAGTCACGAAGATAAATTAGCCATCATTGAGCATATCAGAAACATCAATAAAACACAACCTTACAATATTGCGATCCTTGCAGATTTACAGGGACCTAAGTTGAGAGTTGGGGAAATTGAAAACAATGCTTTGGATTTACAGGTTGGAGATGTACTGACTTTCACGAACGAAAAATGCATTGGAACAAAGGAAAAAATTTATGTTTCTTATCCAAACTTAGCTGGTGATGTAATAGTTGGTAATACGATTATGATTGATGATGGTAAGATTGAAGTGAAAGTAACCGGCATTGAAAAAAATGGTGATGTGAAAGTGGTGGTTACTTTGGGAGGTATTCTTTCCTCTAAAAAAGGATTAAACTTACCCGATACTAAAATTTCATTGCCTGCATTAACAGAAAAAGATGTGGCAGACCTTGAATTCATTATTGAACAACAATTGGATTGGGTGGCATTAAGCTTTGTAAGAAGCGTCAAAGACATCGTCATACTAAGAAGCAAGCTCGACGAAAAGAAGAGCAAGACCAAGATCATTGCAAAAATTGAAAAGCCAGAAGCACTGGTAAATATCCGTGACATCATTATTGAAAGTGATGCCATCATGGTTGCACGTGGTGATTTGGGAGTTGAATTACCTGTTGAGCAAATTCCATTAATTCAGAAAGAACTGATTCGCAAATGTATTCACCGTGCAAAGCCTGTTATTGTGGCTACGCAGATGATGGAAAGTATGATAGACCGTGTTAAACCCAACAGAAGTGAAATCACGGACGTTGCGAATGCAGTACTGGAAGGTGCTGACGCCGTAATGTTGAGCGGTGAAACTGCTGCAGGTAAACACCCTGCTCTTGTGGTAGAAACCATGCGTAAGATTATAGCCGAAGTAGAGAAAAACGAATACAGATACAATCGTTCTGAAGATTTGAAACCACAGCCACACTCTCCCTCATTTTACAGTGATGCGGTGTGTTATAATGCAGCTAAAATGGCAGAAGATGTTTCAGCCAACGCTTTGATTGGAATGACCCAGAGTGGCTATACGGCTTTCATGCTAAGCAGCTACAGACCTTCTTCTCCCCTGTTAATTTTTACCAAAGAAAAGTCATTGGTAAATCAGTTAAGCTTAAGCTGGGGTGTAAGAGCTTTCTACTATTCAGAAGAAGAAAGCCTGGATGATATTGTGGCTGATCAGATTGATATTTTAAAACAAAGAGGTTTTCTAAAGTCAGGAGATGCTGTAATTAATACAGGCAGCACTCCGGTTGATCAGCATTTACCAACCAACCTGATTAAACTGACACGTGTAGTATAAGTTCTGTTTTTACTATTTACCGAATTTTAAAAGAAAAGATTCCCCGTTCAGGGGAATCTTTTTTATTTTTAACACTTAACGATTATTTACAATTATGAAATACCTAATTCTTGCCATCTCATGCTTCTTTACGTTAGCTTCCTTTGCACAGGAAAGTCCGATTATACCCCAACCCGCTGAATTAAAAATGGGCCATGGTAATTTTTCTGTTAATAACAAAACCATTATTGTTACAAAAGGTGGCGGACTGGACAAATCTGCCTCTTTTTTACAGGCATATATAAATAAAATGTATGGTTTTGCATTACCAATATCACAGAGTGCCCAACACAAAGGCAATATCGTTCTCTCCTATGCCCGAATGGATTATGGCATTCCCGGTGCCTACCAGATGGAAGTAAATAGCAACGGGGTTGTTATTGAAGGAGACAATGAAGCGGGTGTGTTTTATGGTGTTCAATCACTGATACAACTATTCCCCTTCACCAAAACAAGCAACCTGAATATTCCACAGTTGTCTGTTAAGGATCAACCCAGATTTGCCTACAGAGGTATGCACCTGGATGTTGCCAGACATTTCTTTCCGGTAGATTTCATAAAAAAATACATCGACTTTATTGCAATGCATAAGATGAACACTTTTCACTGGCATTTAACGGAAGATCAGGGATGGAGAATTGAAATTAAAAAGTATCCGAAGCTAACTGAAATTGGCGCTTACAGAAATGGAACTACCATTGGCCGATACCCTGGAACAGGAAATACCAATACACGCTATGGTGGTTATTATACTCAGGAACAAATTAAAGAAGTAGTAAAATACGCAGCAGATAGATATGTAGAAGTGATTCCGGAAATTGAACTACCTGGTCACTCTTCAGCAGCTATTGCAGCCTACCCTGAATTGAGTTGTTTTCCTGACTCAAGCACCAAGGTACCAGCAAAAGTGGCCTGGAACGGTTCCAGAACGGGAAAACAGGTACAACAAACATGGGGCGTGTTCGAAGATGTTTTTGCTCCTACTGAAACAACTTTTAAATTCCTGGAAAATGTATTTGATGAAGTGATACAGTTATTCCCTTCAAAGTATATACATATTGGTGGTGATGAATGTCCGAAAGAAGCCTGGAAAAAATCTGCTTTTTGCCAGCAGTTAATCAAAGAAAAGGGGCTCAAAGATGAACATGAATTGCAGAGTTACTTTATTCAGCGCGTTGAAAAATATTTAAACAGCAAAGGGAAACAAATTATTGGCTGGGATGAAATCCTGGAAGGAGGTCTTGCACCCAATGCAACTGTAATGAGCTGGAGAGGTGAGCAAGGTGGTATTGAAGCCGCCAAGCAAAAACACAATGTTATTATGACGCCAGGCGGCTGGATGTATTTTGATCACAAGCAAACAAAAAATGAAGACTCAGTAACCATCGGAGGATACACTACCGTTCAAAAAGTTTATAGTTACGATCCAATCCCAAAAGCATTGACAGCAGCAGAGGCAAAATATGTATTGGGTGCGCAAGCCAATGTTTGGACAGAGTACATGACGAATACAGCGAAAGTGGAATACCAGATTTTCCCCAGAATGAGTGCCTTAAGTGAGGTTCTATGGACGCCAAAGGAGAAAAAAGACTGGAACAATTTTGAAAAAAGACTATTGCATCAGTTCAAGCGATATGATTGGATGGGGCTCAATTATTCCAAAGCATACTTTGACTCTGCCAATAACAGCACAGAAAACAGCAAAAATCCTTAAAAAACCGCAAAATATATCTCATAATCCTGCTTTTTAGGGAAGCTTTAATGTAAATTAGCCATGCAAAATCACTTAAAAATGGTCGATTCTTTCGAAAAAATAGAAGTAAAAATCTATCCAACAACAGTTGATGGCTCCATTTACGCGGCTCAGGTTATTTCCCAATTAATAAAGGATAAAGCTGCCAAAGGCGAAAATGTGGTATTAGGGCTGGCAACCGGCTCTACTCCCATTAAAATGTATGCAGAGCTGGTGCGTATGCATCGGGAAGAAGGCTTGAGCTTCAAAAATGTGATAACGTTTAACCTGGATGAATACTATCCGATTGATAAAGATGCATACCAAAGTTATTGGAGCTTCATGCATCGCAACCTTTTCAATCATATAGATATTGATCCAAAACATATTCATTTACCCAATGGTAATGCACCAAAAGAGGAAATGAAAAAATACTGTGCTTCTTACGAACAGGCGATTGAGGCAGCAGGTGGCATTGATTTGCAGGTATTGGGAATTGGACAAAATGGACATATTGGATTCAATGAACCTGGATCCAGTATATTATCCAAAACCAGGCTGGTTAATCTGGAAAACACTACGCGCATGGCCAATTCCTATGAATTTGGTACGATTACCAAAGTGCCCAGACTGGCAGTCACCATGGGTATCAGTACCATCTTAAAAGCCAAAAAAATAATATTACTGGCATGGGGAAACAAAGCCAGTATTGTAGCAAAATCAGTAGAAGGAAATGTTACAGAAAGTATTCCAGCCAGCATATTGCAACAGCACGGTGATTGTACTTTCATTATTGATCAGGCAGCTTCTACAGAGCTTACCCGAATTAAATCTCCTTGGTTAACCGGAGATTGCGTCTGGACAAAACAGATGATTAAAAGAGCGGTCGTAAACCTGGCATTGAAATTAAATAAATCGGTGTTAAGCCTTACTGCACTTGACTATACAGAGAATGGATTATCCGATTTGTTGGTAGAACAGGATGATGCATACGAAATTAACCTGCAAGTATTTTACATGTTGAGAGATACCATTACCGGTTGGCCGGGTGGCAAACCCAATGCAGTGATTCCTGCTCACCCAGAAAGATCTGAACCACATCCCAAAAGATGTTTGATCTTCTCTCCTCACCCCGACGACGATATCATTAGCATGGGAGGTACTTTCATGCGTTTGCACGACCAGGGACATGAAGTGCATGTAGCCTATCAAACCAGCGGAAATATTGCGGTAACAGATGAGTTTGTTACCCGCTTCATCGACTTTGCTGTAGGATTTGAAGAAATGTTTGGTGTAGATAACAGCAAGAGTATTGAACAGCTTAGTTCAGCGGAACGTTTTATTGCTTCCAAGAAAAAAGACCAGATGGATACAAAAGAAATCAGAGCCATCAAGGGATTGATCAGAAGAGGAGAAGCAAAAGCAACCTGCCGCTATGTAGGACTTCCTGAAGGAAGATGGCATTTTATGAATATGCCTTTTTACGAAACAGGAACAGTAGAGAAAAAGCCACTCGGCGAAGACGATATTCTTATTACCATGGAGCTACTCAGAAAGATAAAGCCTCATCAGGTTTATTGTGCAGGAGATTTGGCCGATCCGCATGGCACACACCGTGTTTGTCTGGAAGCCGTTTTTGAGGCACTCAGAAGGATCAAAGCCGCCGGTGATGATTGGGTTAAAGACTGCTGGGTATGGTTGTACAAAGGCGCATGGCAGGAATGGGATATTGCAGAAATTGAAATGGCCATTCCTATGAGCCCGGATCAGGTAAAGAAAAAGCGTTTCGGTATTTTCATCCACCAGTCACAAAAAGACATGGTACCTTTTCAGGGATCAGATAACAGAGAATTCTGGCAACGTGCAGAGGATAGAAATGCCAATACTGCCAATTTATATGCGGCACTGGGCATGACCAAATATGCAGCTATGGAAGCTTTTGTTCGTTGGCATTACTAGCCCTATTTTTGCGGCATGATGAAAAAGAACTGGGAGGAATTCCTGAGGATAAAATCTTTCAGAAACAAGCTCGCCTTGGGAATTCTGGTGCTGGTTTTACTAGTAGCTTTCCTGCCCTATTACTTTGCTTTTATAGAGGCCAGAAAGGGGATTTTAATGAATGACCTGTTATTGGACTATATAAACAGTACCAATGTTTCTATACCTACTTTTATGATCATCTGGTCATTGAGTGTATGGTGTTTATTTGTAAATCTACAGACACCTTCAAGGATGTTACAAATGCTGTGGGCATTCAATGTTCTTTCTCTTTCCCGAATTGTGAGTATTTATCTGGTACCACTGGAACCTCCTGTTGGGCTGATAGAATTAATTGATCCGATTACCAATACAATTTATGGTGCACGTTTTATCACAAAGGATCTGTTTTTCTCAGGTCACACGGCAACCCTGGTAACTTTTGCTTTGTGTATGCAAAAAAGGGCCCACAAAATCATTGTTTTCTTCGGAGCAATTGCAGTAGGTATACTCGTGCTCATTCAGCATGTTCATTATACTATTGATGTAATAGCCGCCTTTATTTTCCCCTTCTTGCTGGTTCCGATTGCAAAAAAAATTTGCAAGCCTTTCATTTAAATAATTGAATTTATTATTTCAGCGCGTCAATTGCTTTTTCCACTGAACGATGCACCCAGCTTTTTGAATGGATAAAGCGCTGGAAAAGCCAGATGCCGGTGAGGGCACATATAATACCCGCTAATACATCAAGCACATAATGATGACTGCTGTAAACCGCTGCAAACCAGATACCCACCATGATGGTACCAAACACCCAATTCACCGGACCGAGTTTATTCCGGATTGCATAGTACAAAACAATCAGCGGATAAGAAGAATGCAGGGAAGGCATGGCAGCAAATACATTCGAGCTCTTTTCGTAGAGTCCCTTGAATATTTCAACACCAAAAAAAGCATCAAACCGATACAGCCCTGCAGTATTACCTTTTGTATTGGCTATAAAATCAAATCCAAACTGTTGGACATACCATGGCGGTGCAGCCGGATAAATATAGTATACACAGAAACCTAACAGGTTAACCAGTAAAAAAGTAAGAGAGAAATAGAAAAATTCTCTTTTGTGGGTAAAAAACAAAACAGCCGCAAAAGTCAGCGGTACCGGAATCCAGCTCAAATAGAATATCCCCGTGAGTACATCTAAAATGGAATTATGATTCAAGAGCCAGAATTCATTGGGGGTAACAACAGTTTCTTTATAATTGAATCCGAAAATACTTTTTTCCAGATTGTATAATTCCCGGATACTAACTGTGTTGTATTCGTAATTCGGGAATGCCTTCATATAATCAAATATGATCCAGAAAACAATGAAGACGGTAAACCCAAGAATAAATTTCCGGGTAACTGCCGATAAATAATACATGAAATTAAACAAGCCAACCAGTACCAACTGATCTGTCTTGAATCCAATCAGGTAATAAGACAATAGCAGATAGGCAACAGAAAAAAACAACACAAGTAAGGAAGCTTTTATCTTCTTCGACTTCAATGGCATAAAAATGAATTAGGGTTTAAATCTTTCCATGATGGGCTTGTTGGTGGCAGCTTCCTTCCCCTTCATTTCAATATACCTTACATTGGGATTAAACAAAGTACCTCCCGGATCAATCTGAATGTAAACCCGCTTTATTTCAGATTCTTTGTTGTTAATCAGCGTATACATTTTATATGTATTGTCGACCGGAGATTTTTTTAGCGTGAATTCCTTCTTTTTGTACGCAACCAGTTGAATCGTAAAACTGCCATCCTTATTTTTTTTGGAAATGGTACCATAAGCAAAGGCTTTCTGAATAAAATTCAAATCTTTACGCATCCCCCCTTCCGGATATCGAATCCAGAAAACTTTTATGGGAGTGCTTTCATCCAGTTCACCTTTCTCATTTACATTCAGCGAGTAAATAACCGTATTGGTATTGGTTGTTCTCTGTAAATAAAACAACTGGTTTTTAATACCAACCGGAACAGGAAATGTATCCTGAGGGTCTGTTTCATAAATAGCTGTATGAAACAATTTCAAAGTTGAAGCAATCGCAGATGCTTTGCCGATGCCCCCAACCAAAAGGAAAACAAAACCCAAAAATCTCAATGTCACTAAATTCACGCTTTACAATTTTTCTTTTTAAACACTTTTAATAATATTCAGCACATTGCTTTCAAGGAACCATTCACAGTTTTATAATAATCCCGCTTTCTGCTTATCCTTCAAGTCTAAAGCTGCTTTTGCATCAATCAATCTTTTAAAAGCAGTATAATTGGTAAGTACTGCCATAGCCGCTAAGGGAAATGTAAACACAGAAATGGTTTCGAAAACCTGAACAGTGGTTCCAGGCAAATAGACTTTAAACTCTCCGCCAATGAAATGAGCTGTTATTCCACAAGCAATAGCAGTAATGCCTATTGTAATTACCCTTTCAGGTCTTTGCATTAATCCCTCCTTACATTCTACACCAAGCCCTTCTGCTCTAGCACGGGTATAACTTACCATTAAAGAACCAATCATGGCAATAAATGCAAACAGAGAACTTAAAAAATAATTATGTGAAATCAGGTAATAACAAATCCCCAAAAACAAAACCAATTCACTGTATCGGTCTAATACAGAGTCGAACATGGCTCCAAAAGAAGAAGACATTTTACCTAATCTGGCAACCTGACCATCCAGCATATCAAAAAGACCCGCAAATAAAACCATTGCGCCTGCCCATCCAACATAGCTCAACTCACCTCTGTGGCCTTTTTCAGCACCTTCAATAAAAATGGCTGTTACCAGAATATTCAACAACAAACCAATGACAGTGACTGCATTGGGAGTAAGTCCCAGTTTAATTAAAAATTTAACAAACGGATTTATTACAACATAAATTGTTTGTTGTGCTTTATCTCTGAATGTTGGCTTCGAATGGTTCATTTGAAATTATTGAATTGAATTTATACTTAATAGTATTCAAAATTAAAAGTCAAATCTAAATCTGGTTCTTATACCATATGGTGAAATACCCGGATTATCCAGATAGCTCAAACGCTTCACAAAGTCTACCCGGAGAATATTGAATATATTCTCAACACCGACACTCGCTTCCATATAAGGCTTGGACGGATCCAAAGCAAATGTGGTGGTTGTTCCGTTAATAGAGGGATACTTAAACAAATTGGGATTCAGCGTAGGATTATTTTCTTCTCTTACACCTCCGTATAAAATTTTGAATGAAGCCACTTCTCTGAACTTTAGTTTTCTTAACAAGGGCACCCTGTTAAAGACAATTCCCATAAAATGGTGAACCCAGGTAAAAGAAGCATAACGGTCACTCACAAATTCAAGGAAGTTCATCATGTTATATGAGTTCAGCTGATAGGCAAAAGTCTGATTGGCTCTGTGAACGGTAAGCAAAGGAAATGGCACCTGACCAAAAGTATATCCACCTTCCAGTGTTGCATCAGCATAACCCAATCTGCCGAGGTAGTTTCTCTTCTCTATTCTCAAATCAACTTTCTGGTAATTATATTGTCCACCCAATAACCCCTTTACACCGGCAGCTGCACTCAAAGTAAAAATGGGATACTTGGTGAAAATAGGTATACGATATATTTTACCCTGATAGAATTTCTCATTCGGCGCATAACGGATCTGACCGTTGATTTCAGTGGTAATTACATTCTGAATATTTTCATTATTTGCCTTGGTATAAGTTAAGATACCTGCTGGTTGCTGGTGCCAGTTTTTAAATCCTACACTGAAAGACAATCGGTTTTTAAATTCCTTTACATATTCCGCCTGATAAATATTATTATATAACCACCTTTCATTATTTCCTCGTTTAAACGAAAGCAAGAAGTTGTCTTCCTGAACAAACTCTAAATCCTGACCAGGAATTTTGGTATCACTTTGTGCGCTAATCCGTATATAATTCAGTGGGAAAGTATATACTGATTTATTGTTAATTGAATAAGTAGCACTTAAAAAACCTTTCCATTGCTTATCATTGAAACCATAAGCCCCATAAGTTTCAAAATACAATCGTTTGCTCATCGCAGGCGTAGTTCTTCCACCTACACGTAACCGGAAGCCTTCTACCGGATTAAAGCTATAGAAAGTATTCACAGGACCAATTTCAACGGGACCTAAATTTCCATATCCGGCAAACAAAAGTGTAAACAACGCAAGTGTTCTTCTGAATGAAGGCATTTTCTCCAGGCTATCAATATTCGAATAGACTTTTGATTCGGGTATGGACAATGGGTTATGCCTTCGAGCCTGCCAGAAACTATCGGGCATTTTAGTAATCAACTCGTCATTTCTAACGACAGTAGGCCCTTGAAAAATAGAATCTGACAGTGGCTTATTGGTTGTAAACCCTTTATAGGTTACCGTACGTTCTCCAAAGAAACCTCCACTGGTGCTACTCTTACTTAATCCCATATCGGCCATCAGATTACTCTTTATCAGATGGTACTTTTTATCTTCTCCTCTCTCAAAATCCAAATCGGCATGTAGTTCCTTAATCCAGTTGATATTGGCATTTCTGCTGATGAACATATTTATTTTCTGAACGGCATAATTACCATCCAACGTTATAAACATATTCCCTCTGAATAATAAATCATTGGTGTTACGGGGAGTAAAATACAATTTCACCAACTTGGTTCCATAATCATCTGTGATGGTATCCCTGATATAATACATATAAAAAGTGGGGGCAGCATTCGCTATGGGGCTTAAAAACTGGTAGCTGAATATTGGAATATTATTTTCATAAATATCAATATTTTCATACAGCCGGTTCAGCAAAGAGCTTACACCTTCATTATCTATATAACTACCAAAATTTACTTTTTTCTCACCTAAAATAATTGATTTAGAAGCTGAAGGATCTTTACGGAGGTATTGTTTAGATAAGCGTTCTTCCATGTAAATTGGAATCAAGGATTTTCCACTCAGCTTTGAACTATCCCGGTTTTCAAAAAGGAAACTGTACTTCTTCAGCATCCGGGAATTGGTAACTTTATCATTGGTGCTACTTAATGCGGCCTGAATTTTTTCGTACTGTTCATACTCAACAAAATCATAGCTGGCCACTTTATTATCGTCTCTCTTTTCAATTACTTTTCTAATGAGTTCAACAGCAGGATTATCCTTATTCCGGTACTTAGCTCTTTTATTAGTAGAGACCGTTACATTGGTTAACAGGGACGGATCCGGTCCTAATTCAATATTCAATTCCTGCATCTTAAAACGATTCACGGTAAACTGAACCTGACGGAATCCAACAGAAGAAACTACCACTTTATTGATGGTGGTATTGGTAATAATCATGTAACGGCCCAGACTGTCAGTAACCACTCCTCTACCTTTCAGGAAATATACACTAACACCCTGCAAAGGCTTCTTTGTAAGCGAGTCAATTACAACCCCTTTCACCACCGTTTCCTGTGCGCTTACCTGATGAACCAAGAAAATACTTATCAATACAACAAGTATCCTAAACCCAAATCTGTCTTTCATAGACCATTATTTAAATACAAACTTTCCCTGCAACAGATAGTTATAAAAAATACCAACTAACAGAGAAATGAATATTTTTGAAAAAATATAATTAGCATGAACAACCTGAATCATCAGTGTCATTCCTGCAACATTTAAAATGAAATTGCCTACCCACACTAAAAAATAACGCAAGGCCTGCACTAAAACCGGTTTTGATCCCCCTGTAAACACCCAGTTTCTACCCAACAGAAAATTAACAACTCCTCCAGAAATAGTTCCAATAGCAGCCCCCAATACGGCATATAACCTGAGCCACTCAACCATCATCACGGTCATTAAAAAATCTACCGCCGATGCAATTAACGAAGATGCCTGAGCTTTTATAAATGCAGATTTCACCATAACGATAATAGAAGGATTAACTGCAGAACAATATTGCTAAAGATTCCAGCCAGCACATCATCTCCCATCACACCCCATCCTCCGGGTAATTTCTCCAGCCTGCGAATCATCAGCGGCTTAAGAATGTCAAAAAACCTGAAAAATCCAAGCGCAAGTAAAACATTCACAAAAGAAACGGGAATAAACAGTAATGCTACCATCATACCCGCTACCTCATCAATGACCACTTTGCTGCTATCCTTGCCCCAATTACGCTCAACTTCATTTCCGGCCCAAACACCATACATGATTACCAATAAGGTAATTCCAAGAACCAGCAGAGAACCGGACTCAGCTACTGCAACAAACCAGATTAAAGCTGTTGCAATAGCTGCTACCGTTCCACCACCTTTTTTTATATATCCAATACCAAAAAAGCTGGATAATATTTCATGCAATTTTATCATAGTGCTTCTACTACATCCTGGTAGTAATCTAAGCCAAGATGTGTAATCAAATCTTCACCCATGATATGTCTCAAAGTATTTTGCAACTTGATCAATTGTTTGAAAATATCATGCTCAGGTCTTAATCCTGGTAAAGTCTGCGGAGATTTAAAGTAGAAAGACAACCACTCCTGGATACCGCTCATATTAGAACGCTTCGCAAGATCCATGAACAAAGCAAGGTCTAATACAATCGGAGCAGCAAGAATGGAATCGCGACAAAGGAAGTTGATTTTAATTTGCATTGAATAACCTAACCAGCCAAAAATGTCAATATTATCCCAGCTCTCCTTGTTATCACCATGAGGAGGGTAATAGTTGATTCTTACTTTATGATATAAATCGCCGTAAAGAGAAGGATTCACTTCAGGTTGAAGAATGTCTTCCAATACACTTAGCTTGGAAACTTCTTTGGTTTTGAAGTTATCCGGATCATCCAGCACCAAACCATCTCTGTTACCCAAAATATTGGTAGAGAACCACCCCTTCACACCCAACGCCCTTGCATGTAAACCAGGAGCCAGAACAGTTTTCATTAAAGTCTGACCTGTTTTGAAGTCCTTTCCTGCAATAGGTGTTTGGGTTTCTTTTGCCAATGCTTCCAAAGCAGGAATATCAACAGTTAAGTTAGGAGCACCATTTGCATAAGGCACACCCAATTTTAAAGCAGCATAAGCATAAATCATACTTGGAGCAATGGCCGGATCATTGTTCTTCAACCCTGCTTCAAATGCTGCAAGGGTTTCATGCACCGCACTGGTTTCAATATATTTTTCTGTAGATCCGCACCATACAATTACTACACGGCTACATCCATTGTCTTTTTTGAACTGCTCAATATCGTTCATTACCTGTTGAGCCAGATCCCATTTGGAACTTCCTTCCTTAATATGTGTACCATCTAAGTTTTTAATGTATTCACGATCAAAAACAGCTTTCATGGGCTTAATCGCTTCCAATTCAGGCTTAACCGCGTGCAACAACATAGGTTCAAGAACCTTTGCATTCATGGCAGCTTCGAATACATTATCTGCGTAAACATCCCATCCGCCAAAAACAATATCAGTAAGATTAGCCAAAGGAACGAAATCCTTAATTAAAGGGTAGCGATTCTCGGTACGCTTACCCAAGCGAATATTTCCCATCTGCGTCAGGGCGCCAACAGGTTGAGATAATCCTTTATTAACAGCGATTACACCTGCGATCATGGTGGTTCCTACTGCGCCTAAACCTGGAATCAAGATACCTAGTTTCCCTTCTGCTGGGATGATGTTTTGTTTCATATTTAGTGATCTTTATTTATTAAAAACATTTATTGATACGTTTTTTTTAAGCCCTTTCATGAACAGATTGGAAATAGCCCCGATTCTGTTCTCTAGCCCTACCAGTTTGTCACTGAAAAAATCCCTCTCTATTCCACGAATACTGCTAACAACTACTGAAGGCAATAAATCCATTTCCTGCTCAATCTCATGATTGAACTCCCCTTTTTCTATACCGTATAAAAGAATAGACCTAATCAGATTAATCTCCAATTGTGAATACTCATTAAACAAAACCTTTCCGCACGGAATTTGTTGAATGAATTCTCCACAAACCAAGCGATAAAGATTCAACATATTGCTAAGAACCTTAATTCTTGTGACAGCAAAAGCTTTTAATTTTTCTTCGGCAGATTCTACGCTTTCAACGGCAATTTGGGTTTGCCTAAACACTTCCTGGAGTTCTCGCTGCAGAACCTCTTCAAAAATCAGTTCCTTGCTCTGGTAGTAGTAATACAAAGTACTTTTTCCCTTGCCCAATGCCTTGGCAATGTCTTCCATGGTGGTCTTTTTAAGGCCGTAAAGCTGGAAAAGCTTCTGGGCTTCCCGGATAATATCCTCCTTAAAAATATCTTCTTTTACCATAAACTTTTAGACCAAATTGGTCCTGGAGTCCAAAATTACAATAAATATTGGTTCTTTGATTGAATTATCGGTGAATAGCAAGAAATCTTACAGACTTCTTACAATTCAAGTAGTAAAAAAGCCACCATAACAAGAGTTACAGTGGCTTTTAGTGACCGCGTTAGGATTCAAACCTAAAACCTTCTGATCCGTAGTCAGATGCTCTATTCAGTTGAGCTACGCAGCCATTCCGTTAACGGGCTGCAAATATAAATCAAACATTATAAATAGCAAAATAAGTTCGCTTCTTTTACTCCAAAATCCACTCTTTTCTAATCAGATTCCCGTTTTGCTGCACTCCCTCAACAACAACACGATGCCTTTTACTTCGGTCATTGTTAAAGTAATGAATTTTATACTCGGGTTGGTCAGCACTCAAATGCAGGGAAGAAACCCAGTGCAGTAATTTCCGTTTATCCATCACCGATTTTCGTTTCTCCATCTTATACTGTGGCCCGTTAAAAGGAAGATAAGGGGTAAACCCTTTAATAGGAATCTGTGTTAGCTTTGATCCTTTGGGTATGTAATTGGCTTCGTCGCCCTGTTTGGTGTAAACAGCAATTGCGCCGTTAGGTGCACCCAATGCAGCTCCTAAAAACGGGGGCCTGAATACTTTTATAAAAGCAATCTCATTAATATTCAACGTTTGTATAACCTCCATTTCTACCATCATCTGATTCAGAAAAAACTTCAGTGTATCTTGTTGAGATCTCCAATATAAACGTGGTTTGCCATTTCCCGCATTCATTTGATCATCAAAAGAAATTTGAAGCCCAGGGACTTTTCCTCGAAGGAATTGAAAAATATTAGGAAAAGAGATGGCATTGGGTGTCATCATATTAAAGCCAAGTGCATCCCCACCTTTGAATAATCCGGTTGTATACTTATCTTCTAAAACCTGCAATGGGTTTTTACTGGTACTGTATACCACTACTTCATTCTCTGCAGGAACATATGTGGCCAGTTCTCTGGCTTTGGGGGATTGAAACTGGAACTCAGGCAAAGGGTAGCCGAAATCATTCACATAAGCCGGGGCATCGGCAAACAAACCCAGTTGTTGAAATTGCAGCGCAATCTTTTGCTTCCTCTTTTTACGGGTATCCAGCTGAATTCCAAGTATAGCGGAATCATTAATTATTAAACGATCAACCAAAAAAGTTCCGCTATCAGTTACAGGCACATCATCAATTATGGGAACGGTCCCTCTCTTCATCAATGAAAAAGAAACCATCGCATTCTTCAATTCTTCGGGGTCGGTTAAAAATGCCCCCTTCACCTGAATAAAAGCATCCGTATATACAGGACTTTTTTGAACGATGGACGGACTAGCTGTTTTGCTGTCTTTTAAAATTGAATAAACAGAAGGGAGATAATTTTCTTCCTCTACAACAGAAACAGAAAGATTCACAAAATCACCTGTCTTATTTACAATTGACCATTCAACCTTTCCTTTTGGCTCAAGAGTCTGGGATGTTTTAATGAATTCAAGCATCCCAACCGACTGATTCTGTTTTTGATCAAGACCATCCCTATTCAATATAGTTGAAGTACTATCAGCTACAGTATATTTACTGGCACCAGACTGATATACAGCAACTACCTGGTCACAATACCTGAATGCAGGGAACTGATTCATCGAAACAAGCGTATAAGCCCGCATTCTTAAAAAGGTAAATGGATAATCCTTGGGCACAATAAAACTGATATCAGCTCCTCCCTTTTGAGCCAGGTATATCTGATGCTCGAGCAATAGACCTTCTACATTGTACCAATCCACGTAAAGATTGACAGGTTGCATCAAGAGTCGGTTGTTCTGGTGTATGTAAACTTTACTAAATAGTTTCTCCCCAGGTCCATAAACAGACTTTGCCTGATGAGCATATAAAGAGTGAAAATTAGGCGGCTGGGCATCAAGGGAAAAACCACTAAACCCAACAATCATCAGCAATAAAAGAAATTTTCTCATTGGTATTAATCAGGTATTATTTTCACATTAGTCCTATTCCCCCCACCATCAAATCCATATAACACAACATGTTCCAGTTTAGGGTTGAAATCACTTCGCCCCTCTTTCATTTTCAAATACAACCTGGTTAGTATAATTGTTTGATTTTGTATATGCGCCTCAACAAAAGCTTTCCCGTCCTGTCCAATTTTCATCAAAAGATCTAGTCCACTATAGGAAACCAACTTCAGCTTAAAAGTCTTTTCTGCAATTTTACTGGCATGAATACCATAAGCCAATTTTCTTTGAATAGAAGTAAGCGGCTTAATTACGCCACCATTTGTATAAACTACCCTATAAATCAATACTGGCTCCTTTTCATTAATGGTATAATCTGTTGTAAAATTGGCATCGTATACATAGGTATTATGATTCTTGCTGTGCTGAATAATGAATAACCTGTTTTCAGTAGGCTCCGGAATAGGATAGTTATCCTGGGCATTGCAAAGTGTATAGAAAAATAAAAAAAAGCTAATAAAACAAAATCTCATCACCTGAAATTATACTGGTAATTTACAAAATAACGCACACAACTTTTCATATTAATAAACCTGCAAATAAATTCTGATTTATCTGTATTCTGTACCTTAGAGTATGTCTACATTTCAGAATCCTGATATTATCAGAGTACTAGACTTATCGCTCGATTTAATACAAATCATCAATTTAGAAGGGAAAATTCTTTTTTGCAGTAAATCTTCTGAATTGATTCTGGGTTACCCTGCTGATCAAATTACCGGCACCCATATTTTAGACAAAGTTGTGGCTGAAGATAAAGCCAGTACACTAGAAGCTTTTTTATTAGTAAGAAAACTGGGGAAGATATACAATTTTGAAAATAAAATACTGAGTCTTGATAACATTGAAATTTATGTATCCTGGAGTTTTATATGGGATGAACAAACAAGGGATACAATACTTATTGGCAGAAATATATCCGAACTAAAAAACAACGAAAAGCATTACCGGTCACTGGTACAGAATATTAATATTGGGTTAATTATTCAAAAACAGAATTCTGAAATAACACTTTGTAATCAACCGGCATTGGATATGTTGGGGCTTACAGAAGATCAGTTATTGGGAAAAACATCTTTTGATCCGGACTGGAATGTCATTCACAGTGACGGGTCACCATTCCCGGGTCATGAACACCCCGTCCCGACGGCTATTGCAACACAAAAACCTGTTAGAGATGTAGTGATGGGGGTATATAGACCCAAAACCCATGACAGAGTCTGGTTGCTTGTAAATGCTGAACCGCAATTTGATATATCAGGCAATTTTGACCATGTCATCTGCACCTTTAGTGATATCACTAAAGAAAGAAAATCACTTGTTCAAAAACAGGAGGAATTACTGGATATCCTGGATAATACGCCTGCATTCTTTGCCACTTTCGATTTAAACTTCAAGTTTACTTATGCCAATAAAGCCCTTCTGCGAAGTATAGGCTTAGATGTATCCATGGATATCAATCAAATTGACTTAAGAAAGTTCAAAATACTGGATGCCACTTTTACACTGGAGGAACTCTTAACTATTTTATTAAAAGATGGAACCTGGATTGGATCCAATACCTATCTGAATTTAAAGGGAAAAGAAGTCACTGTATGGCAGGTTGTTTTATTGCACCGAAACGAGCAGGATGTCCCCACGCATATTTCTGTAACAGCCATTGACATTTCAGCCAATAAGGCATTGGAGAAAGAAATTGAATTGAACAGAATCAAGTCTGAATTTGTGACCAATGTATCACACGAATTCAGAACACCACTGACTATTTTCAGAACCAGCATGGAGATTCTGGATATTTATTTGAAAAAACTGAAAATCGATTTACCTGAAGAGCTTACCAAACGCCTGCAGGTAATGGATAAAGAAATAGACAGGCTTACCTATGTGATTACAGAGTTTCTCACTGTAGGCAGAATGGAATCAGGGAAAATAACGGTAAACAAAAAAGAGATTTCTATCATACCGATCATTCAAAATTCCATTAACCGGATTGCATTGATGAATAAGGATGAGCGGCAGATTGATTTAACCTTAACAGGTGAACCCTGCAACTTATTGCTCGATGAAATACTCACGATGCATATTTTGGATAACGTAATTTCAAACGCTATCAAATATTCAAAAGACAGAAAAGCACCGGAAATAATGGTTCTTTTTGAAGACTGCACTACTAAAATTATCGTAAAGGATTATGGAATTGGCATTCCCAATCAGGAAAAAGTAAAACTGTTCAGTTCTTACTTCAGGGGCTCCAACACCAAAAACATCAAAGGCAATGGCTTGGGATTGGTACTGGTTAAAAACTTTGTAGACATGCAAAATGGTAAAATATCGCTTGAAAGTGAAGAAAATACCGGAACTACTATCACAATTGAATTTCCAACTCCTGCAGCGAAATAAAGAAGGGCTAATCAGCTAATTCTTATTTCCAAAGCAGTAATTTTTTCTTCAACATCAGTTCTCTGCTATTTTTTCCAATCATGATATTGACCAGTCCTGGCTCAAAAACCATATTTCCGTCTTTGTTAATCAAGTGAAATATTTTATTGTCAATAGAAAAAACAACTGTCTTTTTTTCATTAGGAAACAAATGAATTCTTTTAAAATCCTTTAGAGACAAAACAGGTGTAGCAACCGAAGAAAGTATATTATTTATATACAACTGCACCACTTCGTCGCCAGCAAATTTTCCGGCATTCAATATATCTACAGAAACTTTCACTTCCCCTTTTTCATTAAGACTATCCGCACTAAAACGAAGATTGCTATAGATAAATTTAGTATAGCTTAACCCGTAACCAAAAGGGAATAATGGCTCTCCGCTCAAATCATGGTAATCGTCTCCTCTTCCGGTTGGCTTATGATTGTATACCAATGGCACCTGCCCTTCACTAACAGGAAAAGTTATAGGCAATCTGCCTGCAGGATTTTTCTTGCCAAATAAGATATCTGCTACCGCATTACCCCCCTCTTCACCCGGATACCACAACATCATCACTCCTTGCACTTTATGCAACCATTTTTCCATGGTAATTGCACTTCCTCCGGTAAGCAATACAACCACAGGCTTTCCTGTTGCGGCAACAGCTTCTATTAATTTTTCCTGTTGGGAAGACAAGGAAAGTTTTGCCCTGTCCTGAAACTCCCCTTCATGAATACCAGCTACAATCAATGCCATATCCGATTTTTTGGTAACAGTAACAGCATTGCTAATCATTTGATTACTGCTATCTGCAATTCCATTGTCCCATAGTAACTTAATGCGGGCATTCCCTTTTGATTCATAAAACTCAATTCGTATGGCATAGTGTTTCCCCTTCTCCAGCTGTAATGAAACGGGGATTCTGCTGTAGGATACTTTGCTCCACTGATCAATTACCAATCGATTATCAATAAACATTCTAAACCCATCATTTCCCTCTAATGCCAATTGGTATTTCCCTGTTTTCAGAGGAACCAACAATCCGGTATAGCGTACAGAAAAATGGTTGGTCTCCAAGCTACTGTCTGGTGACATAAAAGTGTAAGATTCATTCAACTCTTGTAAAACAGCTGTTTTAACAGCACTAATGCCCGGCTCAAGACTATTGAAATAACTGGCTGTAATTCCCTTTTTGCCAGCCACATGTGTTAGTAAATATTCAGCAGAAATAACAGAAAAAGAATCTGATTGAACGGTAGCACCTTTTGAATAAAATACTTGCCGTTTGGTTCCTGCAGCAGCTTTAATCCCATCGAAAATGGTAACTACTCCATTGCCAGGTCCGCTATACCCACCCAGTCTTCCCATCATGGCTTCTTCCCCAATCACTGCAATCTTGCTCACTTCAGCTTGTATCGGCAATAGTTTGTTTTGATTCTTAAGCAACACAAAAGACTTAACAGCTGCTGCTCTGGCCAATGCTTTATGCGTTGAATTGTTTACCCATTTCGCTGCTTCATTTTCATCCACAAACGGATGATCAAAAAGACCCAATTCAAACTTAATACGCAACACTCTTCTTACAGCATCGTCAATGCGTTCTTTAGAAATCCTCCCATCTAAAAAGGGAGGCATAAACAATTCATGGTGCTTGTACTGGGTTTGAAAAATAACATCTAATCCGTTGTTAATTGCATCCGCAGAAGAAGCAGGATAATCGGCTGTAGTATGATGTAATACCGTTGAACCACCTACTGCTCCTGCATCTGAAATAACAATGCCTTTAAAGCCCCATTCCTGTTTTAGCTTTTTATTTAATAGCCAGTCATTGGCTGTGGCAGGAATTCCATTTACCGAATTGTAAGCAGTCATGATGGATCTTGCACCCGCTTGTTCTACAGCATATTTGAATGGTGGGAAATACAATTCATTCAACAGCAATTCACTTGCATGAATGGGATAACTGTCTCTACCGCCATCTCCCACATTGGCTATGAAATGTTTGGGGGTGGTTACAATACCATTGCTTTCTAAATTTTGAATATAAGTGCCTGCCATTCGCGATACCAGTAATGGATCTTCTCCATAGGTCTCTTCTGTTCTCCCCCACCTTACATCCGAAGCAATATTGAGTACGGGAGAAAGTATATCTCGTATCCCTCTTGCTCTTGATTCTATGGCAATGGCACGCGAAACTGCACCCATTACACTCGTATCAAAACTGGCAGCCAATGCAATGGACTGAGGAAAAACCGTTGCGCCATTGCGAACCAGGCCATGCAAGGCTTCATCGAATGGAATAATGGGTATCCCTAACCTGGTTTGATGAACAAAAAAAGATTGAATTGTATTGATCTTTTTTGCTAATAAAAGCGCATTTTCTTCCGTGTTATATTGTAACATCTGATTGCCTGCTGAATTCCCTGCTGTTGCTGCACTTACCTGAAATCCAAACAAACCATCCTTATACAAATCTGGCTGTTCACCCAGGTCTCCGGGAATCATAAACAATTGCCAGAATTTTTCTTTGGGCGTCATTCTTTTGATCAGATCTTCTACTCTTTCCGATATGGAATAGTTGGATTTTTTATAGATGGGATGATACTCCTGAGACCAGGAAACAGCCATCATACCCAACATCAGAATTATAAGTAACAGCTTCTTGCCCATTGAATGAAATTAAGAAAAACAACCTTGCTGAAGCCTGAATCTTATTAACTTTAAAGAACAAGCTTACAGCATGAATAAAAGAACCTTTATTAAAAGTTTTGCGTTAACCGGCCTGGCCGTTCCTGAAATGAGTAAAGCCATGGCAACTGAAATCAGATTGCCTAAAAAAAATAGCGCCATTCCCATTGCCGAAGATGAAAATTATTGGGCAGGAATAAGGGATCTGTATAAAATAAAACCTGATTATATTAATCTGGAAAACGGGTATTATAATTTATTGCCCGAACCTACTTTGGAAAAATATCTCGCTGTTATTAAGGAAGTAAACTACCATGCTTCTTTCTATATGCGAACAAGACAATTTAAGGAAAGAGCTGAACAAAACAAATTGATTGCAGCATTCACCGGTTCTGATCCCTCAGAAATTGTTTTAACCAGAAATACCACTGAATCGCTCGATTTGATCATCAGCGGTTATCCCTGGCAAAAAGACGATGAAGCCATATTTGCAGAACAGGATTACGGTGCCATGATCGACATGTTTAAACAGGTTGCCAAAAGATATGGCATTAAAAACAAAATACTGTCTCTCCCCAATATTCCGGGCTCTGACGAAGAAATTGTTTCGATGTATGAGCGGGCCATTACCCCCAAAACAAAACTGATCATGATATGCCATATGGTCAATATTACCGGTCAGATTTTACCCGTAAGAAAAATCTGCGACATGGCACACAAATATGGTGTAGAAGTGATGGTTGACGGCGCCCATGCCATTGCACATATTCAATTTAATATTCCCGATTTAAACTGTGATTATTATGGTGCCAGTTTGCATAAATGGCTGGCCGTTCCATTAGGTGTTGGCTTATTGTATATCAAAGAAAAACACCAGGAAAAAATCTGGCCACTCTTGGGTGAGAACGACGCGGTAGAAGGAATCAACCGATTGAATCATTTTGGCACCAATCCTGTGCATACTTATCTCGCATTACAATTTGCAATTGACTTTCATAATAAGATTGGTGCAGATAATAAAGAAAAAAGGTTACGTTATCTTCAGCAATACTGGACAAAGCAATTGGCCCATCTACCGAAGATTCAAATTAATACACCTACTGATAGTGTTCGTTCCTGCGCCATTGCAAATGTTGGTATCAAAGGGATGAAACCAGCTGATATGGCAAGTACCCTATTGAATAAATACAAAATTTATACAGTGGCCATTGATGGTGCCGGTGTACATGGTTGCAGAATTACGCCCAATGTTTTTACCACATTGAAAGAACTGGATGCTTTTGTTAATGCGCTAAAAGAAATGGCCAGTTAAAAAATGAATCGGAATCCACCCTGCAACCATCTTCCGGGTAAGGGTGTGCCAACAAAATCATTTATGTTTTGATTCAATAAATTATCGGCTTGTAAGAATACAATATGTTTCACTTTATTGAAATGCAGATTAACTCTTGCGTTCATAACAAAATATTGATTGCTTAACGGCACTAACAATGGATTGTTTGCCTGCGCGGTTCTGCTTTTGTATAATCCTGTAAAATTGAAATCGACATTTTTCAATTTGATTCCTGCAGCAAAATTGGCAAGAAACTTAGGCGCTGATGAAAGATAAAAACTCAATGGCCCTTGCTTGCTCTCTGTATTCAGCCAGATCAATCCTGTTTTAAAGCGAACGGAATTTTTTTCACTCCATTTTTTCTCTAAAATATAATCCAATTCAAGTCCGGAAACGGTAATACGATTCTGATTTTTAGCCAGGAAATAATTTCCATTTACTACCAGATTATCTTTTCTCGGCATATTCGCATAAGCCGTCAATGACCAGTCAATTAAATCCCTGCTATCTCTGCTAAACAAACTCAAAGACCACTTACCGAATTGATCAAGCACCCAATCCATTCCTACTTCATAGTTCATGCTTTTTTCGGCGGATAAATTGGGATTTCCGATAGACCCGCTTCTCACTCCTGTTCTGTTATAATTATTATAGAGTTCGGTAAAGTCTGCATTTCTGTAGGCATACCCTGCACTGGCTCTGAATTGAAATTGATTAACCTGATAAGATAGATTAATCTGTGGCACAAGAATCCAACCTATATTCTCTGTGTACTCTGATCTTACAGAAGTATTGGTTACAAACCGATTGCTGAATGCATGTTGTAAAATTCCATAAACAGCCATTTGATTTACGGTATGTCTGCCTCTGTCATTCGAACGAATATTTCTGCCGATATACTGAGTGCCTAAAGAGAATTTTGTTTGCTCTGTTGCGGTTCTGGTGTAAAGCGTATTGAATTGAAAAAGATTGGAGAAGCTGGAATTGGCTGAAGAAACAGAACTGAATCTGTAATTGTCTTCTGTATTTTTAAATCCGGCATAAACAGTTAGCTGGTCTTTGTTTTTCTGGTAATTCGCATTGAACTGATTCCAGAAAATTTTTACTTTTTCAACAGCAGTGTCTGAAACAAAAGAAGTATAAAAATTTTGTGCTGCAAATTCTCTTTCATTGTATGCTGTTCTGAAAGCAGTTTGCCAATATTTTTTTTGTTTACTGAATGAAAATGAAAATGCATCTTCCTGCATATAACCATTGATCCCTCTCTGCTTAGGTCCATCGGCACGATTCCTTAGTGCAGAAATCTGAAAATGATTGGTGGGATTAGAAACGCTGTAATAGCCTGAATTACTTACTAATCCGAGGGCTCCACCCGCTACGTGTATAATCCCCTTGCTACCTAAAGCTTTTTGTTTAGCAAAACTTTTTGTTGTGATATAGATAACACCACCCACAGCATCAGAACCAAAAATTCCAGAGGAGGAGCCTTTCAAAATTTCAATTCGTTCTATTTCATCTAACACAACAGGAATATAACCACTGAAATGACCGGTATTGGGATCATTCAAACGAAGACCATCCAAAATCACTAATACTTGCTGAAAAGTACCACCCCGCATACTTATATCACTTTGAGCTCCGAGTGCACCGCGGGTTTGAACATCAATACCCGGCAAAAAACGCAAGAGTTCATCAGGCGTTCTTACCGGAAGCTGTGCAATTTCCTTTGAAGTAATAACGGTAATATTTCTACCTGTTTTAGAAGCTCTCGTTTCTATAGATGAACTGGTAACCGTGATGGGATCTAAAACAGATGTCTCTGTTTGAGTATGGGAATTATTTCCCTGGGCTATAGCTTGATTAAATAATAGTACAGCCAGCTGAATGATTAAAAATTTTCTCAAGGTCTAAGTTTTGGCGGACAAAACTATGGGCTAATTCTCTTCAACTGTCAAAATGAGGATCAATGACTAAACTTTGACAAAAAGTGTAGAAAAAGAGTCAAATCTGTTCAAACCTGAGCTTAGTTTTAACAATAATTCTTCTAAAAATATTGAATTTTAGTTATCGATATGATTAAATTGTTTATTCCAGTATTCTTTCTACTCTGGTCATTTTCCCATTGGCATTAAGTCCTTCCAAAACAATCTTCAATTTGGTTGATACATCATTATTGAAAAACTCAATAGGATAACGAGGTGACCTTTTATTTGTCATAATATATGGATTCCAATACAAAGTGTTTCTGGTATCAGGTTCAAAGGATGCAGCTGTTTTATCGTAAACAGGATTGTAAAATTCTTTGAAAATGGAATATCCGCTAAGCAGAGTGCTTTCAAGTCCTTTAACATTTTGACTGCCTTTAGACTGCCCACCCCCCTTTTTGGTATATACCACAATTGCACCACTTCCACCTCCTGCTCCGGTACCAAAGAAAGGCGGTCGAAATACTTTAATGTAAGCAACATCAGCTACCGGTATAGTTGATACCATTGATACATCACTTCTGATTTCATTCAAATAGATGTCAGGTCTACCTCCACGCCAATTTAAATTTACCGCTGGTCCGCTGCCTGTTACCTGCAGTCCGGCCACTTTCCCCTGCAGATAGGTGAAAATATCAATTGCCAGATTGGTTCCTTCTGTTAAATCAAAGCTGTATCCATCTCCTCTGGAGAATAAACCAGAAGTATAGGTTTCGTCCATGATTTCAATTTTGGACTTGGTTTTTGTTTTCACCACTACTTCAGCCAATGTGGTACTTGCTTTTAATCTACGTAACTTTTCCTGCTCCGATAATAAGAAGTTCATACGTACAATGGCCATTGAATCAATACCACCCCAAATAGGTGGCAAATTACCTAAGCCTACTTTGGCCCCGTTTTCCTTTCTTAATAATCCATTTTCAATTTTCACCTGAGTAGCGCCACTCAATTTGGAGTTATTATTAAACCCATAGTACACTTTAACCGTATCATAAAAGAATATACCCGGTTGCTCAAAATTTCCATTGGCATCTATAGCAGCAAACTGAAGTGTTTTGCTACTGTCTTTAGCCGCCAACACAAAATTCAGTTGTTGATCTTTCACCATTCCAGGTTTAATACCGAATACAGTTCCCTTCAGCGTCATGTATTCTGCCTCCGGCATATACTTCAATTGCGGTCCTATCCCTTCCCTTAATTTTTCCCAGTTGATTTTTCTCCATCCATTGGTCATCATAACCAAATCTAACCTGCTCATGATGCTGTCTGCATCGCTCTGAAAATAATAGGAAGGATTGTGTACATAGCCTTTGATTTCACTGGCCAAGAGAAAGTTTGAGAAAATAGAATGCGGATCACTGGTGTTTGCATTGGCATCAATAACTGCCACAGACATATTGGTCACAGTAGTATCAGAAACAAAAATGTCAAACTTATTCAATGCCCTCTTGCCAAGATTGGTAACAATGGGATTGATTTTGGCATTAAAGTCATGGGTATGGTTATTTACAAAAGCAATTCGCTCTGCAACCGGAATCCAGTCTGAAGTAAACAAAGTAAACTGAACAATACCGGTAGGTAATTCATCAATAGGGATTTCAGCACGCTGGAAATTTCTCTCCGACATTTTCAATCCTACTTTATACATGAGTGATTGGTTCATGTGCACCAGCAAATGCATTTGTTTGAAATTGGCAGAAGCCGGCTCTGATCTTTCAAATTGTAAAAAGGCTTTTTCATTATTGGCTCTAACCGTCAAAACCACTCCTTCCTTCTTAATATCTTTTACCGGTGTGGTTCCTGCTCTTCCAAATTCATCCTTCCAGTTTAGCTGGTATTGCTGACCTGGCAAGGGTTTCAACACAAAAACACCCATTCCGTCATGCTGTACTTTCAAACTATCCAGTACCTTTTTTTGCGCATCAACCACTACCCCTTTAATTTTCACGGGCAACCCGGCCTGGTTAATGGCTTTAAAAGCAACTCTTGAATTCACCCCTTCAACCAGCGTACCGCTCTCTGGAAATATATCTACCCGAGTTGGAGAAGGCATCCTTCCTATAACTACATTTCCTCCGTTAATGGGTATATTTTTTTGATATATATATGCCACATCATCATTTAGCATCCATCTGGTAAATGCTTTTACGTGAAGGAATCCACCTCCATAATTCGCAGGTATTTCAAAGCTCCCCTTGGCAGTAGCCTGATACAAGGGCGCCACTGTTTGCTTGATCAGGGTACCGGTTGTATCATACCATTCTACATACAGATTTTTACTAAGTACACTGGGTTCATTTCCTGAAAGCAAATACACTTTATAATACAAGGTATCTCCGGTGTTATAAACGGGCCTATCAAAGTGAATATGTATTTTTTCCTTGGGGAACCCTTCAGCATACACGCTCATCATCGAATCAATTTGTTGAGCTTTTACGCCATTACCTATTCCAAATAAAAGTAGACATAGGATGCTAAACGCTATTTTTCTCATTAGAAAGCAATTTGATTGTAATATACTTTGAGTTTGTGTAAGAACAAAAGCCATGCCAATTGGATTTACCCGAAATTGTACTTACTTTCAATCTATGAAACTACGCCTGATTTCAGTTGGCAAGCCCAATGAATCTTATGTAAGTGAAGGAATTGATGATTTTACCAGAAGAATCAATAAATACTATAAAACAGAGTGGCAAATCATTGCCCCTCCCAAAAATGCAGCTAGTTTACCTGAAGCCGAATTAAAAAAAGCAGAAGCAGCGCTCATTTTAAATTTGATTAACAAAGACGATTATCTGGTTTTACTGGACGAAAGGGGCAAAAGCTTCAATTCTCCGCAATTAGCAAAGTTTATTGAACAAAGAGCCAATGAAAGTTGTAAACAACTGGTTTTTTTAATTGGAGGTGCATTCGGTGTAGAGCATACTGTTACACAGCGTGCTCAGGCAGTATGGAGTTTATCGGCATTGGTATTCCCTCATATGCTGGTAAGACTGATATTAGCAGAACAGGTGTACAGAGCCTTTACCATCATTAAAAACGAAAAATACCATCATATTTAATTTCCCGGATACTATGTTAACCATAACACTCAGCATCATATTACTGACCAGTGTCATTTCCTTCACCGGATTTTCTAACCAGAAAGTCTTAGACGATTTAATTTTTTATCCTCCGGCCATCACCAACAGAAATCAGTGGTATCGGTTTATTACCAGTGGATTGATCCATGCAGACATCATGCACTTGCTGTTTAACATGTATTCTTTTTACCTGTTTGGAGATCTGGTAGAAAGAACTTTTGTGCAAATTTTCGGCGAGTCGGGAAAAATAATCTATCTGATATTGTATATAGTTTCCTTAATCGTCTGTTTGCTTCCTACTTATTTGAATAACCAGAATAATTATCACTACAGAAGCTTGGGAGCATCGGGTGCTGTTTCAGCTGTCATCTTTGCTGGTATATTTCTATACCCTACTATGGGTATGGGTATTTTCCCGATTCCTTTTCATATTCCGGGCTTTGTATTTGGCCCATTATATCTTATTTTATCTGCTTATTTGGCTAAAAAAGGGCATGGAAATATCAATCACTCAGCGCATATCTGGGGTGCCATTTTCGGCATTGTATTTTTGGTTGTCACCACCACTTTCTTGAGCAAATTCAATGCAGTCGAGAATTTCGTTGATGCAATTAAGCTGTATATAGCAAGCTATTAATTTTTTTCGGGAGGATTGTAACCGGCTGTAAATGTAATAGCCAATTGTTGGGCTGTGCCGTCTACACATCGGAAGCGGTGGTCAATTCTTTTGCCGATTACAGTAATAATTTTATTGTCAGACTCAAGAATCCAGACCTTTTCTTTTTCTGTTTTACTTAATTTAAGATCCATCAGAAACTTGGCAATTTTTTTCTTCTTCCCCATTCCCAGCGGATAAAAATAATCACCCGTTTCCCATTTGCGTAGCAATAGCGGGAATTGCACCAAACGGGCATCCACTAATTCAATAGAGGTATCCGGATCTCTTCTTGAATTTGCGGAAGTCAAGGACGTAAAAGATTCATTGCGCAAAGAAAGATCCAGTTTCCCTTCGGAAAAATGAATCACTCCTGGCTTATCTATCACAATATTTTCTGCCTCTTCGTTTGCCAAAGGCGCAATAATCATCCAGCTTCTATTCTTGATAATCCGATGCGTAGCAGACTGTATATAACTACTGTTACCGGCAGTCAGCAATTTGATTACTTCCGGAATCTGATCTGCTGTAAATTCAAAAGGTGCAATGATTTCCCAGGTAATGGTATGGAGTGGATTCGCTTTTTGCCAGCGCAATACTGGCACATGACACTCATTGCCTTTCCAATGCAATAACTTTTTCAGGTGCTCTCTCACCGCTTGTTTATACAATTCAGTCGCTTCAGTGAATCGTGTAAGGTTAGCCAGCAGATTCTGTTCTACACTTGGGAACACTTTTTTTACAGAAGGAATTAATTGATTTCTGAAATAGTTTCTTGTGTATTCATCCGTATCGTTGGAAGAATCTTTTACGAAAGCAATCGATTCATCAATTGCAAATGCTTCAATTTCTTCTTTAAAAAAAGGTAGTAAGGGCCTGATGATTTTTTTCTCTTTATGAACAGCAACAATCCCTTTCAATCCCTCTAATCCCGTCCCTCTGAAGAAATGCATAGCACTGGTTTCAATGGCATCATTAGCATGATGTGCAGTGATTACCCAGCATCCCGCTAGTGCTACGTGTTCCTTTCTCAACTGATCAAACCAATCATATCGAATCTTTCTGGCCGATACCTGAGTAGATAAACCCGTATCAGTCTTATATTGGATTGTATCTACCCGTTTAATCCAGTAAGGGATATCATGATTACTACAAAAGGATGATATAAACGCTTCGTCTCTTTTGCTTTCTTCGCCCCTAAGCTGATAGTTCACATGGGCTACGTTAAAGGCTACTCCAATCGATTTCAGGAGTACAGCCAGCACAGTACTGTCAGCTCCCCCACTCATGGCGAGTAAAAAAGGCTGTGCTGGTTTTTGTAACCCGGCAAAATATTCATTCCAATGTTGCTGAAAACGCGCTAACAAGATTATGAGGTTTTCTTTAAATAGGCACCTGTTAAAGCAGCAAAGCCACTAATCAGTCCACCGATTATTCCGGTAATCAAAATCAACATGATATAAGATCCACCTAATGGCAATATCTGAGATACTTTCGTAGAAAGAATATGCTCATTGGCTGCATCCTTGATAATTGCTAGTATCACCCATAACAGGAATAAGCCCAAAAATCCGCTCAGGAAAGATTTGACCGGAGTCTGCTTAATCAACGCAGATACCACAAAAGAACTGATGGCAAAAACCCACCAGGGAAACTGAGTATATAAGCCAGCAACAAAGGCAAGGAATGCGGTCAGCAATATAGATACAATGAATTTCATACAGTAAATTTTTATGCTTTGGTAAATGTCATCAACCACTTGATACGCTTATGAGTTGGGGCATCCTTTAAATGTAAAAACAAAATCGGGTAATATTTTCCAGTAGCCCAATGATCAATAAACGTATCATAATACTTGCTTCCCGGATTACCGTGTTGCCCACCCGGATACACGCCATAGGCTTCAATTTCATCAGTCATATGCACAATCATTCTCCAGCTTGGACCATGGGTTTCAGTAGTGGCGTTGATGATGTGTCTTCCTCCACCAATAGGCAAATGCAATGCACTTAATGGATTTATTTTGAGCAGGTGACTCACCCGGGTATCCTTAAAAGCTGCCCATCCTAGTTTACCCTCTTTTTCCGCTTTTTGTAAAACAACAGTAGCTTTTTCAATGGCTTCCATTACAGCGTCTGAAATGGTTTCTACCTTATTCTTTGTTTTAATATTATCTGCGAATGAATACACACTATCCCACTGCAAACTCTCCAATAGGGTAATTTCATCGGGCCACCCTATATTGGTTGTAGCACCTGCAAATTCATCCCCCCAGATAGTTGTTTCCAGACTATCCCAAATTACATTGAAAACAGTTGCTCCTTTTTCATTTACATCACTTACCAGGTTCCAGCTGTTCATCATATCCAGGTACTTCTTTTCATCTGCAGTAAGTGCCGGTTGATTTACATACTTCATAATCACGGGTCTAGCCATTTCAGCAAATACATTGTAATTGTCCATTTGCAGTTTTTGAATATCTGCTGCAGTGGCATTGCTGATGGCTGCTAGTTTCCGGTTGATAATTACTCCCCTGTAAACAGGGAAATTGGAAGCTGCTCCCAAATAGTAGGGATAGGTTTCATCGGTTGATTTCTGATTGGCACTGCTTACAAATCCTCTTTCCGGATTTTTGATCATCGGATTTTCATTGGTAGGAATATATCCCTGCCATGCATAAGAACTGTCCTGACCAGGTAAAATAAAATCACCTTGTCTAAACCATCTGGCAACAAAATTTGCCTGCTGTTTGAGCGCAATATCTCCGGTTTTGGAAGCAAAGGCAAAATTCTGACCAGTAGTATTCCAATGAGAAATCGCTTCTAAATAATCATCATAGTTTTTAGCATGATTCAATTTATAAAAAGCCAATAATCCACTTCCCCCATCATGCGCTGTCCATCTTAGTGCTAAATTCTTTCCCCCAGAACTACTGTTCTTATAATGATGGTCGTACATGGTTGGACCAAATACAGTCATGGCAATATTTTCAATCACATTGGCACTGTCTTTCACCTTGATAGTTTCCGTACGTTTTTCAGCTTTTACCCACTGACCATTGTACCAGTATTCGTTTAAAGTAGAATCTTTAAATTTCATTTCGTAGTAATCCAATACATCCCTTCCGGCATTGGTTACCCCCCAGGCAATGCTGTCATTGAATCCGATAATGACTGCCGGAGAACCTGGAAAGCTTGCTCCATAGGTTCTATGTGTAGGCGTAGAAATTTGAACTTCAAACCAGAGAGAAGGCAGGTTTAAACCCAGGTGCGGATCATTCGCTAAAATGGGTCTGCCCGATTTTGTTTTACTTCCGCCTACTACCCAGTTATTACTACCGTTGCTCTTATTAGGAACAAAGGGGGCCATAGCGGTTGAATTTCCGGAAGTATCGCCCAGATAAGCTGTTTGAACATCAGCAGGTGGCACCACTTTAATGGCAGGTGTTGCATACGCCGTTCCTTTGGGAATGATAGGATCCAGCGAATCCTGCACATCCGTAAACAAACGGTCAAAGTCTTTGTAGCCAAAATAATTTCTGGCATTACTCATTTGCAAATCGGTTACAGCGCCTCTACCTGTTAAGTCGTAGGACATGAACATCTGAAACAGATATGTTTTTAAAGAAGTCCAAGCTTCGGGCTTGTAATCCAATAATTTATATTCAAATGGTATTTCCTCGGGCTTCAACTGAGCAATATAGGCATTTACCCCTTTAGCATAGGAATCAATGGCAGATTGCATTTCAGGGTTGTTCTTTTCAACATAGGCTTTGGTTGTTTCTGCACCGTATACCATTCCCAGCCTTCTGAAAAACTGATCAGTAGTCACTCTCTCCTTACCCACAATTTCACTTAATCTTCCGGCAGCTACATGGGTTTGGAATTCCATTTGCCATAGCCTGAACTTGGCATGTAAATAACCCTGAACATAATAAGCGTCATTATCTTCATCAGCATAGATATGAGGAACCAACCGGTCATCAATGTATACTTCTACTTTACCCTGAAGATCTTTCAGTACAATATTGTCATTATAATTAGTTTCAGTGGATTCCGCATTTTGCCAGAAACCATGTTGAGGGGATAAAAAATATCCCAATCTGGGGGTTTTACTTCCTCCTACTGAAAGCTGGGTATTGAATAAATGAATAGCACCCCAGGTTAATAGGGTTGACACAAACAATGGAACTATCCTCATAGCAAATATTTAAAGACTCAAAATAAGCAATTCTCTGCAGAAGCCTAACCTTATCTGGCTTCCATAATCAGGAATTTTTTCCCTTTCAGCTTTTCGTCACGAACAGCTTTCAGCAAGCCTGGTATTGCTTTTTTTCTGATAGCAATAAAAGAGTTATGGTCTTTCACAACAATCAATCCCATCTCTTCTTTCTGTAATTTCCCCTTCTGCAAAAAAAAACCTACAATATCTACCTTATTGATTTTTTCTTTTTTACCGGCATTAATATAAACCGTTCCCCAGGCAGATGGCTTGGGCAGTTTATTCTTTTCCGTCAAGGCAAATGCGGGCGGTGCTTCTCCCAGATAATTCGGGATGGTCTCCGACTCATGCAGCATAATATAAATGTTTCCTGTTTTATTCATTCGGGCAGTCCTGCCGTTGCGATGGGTATACTCTGCAAAAGTGGATGGCAAATGATAGTGTACGATATGCTCAATATCGGGAATGTCCAGGCCTCTGGCTGCCAAATCAGTAGTTACTAAAAACTGGGTAGTCCCGTTGCGGAATTTAATGAGTGCCTGTTCGCGTTGCATCTGTTCCATCCCTCCATGAAAGATTCCCGTTTCAATACCCATTTCTTTTAAGAGACTACTGGTTCTTTCAACGGATTCCCGATGGTTACAAAAGATCAGCACCTGTTCTGTTCCAATGGAACAAAGCAATTGAAACAGGGTCTTCACTTTGTCTTTTTCTTCCGACCAAACCGTAAGCATTTCAACAGAGGGGACCACTGCTTCCTGCTTCAGATAATTAAGAACAGTCAGGTTTTTAGGTGTTGCAAATTCAGGAATAACAATAGATTCTGTGGCAGATACAAATACCTTAAGTGCAGCAGTTCTGACATGCTTGGTTATGTATTCCATGTCTTCCTCAAAACCCAGTGCAAGCGATTTATCAAACTCATCAAAAACAAAATAGTGAATGCCACTGGCATCAAATGATTTTCTTTTCAGGTGATCCGCAATTCTACCGGGCGTACCCACCAATAGTGCCGGTGCTTCCTTTAAACTATTGATTTCACCAGGCATATCATGACCACCATAAGCACAAATCACTTTAAAACCGGTCTGCATTTTTTTCCAGACCTGTTCAATCTGAATGGCCAGCTCCCGGGAAGGTGTTAACACCAATGCCTGAACTTTATTTCCCCTCGGATTCAATTGTTGTAAAATCGGAAATAAAAAAGCCAGGGTTTTACCCGACCCTGTAGGAGAAAGCAACAATACACCATTAGCCGTTTCAAAAGCCGACCGGGTTGCGTTTTGCATTTCATTGAACCCGGCAATACCCAGATTTTTTAAAACAGTATGTGTTGTATCCAAAGCCTCCATGATTAATATTTTAGCACCGTGTATCCTTGAGGCGCATAGGTTGTGATTGTTGTCACAGCAGATTGAACAATATCAAATTCTGGTGCCAGTGTTGCCGGATCAACTTTTCTTTTAAATAAAGTTTGTCCGCATACATACAAAGGAATTCCTGCTGCTTTTAATGCTGTAAACAGCGGTTGGTTGGGATTATCAATACCATACTTCTGCTTATAGGTTTCGTTATTCAAAATAAAAGAGACAGCCGGACCATGAACTACCGCCATTACAGAAAGATTCTCTGGCTTCACACCTGCCGCAACATGCAGGTTGGCAATTCTGGCTATATTCTCAAAATGCTCACTAATTTCTTTTGCATTGGCAGCAGGAGTAACAATGTCTATTAAGATTTTATATTTGCCTTTTTTATTCACTACTTCTTTGGCAGCAGCCACTTCAAAAACATCACCATATCCGGTAATAAATGGTCTAACCGTTTTTTGTGCTGAAGCTTCCAGTAAAAAAGTACAGGCAATGACTGCGAATAACAAGTATTTCATTCTTTACAATTTCTTCTAAGTTACATTATTTACCAAACTTCTTTTTTAAAGCCTGTAAAGCATCTGTAACATTCATATTACTCAGATCTTCTTCTTTATTTACAGGTTGATTAGAATGCTTGTACTGAGCAAAGTCCTTGCGTCCTCCCACACCCGCCGCCGGAGCAGCTCCTGTTTGTTTGATGGAGAGTGCAATCCGCTTGCGTACAATATCCACTTCCAAAACTTTTACATTAACCTTCTGACCCAGCTTTAATGCTTCGCTTGGGTCGGTAATATAACGATGGGCAATTTCACTCACATGAACCAATCCATCCTGCTTCACCCCTATATCGATGAATGCGCCAAATCGGGTTAAGTTCGTAACCACACCCGGCAATACCAATCCTACCGTAACTTCTTCTATTGAATAAATATTGGCAAATTCAAACTGTTCCAATTCAGATCTTGGATCCAATCCTGGCTTTTGCAATTCTTTGATAATATCATTCAATGCCAATAGCCCAATTTGTTCGGTCACGTATTTTTTAGGATCGATATTTTTTAATAGGGCCTCATTTCCAATTAAAGCTTCTACATTGGTACCCAGATCCGCTGCCATTTTCTCTACGATCGAATAGGCTTCCGGATGCACCGCACTTGCGTCCAATGGATGTTTGGCTTTGGGTATTCTCAAAAAGCCTGCGCATTGTTCAAATGCCTTGGCACCCAGTCTTGGCACTTTTAATAATTCCTCTCTGGAATGAAAAGCACCAATGGATTTGCGGTGTTTAATAATATTATCTGCTACCGACTCATTAATACCACTCACATAGCTCAACAGTTGCTTGCTGGCCGTATTCAAATTGACCCCAACGGTGTTTACACAACTCACAACTGTCTGATCCAGCTTTTCCTTTAGTCTGAATTGGTTTACATCGTGCTGGTATTGTCCTACTCCAATACTTTTCGGATCAATTTTAACCAACTCTGCCAATGGATCCATCAATCTTCTGCCAATACTCACTGAACCTCTCACGGTAATATCATAATCAGGGAATTCTTCACGGGCAATTTCAGAAGCAGAGTAAACGGAGGCCCCATCTTCATTCACTAAAAATACTGGAAGACCCAGGTTCATTTTTTTAATAAACTGTTCTGTTTCTCTGCCCGCTGTTCCATCCCCAATGGCAATCACCTGTACTTCAAATTGCTTAACCAGTTGTTTGATTTTATATTCACTGTCATAAAGCTTACCCGCTTCGTGCACATAAATCAGGTCTGTTGTCAGCAACTCTCCTGACTCGTCTAAACAAACCACTTTACATCCGGTTCTGTAACCCGGATCAATGGCCAGCACTCTTTTGCTTCCTAGCGGTGCGCTCAATAATAACTGACGTAAATTTTCTGCAAAAACATTGATGGCTTCTTCATCTGACTTCTGCTTTAATGCAGACCGGTACTCACTTTCCAGACTGGGTTGCAATAATCTTCTGTAAGCATCCTTAATTGCTTTCTTAATATGAACCGCAGCAGGACTTTGTCCCTTCAAATAAAATGCTTCAATCATTTCTATTGCTTCTTCTTCTGAGGGAGCAATACTGATTCTCAGGAAGCCCTCTAAAAATCCACGCAAAATTGCTAATACCCTATGCGATGGAACTTTGTAAATGGGCTCTGAAAAATCAAAATAATCCTTGTATTTGATGGCTTCGGTTTCCTTGTCAGCAAGCACTTTACTCTGCAGCAACGCAGTATCTTCAAACAGTTTTCTCAACTTGGCACGTACATCTGCCTGTTCATTTACATTTTCTGCAATGATATCTCTGGCACCTTGCAAAGCTTCCTCTACTGTGGTTATTTTTTCATTAAAATATTTGGCGGCTTCTGTTTCTGGATCTTCTGAACCCTGAGAAAGTAGTAATAAAGCCAGGGGCTCCAATCCATTTTCCCTTGCCACTACGGCTTTGGTTTTTCGCTTCACTTTATACGGCAGATAAATATCTTCCAGCTCTACAATAGTTGTAGCAGCATTGATTTTAGCCTGAAGCGCTTCCGTCATCTTACCCTGCTCTGTAATGGTCTTTTCAACAAATTCCTTGCGCTCGGTAAAAGCCTGCAAAACTTTCTGTTCATCCTGTATCTGCTGAATCTGAACTTCGTCCAGATTTCCTGTACTATCTTTTCTGTATCGGGCAATAAAAGGGATGGTAGCACTCTCAGCTAATAGTTCCAGTACCGTTTCAACCTGAGCAACACGCAAATTCAATTTTGCGGCAATAATGGGAGCAAAAGACATAATCAGTTTTTAATTTTAGGGAGGCGAATGTAGATTATTCCACTATACGTAACACGCGATGAGGATATCTTTCCAGATATTTCCTGAGCATTGATTTAATCACTTCATTTTCCGCATAGGGTGTAACTGCTTCCTTGATGGCAGCAGCATAAGCGGGTTCCAGCGGTTCAGCCACTTCAATATGATCAATGGTTCCCATTCCCAAAAACTTTCCTTTCTCTACCACTATGGCCGTATTTTTTTCTTTGATGATATAAGATTCTTTTTCTTCGGCAATCCAGGCAATTAGTTTCTCCACCTGTTGATTGTGCAACTGAACATCGGGCCATTCATTGGGAATGGTTTTATCAAGGAAACAAAGTGCCGGATGCAATTCAAATTCCCTGACCCATTTCCAGAGTTCCCGATGTGCATCGGCCAACAGTGAAAAAGCCTGCAGGGGTTGTGTGTTTTTATGTTTTTTATCTATGGCCAAACGCAGATAACCCCGGCTGTCTTCAAACAAATAAATGCCCCATAACTGTTCAAACCTTTTCTGGCTTTTATTGAATGCCGGCCACAATCTTTTGATTTCAATACTTTCTAGTAAACTGGCAATGAATTCGGTTGGACATACCGCGTAACGGACTGCATAAATCTCTCTTAAAAAATCCTGTCTTTTTTTACTGAGGTCTAAACCGGTAAAATGACTCCAAACCCTTTTTTTAATATTCTTGGCCTTGCCAACATACACCACTTTATCCTGCTTGTTATGAAAATAATAGACCCCAGGCTCCTGTGGAAGATCGTGCAGGAAATGACCTGATAAATTGGGAGGCATGAGCTGTTCCCGGTTTTCTTTTTGCAACATTTCCTTTACCAGGCGTTCTCCGTTATTCTGGAGCACCATGTCAAGAATTTTAGCAGTAGCTTTTGCGTCGCCTCCTGCCCTATGCCGATTTTCAATTTCAATATTCAGTTGCCGGCATAAATGCCCCAGACCATATTTGGGGAATCCGGGAAATACTTTTCGACTCAACCGGATGGTACACAGCTTTGGGGCACTCAAATCAAATCCGGCTTCCTTTAAATGGTGCTTGACAAAACTGAAATCAAAATTTACATTATGCGCTACAAATACTCTGTTTTTCAACAGATTATAAATCTGAGGCGCCACTTCATGAAAGGATGGAGCCGCTTCTACCATGGCATTGGTTATGCCCGTCATACCAATTACAAAGGGAGGTATGGGCTGGTGAGGATTAACCAAAGTTTCATAAACGCCCTCTATTTCAGTTCCACTATGAAGTACAATCGCTATTTCTGTGATTCCATGCTGACTGGGAAATCCACCTGTCGTTTCAATATCTACTACCGCAAATCGCATGGCTGCAAGATAAGATTTGTAATATTCTGATAAAAATTACAACTAATGATAAAAAATCGGCTCTTGATTGTAACAAATCAATAGTCAACCCGTTTAATTGGTTATATGAAAACATCTGCTGCTTTACTACCGATTTCCAAACCATTGCTGATAGGCTGTGTAGGAATTTTATTGGGATTCAGCGCCTGTCATTCCCCCGAACAAACTGTAAAAATAATCAGCAAAAAAGCCAGACAAAAAGTAGGGCAACTTTGCACCAGTGCAAGGATCAACCCTAAAGATTGTCTTCCGGAAATGGAGGATATTATTGCAGCGCCCTCTCTCTCCGATCAGTTTTCTGATAAAACAGAGTTCATTTCTACCTGGTAAATCCCCTTAGAGAGAATTCCTTTCAGCTCCTTCAGTTTCCTTAAATTTGCAGCCAATTGATCTTATGGAGCTGAGCAAGAATTATATCCCAACAGAAATTGAGGCAAAATGGTACCAACACTGGATTGACCGTCAATATTTTTCAAGTAAACCTGACAACAGAGAGCCCTATACCGTAGTAATTCCCCCTCCGAATGTTACAGGGGTTTTGCATATGGGCCATTGTTTAAATAATACCATTCAGGATATTTTAGTGAGAAGGGCCCGTATGCAGGGGAAAAACGCCTGCTGGGTTCCGGGAACCGACCATGCATCCATTGCTACAGAAGCCAAAGTAGTGGGTATGCTCAGAGAAAAAGGTATTGCCAAGTCTTCTCTCAGCAGATCTGAATTTCTAGATTATGCCTGGGAATGGAAAGAGAAATATGGTGGCATTATTCTTCAGCAGTTGCGTAAAATGGGTTGCAGCTTAGACTGGGACAGAACCAGTTTTACCATGGACCCGGACTACTACGCATCTGTAATACAGGTATTCGTAGACCTCTATCAGAAAGGATATATCTACAGAGGGAAGCGGATGATTAACTGGGATGTAAAAGCAAAAACAGCACTGAGCGACGAAGAAGTAATTTATAAAGAGGTACAAAGCAAATTGTATCATGTAAAATACAAACTGGAAAACGGAGGCTTTATTACCATTGCAACAGTAAGACCAGAAACTATTCTGGGGGATGCTGCCATCTGCGTAAACCCTGCAGATGAAAGATACAAAGCATTGCATGGTCAGTTCGCATTTGTTCCATTGATCAACAGAAAAATCAAAATCATCCCCGACGAATATGTGGCATTGGATTTTGGAACCGGTGCTTTAAAAGTGACGCCTGCCCATGATATGAACGATTACCAGTTGGGCCAGAAATACCAGCTGGAAATTATTGATACCATGAACGACGATGGTACCATGAGTGAAGCCGCTCAACTGTATGTAGGCATGGATCGCTTTGCTGTGCGCAAGAAAATTGTAGAAGACTTAGAAGCGGCCGGACATATTGAAAAAATTGAAGAATACACCAATCAGGTGGGCTTTAGTGAAAGAACGGATGTAGTAGTAGAACCTCGTTTAAGTTTACAGTGGTGGGTTAGCATGAAAGAATTGTCTGCACCTGCTTTAAGCGCCGTAATGGAAGATGAAATACATTTTCATCCTGCCAAGTTTAAAAACCTTTACAGACACTGGATGGAAAATGTAAAGGACTGGTGTATCAGCAGACAGCTTTGGTGGGGACATAGAATACCGGCATGGTATACAAATGACGGTTCTTTTGCCGTAGCTAAAACAGCGGAAGAAGCTTTGGAGCAGCTGAAACAAAGCACGGGTAATACGGCTTTAACCCTTTCGGATATTCACCAGGACGATGACTGTCTGGACACCTGGTTCAGCAGCTGGTTATGGCCTTTTGAAGTATTCAAAGGATTAAGCGATCCTGATAATAAAGAAGTCAATTACTATTATCCAACCAGCACATTGGTAACGGCTCCGGAAATTATCTTTTTCTGGGTTGCCCGTATGATCATAGCCGGCTATGAGTACAAAGGCCTGAAACCTTTTAAAGACGTATACTTTACCGGAATTGTTAGAGACAAGCTAGGCAGAAAAATGAGCAAGAGTTTGGGTAACTCGCCCGACTTACTGGCCTTAATTGACCAATATGGCGCAGATGCGGTTAGATTCGGCATCCTGATTGCCTCTCCTGCCGGTAACGATATTTTATTTGATGAGAGTTCTTTGGAACAGGGCCGCAATTTCAATAACAAATTATGGAATGCCCTGAAACTGGTTAAAATGTGGGAAGGCAGACTGGATTCAGCAGCAACAACAGATACTGCTGATGCTGCATTTGCCATTAACTGGTTTGAGAACAGATTGAATCAGGCAAGCCTGGAAGTAGAAGAATTAATGACCCAGTTTAAATTGAGTGAAGCACTTAAAACCATTTACTCATTAATCTGGGATGATTTCTGCAGCTGGTATCTGGAGTGGGCCAAACCAGGATTTGAACAACCGGTATCTCCGCTCGTTTATGATAAGACCATTTCTTTTTTCGAAAGATTAATGGAATTGTTGCACCCTTTCATGCCTTTTATTACAGAGGAAATCTTCCATCTGTTAAAACCACAAACGGAAGATCTGACTGTTAAGTTGCAACATAAAGCGGCCAAAGCAGATGAAACAATACTGGCTTCCGGTGCACTATTAAAAGAAGTAATTACCAGGTTAAGAGACGCCAGAAACAAAAATCAGTTAAAGCCCAAAGACCCTGTTTCGCTGCATATCATGGCTGAGGATAACAAAGGTTACCAATCCATTGAGCAAATATTAATGAAACAGGTAAATGCCAATAAGGTTACCTATACGTCAGATGCCATTCCCAATACCATTGTTATCAATATTGAGAAGGATAAGTTCTTCATTGAAGCTGCCCAGCAACTGGATACAGATGCTATTAAAGAGCGTTTGCTGAAAGACCTTGCATATGAGCAAAACTTCCTTGCATCCGTAATGAAAAAATTAAGCAACGAGAAATTTGTTCAGAATGCGAAGCCTGAAATCATTGCACTGGAAAGAAAAAAACAGGCAGATGTAGAAGCCAGAATTAAAACCATTGAAGAAAGTCTGAAATCATTGGCATGATCAGAATAGCCACATTAGACGACATCCCTGTTATTCAGGAAATAGCATACCAAACCTGGCCTTCTACTTATGGAGGCATTATATCGGAAGAACAAATCCGGTATATGCTAGACATGATGTACAGCACAGAATCCCTGGCACAGCAAATGAGTAAGGGACATCAGTTTTTTTTATCTGAATCAGAAGAGAGAGAAAATGCCGTAATGGGATTTGCTTCCGTTTCAGATGAAAACAATGGTGTATTTAAACTCAATAAATTATACGTACTGCCCAGTGCACACAAAACGGGAACAGGCAAAGCTTTGCTGAATGCAGTAAAAGAGTATGCTAAGCAACAGGGCGGGAAAGAATTAATCCTTCAGGTAAATAAACAGAACACAGCCATCGCTTTTTACAAAAGCCAGGGACTAACCATTCAAAGCGAAAATGTTTTTGAATTAGACCATGGTTTTGTGATGGACGATTATATCATGTGTATCTCACTGAGTTAGGTACCACAATAAGTAGCATAAAAACCATCCCCATTTACAGGTGGCTCCTGAAATGCACTGTAATCTGCTTCCGTATCATAAGGATGCTGAACCGCCTGAAAGAGTTGATTAAATGGCTGCAAGTCGTTGTTTGCTATAACTGCATCCAGTGCTTCTTCTACCCTGTGGTTTCTTGGGATGAGTAAAGGATTTTGCTGATGCATCAATAGCCTGGCCTTTTCTGCATTTATTCCTGCAACGGATAAAAGTGAATTGCGCTTCTCCATCCAGGATTCAAAGCTTTTGCCATTGTAAATTCCTGATGGTAATAACGTGCCTTGAATGGTTAAAAAGGTATTGGTATAATCTGCCTGTTCCTTCTGCATCCATTGCATGAGTTCTTTCAGCAAATCAATTACCTCGTTGGAAATGCTGTTTTCATCAAAGCCAATTTTTGCAGCCATGGTGACTGTATACAACTGTGTATACAAAGAAGGAAATTGATTCAATACATCTGTTGCCATTTTCACTGCTGTATCAGTATCGGAATGAATAATAGGCAGCAATGCGTTAGCCAGACAGCTCAGGTTCCAGTGCGCAATATTTGGTTGATTGCCAAAAGCATAACGACCGTTGGTGTCAATAGAGCTAAAGGCTTTGGTGGGATCATAACTGTTCAGAAACGCACAGGGTCCGTAATCAAAAGTCTCCCCTGCAATCGACATATTGTCGGTATTCATTACCCCATGAATAAAACCTACACGCATCCAGTTGGCAATCAAACGGGCTTGTTGATGTAGTACCTGTTCCAGTAAAGTCAGAGCTGCATTCTGTTCAACCTTCACATCAGGATAATGTCTCTCCAAAGTATACAGGGTCAGTTTCTCCAGGTCTTCTGTTTTTAAAAACTGTCGCGCATATTCAAAAGTACCTACTCGGATATGGCTTTTCATGATACGAGTTAAAACGGCACCGGCTTGTATTTCTTCCCTGAAAACTTTTTCTCCGGTGGTTACAACAGCAAGACTTCTGGAACTGGGAATACCCAAACCATGCATGGCTTCGCTAATCAGGTATTCCCTTAACATGGCACGTAAGGTTGCCCTGCCGTCTCCTCTTCTTGAATAAGGTGTTGGCCCTGCTCCTTTTAACTGTATATCCCATCTTTTACCGTCAGGACTGATATGCTCTCCCAACAGAATTGCCCTTCCATCGCCCAGCATGGTAAAATAACCAAACTGATGGCCGGCATAAGCCTGGGCAATGGGTTTTGATCCAGCAACTAATTGATTTCCACTTAAAATGGCCGCAAGTACCGATTGATTTAGATCCGGATTTATTCCAAGCTCAAGGGCAAGCGAATGATTATATAAAAGCAAGGCCGGAGCCCCCACAGGCTTGGGCAACACTTTTTGAAAAAATGCTTCTCCTAACGATTGATAACTGTGATTGAACTGAAATAAAGAATCCAAGAAAAATGATTTTTACAAAAATAACCAATCAATGTACCAATACATGGGTTTGTTTAATTACGCCCATTACAAAAACCGATTGTACATGACCAATATTTTCTGCCTGTGACAATTTGTTAACGTGAAAATGATAATAGTCATCCATACTTTCTGCAACCACTTTCAGCATAAAATCAAACTCCCCTGAAATATTGTAACACTCAATTACTTCATGCATTTCCTGTATACGTTTGATGAATTTTCCCCCAGCTATCTTATCGTGTTGTTTTAAAGAAACATAACAAATAACCATCAATCCCTTCTTCACTTTCGTATGATCCACCAAGGTGGCATACTGCTTAATTACCCCGGCTTCTTCCATTCTTTTAATGCGCTCATGAACAGGGGTGGTACTCAGGTGAACCTGATCGGCAATTTCCTTTACTGTTGCTCTAGCATTGTGCTGTAACAACTTAAGAATCGCCAGGTCTTTGGCATCCAGTGAAAAATAAACAGTAGATTCGGCTTTTTTAAGGACTTTAGGCATGTTATTCTGCTATTATATACTGCAAATTAGCTATTAAATAGATATTTATTCTATTCTTACAAATAATTATGCGCTTTTATTCTTTAAAATTAGCTTTGCAACCAATAAAATTCTATTATGTCTACATTAACATCTACCATTGACTTCAGCCTTCCATACAAAGTGGCTGATATCAGCCTAGCTGATTGGGGTCGTAAGGAAATCCGTTTAGCAGAAGCCGAAATGCCAGGACTTATGTCTTTACGCGCAGAATACGGCGCCTCTCAGCCTTTAAAAGGAGCAAGAATTGCCGGATGTCTTCACATGACTATCCAGACTGCCGTTCTAATTGAAACCTTAGTGGCATTAGGTGCCGAAGTAAAATGGAGTTCTTGTAATATCTTCTCTACACAAGATCAGGCTGCTGCTGCAATTGCTGCTGCAGGTATTGGTGTTTTTGCCTGGAAAGGCCAAACCCAGGAAGAAGCTGATTGGTGTATTGAACAAACTTTGTTCTTCGGCGGTGCTGATCGTCCATTGAATATGATTCTGGATGACGGTGGCGACTTAACCAATATGGTATTTGACAAGTACCCTGAATTGATTGCCAATATCAAGGGGCTTTCTGAAGAAACCACTACAGGAGTACACCGTTTATATGAGCGTATGGCAAAAGGTACTTTACCAATTCCTGCTATCAACGTAAACGATTCTGTAACCAAATCTAAATTTGATAACAAATACGGTTGTCAGGAGTCTTTAGTGGATGCAATCCGTCGTGCTACTGATGTAATGATGGCTGGTAAAGTAGCTGTTGTAGGTGGTTATGGTGACGTAGGAAAAGGTTCTGCGCTTTCTTTGCGTGGTGCAGGTTGCCGTGTAATTGTAACTGAAATTGACCCAATCTGTGCTTTACAAGCTGCTATGGATGGATTTGAAGTGAAGCCAATGGCCGCTGCAGTTACCGAAGCTGATATTATTGTAACAGCTTCTGGTTGCAGAGACTTAATTACTGAAAAGCATTTCCGCCTGATGAAGGACAAAGCAATCGTATGTAATATCGGACACTTCGATATTGAAATTGATATGGCCTGGTTAAATGCAAACTATGGTCATACAAAAGATACCATTAAACCTCAGGTAGATTTGTATAATATTGAAGGCAAAGACGTAATTGTATTGGCTGAAGGTCGTTTGGTAAACCTTGGCTGTGCAACAGGTCACCCTTCATTTGTAATGAGTAACTCCTTCTCTAACCAGACTTTGGCTCAGATTGAATTGTGGCAGAATCACAAGAACTACGAGAACAAAGTGTACGTTCTTCCTAAGCACCTGGATGAGAAAGTTGCCCGTTTACACCTTGCAAAAGTAGGTGCGCAATTAGATGAGTTAACAGACGAGCAGGCTGCTTACTTAGGTATCAGCAAAAATGGTCCGTTCAAGTCTGATATGTACCGTTACTAATTGAATCTGCAGACAAAATCTGTATCAGATACAAAGGCTCCGTTTGGAGCCTTTTTTATTACCCTATTATGCAAAAAATGGGTTTGAACAAAAAAGAATTCATGAGAATTATCATTCTTTTACCTTGAAAATCTTGAATTATTTTTTTAATACTGTGTACTCCCTCAACCAAAATGAAAATCAGGCTTCCAATGAAAACAAATTCTTTCATTTAAGCATTATTGGTTGTGCTTACTGTCTAGGGCTATAAACAGTCCGCCCCCACAAAGACTGAGTACAAAAGGGAGCTATGTAGACTCTAATATCAGTTTTATCAGCAAATAATAGGTAACTGATAAAAGGGAAGTATGCCTTTTTATTGACTCTCTTGTGCGTAAAATGCAATTATCAAACGAGCAGAAAGGTCATTACTATCATTATAAATCATCCTATTATTGTTATATATAGAAAACGGTGATTCATCTATACCATTTGCGGATTCTATACGATTACTTTTAACTAAGCTTTCTCCTAATAATGATCCCAATGCCTTTGCCATGGCGTATTACAAAAAGGGATATGGGCTTTATGCAAGCAAACTATTTAATTAAGTTTATTCTTTTGATTACAAAGAAAGGCAATTCAAATCTACGCAAACCGACTTCTGCTCTCAGAAAGAATACAATTATCGGCTAGGAATGATTATTTATAAACAGAAAAAATTTAAAGATGCGGCCAATAGTTTCAATAGGAGTCTGCAGGATGCAGAATTATGCGACGCAAGAAATGAATATGCCTATTATTACAGAAAACAAAAAATAATTAACAATATAGCCCTTAGTTTTTATATGCAGGGGAATAATGACAGCGCAAACTTTTACTATAATTAAGCAATGGATTTCATTAGTAACCACCAACAGCAGGGCACGTCTACACAGTTTTACGATGAAATGACAAAAGGTGTTTTATAAGTAAACATGGAAGATTTTTTTCGTAAAAAGGTGAATTTGAAAGAAGCCGAAAGCCTTTCTTTTAAAGTAAAAGACAATCACGCTATCATTGAAATCACAGATCAGGGAAACAAAAGGAAACGGAAGGTGAAAAATCTTTTGGCCTTGGTTTAAATATCTGTAAGAAGATAGTAGAAGCCCATGATGGAAAAATCAGTGTGAAAAGCGAAGAAGGAAAGGATAGCACTTTTTCAGTAGTACTACCCTTATCCTAAATCAGTTAAACTTTAATATATGCCCTATTTACTTAATAAAGCATATAATTCATCCTTCAAATGAAGCCTTTTTTTTCTCAAATCAGTCAATACTTCATCAGCATGATTTTCCACTCCAGTTTCAATTCTATGAATCGAATGATTCACTTCATCATACTTATCTGATAATTTCTTAAAATGCGCATCTGCAACTTTTAATTCAGAAATTTTAGCATCAAATTCAGGGAATTCATGGTGCAAATCGTGTTTTTCCATATTGTTGTAATTTTATAGATTAAAGTTAGCAACAGCACCATTTTTAAAAAATGATTAATATCAGGTATTTAATAAAATACAGCACACTTATACTTGTTGTATCCATACTAGCGGGTTTATCATCCGCATTTTTTTTATATACCCTGGATATTGTTACTGATTTTAGAAATAGGAATCAATGGATGATTTTCTTTTTGCCCTTGGGTGGTTTAATCTGCATATACTTATACAATCTTTTATGCATGGAGGCCGAAAGTGGGAACAAATGGGTATTAGCCAGAATAACAAATCAAACCGGAAAATCTGTTTCACCATTGATGGCACCACTCGTATTAACAGGTACATTAATCACCCATTTGCTGGGCGGCTCTGCCGGAAGAGAAGGCACAGCATTGCAGCTATCTTCTTCACTCTCCTCTCCTTTTTTCCATTGGTATAAACTTTCTTCTAGAGAAGAGAGCATTTTTTTAAGATCTGCAGTAGCAGCTGGTTTTGGCTCTGTATTTGGCACTCCAGTTGCAGGTATCATTTTTGCCTTTGAATGGGAATCATTCCTGCCCAGAAAAATAACTGAATTTGCTCCTGTTATTCTTTGTTCATTCCTTGCAGATTGGATAACCAGAAGTATGGGTATTGCACACACACTTTATTCAATACCATTGACTTTCAGAACTCCCGCTAAGCCCTTGTTTTGGACCATTATTGCAGGAATCATTTTCGGACTATCCGCCTGGTTCTTTAAATTCCTGATGAAGCATGTAGCCAAATTTAATCAAAAATGGCTGCCCAATAAATACACACGCGTAGTAATTGGAGGAACAATAGTTGCCGGTTTTCTTGTATTTAGTCCATTTATCAGTCTGGCTGGCCTGGGAATCCCATCCATCACAAGTAGTTTCAACGAAGCAGCACCTTTGCAAATTTTCATCCTGAAAATTGCATTAACCGTAATTACCATTCAATCCGGATTCAAGGGAGGAGAAGTTACCCCGCTATTTTTTATAGGGGCCACATTGGGAAGTGCACTAAGTATTTATATACCGCTTTCTCCAGCCTACCTTGCCGGAATGGGGATGGTAGCTGTATTTGGCGCTGTAGCAAAAACACCAATTACAGCAGCGATTTTAGCCGCTGAACTATTTGGTATTGGTTTTTTACCTTTTGCACTATTAATATCCATAATTTCAAACAAAACAGCAGGAAAAAACTCTATATATCAATTGAATAACAATGCTCTGGCAACCCACTGATTTAAAAAATGAAAAAGTTTATTTGGTTCCATTAAGGGAAGCTGATTTTGAAGAACTGTATTCAGTAGCTTCTGACCCATTAATTTGGGAACAGCATCCCAATAAAAACCGATACCAAAGAAATGTATTTCTTAATTTTTTTGAAGGAGCCATACAGTCAAAAGGAGCATTTATTATCAGAGATACACAAACCGGAAAAGCTATTGGAAGCAGCAGGTTTTACAATTACGATGCAGATGCTAGTTACGTTGAAATCGGCTATACATTTTTTGCCCGAAAATATTGGGGTAAATCATTTAACAAAGCAGTAAAGGAGTTAATGATTCAATATGCATTTCAATTGGTCAAGAGCGTTCACTTTTTTATTGGTGCCGAGAATTATCGTTCTCAAAAAGCCATTGAAAAACTGGGAGCAAAGAAAATAAGAGAATTGGTAATGCCTTATTATGGAGAACCGGATCGTTTAAATTTTGAATATGAAATTAAAAAGACAGGCACAAGCTAAAACGCTGAGGGATTTCAGAAAAATACACCGCCTTACAGGTATTTTACTGTTTGCCTTTTTCTTTATTGTAGGCCTTAGCGGCATTTTACTGGGATGGAAAAAAAACAGCGGGGGACTCATTATGGCCGAGACTTATAAGGGTCAATCCGATAATTTAGCGGAATGGATCAGCCTGGATAGTTTACATAAAAACGCCTGTAACTATTTAAGAGACTCGGTAACTCCCAGCCTTTCTTCGGAGGTTGACAGGATTGACATTAGAAAAGATAAGGGAATGGTGAAATTTACTTTTAAAAATCATTTTACTGGTCTTCAGCTGGATGGGAAAACAGGCCATCTTTTATTTATAGAAAAAAGAAGAGCAGATTATATAGAAAAAATACACGATGGTTCAATTATCGACTATTATTTAGGATGGGATGGCTATTTTAAACTATTCTATACCTTAATCATGGGATTAGCATTGATTGTATTTACCGTTACAGGTTTCTGGCTCTGGTACGGACCTAAATTGATGCGTAATAAATAAGATAAAATGAGTAGTACTGAATTTTGGATGCTGGTAGCCGGACTTGGCCTTTTTCTTTATGGTATGTCTCATTTGGAAGAGGCACTCAAGCAAATGGAAGGCCGTTCTTTCAAGTTATTCCTGCAAAAAAATACCAAAAAGAAAATTAGAGCAATTTTCAGCGGGACAGTTGTGACTGCCCTGCTTCAAAGCAGCTCTATTGTAAATCTGATGGTATTATCCTTGGTTGGTGCCGGAATCTTAACAATGAGAAATGCCATGGCTGTAGTGTTGGGTGCTAATATCGGTGGCACATTCAATAGCTGGCTGGTGGCTTTATTGGGATTCAAAGTATCATTAAACAGTATTACCCTTCCGCTGATTGGCTTGTCGGGTATTGGTCTGATCATTTTTAATAAGAAAAAACAATTAAGCAGAATTGCCCTTTTTTTCATGGGTATTGGGATGCTCTTTCTGGGCTTACAATTCATGAAAGAGAGCATGGACTCCTTAATGAAGTCATTTGATTTTACGCCTTTTCTTTCTTATCCCCGTATTGTTTTTTTGTTGATTGGATTTGCAATTACAGCTGTGGTACAAACCAGCTCAGCCACTGTGGTAGTAGTGCTTACCGCCTTGTATGCGCAGATCATTCCCATTGAAACTGCCATTTCAGTAGTATTGGGAGCAGAACTGGGAACTACCGTCAAGCTGATTCTGGGCGCGATTGGAGGGAATGCTGCTAAAAAAAGAGTTGCTTTAGGTAACAGCTTGTTCAATGTATTCAGCTCTGCAGCTGGATTTATTTTTATACAACCTATTATCAACATAATCGCAAAAGCAGGTATCAAAGACCCAGTGCTAATTCTGGTTGCATTTCAAACATTCATCAATATTGCGGGCGTAATCGTTATTTATTTTTTCTTGAATCCTTTTGGTGATTTTCTCGACAAACAGTTTAAAGAAATTAATAAAACATATACCAGTTTCCTGCAAAATGCCAGTATTGAAATACCTTCAACGGTAACTGATATGATGAAAAGGGAAGTTGAATCTTATCTATACAAAGCCATTGCTTTTAATCTAGGAAGTTTTCATTTGAAACCGGCCTGGATTCAGCCCTTTCAAAATGAACTGCCACTTATGGAATCTTATCAGTTATTGAAAGAAACAGAAGGTGAGATACTGGCATATTATGCCAAAACAATACCTCAATTAAGAGAAACCGAAGAAATGAAATCCATTAACCAGCTCATGGAATCCTTAAGAAATGCCATGTATTCCTGCAAGAGTATGAAGGACATATATGCAGATAAAACGGATTTTAGCAATTCTACCAATGAGGTTAAGTACGAGATGTTCCATGAATTACAGGCATCACTGAATATTTTTTATACAGAACTACATCAATCCTTACTTCAGGAAACCGAGAATAACACTGCATTGAAACTGAACGAATTAACTGAGGAAATCAGAAAGGGATTCAATGACAGAATAGAACATTATTACTTTCATGCAGGACAGAATAGCCTGAAAGAAAAAGACATTTCAACCTTATTCAATTTAAACAGGGAAATCTATTCTTCCTGTAAAGCTATTGCATTGGCTGTTGAGCAATATAAGGCTGCTTAAATGATGTTTAAAACAAAAAAGAGGAGCCATTACAGCTCCTCTTTTCAGTATTACAAGTTTCCTCTTAAATCCTGTTCTCTTTCCAATGCTTCAAATAATGCCTTGAAATTTCCTTTGCCGAAACTTTTGGCTCCCTTACGCTGAATAATTTCGAAGAATAAAGTAGGTCTGTCTTCTACCGGCTTACTAAAAATCTGTAACAAGTAGCCTTCATCATCTCTGTCGACCAGAATACCCAGCTCTTTTAATGGAGCAATGTCTTCGTCAATTTTACCAACTCTTTCCAATAATTCATCATAATAAGAAGCAGGTACTTTTAAAAACTCTATTCCCCGCTTCTGCAACTCTGATACGGTTGCTACAATATCATTGGTGGCCAATGCTACGTGCTGGCATCCTTCTCCGTCATAAAAATCAAGGTATTCTTCTACCTGCGACTTTTTCTTTCCTTCAGCTGGTTCGTTAATAGGGAATTTCACAAATCCATTCCCATTACTCATTACCTTGCTCATCAGGGCAGAATATTCAGTAGAAATATCATTGTCATCAAAACTCAAAATATTTTTAAACCCAAGTACGTTTTCATAAAAAGCTACCCATTTATTCATTTGATTCCAGCCAACGTTTCCTACGCAATGATCAACATACAGAAGCCCTGTACTGCCGGGATTATAGTTGGATTTCCAGGCAACATAACCAGGCAAGAAAACACCATTATAGTTTTTTCTCTCAATAAACAAGTGAATGGTATCACCATAGGTATGGATACCACTTACTACCGCCTCCCCGCTCTCATCACTGTACTTTACTGGCTCTATGGCCGATACGGCTCCTCTGCTGGTGGTTTGAAACCAAGCATCTGCAGCATCATCTACCATTAACGCCAGGTGCTTCACTCCATCACCATGTTTATAGATATGATCGGCAATCGGATTATTGGCACGCAAAGGAGTGGTAAAGACAAAAGTCAGTTTATTTTGTCTGACTACATAGCTGGCTTTGTCTTTGATACCTGTCTCAGGTCCTGCATAAGCCAGACTCTGAAATCCGAAAGCTGTTTTATAAAAATGGGCAGCCTGCTTGGCGTTCCCAACATAAAATTCAACAAAATCGGTACCGTGCAAAGGCAAAAAATCCCCTTGTTTAACTTCATGGTTTGCCGGCATAGCAGATGTAATATTCATACAATCGATATTATATTAAAGAATAATTTTTTAGAAAAATAGTCCCCAAAAGAAAAAGGCTACATTAAATGAGACAGACTATATCATTTAATACATTCCGAAAATTACGTCAATGACTGATAGTTAAAGCTTGTATCAGCAGATTATAGGCAACGCGTAAATCGCTGAATCGCTTATGGGGATAATCGGGTAACATACCTGCAAATTTAACTATCTTTGCCTTTATGAAAGTTGGAATTCTGGGAGGTGGCCAGTTAGGCCGGATGTTATTGCAGGCAGCTGCCAATTATACCGTTGAAACCCATGTTTTGGAAAACGATGAACATTGTCCGGCAGCGCATCTTTGTCATCATTTTACAAAAGGTGATATAACCGATTTTGATACCGTATATCAATTTGGGAAAGGGCTTGATGCCATTACGATTGAAATTGAAGCGGTGAATGTAGATGCATTGGAAAAATTACAGGATGAAGGTGTTAAAGTATATCCTCACCCATCTGCCATCCGGATTATAAAGAATAAAATAGTCCAGAAGGAATTTTATAAAGCCAATGGGATACCCAGTCCCGAGTTTAGGATAACCCATTCAAAATCAGAAGTAATGGATCATCTGGATTTTCTGCCAGCGGTTCATAAAATTGGGGAAGGAGGCTACGACGGAAAAGGCGTACAGATCATCAACGACCAGTATGATGCTGATAAAGCTTTTGATGCACCCAGTGTTTTGGAGAAAAAAGTTCGGATTAAGAAAGAGATTGCCATGATTGTTGCCATGAACGATAAAGGGGAAACAGCTTTATTCCCTGCTTCTGAAATGATGGTGAATCCTGTACTGAACCTATTGGATTACCAGGTAAGTCCGGCACTGATTCCGGAAAAAGTGCTTTGGGTTGTAGAAGCCGTTGCAATCAAACTGGTAAAAGCATTGAATAGCCCTGGATTATTTGCCATTGAAATGTTTATTGACGATAAAGATGAGGTTTGGGTAAATGAAACAGCACCCCGTGTTCATAATAGCGGTCACCACACTATTGAAGCCAATTACAGCAGTCAATACGATATGCTTTGGCGAATTATGCTACAATATCCACTGGGAAACACAGATGCTATCTTGCCGGCAGCCATTATCAATATTATCGGATCAGATGGTCATAGTGGAAATGCCGTTTATGAAGGTCTGGAAGAGGTATTGAAAATTGTAAATGCATTCGTGCATCTTTATGGAAAAAAAATTACCAAGCCCGGCAGAAAAATGGGTCATGTAACCGTTATGCATAAAGACTACCAGGACCTTACCCACAAGGCAAATAAAATAAAAAATTTACTTAAAGTAATCAGCCGATAACCAAGGTTAATGCCGTGGTTTTGTGGAATATTTCTTAGCTTTTCTTTGTGTTAAGTGGCTTTAGAAAGCCAATGCCAATCAGGCTTTTGGTTTGTAATCCCGGAGACAGTTTGGAAGGACCAAAAAGTCGTACATCATCATCATATATTAAGTCGAGACTATAGGTTGCCGAAAAGAATTTATTAATCTTGAACGAAAATAGATTCGTCAAAAAAAGATCGACATTCTGAGGTCGGTTCTGATAATTGGAGAATAAATCCATCTTACCCTTGTAAGTGATATTCTTGGCAATTTCATTACTGTAATTAAGCGTAATGAAAGCACCAATCTGATTAAAGGATCCCGCCCCTGGTGGTACACCATACCCTCCGCGCTGAGAGAGCGCTTTGTTGGCCAATACAATCAATCTGGATGTTATAGGGGAAATAAACACAGACAAATATTGATCAGGCTTGTAATCAAAACCCGCAGACAGAATGATATATGCCGGTGAAAGTAATGAGGAAGTAAAAGTTGGGATATTGTTATTAAAGGTATACCCATCAAAAAACTGTGACCTGAAATTAATCAGGGTAGACACATACCATTTTCCGGAAGAATCCATCTTATAACCATACTTACTTAAATAGTCAATACGGTCATCGTTTTTTCTACTACCTAGGCTGGTACTCTGTATATATCCCAGATTAATATCTACTGAATTGTCCCAGAAATGTCGCTTCTGTTTGTAAAGGATAAAATAGTTCATGTAGCCATTGGCTGAAAGGGAGAAATTATCGCCACCAGCTGCCCAGTTACTCAATGAACCCTGAGCAAGATTGAAACTGAATAGCCCCCCCCTTTTCCATTTCCAGCCTGTTGTGTCATTATCCTTTTTTATTGTTCGATTGATCTCTCGTTTTAAAGCCTGAACCACATTGTCCTGCCCTCTCACAATAAATCCGGTTGTTAACATAAGGGTTAACCACAGGAAAAAAATTCTCATGTGCGCTTATTTCTGTCTCAAATATAATAAACCCCTACTATTTTAGAGGATTTAACGCTGACAAACTGGCATAAACAAGGGAATAATTGTACATTTGTAACTTAATTAACAAAGAATGGAACTGGCGGAATTAATGAATAAAAAACACGATGAATCCAGACAGGGGGAAGCATTTCAGGCCGCTGAATCTCCTGCTGAATTTCAGAAAAAGTTTTATATAGAAAGTTATGGCTGTGCCATGAACTTTTCGGACAGTGAAGTAGTGGCTGCCATCCTTCAGGAAAACCAGTTCAGTGCTACACCTCAGTTTGAAATGGCCGATCTGGTTTTAATCAACACCTGCTCCATTAGAGAAAAAGCAGAACAAACCATCAGAAAAAGACTGACCGAATTCAGAAAAGTAAAACAAACCCGTCCGGGTATGTTGATTGGCGTATTGGGATGCATGGCAGAAAGACTGAAATCGCAATTACTGGAACAGGAAAAACTGGTTGATCTTGTCATTGGTCCGGATGCTTACCGCTCGCTTCCGGCATTAATTGAAGAAGCTTCTTCCGGACAAAAGGGTGTAAATGTATTGCTGAGCAGAGACGAAACTTACGGAGACATCTCTCCTGTCCGCTTAAACAGCAATGGCATTACTGCATTTGTTTCCATTACCAGGGGATGCAACAATATGTGTAGTTTCTGTGTGGTGCCTTTTACACGGGGAAGAGAAAGAAGCAGATCGGCGTACTCCATTATACAGGAAATACAACAACTGGTAGACAACGGATACAAAGAAGTGACTTTATTGGGTCAGAATGTAGACAGCTACTATTGGGAGGATGAAGCAACAAAACAAATGGTCACATTTGCCAATCTGCTTGAAATGTCGGCCCTTGTTAGCCCTGATTTAAGAATTCGATTTAGTACTTCGCATCCCAAAGACATTACAGATGATGTATTGATGACGATGGCCAAATATGAAAATATTTGCAAGTGCATTCACTTACCTGTTCAAAGCGGCAGTACCAGACTACTTCAGTTGATGAACAGAACCTATTCAAGGGAATGGTACCTGGCCAAAGTAGACAGGATCAGAGAACTATTACCAGACTGTGGAATTACCTCGGATATGATTGCCGGATTCTGCACTGAAACAGAAGAAGATCACCTGGACACTTTAAGTCTGATGGACTATTGTGGTTTTGACATGAGTTATATGTATTTCTACAGTGAGCGCCCGGGAACCCTGGCTGCCAGAAGATTCAAAGACGATATTCCGCTGGAGGTAAAGAAAAGAAGGTTGCAGGAAATTGTAGACAAGCAAGGAGAACTCTCTACCAGAAACAATCAACGTGATATTGGGAAAACATTTAAGGTATTGATTGAAGCAGATTCCAAAAGAGATAGCCGTGACTGGACTGGAAGAACCAGTCAGAATAAAATTACTGTTTTCCCTAAATCAAGTAGTTTGCAAAAACCAGGCGACTATGTATGGGTTAAGATTACAGACTGCACAAGGGCAACCTTATTGGGCAAAATTGTTGATCATCCATAAACCAATATAAATGGATTTACAAAGTATAAAAAATCGATTTGGCATCATTGGCAATTCCACTGCACTGAATCATGCATTGAATACGGCAGTGCAGGTAGCTGCTACCGATTTAACTGTTTTAATCGTTGGAGAAAGTGGGGTGGGTAAGGAAGTTTTTTCTCAAATCATCCACTCGCTTTCTTCCCGTAAACATAACCCGTTTATTGCTGTGAACTGTGGAGCCATACCGGAAGGCACCATTGATTCGGAATTGTTCGGACATGAGAAAGGGGCTTTTACCGGAGCCGTTGATAGCAGAAAAGGTTATTTTGAAACAGTAAATGGTGGCACTCTGTTCATGGATGAAATTGGGGAAATGCCCCTGGGCACACAGGCAAGATTGCTTCGTGTACTGGAAAGCGGCGAGTTCATCAGAGTAGGTAGCTCCAAAGTTCAGAAAACAGATGTAAGGGTAATTGCTGCAACCAACAGAGAATTACTGGATTTTACACAGAAAGGAAAATTCAGGGAAGATTTATATTACCGCTTAAGCACCGTTCCCATTCGGGTATCTTCACTAAGAGACCGAAAAGAAGATATTCTGCTACTATTTCGAAAATTTGCCGTTGATTTTGCAGAAAGATATAAAACCACTCCGGTTCAGCTGGATGAGGATGCCAAGCAAATGCTCATCAATTATCCATGGCCCGGCAATATCCGGGAACTGAAAAATATTGCAGAGCAAATATCTGTACTAAGTCAGTCGAATATGGTGAATGCAAGAGAATTGAGCCTATTTCTTCCGGATAAAAAAGAAAACAGAATGCCGATGATTGCAGGAGCACCTACATCCGGAGAGTTTGCCAATGAAAGGGAAATTCTATACAAACTCTTCTTCGACATGAAAAAAGATGTGACGGAATTGAAAAAGATGTTTGTTGAAATATTGCAGAATCCTTCATTGGCTGGAGCTGCGGCTTCTTTTACCAAAGAATCTATTTTAAACGATTATTCACCTGCCGTAAATGAAGTCCCGATTATCAATGCAGTAAATACCGGCAATGCCCCTGTTGGTTCAGGCAATAACTTATTACCTGCGCAGCATTCAGTTACCTCCTCTCCTGTTATTCTGCACGACGATGCTATTCAGATGCATGAAGAAATAGAAGAATCACTAAACATTATGGACAAGGAAAAAGAGCTGATTGTGAAAGCCCTGAAAAAACACAGGGGTAAACGCAAGGATGCTTCTATAGACCTGGGCATCAGTGAAAGAACCTTATACAGAAAACTGAAAGAATATGACATTGACGAATAAATTGAAGCATTGTTTTTTTACCGGAATAGCCTGCATCGTCCCTTTATTACAGGGCTGCTTTGTTTATAAATTCAATGATGCAGTTATTCCTGCTAATGTAAAGACAGTGAAGATTGGTTTTATTGATAACAGGGCGCGTTATGTGAATCCACAGTTGAGTCCTAAATTAACAGATAAACTACAAGCCAAGATTACCAGTCAGACCAAGCTAACAAGAACCAACAATGATGATGCTGATTATGTAATTAACGGTAGTATTACCAATTACGACCCCAGTCAAACAGTTGGTGTATCTGCACAACAGGCCAGCACCAACCGTTTAACAGTAACGGTTCATATCATTCTAAGGAAAACCCTTGAGAATAAAGTAGAGGAATTTGATGTTACCAGGAGCTTCGACTTTTCCGCCAATTTAACTTTACAACAGGCAGAGGGTCAGTTGCTCGACGAAGTGATTCGGAATATCACGGATGAAATCTTCAACCGAATATTTAATAACTGGTAATCTATAGATTTGTATCTTTATTCTTTATGAAACTTACGCAGGAAAAAGCACTGATGCACTTGACCGGAAATGCCGATTTATCCTCCACTAAAATGGAAGTAATAGAAAAGTTGGTGCATGAATATCCATTTTTTTCTCCCGGCCAATACCTGTTTGCAGCCAAGCTAAAGAAAGAAGATCACCCATTGGTGGGTTCTCAGGCCATGAGGACTGCCCTTTATTTTACCAATCCCCACTGGCTTCAGTTTCAACTGGAAGCACTGAAGGATCCTGGAATAGATCAGGCACCGAAGCAGGAGCTTGATATTGCGCTGTTAAGATCTATCAGACAAAAAGATCTAGAATGGGATGAAAAGATTAATCTGCCTAAGATTGAAGACAGGTTGGAAGACGCAGAAAAATCATTTGTTGCCCCTGAACTACCGAATCCGGATATTTCTATACCAACTATTGAATCTGTCAGAGAATTAATAAAGCGTTTTGAAGCATTGGATAAACCAGGTACCCTCATTCCGGTTATCAGGGAAAACACACCGTCTGAACCAGTCGATTATACTTTGTCGGATGTTCCTGCCCAAGAAATATTTGACCCGGTATTCAGCGCACTGAATCAGGCTGATCAGCCTGCAGAACCCCCTGTTACAGCTGCGGTTCCCGATCCCCCGGCCTCGCTTCTACCTGAACAGGAATACAGCGAAGAAGAATACAGTAGCAGAACGCAGCACCCCGATCAGGATAAAAGTGATGCAAAAATTGCCAGTATCTTGTCGAACCAGTTGGCGGAGTTTAAAAAGCCCATAGAAAAGGATACAGAATTAAACATTGAGCCTGTTCAGGATAAACTGCATACCATTGATTATTTTGCTTCTCAGGGTATTCAAATTGATCTGAGTAAAATTCCGCAGGATAAACTGACCACTAAACTCAGACGTTTTACCGATTGGCTGAAGGACATGAAAAACCATCATCCCAATCCGGATGACCTTGGGGTTTCTACTGAACAGGAGAAAAAAGTGGCAGAAACAGCGCTGATTTCCAATGAATCAAAGGAGATTCTGACAGAAACGATGGCTGAGGTACTGGCCAAACAGGGTCAGATAGACAAGGCAATTCAGCTATATATCAAATTAAGTTTCTCAAATCCTGAAAAAACCGCTTATTTTGCAGACAAAATTCAACAATTAAAAGGTATTTAAAATGATTTATCTGTTTTTGGTTCTGATTGTGGTTGCTGCGGTTGGTCTTGGTTTTATGGTTTTAATCCAGAATCCTAAGGGAGGTGGCCTTGCTGGTAACGTTGGCGGCATCAGCAATCAATTGATGGGAGTTAAACAAACTACCGACGTTTTAGAAAAAGGCACATGGATTTTCGCAGGCATTATTGCTGTTTTGGCTTTATTCTCTACTTTATTCCTTAAAGGAGGCAGTAACGATGTGAATACAGATGTATTACAGAAAATCAATACAACTACTACCGCTCCTGCTCCAGCAAATAACCAAGCTGCACCTGCAGCTACTTTGCCTGCTAAAACAGACAGCAGCAAGAAATAAATTTGTTTTCAATATAATTTAAACCCTGTCTTTTCAATGACAGGGTTTTTTATTTAATTTACCTTATGGCAAGAAAAAAAACTGCTTCAAAAAAAAGTGCCCCTTCAAAAAAAAGTGCCCCTTCAAAAAAATGGGTTATTATAGTTGTTAGTCTCGTCGCTATCATTTGTTTAGGGTTTACTGCTCTTTTCTTTTTGCCCGCTACCCGTTTCGAAGAAAAAACTAGAATGGTTACCATTTATAAGGATCAGACTCAGAAGTCTGCCGTGCTGACTGCTTTTGAAGAAGCCGGAATTCTCAGATTTAATTCTTTGTTAGGTATTGCCGGAGCCCCTTTTAATATCTGGGATAAGATGAAGCCTGGCCGATACGAAATAAAAAAAGGGCAAAGCATTGTAGAAATTGTTAGAATGCTAAAAAACGGCAGACTGGCCGAAGTAAAACTGGTGATTAACAGAGTAAGGACCAAACCCGAATTGGCCAGATTAATCAGCAAACAATTTTTTACAGATTCACTGGAAGTAATCCAATTTTTACAATCTGCAGATTCATTAGGTACCCTGGGACTGGATACCACACTTTTGTTTACAAAAATTATACCCGACACCTATCATTTTTATGCAGATGCAACCATGCCGGTTATTCTTCAGAAACTGCAGGCTGCAGCAACCAAATTCTGGTTAAAAAACAACAGATTGCAAAAAGCGGAATCCCTGGGATTGAGTCCCGAACAGGTTTACATTTTGGCTTCCATTGTTGATGAAGAAACCAACTATACAGAAGACAAGTACAAAATTGCCAGTGTCTATATCAACAGGCTCGCCAAACAAATGCCTTTACAAGCCTGCCCTACCATCAAATATGCGATGAATGATTTTAGCATTACGCGTATTTACGAAAAGTATCTTAGCAATCCATCTCCCTACAACACATACAGAGTAAAGGGGCTTCCTCCGGGACCCATTTGTACTCCGTCGTCGAAAACAATTGATATCGTGTTGGACGCGCCTAAAACCAGCTATATTTATTTTGTGGCCAAAAGTGATTTCAGTGGCTATCATCATTTCAGCGACAATTATGAAGAACATAATCGTTACGCAAATGAATATCAGAAAAAATTAGACGAGTACATGGAGAAAAAGAGAACTGGAAAATAATGACAAAGCTTGAAAGAATCATAATAAGCTGGCCCCCAATTGCCTTTCTGATCAAGAAGAGCAAAACCTTTATTATACCTGGATTTCAAGGCATACCACTTTATGATGTCATTATTTTTTTCATCAAGCAGGTTAATAAAATTGGTTTGAATGAAAGAGCAGCTGCCATCTCGTTTAATCTGATCATGGCATTACCTGCAACCATTTTATTTCTTTTTTCCATACTCCCCTATTTTCCTGACTTTCTGAATATTAAACCACAGATTCTTGCTTTATTTAAAGACATTAGTCCCAACTCTAATACATATCGTTTTATTGAAAATATTTTTGACGATTTGATGCAAAGAAGTATTGGGGTTTTCTCTTTTGGTTTTCTTTTAGTAGTATACTATGCTTCCAATGCAATGATGTCGCTGATTCTGACATTCGATCGTTCAATTATGGAACACAAACGTTTTTTTCTGCACCAGCGATGGAAAGCTATTCAGCTAACCACCCTGATTATCATTTTACTGATTGCTTCCACATTGATTTTGCTAGGACAGGCACAGCTTACCTATTTAATCGGTAAACTTTTCGGACTTAAAAAATCTGCATACCCCTGGTTAAATAGTATCCGCTGGCTGGTAATACTGGCGCTGTTTTTTTATAGCATTGCCTTTATTTACAAATACGCTCCTTCTGTTAAAATTAGATGGAAACTGGTTTCACCGGGTTCCCTTCTGGCAACATCCTTAATTGTTGGCACCACTTTAATCTTTTCGTATTGGGTAAATAATTTCGGAAGCTACAACAAGGTTTACGGTTCTATCGGAACGGTAATGATCCTGATGATTCTTGCGTATTTCAATTCATTGATTTTACTCATTGGATTTGAATTAAATGTGAGCATAACCTATCTGACACAAAAAGCTGCCCAGAGAAAAAAGGAAGAAAATCAATCTGCAGAATAACTTGACCAGATTTCACGAATGCTGTCTGCATTCGGATGAGCGGTAGCATTCTGATCATAGAATCCTGCCTGTTTTCTTTGTCTGTAAGCTTCATAAATAGAAACAGCACAGGCAACGGATATGTTTAAGCTGGGAATCATTCCTACCTGAGGAATCACAAAATTACCATCTGCCAGATTCCTTGCTTCTTCCGATACGCCATTGTGTTCATTCCCAAAAACCAGTGCTACTTTTTTGGTGAAATCTATTTCATATAAAGAGGCACTTGCCTCGCCCAAATAAGTTGTATAAATAAAATCGTATTCCTTACGCAAAGCCTCAAAACATAGGGCTACATTATCAAACCGATGCACAGTCAGCCACTTGTTGGCACTGCTGCTGCTTTTAATTCCGAAATATCCGGAACGGGGCAATTCAGTATTTAATACATAAATATCCTGTATACCCACAGCATCACAGGTTCTCATGGCGGCATAAATATTATGGGGATCGTGTACATTCTCCATCACAATCGTAAGGCCGGATTGCCTCATTTTAATTACCGATTCTATCTTTTGTGCTCTTTTTGGGGTCATAATCGTACAAAGGTGTTGGTATTTTAAACCATATAAGCTCAGAATTGAGCAAAATTGCAATTAAGTCTTGATTTATTGATATATTTTTACCCTGTACCCGTAGTTAAACCCTATGACAACACGTCTCATCCGTGCAGAGAATCTGCTCTGGGCGGTGCCTATCGTATTTGGCATGATTGCCAACTATGCCGCGTATAGCGACGTAGCTATTCTGTTTGTAGATGAAAATTACTACATACTGAACTTCCCGTCTATTGTAGGTATGCTGCTGGTGACTGTTATTGTTCCGTTTATGATGCATTCCGTTTTAAGGGATCTTGAACAACGAAGTTTTTTTGCTTCCTGGGCACATGTTTTCTTTACCTGCCTGTTAATCAGCACCATTTTACTGATTTATACCTATGCGCTTCCCATCAACCTGAAATGAAATATTATATGGGAGAATTGCCTGCTTACAAAAAGTGGAATTATTACAACAGCTTAGTGATAGGTATTTACAAATTGCTGATATATGTTCAGGCAGCTTATGTAGTTTATGGAATCAGCGTTCTCGTTCGTCACAGATACGAGCAGAAGAAACAGGAAAAAGCGCATTATGATTATATCATAGAGCATCTTGATCAGATCAGAAACAGTACCATTGCCTAAACTGTATTACTCATTGGAGATCCCCATTGCTTCTCTTTTCATTTTAATTGCCTGTTCTTTCCCCAGGTAATTTTCAATTTTCTGCTCAAGAAAATAAATAAGCGGAGTCAAAAGAATTGCCATAGTAAACTTATAGAGATAGTTAACTACTGCAATCGCCAGCACCAGCTGCCAGCTCCAGCCGTTTCCGATTTTAAAGGCGATAAACAAAACCACAAAACTGTCTACCATCTGAGACACCATGGTTGAACCCGTTGCCCTTAACCATACCCATTTTTCTCCCGTGGCTTTTTTAATCTTATGAAAGACGGTTACGTCAACAATCTGACTTAATAAAAAAGCAGTTAGGCTGCCCATAATGATCCACATTCCTTGCCCGAAAATGCTACCAAAAGCAGATTGCATATTGGTTACCCCTTTATCTACACCTGATAAAATCCAGAAGTCTGCAGGAGGTATTTCCATTGCTGCATAAAACATAATGAATGCATACAAAATAAGCACCACGGCGGTGTAACTTATCCTTCTGACCGATTTGGGTCCATAATATTCATTAACAATATCCGTAATCACAAATTCCAGCGGCCAGAGCAAAACCCCGCAGGTCAGGTTAAAAGCCAGGCCTGATTGTCCCAGTATGGTGAAATTAAAAGCTGGTATACCCAGCAATTTCTCCAATGAAAAAATCTTACCCCCGATGCACTCTGCAATCAGGGCATTGGCAACAAAAAATGCAGTTATTCCAAGGAATAATTTAGTAGGCTTATCGTTTAAAATTTTATTGATCACGATGGCAGAATAAAGTATACAAAAAACTGAATCAGTAAAAGGATTGCATTAAAAATAGCTATCCAGTTAGGTATTCTAATGGACGACTTACTCAATAACACCAATCCGTACCAGAAGTTCGCAACCATGTTCTGCACAGGCGCAACCACCCATCCCAATAACAGCACCAAAGCACTGATTTCCTTATTGGGAAGAAAATCATGTGTACGTTGAATTACCAGACATAATAAAAACAAAATATTGCAGATAAAAGCCATTCTGGAGGCAAATAAAAGTGGTCTCATGGCATAAAGTTATTAGGTTTGTTGCATATTTTTAGAGCTATGAACAGGATCAATTGGAAAGCGATAATGCCGCATGCGCTGGCGGTGGTGATTTTCTTTGTTGTGGCGCTTATTTATTGTAAACCTTCCCTGGAAGGAAAGGTTTTGCAGCAGCATGATGTTACCCAGTGGAAAGGGATGGCTCAGAATTCCTTTCAGTCAAAGGAGAAAACAGGGCATTTCCCATTATGGAGTAATGGCATGTTCAGCGGAATGCCTGCCTATCAAATTACAGGCATCAGTGAAAACCCCATTTCTGTTGGGTATCTGGGCGATATATTTTTAGTAGGACTGCCTAAACCAGTGGGCGTATTTTTCCTGGCCTGCCTTTGCTTTTATTTTCTTACGCAGGTTTTAAGCATCAATGCCTATATCGGAATCATCAGTGCATTGGGATATACCTATGCTACTTATAACCCCATTATTCTGGCAGCAGGGCACGATACTAAAATGAATGCCATTGCCTATTTACCTGCCATCATTGCCTCATTAATTTTAATCTACAATAAAAAATACATTGCAGGTACCGCATTAACAGCACTGTTCACTGCATTGCTGCTGGGTGCCAATCACCTGCAGATTACCTATTATGGTTTTATCATCATTCTGTTCATGAGTGTTGCCTTTGCTATTAAATGCATTAAGGAAAAAGAAACTTCTCACTTATTGAAATCTGCAGGTCTGGCTTTAACCGCTGCTGCGCTGGGTATTATGGTAAATGCCGTAACACTGATTACGACCTATGAGTACGCCAAAAAATCCATTCGCGGAGGGAGTATACTCGCTGATAGTACCACCAACGTTACCAAGACCGGATTAAGTAAGGATTATGCGCTCAGTTACAGTGTTTACAAAACAGAGCCATTGGTTATGATGTTCCCCAGATTTTACGGAGGAAGCAGCAATCAACTGGAACTGGCGCAGGAAAAATCAGCTGCCATTGCAGCCCTCCAGAGTATGCCTGCGGAACTGGGGCAACAATTGCAGGGTTATTTGCAATTTTACTGGGGAGGGATTGACGGTGTCGGAACTTCAGGGCCTCCTTATGCTGGTGCCATCATCTGCTTTTTAGCCCTATTAGGATTGGTAATGGTTGACAGGAAATATACATATTGGATGGCCGCTGCCATGGTGTTTACCCTGATGCTTAGCTGGGGAAAATACCTGGAAGGTTTCAACGTGGCCATGCTCAAGTATCTGCCAATGTATGATAAATTCAGAGCCCCCAGTATGATACTGGTAGTGCCTACTTTCTTAATGAGTATGCTGGCAGCGTTAACTTTACATACGATTACAAAAGAAGCAAGCCCGGCATTGCTTTGGGAAAAATACAAGAAAGGACTTTGGGTTGTAGGCGGTGTTTTTGGTATTGCTGCATTGGTTTATATCACTGCAGATTTCAGCAACGCAACAGATAAAATGCTGTTGGATCAGATTTCGAAAATTCCGGACGCAACACAGAGAGCTCAATTAGAAGCTCCGGTAAAAAGTTTTGTAGAAGGCTTACAATCAGACAGAAAGACGCTGGCTATGAATGACATGCTGAGAACGCTTATGTTCTGCCTGATTGCAGCATTGGCTGTATTTGCCGTTATCAAACAAAAAATCAAGCCGCTGTATGCAATTATTGCAATGGGTGTGCTTGCTATGATTGATGTATTTGGCATCAACACCAAATACCTGAACGAAAACAATTACCAGGACGCAGTTGAGTATGAAAACAATTTCACCCCATCGCCTGCAGACCAGCAAATACTAAAAGATACGGGATACTACAGGGTCTTAAATGTTTCTCAGGGTATTTCCAATGCGTTTAACGGTGGTGCCCTCAGTTCTTATTTCCACAAATCCATTGGAGGATACCATCCTGCCAAACTGAGTATTTATCAGGATTTGATTGAGCGACAATTGTACAAATTCCCTGATTGTTTGCCCGTATTAAATATGTTGAATACGAAATATATTATTGTACCTGATCAACAAAATGGTCAGCCTACCGTACAACAGAATCCGGAAGCACTGGGAGCTGCCTGGTTGGTTAAATCCCTGCGATTCAAAGAAACGCCTTCCGCTATCATGGATGAATTAAGTACATTCAACCCTTCAGAAACGGCAGTGCTTTATCAGAAAGATCAAAATGCTATCGGAGCCATTCAATATGATAGCACTGGAAGCATCCAACTGGTAAAAGCAGAAAATGATCAGATGAGTTATGCTTTCAATGCTTCAACCAATCAGTTTGCTGTTTTCAGTGAAGTATTCTACGATGCCGGATGGAAAGCATATGTTGACGGTAAAGAGACCCCAATCTTTCAAACCAATTATGTATTAAGAGGTATTCAGGTTCCTGCCGGGAAACACAATATTGAGTTCAAATTTGAACCAGCCTCCTATTCTGTTGGCTTAAAAGCTGCAATGGGATCCTCTGCCATTATCTGGTTGTTGCTCCTGGGAGCAGTAATAAGTGCTTTCAGAAAACCGAAGAACGCCTGATGAGAGCACCCAAGGTTTTGGGCATTGTTTCTTTTAAAGTTTTTCCCGCCCATATGGGTGGACAGCAATACATTGTTCATTATTATCAATCACTTTCCCAATACGGAAAAGTAGTTTTGGCTGTATCCGGTGATAATAATGTAGAGGATAAAAACCTATTCGGGGCAGACAAGATTGTTGATAACAACTTAGTTCTCTTTCCGATTTTATTTAATCACTGGCAGGGATGGAAGAATCTTTTTCGATTAACAGATTTGATTAAGCTGATCCGAAAAGAAGAAATAGAATGGATTGTTATAGACCATAGTTATTTTGGCTGGCTGGGTTTCTTACTGCGCTTATTTACAAGAAAAAAATTCCTTATCAAATCAGCCAATATTGAATTCATCCGATTTAAAGACATGGGAAGAAAAGGCTGGAAATTCTATCAATGGTATGAAAAAAAAGTACATCAACTGGCCAATTTTAGCTTCTTCATTTCTGAAGCCGACAGGGAATATGCCATAGCGAATTGGGGCCTACCTATACACAAAACAGGTGTAATCCCTTTTGGAACTTTTCGGAAAGAACCTATTCACAAAGAGCAAAGAACGGATTCAAAAAGGGAGCTACTCAAAAAACACCTGTTACCGGAACAAACAGTTTTATTTTACTTTAATGGCACATTGGATTATATCCCCAATAAGAAAGCCATTACCGATATGATACAAGCGTTGATTCCGAAATTGAATACAACTTCAATTACCTATAAAATCATTATCAGTGGCGTTCAGATTGAACCGGATTTATTAGCGCAAATTTCCAATTGTCCGGAGATGATATACGAGGGATTTGTAAGTGATGTGCAAGCTTATTATGCTGCGGTTGATTGTTTTATTTGTCCGGTTACTTTAGGTGCAGGAGTAAAAACCAAACTCATTGATGCACTGGCATCGGGTTTGCCGGTCATTGCATTTGAAAAAAGCGCAGAGGGAATACCGGACCAAAATTTACATCAACAACTGACCCGTATACCCGATAATGATTGGCATCAATTAGCCCAAACCATGAAGGCGTTTGCTGCCTCTATTAAGCAACTAGAAACCGTTTCTGCTGAATTCTATAAAGAATATCATTGGGACCATATAGTTCAGGAATCCATTTTATCTTTACCGAAATGAATCAACTGCAGCCTGAAATATCAGTCGTCATTTGTACATACAACCGGGCCGTATATCTTCCGGAAGCATTGGGCAGTTTGTACAACCAGACAATTGGCAAGAATCAATTTGAAGTTATTGTGGTGAACAATAATTCAACCGATGATACAGAAAAGGTATGCAAAGCCTTCATTGAAAAGCATACCAACGGGCAGTTTTATTACACCAATGAAACACAACAGGGAGCATCCTTTGCCCGTAACACAGGGGCCGCACTCGCAAAAGGAAATCTCCTGTGTTTCATGGACGACGATGCCGTTGCGAAGCCTGATTATCTGGCACTGATACTGGCGTTTTTTAAAGCACATCCGGATGCGGGTGGATTAGGTGGCAGAATCATCCCGCGCTATATTCCTGAAGAACCCAAATGGATGAGCCATTTTGTTTCCTCTCTTGTAGGCAATTTTGACTACAGCAAAGAAGTATGTGTATTCAGTCCGAATAAATACCCGCTGGAATCGAATATGATTATTAAAAAATCCGATTTTGACCAGGTAAAAGGATTTAATACTGCACTACCCGGTGTAAAAGGCACCCTTAGAATTGGCGGGGAGGGTAAGGAATTTTTTCTCAAGTTAAAAGCCATTGGCAGAACCATTTATTACCATCCTGAAGTAATGGTAGAACATGTGGTAGAAACCCAAAAGCTAACCCCTGAATACATGTACAGGGTTGCCAGTGGCATTGGAAGAGGAGAAAGAGTCAGAACCCTTGAAATCAGCCAATCAAGTTATTGGTTGAAAGTAGGCGAATACCTATTCAAATTAGGTGCCGCCATAGTATTGGCTTTCACTTATTTACTACAAGGGCATCCAGCCAAAATGAAACCAGTTATTCAATTCAGAATAGATGCATTAAAAGGCTTGCTGGGTTACTAAAAATATCCAATAACCTATTTGTTCGCAAGCATTCTTTTGAAATGCTTACTAAAAAACAATAGCTGGTAGTCTATGGCATTTTCCCAGTATTTCCAGTCGTGATTACCTGGTCTTTCTGTATACTCATGTGCAATTTTTAGCTTCTGCATTTTTTCATGAACAGCTCTGTTCATGGGCAAAACCCTGTCCTCAATCCCACAATCAATTATTATAGCCAGTGAATCTGCAGGTTTCTGCTCAATGGCATTCAACACACTCCAGTCGTTCCAATATTTTTTATTGATCAGTGTATCTCCCAATATTTTCTCAACCCCATACCCCTGTCGAATCACTGTTACGTGTAATGCCCCGCTCATACTCCCTGCTCCACTAAAATCCTCTGCATGTCTGAATCCTAAAAACAAGGAACCATGACCTCCCATGCTAAGTCCGGTTAACACCCTACCTTTTCTATTGGGGATAGTTTTGTAATGCTGATCAATATAAGTCGGAAGTTCCTTAGCCACAAAAGTTTCATACCTGAAATTGCTATCAACCGGACTATCAAAATACCAACTGGTTACCGCTCCGTCAGGACAAACTATCATCATCTGGTATTGATCAGCCAGCGCTTTTATATGAGGCACACGCGTAATCCAGTTGCGATAGCTCCCCCCTGCCCCATGTAATAAATACACAACGGGAAAATTTTGTTTTGCATTTTGGTAACCTGCAGGAAGTACAATGACAGCAGGAATATTTTTATTCATGGACTTACTGGGTACCATCAATGTATCTACTTCAGCTGTAAAGCCATTGAATCCCATTAAAATGAAAGAGAGAATTATCCCAAGTTTTTTCATTGTGTGTTTTTTAAGCAATAACGCAACTTATTAATGGAAACAAGTTGCGTTATTATTATCTATATTGATTCGTTTAATTAATTCTTTTGCTGTGCATGTTGCATTGGATTCATTCCGGAAGATTGTCCCCTTCCTCTGCCCACACCACCTTTGAAAAGCGTAAACTTCGATGGTTCATCTACTACCCCGTTCGGCCATCTGTTATTAGACTCATCAATATCAGCTGTTTCTTTTAATGGATCCAACTGAATGGATACTGCTTTCTTTTGCGTCATAAACAGCTTGGTTACTTTCTGTTCATTCTTTCTCCAGATTTGTGCAGGGATTTTTTCGGTTTCTTTACTGCCATCTTCAAAAGTGAATTCTACGATGATTGGCATTACAAGACCTCCTTTATTTGCAAAACTGATTTCATATAAATGAACATATTCATAAGCCGCCAATGCATCCCCTGATAAAGGTTCGGGAGTATTCATTACCGGCACCGGATATTTAAAACTGGAATCATATTGTTCCAGACCGCGGGTATATCTCCAATAAAAATCTCTTAAACTGGTGTCGGCATCGGTATAAAAAATAATGCTCTTATCATTTCTGTTCCGCTGCTTGGATATATCATCAAAAGCTGCAGCACCACTGAATAATGGCTTGTCCAGATTACGCATTGCCGGCGCTCCGTTTCTTTGCGCAACTGCTACAGGCTGTTTGTTTACCACTGCATGCTTTACTCCTTCAATGGCAATATCGCATGGCTCTATGCTATAGAACCAGCCTCTCCAGAACCAATCCAGATCTTCGGCACTGGCATCTTCCATGGTACGGAATAAGTCTGCAGGAGTTGGATGTTTAAATGCCCATCTTCTTGAATACTCTTTAAATGCATAATCAAATAATTCCCTGCCCATGATGGTCTCTCTTAAGATATTCAGACCGGTAGCGGGCTTAGCATAGGCATTCGGGCCAAACTGAATAATATTGTCGCTGTTGGTCATAATAGGTTCCAGCTGGTCTTTCGGCAAACGCATGTAATCTGTAATTAGTCGGGCTGGTCCACGACGACTGGGATATTTATTGTCCCACTCTTCTTCGGTTAAAAACTGAACGAATGTATTTAACCCTTCATCCATCCAGCTCCACTGGCGCTCATCGCTGTTCACAATCATGGGGAAGAAATTATGTCCTACTTCATGTATAATTACACCAATCATACCATACTTGGTAGCTTCCGCATAAGATCCGTCTTTATTGGTTCTTCCGTTATTGAAACAAATCATTGGATATTCCATTCCGTTTGAAGCTTCAATACTTTGTGCTACCGGATATGGATATGGAATAGAAAACTTAGAATAGGTTTTTATGGTATGAGCTACTGCTTTGGTAGAGAACTTACGATACAGTCCATAAGCTTCCTTTGGATAGCCGCTCATGCACATTACTTTCTTTCCTTCTATATAAACAGGCATGGCATCCCAGATATATCTGCGGCTAGAAGTCCAGGCAAAATCTCTTACGTTCTCTGCCTTGTATATCCATGTTTTGGTTTTGGCAGATTTACCGGTTGATCTTTGATTGGCTTCATCCAGTGTAGCAATTTCAATAGGCTCCTTGCTGGTTTGCGCCTGATTCCAGCGACTTAATTGTGCAGGCGTTAATACCTGTGCATAGTTCTGACAAACGCCGGTACTTAGTACGATATGATCAGAAGGCACGGTTAAGGTTACATCATAGTTGCCAAAAGTCAATGCAAATTCTCCTCTTCCTGAAAACTGCTGATTCTGCCAACCCTGATAATCGCTGTACACGCATAAACGGGGAAACCATTGTGCCATAGTAAACAAATGATTTCCATCTTCCAGCATTTCATATCCACCTCTTCCGGCAAAAGTCATTCTGTCGGAAATCTTGTAACTCCAGTCTACATTAAAAGCAAATTTCTGACCGGGTTTCAATGGGGCTGGTAATTCAACCCGCATCATCGTTTTGTTGATAAAGTATTTCAATGGCTTACCCATTGCATCGGTCAATTTGGAAATCTTATGCCCATAACCATTGTCGGTTTTTGCCGCAGCCAGCTTATCCAGCTGATTGGTGCTGATAGCATTTTCCAAAAAGGAAGCATCCTGATAATTGGCATTATTAACGGTGCTATGCTGGTTTTCATCGAGCTGCAACCATAAATAAGTTAATACATCGGGAGAATTGTTGTAATAGGTGATGGTTTCCGTTCCTGTCAGGCTCAGCTTGGGCTCATCCAATGTGGCTTTGATAATATAATCTGCCCGCTGTTGCCAGTACTTAGGCCCCGGAGCTCCACTGGCTGTTCTGTATTCATTAGGCGTAGGCAAAATGGTGCCCAACTGCTCAAACTTATTCCCATGGTTAGATGTGGGATTATTCATAATGTTTTGCGCCTGTGTGGAATACACAGCTAAAATGGTAAAAGCAAGCGTCAAAAATTTCTTCATACAATATTTTTTATGAATAGCATTAGCGTAGGCTAAAATACAAAATGCCACCCGAATTTAATCAGGTGGCACGTATATAGTTTTAACTTATCTATTAGTTGGATTTCTGCATCGCGTTTTGCATTGGATTCGCTCCACTGGACTGACCGCGGCTTCTTCCGGCAGCACTTTTGAACAGACTGAATTTGCTTGGTTCAGGAGCAACACCGTTTTTAGGCCATACATTGTTCCCTTCGTTAATATCCGCAGTTTCTCTCATTGGATCTAACTTAATATGCTTGGCTTTTTTAGTGGTCATGAACAACTTGGTTACCTTTTGCTCATTTTTTCTCCAGATCTGTGCAGGAATTTTTTCCATTTCAGTGGTTCCGTCTTCAAAAGTAAACTCTACAATAATCGGCATTACCAATCCCCCCTTATTAGAAAAAGTAACTTCATAAAGGTTCACATCCTGGTACTTGGCTTTCTCTTCTGCAGTCAATTCTGTTGGTGCAGGGAAACTTGGTACAGGTACACGGGTTAGTGAATCATAAGGCTCCAATCCACGGGTATATCTCCAGTAGAAATCTCTTAAGCTGGTATCCGCATCGGTTAGGAAAATAATGCTTTTATCATTTCTGTTTCGCTGCTTTGAAATATCATCAAAAGCTGCAGCCCCGCTAAACAAAGGCTTAGCCAAAGGCATGGTTTGTGTGGAAGCCTGAGACGCATTGGGTTTGGCATCAGGATTCATGACTGCATGCTTTACGGTGTCAATGGCTATATCGACAGGGTCAATACCATAGAACCAGCCTCTCCAGAACCAGTCCAGATCTTCAGCGCTGGCATCTTCCATTGTACGGAAGAAGTCTGCAGGCGTTGGATGTTTGAATGCCCATCTGCGTGCATATTCTTTAAAAGCATAGTCAAATAATTCTCTGCCCATAATGGTTTCACGAAGAATGTTCAAACCGGTAGCTGGTTTAGTGTACGCATTAGGTCCGAAAAGAACAATGTTTTCACTATTGGTCATAATAGGCTCTAACTGCTCTTTAGGCAAACGCATGTATCCGGCAATGCCCCAGGCAGGACCACCTCTCGAAGGATACTTGTTGTCGAATAATTCTTCTGTCAGGTATTGAACAAAACTGTTGATACCTTCATCCATCCAGCTCCACTGACGCTCGTCGCTGTTTACAATCATCGGGAAGAAATTATGTCCTACTTCGTGAACAATCACCCCAATCATACCAACCTTGGTTTGCTCGCTGTAAGAGCCGTCCTTATTGGTTCTTCCATTATTAAAACAGATCATTGGATATTCCATTCCATTGGAAGCTTCAATACTTTGTGCAACCGGATAAGGATAAGGAATAGAAAACTTAGAATAAGACTTGATGGTATGAGCCACTACCTTGGTTGAAAACTTTCTGTACAAACCATAAGCCTCCTTAGGATATCCGCTCATGCACATGATCTTTTTGCCTTCAACATAAACCGGCATGGCATCCCAAATATATCTGCGGCTGGCAGTCCATGCAAAGTCTCTTACATTTTCTGCCTTGTATACCCAAGTTTTTTTCTGAGTGCTTTTAGAGCCTTCCTTGGCTTTTGCCTCTTCTAAAGTGGCAATTTCAACAGGTTCTTTAGCAGTCTGCGCCTGGTTCCATCTGGCCATTTGCGCAGGCGATAAAACCTGTGCGTAGTTCTGACAAACGCCGGTACTTAACACAATATGATCTGCGGGAACAGTAAGGGTAACATCATAGTTACCGAATGCAAGTGCAAACTCTCCTCTTCCGGTAAACTGTTGGTTCTGCCATCCCTGAAAATCGCTGTATACGCACAAGCGGGGAAACCACTGTGCCATGGTAAATAAATTATTGCCGTCTTCCAGGGTTTCATAACCACCTCTGCCTCCTTCTACCATTCTGTTGGTGATTTTGTAACTCCAGGCCACATTAAAAACAAATTTCTGACCAGGCTTAAGCGGAGCAGGTAAATCAACACGCATCATGGTTCTGTTGATGGTGTATTTTAATGGCTTACCTGTAATATCAGTTAGCGCAGAAATAATATGGCCGTTACCATTGTCTCTCTTAGCGTTGGCCATATTGTCCAGCTGACTGGTGGTCAGCTGACGAGGCATTGAAGTTGCATCCTGGTAATTGGCATTGTTCTTAGAACTATGCTCATTTTCATCCAGCTGTAACCACAAATACGTCAATACATCCGGAGAGTTATTGAAATAAGTTACGGTTTCCGTACCCTTTAATTTCAAATTGGCTTCATCCAATTCTGCCTTAATAACATAGTCTGCTCTTTGCTGCCAGTACTTTGGACCGGGTGCCCCACTGGCTGTACGGTATTCGTTAGGCGTGGGCAAAATAGTCCCTAACTGTTCAAATTTGTTCCCATGATTAGACGTGGGATTGTTCATGATGTTTTGGGCCTGCGTGCGGGAAGCAAACAAGGCAACTACCATGAACAGCGCAACTTTTTTCATAATTGAGTTGGTTTATTAAAAGGGTAATCTTTCTAATGCCATTTGCAAGGCGATGGCAAATATTCCTCCGGAAATATATAATAAATATTCCCTTCGGTTTATTTTAAAAAGCTGAACGAATATAAGTGAAATAAAAAGAATAGCGAGTACGATTACCAGCTGCCCTGCCTCCAGACCCAGATTAAAGGCCAATAATTCCGGAACGATATTCCCCTCTTTACTTAGCAGGCTTTTCAGGTAATTACTAAAGCCCAAACCGTGAATTAATCCGAAAAAAGCAGCAAAAAAATAAATCAGCGGGAATTTGGCCTTGTACACAAATTTCTTAACGAAAACATTGCTGATGGCGGTAATTACAATAGTAACCGGAATCAGAAATTCAATCCAGTTAACAGAATAATTAACAATATTGAACACACTCAAGGCAAGCGTAATGGAATGCCCCAGGGTAAATGCGGTAACCAGCCAAAGTAGCTTTTTCCAATCGACAAACTGATAGCGGATACAGAGTGCAGCAACAAAAAGGATATGGTCAATTCCATTTAAATCAGCAATATGCTCATACCCCATCTGGAAAAAAAGTCCAAAATCAATCATAGCAGCAATATAAATTAAAACCGACATTTGCTGTAAATAAACTGGTTCAATGGCTACAATTTTTGTTCAATGGCTGCTAACGGCTAGCCTTGCATTTATACACCCTTTCTATGTATCGGTGATTGAAATCAACCATAACGAAAAAGAAGCTACCGCTGAAATAAGCATTCGCATTTTTACCGACGATCTGGAAAAAACGCTTCAAAAACAATCAACGGCTACAATTGATATTATTAAACCCGCCAACAAAGCCTTTATAGATCAGCAAATCAGTCAGTATATTGGAAAAACCTTACAACTCAAAATCAATGGGAAGCCGGTAAAATTCAACTATGTTGGTTACGAAATTATAAGGGAAAGCGTATGGTCTTACTTTGAAGTGGAGCAAGTAAAAGAAATGAACACCGTAGATATCAATTGTTCAATCCTTCATGACTACGAAACCAGCCAGATTAATCTTTTTCATGTAAAAAGTAAGGGGACTCAGAAAAGCTATAAACTAGATTACCCGCAAAAAAACACCCAGTTCAGCTTTTAATCATTGGGAATCAGTGGCTCGCTTGACGTAACAAGGACTTTGTCAATCCGGTGATTGTCCATATCTACAATTTCGAAGGTAAAGGATTCCCATTCCAGTGTTTCACCCGTCTTAGGAATGCGCTCCAAATGATGAATGATAAAACCGGCCAGGGTATTGAAATCCTGTTCCCATTTCTCCATCCACTCTGTTTTATCAAACTTACTCAGGAAGTCATAGAAAGGAATCTGGGCATCAATCAGGTAAGAGCCATCTGCTCTCTCAATAATTTCATAGGCTTCATCTTCTTCCTGCGGAATATCACCAACAATGGCTTCCAGAATATCGTTCAAAGTCATCAGCCCCTGCACACTGCCATATTCGTCAACAATAAAACACTGATGAATTTTTGTTTGCTTGAATTTTTCCAATACCTGATACGCCGAATTATTTTCAGGCACATACATAGCTGGTTTCATAATGGAAAAAATAGTGGCTTCTGCATCTGCAGCAAATAAATCCTTAATAGATACAACTCCCTTAATATGATCAATATCGTCTTCGCATACGGGATACACAGAATGGATCATATCCTGCAGCAGCCTTCTTACCTCTCCTACTTTTTTGTCTCCCTCTATCCATTCGATATCGCTTCTGTGCGTCATCAGAGAAGTAATATTCCGGTCACTTAAATGAAATACCCTTTCAATAATTTCCTGTTCCGCCTCTTCAATTGTCCCCTGCTCGGTACCCTCACTGATAATTGCCTTGATTTCTTCTTCCGTTACCTGATTCTCATTGGCTTTGATCCGCATCAACTTCACAATGATATTAGAAGACTTTGATAATAGCCAGATAAAAGGGAAAGTGACCCAACCGGCAAATCGCATAGGCCCTGCAACAGATTTGGCAATCCCTTCCGGATTGCTCAAACCAATTCTTTTGGGAACCAGTTCTCCCAGCACCAGGGATAAATAAGTTACAATAATTACAATAATGGTGGTGGCAATAGTACTGCTGTAAGTGGTCAAGGCAGGAAAGCCTGCGAGCCAGTTTGCCAAAGGTTCTTTGAATTTATCGCCGGAAAAAATACCAGTAAGAACCCCAATTAAAGTAATCCCTATTTGAACAGTAGATAGAAATGTATCCGGATGATTGGCTAGTTTCAATGCTTTAGCCGCATCTTCATCTCCCTTGGAAGCCTGGGCTTCCAATCGGGCTTTCCGGGCAGACACCAGGGCAATTTCTGCCATGGAGAACAATCCGTTCAGAATAATTAAGAAAAGAATTATAAAAAACTCAGTCATTTTGGTAAAATTAAGCAAAATTCACAAGTCTAAGGTTTCCCGTCTAAATCGATGATAATGTATCTGGGAGTTTCCTTCTCTCTTGTTGCCGGATTTAAAAAAGGCAGGGTTAATAAGGATACCGCAAACTGGTTGCCTTCATGTATTACTTTAGCCTCCGGAAAAAGATGAGTAAACTGTGAGAGGCTATCCTTACTTGTCAATACTTTTTCTGCAGGCAGAAATTCATTTTTAGATGCTTTAAATGGAAAAATATGATTGGCATAAAAATGAAGCGCGTTGCTATTGTGAATCCCGTATAACTTCAGCTCAGATTTTTTAATTTGGCTTTGCTCAATAAATGCCGCTGCATCATTTCCCATTTGAAATTTCAACAAATTTGCATAGAATGCAGTAGACAACAAAAGATTAACCCCAATGCCCGTGACAAGAAAAGGCCTTAGAAATTGAATGCGATTTGTCTTGATTTTTTTAAATGACAAAACAAATAAAGCAGCTCCGCAAATTGCCAAAAGAATAAAAACAAATGACTGTCCCGGGAAAACAAAAACCACGATGATTGCCGCAGCAATCCATAAAATGGAAAATATAAACCCATGCCAAAACAACATAGGGTTAAACCACTTAGGATATTGGTTCAGCACTAAAAAATCATAAACAAATCTGGCAGTGAGAATGGCTGCCAAAGGATACACAACAAATATATAATGTGGTAATTGCGCCTGACTTCTTGCCAATACTAGATAAGTCAATACAAATCCGGCTAAAGTGATCAGTTCTTCCTGTTCACTAATTCTAAAACGCTGTAAGATAAATTTCCACACCCCTGTTATTAATGCAAGTAAAAAAATAAATATCCAGGGAAGAAAGCTCCAGAACATGTTTTCAAGCAGAAAGGTAAAATGTCCCATTTCCTTATAGAAATTCTCGCCCGTATATCGCCCAAAGCTTTGTGTCCAGAAATAAAATTTCAATCCCGAATCAATCGACCTTCCATTGATTAGTTTACCCGGTTGTAAATCGTATTGTTGATATAAACCAATGCACATTGGCAATAGCAATATGCCAATGATTAAAATTCCCAACAAATATTCCCAGCGATAAAATTGTTTCCAGTTTCGCTGTGCAAGAAAATGAGCAGCAAAAGCCAACCCAGGAACCATTAATGCAACAGGGCCCTTGGTCATCATACCACAGGCAATAAAAACAAAAGCGCTAATGAAATTTTTCCATTGCTGAGAACGGAACCATTCTGCCAGCTGCCAGATGGATAATATTACCCAGCCCATCAACATGGTATCGGTTCTGATATCATGGCTGATTAAAAAAAGCGCCTGGGAACTGGCAAGTACCATTACACTCAAGCGTGCTATATCTTCATTATAAAAGATTCTTGCCAATTTTCCTGTTGCATATAACCCCGCCACTAAAACCAATATGGATGGTATTCTGTAAGCCCAATCGTAAATCCCGAATATTTTCATTGACAAAGCAGATAACCAGAATAATAAAGGTGGTTTATCCAGATAATCCTGTCCCTGATCGAATATTTGCAAAAAACTATTCCGCTCCAATATCTCTCGGCTAATGGATGCATACTGAGATGCATCAATATCCATCAGAGGGATCATAACCGCCCCAAGACAATAAACCAGCAGACAGGCAGAGAGAACCGAAAAATAAAAACGATTACTGATCATTTAGATTGATTTATACATTTCTGCCAGACTAATTTTTCCGGCAGTACGATTGTGCCAGTATCCGGTAATCCATCCAATTAAAGAGCCCAGTAAAGCACCAAAGAAAATGTCTAAGGGATAATGAACGCCAACATATACCTGACCATAGGCAATTGTTGCAGCCCAGAACAACAATAAATATCTCCATTTTCCTATCAGGCTGCCAATAGTAACAAAAAGATATATGGCAAAACCAAAATGATTCGTTGCGTGAGAGGAAGTGAAACTATATCCACCCGAACAGCCATTTAACAGCATCCTGATCTGATTCATGAGCAAAGGATCCCTGCAAGGTCTGGGTCTTTCAAAAAAAGGTTTAACCAGGCTACTGCTAATCTGATCAGTTAAAACAATTGTTACAACAGCAAACAGAATGAAGGGAAAAGCCTTTTTACCAAAGTTCAAAATAGCAAATACCACCAGAAAGAGATAAAAGGGAACCCAGGTATTTCCTTCTCTGAACCATGGAAAAAGCGCATCAAAAAAGGAATTGTTATACTCTTTATTCAAAAGAAGAAACAATTCCTGATCGGCTTGTATGATTTTCTGTAGCCAGTCTGCAGTGATGGTTATTAATGCGATCATACCGCAAAATAAGAAGAATATGCAGTTATAATTTTTTTACGGGTATGACCACAGTCATAAAAGTTCGGGTTTACTCTAAATAGTTTTACATAAAATTTAGCATTATGAATATCAAACCAATTGCTTTTCTACTAATAGCCGCTAGTTCATTAGCAGTTATTGCTTGTGGAGGTGGTGGCCAGAAAGCTGATTCATCAGCCAGTTCAGCCCAGGAGGCTCCGGCAGCCACAGCTTCTTCTCCTTCTGACTACGACCCTAAAAGAGGGGAAGGTAAATTCGACGCTTCCAATGTTACGGTTGGTCCATTAGATCAGGCCATGGCAGCAAAGGGTGCATCTATTTCAGCAACCAAATGTAACTCATGTCATAAAATGACTGAAGAAAGACTGGTTGGACCAGGATGGAAAGGGGTAACAACCCGTCATACTCCTTATTGGATTATGAACTTTATTACCAACCCGGATCCTATGATAGAAAAAGACCCAAAAGTTCAGGCACAACTAGAGCTTTGTCTGGTGAGAATGCCTAATCAAAGCTTAACAGACACTGATGCCAGAGAAATTCTGGAATTCATGCGCAAAAATGATGACGTCAAATAAAATAAACAACTATGAAACTAATTCAATCCACCACAATTGCCGCTGTTCTTGCAGCTACAGCATTATTTTCCTGCAAGCCTAAAAACTCAGGAAGTGCCGTTAGCGGAGACGCTGCTGCCAAAGCTTATGTAGCACCTGGAAAATATGATGAATACTACAATTTTGTATCAGGAGGTTTCAGTGGCCAGATGAGCGTATATGGTTTGCCCAGTGGCAGACTATTAAGAGTCATCCCTGTCTTCTCTGTTGACCCCGAAAAAGGATGGGGATACAGTGAAGAAACCAAACCTATGTTGAACACATCCAATGGTTTTGTTCCATGGGACGATTTACACCATACTGAAATGAGCCAGACCAATGGAGAAATTGATGGTAAATGGGTATTCGCCAATGGTAACAATACCCCTCGTTTGGCGAGAATTGATTTAAAAACTTTTAAAACTGCAGAAATTATTGAATTACCTAACTCTGCAGGTAACCATAGTTCTCCATTCGGAACAGAAAATTCTGAATACATTGTAGCAGGTACCCGTTTCAGTGTGCCCTCTGATGATGAAAATGGTGATGTTCCTATTAATTCATATAAAAAGAATTTCAAAGGCCATATTTCCTTTGTAAGTGTTGCTAAAGAAACCGGTGAAATGAAACTGGCTTTCCAGTTGAAAACACCAGGTGTAAACTTTGACCTTGCCAGAGCTGGTAAAGGAAAGTCGCACGGATGGTTCTTCTTTAGCTGCTATAATACAGAACAGGCAAGTACTTTACTGGAAGTGAATGCTTCTCAGAAAGACAAGGACTTTATTATGGCTGTGAACTGGAAAAAAGCAGAAGAATACATCAAAGCCGGAAAAGGCAAAAAAGTGAAAGCTAAATATGCACACAACAAATGGAACGAATCAACCCATTCTGCTACTTCAAAAATGGAGGAAGAAGTATTGGTGTTGGATGTAAAAGAACTAAAAGACATCGTATATTTTATTCCATGCCCTAAATCTCCCCATGGTTGTGATGTTGATCCTACCGGTGAGTACATTGTTGGCTCTGGTAAATTAGCTGCTTTAATTCCTGTATTTAGCTTTGACAAAATTCAGAAAGCAATTGCTGATAAATCATATGATGGTGATTACGAAGGTATCCCTGTAATTAAGTATGATGCAGCTTTATATGGTGAGGTGAAGAAACCAGGTCTTGGACCTTTGCATACAGAGTTTGATGGTAAAGGAAATGCTTATACCTCTTTCTTTGTATCGTCTGAAGTAGTTAAATGGAACATTAAAGACTTGACTGTTGTTGATCGTGTGCCAACTTACTATTCTGTTGGTCACTTAAGCATCCCTGGTGGAAATACCAAGAAGCCATCACCAAAATACTTAGTTGCCTACAATAAAATTACCAAGGACAGATATTTACCTACTGGTCCTGAATTGGCTCAAAGTGCACAATTATATGATATCAGTGGAGATAAGATGCAATTGATTTTAGACTACCCAACTATTGGTGAACCTCACTACGCACAATCTGCGCCAGCTGATGTAATCAGAAACAACGGACAGTTGAAAATTTACAAAATCGGAGAAAACAAACATCCTTATGTAACCGCAGGTGAAGCCAATGCAAAAGTGGTAAGAGAAGGTAATAAAGTGCATGTTTATATGAGTTCAATCCGTTCTCACTTTGCTCCGGATAATATTGAAGGTGTAAGAGTAGGTGATGAAGTATATTTCCATGTAACCAATTTAGAACAAGACTGGGATGTGCCACATGGCTTTGCCATAAAAGGTGCAGATAATGCAGAACTATTAATCATGCCTGGCGAAACCACCACGCTAAAGTGGATTCCTAAAAAAGCAGGTATGTATCCTATGTATTGTACCGATTTCTGTAGTGCATTGCACCAGGAAATGCAGGGTTATGTAAGGGTTTCCCCTGCAGGAAGCAATGTTCCGCTTAGCTTTAGTTTAGGTAAACCAGTTCCTGAAACCAAGTAAGCCGGATACTTTAAAAGGAGCAGGAAGTGAAAACCTACTGCTCCTTTTTCATTTAAAATTTTTGAAGATGAAGCAAGAAATAAGTAAACAATCAAAAACGCTTTTGATTGTGAGTGCAATTTGTTTAGGTATATCCATCTTTGTTCCTATCTGGAGAATTGAACTGGATGCACCACAATATCCAGAAGGACTAGGACTGCAAATTTTCTCTTATAAACTAGGAGGTGATGTTGACATAATAAATGGTCTGAACCATTATATTGGTATGCAAACCTTACACGCCGAAAACTTTATTGAATTTACACTCCTGCCCTATATCATTTCATTTTATGCCTTATTAATGCTGATTACCGGAATAAAAGGCGGAAAGAAAATGCTACTTACCACTTTCATAGCATTTGTAGTATTCGGGATAATTGCCATGATTGATTTCTGGAGATGGGAATACAATTATGGTCATAACCTGGATCCCAATGCGGCCATTATTGTTCCAGGCATGGCTTATCAACCACCATTAATTGGATTTAAACAATTGTTGAACTTTGGTGCATTTTCTATACCGGATATTGGCGGCTGGCTGTTTATTGCAGCAGGTTTATTAGCCTTAATTGCAGTTGCCATTGAATTAGGATGGCTGAAAAAGTGGATAAAGCCAAAGGCTGCTATGCTTCTTTTTACAATAGCCCTTCTCTCCTCTTCCTGTAGTTCAAAAAATCCACAACCACTGGTATTAAATAAAGACCTTTGTGAATCGTGTAAAATGACATATGCTGATGTTAGATTTGGAGCGGAATATATCACCAGCAAAGGGAAAGTATTTAAGTTTGATGACCTAAGTTGCATGTTGGCATTTAGCAGTAATAATAAAAATACGGTAATCGACAAATGGTATATCAACGATTATAATGGCAATAACGTATTGATTGATGCAACCAAAGCATGGTATGTTTTGCATGAAACCATCAAAAGCCCGATGAATGGCAATACTGCTGCATTTGCACAGCAACATGAAGCTGAAAAATTTGCCGCAAGTTTTGCTGGAAAAGTTTCAACCTGGGAAGAAATTAACTAATAAACATGAAGTTTGTTTTCTTTTTACTGTTACTCTTGCTATCGGGCATTACAGGACATACTACTAAACTACACGTAGGCCCCGATAAGAAATACAAGAAGATTAAGCAAGCAATCACTGATGCAAAAAAAGGCGATACGATTATTGTATTTAAAGGCCTTTATAAGGAAGGAAATATTCTAATTGACAAGTCTGTTACATTAATCGGAATCAATCTTCCCATCATTGATGGTGATAGAAAATTTGAAGTATTATCAATTAAAGCCAGTAATGTAACTATCAGTGGTTTCAGAATTCAACATTCCGGTTATGCCACATTGGATGACCCTGGCGGCATTAAAGTATATGAGTCCGAGAATGTTAAGATCATCAACAACGATTTGTATGATAATTTTTTTGGCATATATATACAGTTCAGCAAAAAATGTGTAATTAAAAACAACCGTATAATTTCTTTTGGCAAAGAAGAACAGACAATTGGGAATGGCATACACTGTTGGAAAAGCGATAGTCTCCAGATAATTGGCAATAGCATTAGCGGATGCAGAGATGGTATTTATTTTGAGTTTGTGAACAATTCTACCATCTGGAAAAACAAAGCCTACAACAATATCCGTTATGGCCTGCATTTTATGAATTCTAACGATGACGCCTACTATTCAAACAATTTCAGTAAAAACGGAGCAGGTGTTGCTGTTATGTTCTCAAAGAAAATAACTATGCGCAACAATCATTTTGCAGATAACTGGGGAGATGCTGCTTTTGGAATATTATTTAAAGAAATTTCGGATTGCATTTTAACTGGTAATACTTTCGATAGAAATACAGCTGCAGTTTTTATGGACGGCAGTAACAGAACTTTGGTTGAAAACAACCAATTTACGAATAATGGATGGGGGCTTAAAATTCAAGCCAACTGTATGGACAATATTATTCAAAAAAATAATTTCATTAAGAATACATTCGATGTAAGCACCAATGGAACTTTACTTTTAAACCAATTCAAAAATAATTACTGGGACAAGTATACTGGCTATGATTTAAACAAAGACAAAATCGGAGATGTACCATACAGACCACTTAGTCTTTATGCCGTTATTGTTGAATCTAACCCCACCAGCATGCTACTTTACCGTAGTTTTATTGTCTCTTTACTTGACCAGTCTGAAAAGAAAATACCCAGCTTAACACCTGAAAACTTTATTGATGAAAGTCCTTTGATGAAGGCGTTGAAATTATGATAGACATAAAAGACATATCAAAATCATTTGGCAAATTATCT
>JBDLUU010000004.1:0-13845 GCA_039805185.1 Bacteroidota bacterium
ATATGATCAATATTATACTGCAAAAATACATCAGCTATACTTAGCCGAACCAAATTCTTTGTATTTTAAACCTCAAATACTATCGAATGAAGAAATTTTTATTCCTGATTTGCTTTCTGCCATTGCTAACCATAGCACAGCAAGCTGTTGATCTTGTTAAGATCACCGACATGTACAAGATTAAACAAATGAACAGTGTAAGCCTTAGTCCTGACGGTAAACAGGCACTCTTTGTGTTGAACAGCATTGAACCAGAGGGCAACAGCAAATGGGAATATAAATACACCAACCAACTATACCTAGTTGCTGCAGATGGATCTTCCGCGCCAAGAACATTAACTTTTAAGGAGAGTGCCACCCAACCGGTATGGAGCCCGGATGGTAAGAAAATTGCCTTTGTAAGAGCAGCGGACGGAAAACCGCAAATCTTTTTATTGTCTTTGGAGGGAGGAGAACCGGTTCAAATGACCAGGTTCCGATATGGTGCCAGCAGTCCGGTATTCAGCCCGGATGGCAGCATGCTGTTATTCAGTGCCTCTGTTTCATTAGGCGACTTATTGAAAGATAAAGAGCTGAATCCCAAAGGCGCTGTACCAGCCTGGCCTGCAGAGAAGCCTGGATTCAGTCAGAACCAGTTTCTGTTACCCAATGCTGCTCAACCCAATCCGGATGGAACACCCGAAGAAATTAAAGCATACTTAGATTTGAATGTAGCGGAAAGAAAAGCCAAAGTGATTAACAAACTGAATTTTCAGGAAGAAGCCACTACCTCAGGTGATCAGTCTTTTTCTCATTTATTCATCATGGCTGCAGAAGCAGGTGCAACCCCCAAAGCCATTACCCATGGATTCCACCGTTTTGGTGGGGCCAGCTTTACACCTGATGGAAAGAAAATTCTTTTCACTGGTAATACAGATGATTCACAACACCCGGATCGTGCATTGGAGTCACAGATTTTTATGGCCAATACAGATGGCTCTGATATGAAACAATTATTAGGAGAAAAGGGTAAGTCTTATAATAGCCCTTCCGTTTCTCCTTCCGGAAAATGGTTGGCCGTGCAGGTAGGAACCGTATCCTTTGTAAATGTGCCTGAATTAGCCATCATGCCTTTGAATGGAACGGCTGCTGATTTGGTTCTACTTCCCTTCGATAGAAATAAGGGAGGTCTTACCTGGAGCAAAGACGAACAGCATATTTATTTTACGGCACAGAGCAATGGTGGTGCTCCCATCTATCGCATGAATGTAAAAACCAAAAAAGCAGAACAACTTACTTCTATAGATGAAGGCATCAGCAGTTACTCAATGAAGGGAGATAAAATAGTATACGTTAAAACTGCTGTGGCCAACCCATTTGAAATGTATAGTACCGATTTGAATGGTAAAAACGAAAAACGCATCAGTAGTTTCAACTACGACTGGGTAAGCAAAAAACAATTGAGTCTGCCCGAAAAAAGAACTTTCAAAAACGAGAAAGGCTTAACCGTTGAGTACTGGATCATGAAGCCTGCCAACTATGTGGCAGGTAAAAAATATCCAACCATTTTAAATATTCACGGAGGCCCTTCTGCCATGTGGGGACCTGGTGAAAGCTCTATGTGGCATGAGTTTCAGTACTATGCTGCTAAGGGTTATGCCATTGTTTATGGTAATCCAAGAGGCTCAGGTGGATACGGCGAGGAATTCCTGAGAGCCAATGTGAACGACTGGGGAGCAGGACCCACTTCTGATGTGTTGACTTCTGTTGATTTGGCTACAAAAGAAGGATTCATAGATACTTCCCGTCTGGCAGTGACTGGCGGATCCTATGCAGGTTATTTAGTAGCATGGATTATCAGCCACGACCAGCGTTTCAAAGCAGCTTGCGCACAAAGAGGGGTGTACGATTTAGGTACTTTCTTTGGAGAAGGCAATGCATGGCGATTGGTGCCTAATTATTTTGGCGGCTATCCCTGGGAAGAAAAAATAAGACCGATATTATTCCGCGAATCACCTATTAATTATGTAGATAAAATACATACGCCTTTTATCATTTTCCATGGCGAGAACGATTTAAGAACCGGGGTTATTCAAAGTGAAATGTTATACAAAAGCCTAAAGGTATTGGGCCGAACCGTAGAGTACGTAAGGCATCCGGGCGGGACCCATGAATTAACAAGAACAGGAAATAACCGTCAGCGGGTAGATCAGATGCTGAGAACGATTGAGTTTTTTGATCGCTTTATTAAGCATTAATATGGTTCCTGTAACTGGCATTGCATAATTTATTTTCAAAATAATGCTACAAAAAAGCCGGCACTTAATAATGTGCCGGCTTTTTTTATTAGTTGATTTTCTCAGCTCCAAAATAAGGCTGCAATGCAGCAGGAATATGGATGCCTTCGGTGGTTTGATTGTTCTCTAATAAACAAGCCATGATTCTCGGTAATGCCAGTGAACTTCCGTTCAGGGTATGTACCAATTGGGTTTTACCATCGGCTCCCTTGAAACGGCATTTCATTCGATTGGCCTGATAGCTTTCAAAATTGCTGACACTACTTACTTCCAGCCAGCGCTCCTGTGCAGCACTGAATACTTCAAAGTCGTAGGTAATGGCGCTGGTAAAGCCCATGTCGCCGCCACATAAACGCAGAATTCGATAAGGCAGTTCCAGTGATTGCAATAGTTTCTCTACATGCAATACCATTTCATCTAAGGTTTCGTAACTCTTATCGGGATGTACAATCTGAATGATTTCCACTTTTTCAAACTGATGCAAACGGTTGAGTCCGCGAACATCTTTTCCATAACTGCCCGCTTCTCTTCTGAAACAAGGAGAATAGGCCGTCATTTTTACCGGGAAATCAGACTCTTTTAAGATGGTATCTCTGTACACATTGGTTACCGGTACTTCTGCCGTTGGAATCAGATAAAAATCGTCTTCGGTTGCATGGTACATCTGTCCTTCCTTATCTGGTAATTGTCCTGTGGCATAAGCTGAATCTGCATTTACCATAAATGGAGGGAGGTATTCCGTATATCCTGCAGCAGTATTAAAATCTAAAAAATACTGAATCAGGGAGCGCTGCAATTTGGCTCCTTTGCCAATGTATACCGGGAAACCGCTTCCCGTAATTTTATTGCCCAATTCAAAATTAATCAGGTTGTATTTTGTTGTCAGGTCCCAGTGTGGCACAGCGCCTTCGCTAAGTTGCGGTTTTGCTCCCCCCGTTCTTACTACTTCATTTTCTTCCGGGGTCTTTCCTTCGGGAACCATATCGGCTGGTAAATTGGGTAGCTGTACCAGTTGTTCTGCCAGCTCTTTTTCCAACTGAGCCATTTTCTCCTTTAATGGCTCCAGGGTCTGTTTCCAGGTAGCCACGTTTTGTTTAATGGCTTCTGCTCCTTCCTTATCCCCCTTGGCCATTAACTGCCCGATTTCCTTGGAAGCGGCATTTACCTTGGCTTGTGTTTCATCAAAAGCAGCCTGCACTTTCTTGCGCTCTTCGTCTTTTGCAATGATGGAATCCACCAGTTCCGGCTGTTTAAAATGCTTTTTAGCCAGCTGTTGCTTTACTTTATCGGGATTCGCTTTTAATACACTTAAGGGTAACATGTGCTCAAATTTGGTGCAAATATACCTTTTCAATAGTTGATGATGGCATGCTTTGATGGTTTACCTTTGCACTATGTTTATTACGGATGATTTACAGCAACGCTGGTGGGCTTTGGAAGCCAAATTGGTAGAGAGATTCGGAAAGAAGCCGGACCTGGAAGCGGTTTTATTTTTGATAGGTCTGCAGGAAACCGGATTTATGGCAGAAAAAATTTCAAAAGAGCAGAAGCAGGACCTGATGCACGTGGCCGTTTGTACGGTATTGGCTCAAAGCGGATATTACCTGATGGAAGGTAAGGACGAGGAAGGCTGGCCGCATTTTGCACAGGTTAAACCACTCCCGGAAATGAGTTTGCCCGACCAGGAGAACTTTATTAAAGACCATGTTTTATTGTATTTTGAGCAGGCAGGCTTTTAAAGCTTATCATATTTAATTTTCTGCCTTCGTTTTTTATTGAATATTTGCATAATTAAAACAACGCGATATGAATTTTCCAGCTGAACTACGCTACACCAAAGACCACGAATGGATTAAATTGGAAGGCAATGTTGCCACCATTGGTATTACTGATTTTGCCCAGCATGAATTGGGTGATATTGTATATGTAGATATCAATACCGTTGGCAAAGAATTATCTGCTGAAGAAGTTTTTGGTACTGTAGAAGCAGTGAAAACCGTAAGTGATTTATTTTTACCAGTTGCCGGAACCATCACTGAACTAAACCCTTTATTGGAGAAGCAACCTGAATTGGTAAACACCGACCCTTATGGTGATGGTTGGATGATTAAAATGACTGTTGCAGATCCTTCCAGCGTGGATGGATTGATGACCAAAGATGCTTACGAAGCCCTTGTAGGATAATCATTTGAATCCCAATCAAAAGTAAGGTCGTTTGTATTTATAAATGCTGTATTGCCCGTAATACAGCCATTGATAATACAAGCAGATCGTGCTTTCAAACAAGTAAGCAAAAACAACCCTACTGTGAAACAGCATATGAATCAGCTGGATTTATTAATGTAGTTGCAAATGAACCCAGTTTAAGCAAATGGATCAATCTACTTAAACCTGAATGGAGTTTCCTTATTGAATTGACGTATTTTTAGGGGTTTACCCAGGATGAGATGGATAAAATGCTGGATATCCATCTTGGTATAGTCTTGACAAGGCTAAGGGAAGCATTAAAATTATTGCATAAATTGATGAAAGATTGAATACGTAGCAAGGGTCATCATTGAGACCTATGTGCTAGGCATGGCAAGTCCGGAGGAAGCTATCGAACTGGAAGCTCTCTGCCTTGTTTTCCTGAAATTCAATTATTCTCCTCCAAGAATACTTTGCAAGCTCATAATCAGATTATACAAACCAAGAATCTAGATTTTTTCAACAGCATGCAGATGATGGCAGACTCCACCTTTAGCGAAATGTATGGTGCAGTAAAGGATGGATAGCGTTATGAATTACGGTTATCTTTATACCGCATAAGATATATGAACGCTAAGCAACTTAAAAAATTGGGAGTATGAAGAAAATTATTACCAAAATATTTACCATTGATTAACTTAAGAAAGTACTGGAAAAATGGACTCATTAAAGCCATTTTTTTCATTTTGTTATTTATTGTCAGCGTTATTGTGTTTACCTTGCCTGCCAGCAAAGTGCCAAGAGTTTACTGGATCAATATCCCGCATTTTGACAAAGTTATTCATGCAGGTATATTCATATCATTATGCTCATCCGCTTATCTCTGGATGGTAAACGGTTTTCCCGACTATGAAAAAAGAATTGCCTGGACTATTGTGCTGGCTATGGGCTTATATGGAATAGTTATAGAATTTATTCAGGCCAGTTTTATCGAGGGCCGATCTTTTGAAGTGTTAGATATATATGCTGATCTGGCTGGCTGTTTGGTATTTCTTGGATTCAGGTTCTTCATAAAGCGGTTGTAAAAAAGTTGGCCCCTGTGGAAACAGGGGCCTCAACCAAAACTAACTGCTTATGAGAAAAATATATAGAACTGCTATTCTTATCTTATTCAAACCCTATGCCAAATCAATTTCTTTCTTGTTAAGGATTCATTAATCATCCGCACTTGCTATATTATCTGTTTATATACAAGACGCATGAAACTTGAATCTGTTTAATAAAGAACTGTTAAAGGACATAAAAAAACTAAGCACCTTTAAGATAAGAAATATTTTTAATGAAATCAACAAATTGAATTGAGTATTTTTAAAATGCCTTATTTGAGCACCCTACTGTCGATAATATCCTAAAATGGGAATAGACCAATTAAGATTCATCCAGATCAAAATCCAAAACAGTATATAAAATATTAATATTTATATTGATTACAGCTAGGCACTTAAACTTTGGTAAGATTAAGAAGAATGTTTGTACATTAATTTTTACCTTTAACAGCATGGGAATAGATAAAGATATTCAACAGGAAAATTTCAGGAGTATTTATCAGAAATTATCCATCAACCTGATTTTTTCAACCAATTGGATTACTGAAAAAATTAAAAGCATTTTACAGGAAGAAGATATTACTCCCCAGCAATACAATATCCTGAGAATTCTGAGAGGAAGCAAAAAACCCTTGAGTACGCTACAAATAAGAGAACGCATGTTAGACAAAATGAGCGACACCAGCCGAATTGTAGAGCGCCTGGTTAAGAAAGAACTCGTTGAGAAAAAAACCAGCAGTTTAGATAAGCGCCTGGTTGATGTTAGCATTGCTGAATCAGGGCTGGAATTATTAAAAAGACTGGATGGGAAAAACGGTGAATTGGATGCTATTCTGCAAAACCTTAGCCCTAAAGAAGCTTCAACATTAAGCGATTTACTAGACAAAATGAGAGAGCAGATTTAAGTAGATGGCTTATCTTCATAGCATGAAAAACCGGTTTTTAATCCTTTTATTTATTGTATGTTCATCCGCGCATGTATCATTTGCGCAAAATTCACCTAACTACGAATTCAGAGGCGTTTGGATTGCCACTGTTGAAAATATTGACTGGCCTGCCAAAAGAAATTTGTCTGTAGCTGAGCAAAAAGCAAGCTTTATCAGATTACTTGATATGCATCAATCCAATGGAATGAATGCCATTGTAATGCAGATCAGACCTGCGGGTGATGCATTTTATCCTTCACAATATGAGCCCTGGAGTGAATACCTTACCGGAAAACAAGGACTCCCTCCCAACCCGTATTACGATCCGCTGGAATTTATGATATCTGAAACACATAAGAGAGGCATGGAATTTCACGCCTGGTTAAATCCATACAGAGCCGTATTTAATGTGTTTAAATCCTCGGTTGCGCCATCGCACGTAACCAAAATTCATCCAGATTGGTTTGTGGTTTATGGCGACAAAAAATATTTTAATCCCGGACTACCCGAAGTAAGACAACATACTGTAAGAGTAGTGAAAGACATACTCAACCGTTACGATCTGGATGCGATACATATGGATGACTATTTCTACCCTTACAGAATTTCCGGAAAAGAATTTCCAGATCAAAAAACATTTGAAAAATATGGGAACGGTCTCAGCAAAGATTCCTGGAGAAGAAGTAATTGCGATAGTATTATCGTAGATATACACAGAACAATCCGTTCTACGAATCCCAGAGTAAAATTCGGGATTAGTCCTTTTGGTGTATGGAGAAATAAAAGCCAGGATCCAATGGGTAGCGACACCAAAGCTGGCCAAACCAATTATGATGATTTATATGCCGATATTTTGCTTTGGTTGAGCAAGGGCTGGATTGATTATGTAACACCACAGTTGTATTGGGAGCGCGGCTTCAAACTTGCTGATTATGATGTGCTGCTAAAGTGGTGGAATGAAAACGGATATGGTAAACATATTTACATAGGCCACGGAATATACAGAGGCGGAAGTAATGAGGCATGGAAAGACAAGAACCAGATTCCAGATCAGATAAAAGAACTTCGTAAATATTCCACAACACATGGTAGTGTTTACTTTAGTAGTAAGACATTTGAAAAAAATCTGAATGGATGGAATGATAGTCTTAGAAACAATTATTACCATCATCCTGCTTTAGTTCCTCCAATGCCATGGTTGAATAACGATGCTCCAGACCAACCCGCTATCTCACAAAACGGAAGTGCTGCCACCATTATTTACAACGGCCATTTAAAAATCCGCGGGTTTGGTATTTTCAGTGTGCCTGTTGGAAAAGAAGTCAAATTTATCAATAGTCAGTTACTCCAATTAGTTGTAACAAACAAAGAAGCAACGATTGATTTAAACAAGGTTCCTGATGTAGATGGCAGCAAACTTTTTGTTGCGACCATTGACGTTAATAATAATGTCAGTGCTTTAAAGGCATTGAAATAAATTTATGTGGAATATTTATAGTTCAAAAGGATACCGACAACTGCTTGAAAATATTATACCAAGGCAAATAAAGAAAACACTACATAAAGGAAACAAATTCTTTTGTCCTCTTTGTGGATTTCACGCAAATAGTTTGGCTCCAATAGGAAGAGATGTGCCCATATTAAAAGAGAAAAAAGTTATTGGTGCGGGGCTTAGAAATGCTGGGTGTTACAGTTGCGGGTCAACTGATCGGGAAAGAATGACATTCTTGTATTTGAAGAACCATTTGCAGGTTTTTGAAAGCAATAAAATCAAAAATATTCTTCATATTGCCCCTGAAAAAAATTTATCTAGAAAGCTTTTTAATCATGGCTTCAAAAACTATGTATGCGGTGATTTATTTACTAGTAAATATAGATATCCTTCATATGTTCAAAGAATTAACATATTAAATATTCCTTTCAGGGAAGATACATTTGATTTAATTATATGTAATCATGTACTAGAGCATATTTATGAAGAAGTAAATGCTTTTTCCGAAATAAAAAGAGTTTTAACAAGTGGGAGTATTGCTATTATTCAGGTTCCAATTTCACTTAATACATACAAAACAATTGAAGACAACACGATTAAAAAGCCAAAAGAAAGAGAGATTTTTTTTGGGCAATTTGACCATGTTAGATTATATGGGCAAGACTATCCTGACAGATTAAGGAAGTTTGGTTTTAAAGTGGAGGAAATAAACATTCAGCCACTCTATCCTACCTATGGTCTAAATGAAAATGAGGTATTGTATATTCTTCGTAAAAACTAACCAAAAACCACAACGTTTTCCGCTCCTGGCCAGGCTCCGAATCGTTCTTCTACCGCTTTGTAACGGTGGTTAAATATGCCTTTAAGCTGGCTTTTAACTATAATAAACTGGGCAATATCACCCAAGATCCAGAAGGGTATTTTATAGTGTACGATATCGGTCATTTCCACCCCTCCCTCAATTTCCTTAAAATGATGCTGATGGTGCCATAAGCTGTAAGGACCAAAACGTTGCTCGTCCACAAAAAACTTGCGATCAGTCACATGCGTAATTTCGGTCATCCAGTACAAGGGTATACCCAGAATTGGCTTCACGATATACTCTATGATCTGGCCGGAGTACATGGTTGGGCCATGGTGTTTGCTGATAATATTGAATCCCAGATTGGAAGGAGTAATTTCTTTTAAATTGTCAGGCTTGCTGAAAAAATCCCAGGCCTGATCTAGACTGATGGGGATTTTTTGAACCGTTTTTATGCTGTAAACTTTAGACATAAAATAATAACAGTATTTGCATAAGAAGGTTCATGGTATCTTTATAGAATGATTACCAGAGAAGAACAAAAAGCCTATTTTGAAGAAATATATGCTGCCTTAAACCAAGCCCAAAAACAGGCAGTGGATACCCTGGAGGGCCCTGTGATGGTCATTGCGGGACCGGGCACCGGAAAAACGCAAATACTGAGTGCGCGCATTGGAAAGATTTTAATTGAAACAGATGCCAATCCGGAAAATATTCTTTGCCTAACCTATACAGATGCAGGAACGGTTGCCATGCGCAAAAGATTAATCCGGTTCATTGGTCCGGATGCCTATAAAGTTCATATCCATACTTTTCATTCTTTTTGTAACGATATCATACAGGATAATCTTTCTCTTTTCGAGAAATCTTCTTTAGAGCCCATTTCTGAATTGGAGAGCATAGAAGTATTTAAAGAACTGATTGACGGGTTTCCCAAAAATCACCCGCTAAAGCGATACAGAGGAGATGTTTATTTCGAGATTAACAATTTGAAAAGTCTTTTCAGTAATATGAAAAGAGAAGGCTGGGATACGGCAATGATTAACTCAGCCATTGACAGCTATCTGCTCGATTTACCCAACAGGGATGAATTCATATATCAGAGAGCATACAAGCAATTTAAAAAAGGGGATTTAAAACAGAACCAGATTGATCTTGCCACCGAGAAAATGGAAAAACTCAGAGCAGCTGTAAATGAATTTGATCGTTTCATTGCCCTGATGAAAAAAATAAACCGATACGATTTTGATGACATGATTCTCTGGGTCCTTCGGGCTTTCAAAGAGAACAGGTTATTGCTGGCAAATTATCAGGAACAGTTTCAGTATATTTTAGTTGATGAATATCAGGATACCAGCGGCACACAAAATAGTCTGGTTGAATTATTAATCAGTTACTGGGAGCAACCCAATGTTTTTGTTGTAGGAGATGACGATCAGAGTATTTATCGTTTCCAGGGTGCGAATATTGAGAACATGGAGAAGTTTGCCGATGCCTATAGCAAAGATTTAAAAACCGTTGTGCTTACTGATAATTATCGCTCTACACAACCTATTTTAAACGTAGCAAAAACACTGATTGACAGAAACCAAGAAAGACTGGTTAAAAAAATTTCCGGTCTAAGTAAAGAATTAATATCAGCCAACCAGGGTTTATTGCATTTAACAGAGCGGCCCAGGGTTGTCAGTTATCCCAGTGAACACCAGGAAATGATTGGCATAACGCTTGAAGTAGCCCAACTCATTAAAAATGGAGTTACGCCGGGAAAAATTGGTGTTATTTATAAAGAAAATAAATTCGGAGAAACACTTACTCAATATTTGAGCTTATATAAGATTCCCGTTTATTCCAAGCGAGACCTGAATATTCTGGATCTTCCGTTAACACAAAAAATAATTTCAATACTCAGATACCTTGCTGCTGAAACATATATTTCTTTCAGTGAAGATGAACTTCTTTTTGAAATTTTACACTTTAGCTGGTTTGGTATTCCCCCGATTGAAATTGCCAAGCTTTCAGCCATCGTAGCTGATAAGAGACCAAGAATTAGTTTAAGAGCTTATTTGGTCGACATCATCAATCAGCCTCCGAAGGATTTGTTTAGTCAGTCCGTTCCCGGGCTTCCAAAAGCAATGAGTTGTCTTGAAAAATTAATAGGAGATGTATCCAATGTGACATTGATTAACCTGTTTGACAATATCATCCGTGAAACAGGTATCATTCATTACATTATGCAGCACCCTGAAAAACATACATTGCTTCAGGAGCTTACCGCATTCTTCAATTATATAAAAGAAGAAACCAATCGAAATCCCTCATTGAACCTGAAAAGGCTGGTGGAACTGATTGATTTAATGCATAAGGAAAAAATCAGGCTACCACTGAAAAAAGTGACCGGTAGTGAAAAAGGGGTAAACCTTTTAACTGCGCATGGATCAAAGGGACTTGAATTTGAATATGTTTTTTTCATGGGCTGCAATGCAACTTATTGGGAAAAAAAGAGAAAACCAGGTGGGGGATATTCCATGCCCGATACGCTGTTTGCTTCTCAGCCTGTAACAAGCGATGAGGAAGAACTCCGAAGACTGTTTTATGTGGCATTAACCAGAGCAGAGAAACACCTTACTATTTCGTTCAGTGAGTTCAGGCTGGATGGGAAGCCCATAGAGCCTTCCATGTTTATAGCAGAAATTCAGGACCAGGAAGAAGTAGCAATCATGCAGGTTAATCTGGATAATAATACAGTCAGTGATTTTACCGCCTTACAATATCAGGAGTCGGCATTACCCTCTATAGAAAAAGTGGAAGCGGCTTTTATTGAACAGGTACTCCAGAAATTTGTAATGAACGTTACTGCACTCAACAATTATCTTAAATGCCCGCTTCAATTCTACTACAATAATCTGGTAAGGGTTCCTTCAGGTAAATCAGAGGCAACGGAATTTGGTTCTGCCATCCACGAAGCATTACAAAGATATTTCCAGTATATGCTCGAAAAGCAGGAGTTTCCCTCAAAAGAATATTTGGGGAAGTATTTTGAAGAATACATGGAAAAAAACAGAAAGAGCTTCACTCCTGAACAATATAAAAGAAGGATGGAATATGGGCTCGAGGTATTACAGAACTATAGGGAAGCATACATTGACAAATGGAATAAAATAGTAGTGATTGAAAGAAATATAAATAATGTAGTTGTTAATGGTGTGCCTATCAAAGGAAAGCTGGACAAACTTGAGTTTAATGGCAAACAGGTAAATGTAGTTGACTACAAAACCGGTGATATAGAAAAAGCAAAAGACAAGGTACTGCCACCCGATGACAAGCAACCCAATGGCGGCGACTATTGGAGACAGGCGGTATTCTATAAAATCCTTGTAGACAATTATGAGCAAAAAGACTGGAAAGTAATGAGCAGTGAATTTGATTTTGTAGAACCAGACAGCAAAAAGAACTATAGGAAAGTGACAGTGAACATAAGTGAACAGGATATTGAAATAGTAAAGAATCAAATTACCACCGTTTGGGAAAAAATACAGGCACACGATTTTTATACGGGATGTGGCAAAGAAGATTGTCACTGGTGCCAGTTTGTAAAATCCAATGAACTCAATGTTTCTTTAGCCGAACTAAATCCGGAAGAGCTGGAAAACAATACCGAAACCTATTAATTTTGCCCCATGCTGATGATGAAACATAGAACTATCTGGATATTACTGCTTATATCTTTTTTCTTTACATCCTGTGCCAATATTATTCCCCCCAGTGGGGGCGACAGAGACAGTTTGCCCCCCGTATTGGTATCGGCAATACCAAAAGACTCTGCGGTAAATGTTTCACCCAAGCTAATCACTTTAACATTTGACGAATTTGTTAGCCTTCAGGATGTCAATAGCAACCTGATTGTTTCTCCCACGCTAAAAGACAACCCAATTGTTGATAATAAACTTAAGAATGTAACCATTAAATTCAAAGACAGCTTAGAGGACAACACCACTTACTCGCTGAATTTTGGCAATGCCATTAAAGATGTCAATGAAGGAAACGTGATCAAAAATTTCAGGTTTGTTTTTTCAACTGGCAACACAATCGACAATTTCAGTTATCGGGGGAAAGTTGTACTTGCAGAAAAGGGAAGTATAGACTCAACGTTGATTGTAATTCTTCACAACAATACCAGCGACACGGCTATTTATAAGAACAGGCCCAGGTATTTTACCAGAATCAATGGAAAAGGGGTTTTTGAATTCAACAATTTATCCGGCGGATATTATACTGCTTATGTATTGCCAAATGATTTTTCAAAAAAATACGATGACAGTACCAAGCTTTTTGCTTTCAGAACAGAGCCCTTACTGATTAATTCAAAAACAATTACCGATACTTTCTATGTATTTGAAGCCTTCAAAAGAAAAACGGCAACAACCAGTACGCCTTCAGCAACAACCGCTTCAAAAACAGATACCCGTTTAAAATACACCCACAATTTAGACAATGGTAATCAGGATTTACTGTCACCACTAGAACTTAAATTCGGGAAGCCAATCAAAAAAATAGATAGCAGTAAACTCTTATTTACAGATTCCGGCTTCAACCCAGTTAAGCCATCAAGAATCAGTCTGGATTCAACTAAAACAATTTTGTCTGTACATTTTCCATGGAAAGAACAAACCAGATTTAACCTGATTCTTTCGAAAGATGCATTGGAAGATACAGCAGGGGCAGGCCTGATAAAATCTGATACCCTGAAATTCACAACAAAAAAAGAAACAGAATACGGCAGTATCAGACTACGCTTCAACAATATCAACTTACAAAAGAATCCAATTTTACAATTTATTCAATCAGACAAAATCATTGAATCTGTTCCGCTTACTTCCAATGAGTTAATCAGAAAACTATTCAAATCAGGAAGTTTTGAAATGAGGATATTATACGATACCAATAAAAACGGAGTATGGGATACAGGTGCTTTCGGGAAAGTGAAGCGACAACCAGAAATTGTTCAATTAATTACCAAGCCGCTTTCTGTTAGAGCCAACTGGGATAATGAAGTGAA
>JBDLUU010000005.1:0-3535 GCA_039805185.1 Bacteroidota bacterium
GCAAGCAGGACAAAGCCAAATCTTTTTATATTATTCATCATTGTTTTCATTGTTGCAAATTTTAAAAGCTAAGGTTTACGGCAATTGAATAAGACTTGTTGATTGGATAAACATTGTTATCATCTCCCTGCTTTTCAGGATCTAAACCACGATACCCTGTTAAGGTTCCTATATTCTCAGCAGTACCAACGATTCTTAAGTTTGTTACACCCAATCTAGCTAATGCCTTTCCTGGAATAGTGTAACCAAGTTGTACATTTTTTGCGCGCAAATAGCTCATATTATCCAGCCAAAAGGTTGATGCTTGACGGTTGTTACCACTCCCACCAAGCCTTGGCCATAGTCCGGCACGATTGTCCCATGACCATGGATTATTGAGATGTTCCCAAGAGGCTGCATAACGTGCATTATTGAAGTTAGTATTGTTGTAAATATTCAACCAGTAGTCTTTTCTTCCTGATGCCCCCTGAACAAAAACACTCAGATCAAAGCCTTTGTAAGCCACAAATGCGTTTAACGCAAATGTTGTAGTTGGACGCTCTTGCTGCAATTGGGGATATGCCTTACGGTCATCTGCTGTAATTCGGCCATCTCCATTAAGGTCTTTCAAAAGGATATCACCTGGTGCAGCACCTTGTGGAGTTGTATTGTAAATTTGTGCCCAGCTTTGAGCTATTCCCATGTCTTGATAACTGTAGACAAACTGATACGGCATATTCAGGAAAATATTTCCACGCAACAACTGCTGATTCCATTTCTCCAGATTTGTGTTGTTGTAAGACGCGTTCATATTCAATCCATACTGAACCTTACCAATCCTGTCTTTCCAGGATAAATCAAGCTCAATCCCACGGTTGCGTAAATTGCCTATGTTGGTACGAGGAGGTGGGCTGTATGCTCCCGTAAGAAAAATTGAAAACTCTGATGGACGATTCATTCCGGAAGTTAACCTGTCATAATAATCTATTGCTGCAGTTAACCTGTTGCGCATAAAAGCAAGATCCAGTCCTAGATTAAGGACAGATGTTGTTTCCCAAGAAAGGAAGCGGTTGATCATTTTACTGTTGTCGAAACCACGCTGTACTGAAGAACCAATGACATAATTTATATTACTGAGTGTTTCCTGTTGTTCAAATCTACCTACGCCGCTATTGTTCCCCAAGCTTCCATAAGATGCCCTAAACTTGCCACTTGTCAGGAATCTGTCAGTCACTTTTTGAACAAATTGCTCTTCTGTAAATTTCCAACCCACTGCTACCGATGGGAAAACGCCAAATCTGCTACCAGGCAGAAACTTGGAAGAACCATCAACACGCACATTGGCTTCAAACAAGTACTTATTGAATCCAGTATAATTGAACCTTCCAATATAGGAACGCAGACCTTCCGTTGTTGAAGTTCCACTTGTTGATTGTATATCCGTCAAAGCAGCATTGATTTCTGTAAGAGATGGATGCAACCTGTCATTTCTGGAACTACCCTGACTGCGGTCGTACCAGAATTCTTCATTGTAAACAACCATTGCTGCTATATCATGGTCTGTCCCAAAACGTTTGTTATAGTTGGCACGGGCATTAAACAAAGTTTTGTAACCCGTTGCGGTATTATTTGAAATACCAGCATTAGGCCCAACATATACCCGACTTCCAAAAGATTCAGTCTGAAAATTATATGCCTGATTGGGTGTATTTGCCTGATACTGAAATTGGTTATAATAATTCAAAGCATAATCAGCCCTCAATGTCAGTCCTTTAACGGGGGCCCAGTCATAAAACATCTGAGTATTGAGTTCCTGCCTTGTTCTCCGAGAAAGAGAATTAATGTACAAAGTGTAAGGATTGTAAGCCTGAGGGTCTTCTCCATATGCCATAACACCACCGAAATATCCTGTCTTTGGATCGTAGGGCAATAAGCCTGCAATAGCATACTGCATATCATTTCCTGCCGTATTTGTGCTGGATGGATCATTAAATCCCTCTGCCAAAGCAAATGTGTAATTAGACCAGTTTCCGTTGAACCGGAAGCCCACATTCATGTTGTTTTTGATTTTTGAATCAAAATTAAAACGGGCATTGTATTGCTTGTAGTCGTTGTTTATCTGTAATCCCTTTTCATCTTTCAAACCAGCAGAGACATAAAAATTTGACGTCTCATTCCCGCCAGTTGCAGAAAGGTTATAATTCTGAAAGGAACCCTGACGCAAAATAATATCCCACACGTCTGTGTTTGGAAACTTCACAGGATCTATCATACTCATGGCTAGCCACTGGTCCACCGTACCATTTCTAAATAATTGATTTCCACCCAGGGTTGAAACTGCAGTTCTTCTCTGCTGCACCAATAATGCCCTTGAATAATCATCCATGAAATCCTGTCCGCGTGTTGGTGCTATGATTGAACTGTTGCTCGTGAAGTTCAGAGCTGTTTTTTTGGAACCCTTGCCACTCCTGGTTGTTATTAGGATAACCCCATTGGCAGCACGTGAACCATAAACTGAGGAGGAAGTAGCATCCTTTAAAACAGAAATAGTTTCAATATCATTGATGTTGATCCTGTTGATATCTACATCTGGCATACCGTCAACTACGATGAGCGGACTGGCATTGTTAACAGTACCTAGACCTCTGATTAAGAGGGTTGCATCATTGTTTCCGGCCATACCTGAAGACTGAACTGCCTGTAAACCCGGAACCAATCCTGTCAATGCTGATGATGCGTTCGGTAAAGCACGACTGACAAGCTTTTCATCAACATTAACCTGAGAAACTGCTCCAACAAGGTTAACCTTCTTTTGCTTGCCATATCCCACTACCACAACATCATTCAACGAAGATGATTTGGGTTTCAAGACAACAAGGTAATTGGACTCAGATCCGATTTTAAGAGTGAAACTCTCATACGTTGATGAAGAAAAAACAAGCTCATCGCCCTGAGATGCATTAATCTTAAAAGCCCCTGCCCCGTCTGTAGTTGTTCCAGACTGGCTGTTCTTCAGAACTACAGAAATTTTCGGAAGGGCTTCTCCTGTCTCATCCTTTACAGTACCTGTAACAGACTTTTGTTGTGCTAACATTTCTGCTGGTGCTAATAAAGAAACAATAAATAGAAACATTCCTGTGGCCAAATATCTTGGGTTCCACAGGCATTTGTTCATGCGCATAAGCAAGCATTTAGTTTTCGTTTGTAGAAAAATCTCAATCTCAATATTAACTAAAACCCAAAAGAATACAAAAAATACAAGCGAAATGCTTTTCGTTGGATTAACCAACTTTTAAAAACCAATTAATAACCGTTTTGCCTGGTAAAACGGTAAACATTTGACAAATGTGTTTTTTCATTACCTTTACCCCCCACTGAAATCTTTTTTATTTATGGCAGAGATCAGTACAAGACAATTTCTGGAGTTCGAGAAGCCGATCAAAGACCTTTTTGACCAGATCGAGCAGTTGAAAAAAACTGCCGAAAAAAATAACTTGGACCTGACAGACTCCATCAGGCAACTCGAAGAAAAAATAGAGGAAAAAAAAGTTGAGAT
>JBDLUU010000006.1:0-4192 GCA_039805185.1 Bacteroidota bacterium
AAACAGGTAACTTCAACATAAATGATTGCTTGTTTTTGCTTATAACGCAAAAGTATAACAATAGGTTCTATAATTTTGGCGGAGGACTTACACAGGAGTTGTTTTTCCTCAATTCGTAACCCCATATATAAAAAAATAATCATGAATAAAATTGAACATATTGGAATCGCGGTCAATGACCTGGCTGTAAGCATCCCGGTTTTTGAAAAATTACTCAATACGCCCTGCTATAAAACCGAAGAAGTGGCTTCCGAAAAAGTGATGACAGCTTTTTTTAAAACCGGGGAATCTAAAATTGAACTGGTGGCTTCTACCGATCCGGAAGGGGTAATTGCCAAATACATTAGCAAAAAAGGGGAAGGCATGCACCATATTGCATTTGATGTGACTGATATTCATGCAGAAATAAAGCGACTAGTGGCTGAAGGATTTACCCTTTTGAACGAAACCCCAAAAAAAGGAGCGGACAATAAATGGGTTTGCTTTTTACATCCCAAGGGAACCAATGGGGTCTTAATTGAATTGTGCCAGGAGATTCATCATCCGGATGCGCACATTTTATAGTAGATGAAATTTTTGAAAATGGGGGAACCCTAAAGGCCGAGCTTTTCAATGGCTACCTGAGCGGCAATCTGACTGGCGTCTTTTTTGTTGCCGGCTTTTCCCTGTGCAAAGATTTCACCATCGAGCACAGCATTCATGGTGAATACGCGGCGATTGCCTTCTAACTTTTCATCGGCCATTTCAAACGTAATGGTCTTGCCGTTTTTATTGGCCCAGCCAATCAGTTTGTTTTTCAGATTGATATCAATCACTTCCAGGTCTTCCATAAACAAATGCGGAATCACAATCTGTTTCAGAATCCAGCTCTGGGTTTTGGGATAGCCCTTATCTAAGTATACGGCTCCAATTAATGCTTCCAGGGTATTACCAAAAATCTGACTACCCTTTAATGCATTGTCGAACTTGTTGTAGAAAGTTAATTTGCGCAGACCCATTTTCAGGGCAATATCATTCAGCTGCTGACGGTTCACCATTTTAGATCGCATTTCCGTCAGGAAACCCTCACCTTTGTAGGGATATAATTTAAAAAGATAATCGGCTACAACCGCACTCAGCACTGCATCTCCCAGAAACTCAAGTCGCTCATTGTTTTCATCAGGGGTTTCCTTAACAGAGCGATGACTCAGTGCACTGCGATACAATTGCAAGTTACCCGGCCTGATGCCAAGCATATTGCTGAGCTGTTCTTCAAATGCTGAAGAAGCTTTGGGTTTAAATAGCTTTATTAAAAATTGCACTTGTTATGCTACGAATTTTTTCACGATCACACAGGCATTGTGTCCGCCAAATCCGAACGTATTACTTAAAGCAGCACGTACAATTTTTTTCTGTGGCTTGTTGAAAGTAAAATTCAATTTCGGATCCAGTTCAGGATCATCTGTAAAGTGATTAATTGTAGGGGGAACAATATCATGGATCACACTCTGAATGCATGCGATGGCTTCTATTACGCCGGCTGCGCCTAAGCAATGTCCGGTCATAGATTTGGTTGCACTGATATTTAAATGATACGCATGGCTACCAAACACTTCAGTAATTGCTTTCACTTCTGCACCATCTCCTAAAGGAGTAGAAGTTCCATGGGTATTGATATAATCAATTTCATCGGGTTGCATACCCGCATCTTTCAATGCCGCAACCATAACGTTGCGAGCGCCCAATCCTTCGGGATGCGGAGCCGTTAAATGGTAGGCATCTGCAGTGGCGCCGCCACCTGCAATCTCACAATAAATTTTAGCTCCACGCTTAACGGCGTGTTCGTATTCCTCTAATACCAAACAGCCTGCTGCTTCTCCCATGACAAATCCATCTCTGTCTTTGTCGTAAGGTCTGCTGGCTGTTGCCGGATCATCGTTTCTTTCGCTCATGGCTTTCATGGAGTTAAATCCTCCAACGCCTGCTTCACTAATAACGGCTTCTGATCCACCGCTAATAATAATATCGGCCTTACCTAAACGAATGGTATCAACTGCTGCAATAATACCATTGGTGCTGGATGCACAGGCACTTACCACAGCAAAGTTGGGTCCGCGAAATCCATGACGCATGGAAATCTGACCTGCTGCAATATCTAAAATCATTTTAGGAATAAAGAAAGGATTGAATCTGGGCGTTCCGTCGCCGCCGGCAAAATTCATCATCTCTTCCTGGAAAGTGCGGAGACCTCCAATACCGCTGGCGAAAATCACCCCTACTCTGTCTGCATCAATATTTTCTGCAGATATTTTGGCGTCAGCTACGGCCATATCACTTGCATAAATAGCTAATTGTGCAAAGCGATCCAGCTTTCTGGCTTCTTTTTTCTCCATGAAAGTAGTGGGGTCAAATCCCTTGATTTCACAGGCAAAACGGGTTTTGAATTTACTTGCATCAAATAAAGTGATAGGTGCAGCACCGGAAATACCATTCAGTAACCCTTGCCAATAATCTTCCAGATTATTACCAATAGGAGTAATAGTACCAATACCTGTAACAACTACGCGCTTCAATTGCATACAACAAACCTGTTTATGTTATAATCCGCCTTCCAAAATTTGATCAGAAGGCGGATTAAAATTATTCCTAACTAAATAGATATCTTACTTAGCGTGCTCTTCTAAATAAGCAACAGCCTGACCTACAGTTGTGATGGTTTCAGCCTGCTCATCAGGAATAGAGATGTTGAATTCCTTTTCGAATTCCATAATTAATTCAACGGTGTCCAAAGAATCTGCACCTAGATCGTTGGTAAAAGAAGCTTCATTGGTTACTTCTGCTTCGTCTACGCCCAATTTGTCTACGATGATTTTCTTTACTCTTGTTGCGATGTCTGACATTGTAAAAGTTTTTGTTTACTGCGGCAAAAATATGTATTTTATGGTTATATTAGTATCATGGCACTAAAAATGATTCAGCACGGTTCAGCAGAATACGAACAAATGGTAGCATTGAGACGCCAGTTGTTGCGTAAACCCCTTGGACTTGATTTTAGTGCGGAAGAACTGGCCGAAGAAAAGAACCATATATTACTGGCTTACACCGATGAGGGTATCATGGAAGCCTGCTGTATGCTGGTAAAAGTTGCCCCCGACACCGTCCGTTTGCGTCAGCTGGCTGTATTATCCGGATTACAGGGCAAGGGCATCGGAAGAGCCATGGTTCAATTTGCCGAAAACCTGGCCCGCGACAATCGATTTGAAAAAATCATCATGCATGCCCGCAAAGACTCCATTCATTTTTTTGAAAAACTGGGATATGAAGTCATGAGTGAGCCCTTTATTGAACTCACCATTCCCCATGTAATCATGGGCAAAGAACTTTCGGGTTAGTTGGGGGATTGGAACCGCAGATTAATTGATCCGTTCCACTGATAGCCGAAGCCTACTTAGAACTAATCCCTTTTTTCAGCATACCTCTTAGTTCGTGGCGGAATTCATCCCCCATTCCTTCCTTGGGTACCATAAAAAATGACTTGGCATTAAAGTACAGATGAAAAAAATGCGGGCTTTCAAAATAAGTAGAGAACTCATTCCAATTCCAGTGCTTATACCCTTTTTCATTTTCAAGGGTAACACCATTGTCTTTAAATGCAATGGTGAACCGATCAAGGAAAGTATCTTTCGCTTGCTTATAAATTGAATTCGGCAAAATATACCAGAAACTGGCCATCATGATTACCCAGATAAATGAACCTAGTAAAAAGGGTTCGGGTCTTATTTTTTTACTGTAAAACAAGATGGCTGCAACAATCGCAAATACGTTCACCAATACTACCAGTACTTTTACTTCGGGTCTTTGTACAAAATGATAACGAAGCCCCTGAATCACTTTTTTCTTATCGTAGGTAAAAGCATGTTGCATGGGGCGAAATTAAACCAATTTTATCGCTATTTTTAAAGACTAACATCATTTATATGCAGTTGAGCAAGCCCAAACTCAGTTTCATGCAAATCATCAACATGAACGTGGGTTTCTTTGGAATTCAATACAGCTTTGGCTTACAGCAGAGCGCCGTGAATCCGATTTATGATTTTTTAGGCGCCAAGCCCGATGAAATTCCCTTGCTCAATCTGGCCGGCCCCATGACGGGTTTATTAATACAGCCCATTATTGGGGTATTGAGCGACCGTACCTGGCATCCCCGTTTCGG
>JBDLUU010000007.1:0-63630 GCA_039805185.1 Bacteroidota bacterium
ATCTCCAATCCCGCATTGCGGAAATTCTTTTGCAATCTTCTTGCAACAGCAGTGGAAGCCATCCCATTGATGACGCTGTATAATTCTCCTCTTTTAAAATGGTTGTTTGGCATATAGTTAGTTATGCAACTATTTCAAAGTTGCCCCGTTTCTTTCACAATACCAAGAAATAAGAGATAAAATTTGAGCAAATCTTTGTGTCTGATGGCTTTTTAAGGATCTGTTTTATTGGAATAGATTGATTTTCTTTGCTGTAATGGAGTTATGGTACTTATTAACCGGGGTAATATTTGCCGCTTTGTACAGCGGACTGATCTGGCTGTATCGATTGTGGTTTAACCGGCTGAAACCCTTTGATCCCGGGAAGCTTTCCTTGCAACCACCCGTTTTTTTCTCTGTTATTGTTCCCGCAAGAAACGAATCGGCAGTGATTGAATCCTGTTTGCAAAGTATTCTGGCACAAGCATATCCAACGGATTCCTATGAAGTTATTGTGGTGGATGACTTTTCAACCGACGATACCGCAGCCAAAGTCCGGAAGCTGGCCGCCCAATTTCCCCGGGTACAATTGCTATCCTTACAGGATTTTTATGCTGACGGCAACCAACTGGCTTATAAGAAAAAGGCTATTGAACTGGCTATTTCAAAAAGCAAGGGTTCCTGGATTGTAACTACAGATGCAGATTGTGTGGTGCCTCCTTATTGGTTACATCATTTCAATGCCATGATTGCAAAGCAGAATCCGGTTTTTATTGCAGCTCCGGTAATGTTTACCAACAATGGAAAATTCAGTGGCATTTTTCAGTTACTTGATTTTTTGAGTTTACAGGGGATTACAGCTGCCGTAGTATCAGCCGGTTCACATACCATGTGTAACGGGGCTAATCTGGCATACAGCAAACAGGCTTTTGAACAGGTGGGACGTTTTAAAGGCATTGATCACCTGGCAAGCGGAGACGATATGTTACTGATGCATAAAATGAAAAAGCAGTTTGGCAATCGCCTGTCTTATTTATTTTCGGCGCAGTCCATTGTTCTTACCGCTCCCATGCCCAATTGGAAACAGTTTTTACATCAGCGAATCCGCTGGGCTAGCAAGGCCAGTTATTACGAAGACAAAGGCATGTTAGCAGTGCTATGGCTGGTTTACCTGTTTAATGCCTTATTGCTTGTGGGCATGATTCTTGGATTTTTTTATCCGGCCATCTTTTATAATGTACTCTTATTAATTGGGATTAAGACTTTTGCAGAATTGAGTTTTATGTTGCCCGTTGCTCATTTTTTCCGGATGCAGCAATGGTTGCTCCTCTTTCCAATTATGCAGCCTTTCCATATTGTGTATACGGTGGTAGCGGGTTGGTTAGGTAAGTTTGGATCTTACCAGTGGAAAAGCCGGACGGTTCAATAATAATTGGGGTTGCTGTTCTCTTTTTCATTCTTTGGGAACCAGGCATACAAAAACAAGGCGGCTAATACAAAGGGGGCTAAAAGTATTCTGAACATTTTCACTTTACCGTTTCAATCTTAGATACCAAATCTATCCTTGTGTTTACTGCTGACAGATTAATTATTGATTAAAATTGGTTCTAATCGGTAAGCGACTTGTTTCTCCTGCCTAAAAGGCAATTGAATATTCTTCTCTTTTTAATAGTTGCTGCAGGGAGAGTATCACTCCCGTGCAAAGCCAGAATAATCCACCAATTTTATCCGTTTCAATTAAATCACTCGAAATATTCAAAGAGGCAATCATGCATAAAATAATTCCGGTGCCCAAGGCAATCATGCGGTAATAGTTCTGCTGAAAACGATGATACATTTTTTGTGCCTGAAGAATTAAATAAATAAAAAACCCACCGAAAATAATTAGTGCGGGAATGCCTTGTTCCACTGCCAGTAGCAAATAATAATTGTGAATGGTGGAGTGTTCTGGATTATTGCTTACCCAGGTTTTAAACGGTGCAATAGTATAAGGTTGATAGGCAGGGTAGAAGCTATTCGCACCAAAACCGGTGAAGGGTTTTTCGGCAATCATTCTGAATCCGGCTACCCATCGGTGAAATCTTTCTGCATTGGAAATATCTTTTAACCCGACTGTGGCAGACAAATGAGCAGAGAAATTTTCGTGAAAAATGGTTTCGTCGTGCTCAGGAGCAAATGCTAAAAAACGATTGTTATGGATCAGCAAGGCCAGGCCAATACAGGCTGTAAGCATTCCTGTCAGCATCAGTGTGCCTATCCTATTTTTTCTAATGCCTAAGTATGCAATTAGTCCTACGAATAGTGCCAGCCATGCTCCTCTTGAGTACGCAAAGAATAAACCGGTGAGTCCTATCAATAAAGCGGCTTTGATCCCCCTTTTTCTGTTTGGATTTTCTGTGAAGTAATACAATAGCCAACCTGCAGGTAATAAACAAACCAGCATGGCAGAATAGTTTACATGATTTCTGAAAAAAGGCGCCATGGTTTTTTTGATGGCTACAAATTCAAAACCATATATGCCGTGTCTGATCAGTGCCTGCATTACTACCAATAACATAGGAATACAAAGCAAAAGGGCCAGTTTTTTAAAATTCGGTTTCTGTGTATGCATCCAGGCTGTTAAAAATACCAGCGGGAATATATACCAGATTTTTGCCAGCATAAATTTGGTGGCCAGCCAGGTATTGTCTGCATAGCATAAACTAATAACCATCCATGCTGCATAAAGGGCTATCCATTTTCCAATTCCAGAATTAAAAAGTGAACGATATTGATTGGGTTGATAAATGATAGCCGCCAAAAAAAACAGCGTTAGTAAAATCAGTAATGGTTCTCCGGGCAGGTCCAGACCGAGGCCAGGTGTAAAATTAAATTCTGTGGAAAGGGGTAATACAATTAAATACAGCCAGTAAAGCTGTTCTGTATTTCTGATCATCCACTGAATGATGGGTCTCGCTGTTAAGGCAATTAGGGGTGCAGCCAGCCAAAGCGGTTCTTTCCAGAAAATGGCAGCCCAGCAGCTTAGCATATAAACGCCAGTTGCTAAAACAGCAAACCATTTTTTTGGAAGGCCTATATTCATTTAAAGGGTTCGTGGTTTAACACTAACCAAAATCAGTATTATGCTGAAAATGATTCCTGACAATACAGCCAGTGGTAATATGATGCCAAGGTCTGGCCAGCTTGATTTTGCCGGAGGGCTTGCTTTCTCTACAACAATCATAGCAGCAGGGGTAGTAGAAACTGCCAGATCTGTTTCTATTTTGAGTTCGTTGAAAGTATTGATTTGTTTTAGTATGGCGGCTGATTCAGATTGCAAAAGTTGTACTTCACTGTTTTTATTCTGCAAAGTCAGTAAGTACTTTTTCTTCAGTTGCTGGATGTTGCTGTCCAGTTGAACACCGATCTGTTGGTAGATATTTTTCCAGATAGCCTGCAGTGATTTACCTGTTTGATTGGCAATAAAATTAGCGATAGCTGCTGCAGTATCTCTGTTTTGATGCGTACTACGAATAATCAGTTCATTATTGACTGATTTACCCAGCCAGATATCTTTCCTGAATTTTTTCAGTGTTTTGAATTCGGTGAGTTGCAAGTCTTTTTCGTTGATGTTATAATAATCCTGTAGCTTGAATTGTCTGATAACCTGTTTTAATATTGTATCAGATTCTGCCATACTTAATAATCGATCTGCATCGTCACCATTACCAAAGAATGAATACAGGTGTTGTATAGATGGATTCATTAGCCTGGCTTTGTCTGCTAATACTGCATTCCCGGGGAGCAATTTGGTTGATGCTGTATATGCTGGTTTTAACAATAAACTAAAACCACCTGCAGCCAATGTGGTAATGAAAGTGATCAATAGGATTGTCTTCCACCTATTCATTAAGTGGTTACTTAATTCAACTATATTAAAAGTAGGGTTATTCATTATGATTCATTAATTAGGACTTACGACTACATTCCTGTCCAGGCTTTCTTCAAGTGATATAAAAGTTTCTGTTCTTTCAATTCCTTTTATTTTTTGCAGCTCATCATGTAAAACAAACCGAAGTTCTTGAATGTCTTTGCAGACAATTTCTGCAAACATGCTGTAATTGCCTGTAGTGTAGTTCAGGCGCACAATCTGTTTTATCTTCTTCAGTTCTTTGGCAACAGAATCGTATAAAGAGCTTTTTTCAAGATAAATGCCAATAAATGCAATCACATCATAACCCAGCGATTTTAGGTCTACAGATAATTTTTTACCTTTCACGACTTTTAGTTCTTCCAGTTTTTTGATTCGAACATGTATGGTACCACCGGATACGAATAGTTTCTTGCCTAAATCTGCGTAGGAAATTTCTGCATCTTCCATCATTTCCTGAATAATCTGGAAATCGAGTTTGTCAAGATTTAATTTAGTGGACATAATTGAGCATTTTTTTAAATAATATTCAAATATATATCAATAAATTTATACAATATCTATATTTTATACAAATTGTTTGAAAAATCATTAATGAGAGCCCTTTTGTCTTAATTTTGATTTATCAAAGTAACAAATTAGTTCTTTTTACTGTGGGGTGATGAAATTTTTGGCAGACATACCCTCTTGTCTCGGGGGTGAGGATAACAGGATAAACGTAGTGTAGAGCCGTCCCGATTTATCGGGACGACCAGGGTCGACCACTGAACTTTGCGCTATAGCTAACTGCCTCGTGGAGGTTCGATCCCTCCCCCTACAGCATTAAAATGCCCTGATCTTTTGATCGGGGCATTTCTATTCTATTTCAATCGCATTCTCCAACCTGCATACAACATTCTACCATTTATCGGCCCCCATACCAGTGACGCATCAAAATACGGACTGAAGGGATTGGCGGCGGATACAATCACCCCTTGCTGAAAAAAGTTGGTCAGGTTTTCGGCCCCCACATAAAAATCCATATGCTTGTTTTTACCAACGGTCTTGCTGATTTGCGCAGCCATCAGGTAAAAATCGGGCGACTGCGTTTCTCGTTGAAATGCAATGGGGTTGCTGGCGGTAGAAGGAATTCGTTTTTGTCCATTATAGGTAATGGTATAATTGAATTTCCAATTGTTTTCTGTAGTGTAATCCAAACTCAGAAATGCACGGTGCTGCGATACAAAGGGCCTTTGCAACAAGTCATTTCCGTAAGTGGTTTTTACATCAAAAAAGCGATAGGCCATTTTTAATTCCAGCTGACTGATGGGTTCCATGCTTATTTCTGCCTGAAAACTATTGGAGTATGATTTTCCTTTTAAATTGTAGAAACGGATTTCGTTGGTCGTTTCCAGGTCGGTCACTACCTGGTTGGTGAAATCATTTCTGTAGAAGTCAATGGCAAGACTGGCTTTTCTGTTGAATAGTCTGAAAGACTGATCAAAGCTGATACCTCTGTTCCAGGCGATTTCAGGATCCAGTCCATAGGCTTTACCTGCAACTCCGCCGATGATATTGAGTTGTCTTGCACTAACTAGAATGCCGGTATTCTCTGCAAAAATATTCGCAGTGCGTTGTCCTCTTCCTGCGCTGAAACGGAAAATGCTTCCTTTTACAGGTTCATATCTGATATGTAATCTGGGGGTTGCAAATGCACCGAATAAACTATTGTAGTCTCCTCTGATGCCCGCCACCACACTGAATTTTTCTGTAGGTGTATACGTGTATTCAAAGAAAGCTCCACTCACCGTTTCCGTTCTTTTATAAGGATTCACATTGAATACTTCGTCATAGGTATCATGCTGCAAACTCATTCCTGTTCTGAACTTATGATTGGTATTGCCAATGATGCTCTGATAAATCAGGTTGCTATAAAAACTATTTTGTTTGGCTGTATAAATCGTTTTTCCAAAATAGGAATCCTGGTCATGACGAATGGTTGCAATTTGTAATCCAATACTCTTATAAACTTTTTGCGGAAATACATAGCCAATTTTGGCGAAGCCTTCATAGCGGCTGGTATTGATTCCTAAGCCATAAATGCTATTGGAATTCTGATGACGTTTCGGATCAAAATTGGTTTGTCCTCCGGTTTTGTTGTCCTTCATAACCTTGAATCCAAATTGTGCCATCCAGCCTTTTGAATCATTGTACTGGTATCTGTTTACTACACTGAATTGGTTGCCGGTTGGTAAGTCGCGGAAACCATCTTTGTTAAAATCTATATTGGCATTGTTTAAAAAGTTATCGTGCAATAACAAGCCTGCAGACCATTTGCTGCTGAGCTGGGTTTGCAGATTCAGGTTTAAGTCGGTCTTTCCAAATTCATTGATATACATATTTGCCAGCAGTCTCTCGCCAATGCCCGGCTTTTTTAGTTCTACGTTGATTTGTCCGGCAATGCTTTCAAAGCCATTGGCAACCGATCCTACACCCTTGGTTAATTGAATGGATTCAATCCATGGACCTGCAATCGAGTTCAGTCCCAGCGGCGTGGCTAATCCCCTTGGGCCCGGTAAATTTTCTACTGTTAGCTGTGTGTAATTGCCACTAAGACCCAATAACTGAATTTGTTTGGAGCCTGTAACTGCATCGTTATAGGAAACATCCACTGAAGGGTTGGTTTCAAAGCTCTCACTCAAATTACAACAGGCTGCTTTTAATAATTCTTTCGCGGTCATGATTTCTGAGCGAATGGGGCTGATGGTACTGATATAACTCGACCTGCGAGTGTTCGTAACGGTTACATTGTGTAAAGCCTGGTCATCTGCCAATATCACTTTTAAAGTAGATGGATTTTCTACGGTGAATGTGTCTGCCCTGTATCCAATATAACTAATGATTAATCGGTTGGATGCATTGTTTAGCGGTATACTGAAATAACCCAGACTATCGGTCAGCACCCCTCTCTCCGTATTCAGCCACTTTACACTTGCCTGAAACAGAGGGTTGAATTGTCCTTTTTTGTCTGCTTCCAATACAATGCCTCTTACTTCGTCTGTATTGATATTCTCTGCCTCGTGCGCTTTTTTATCCTGGTCACGATAATGGCAACATTCGGGTAAAGCATTGTAAACATTGTTTTTTGCTTTTTTATTGAGCAAGTCGTGTCCGGCTTCTACTATTCTGTCTTTGATTTTATTTACGTTGGCTATGGCCGGGAAATAATGCAGGGTTAGTATTTTAGAATCAACATCCCATTCTGCTTTTTGCACCCCTTTCCCCTTGGCTGTTTCTTCAATTCTTTCCTTGCACATTTCACAGGCGCCTTCTACTCTGAATTGAACGGTTGTGTATGCGGTATCTGTTGCTGTTTTGTTATTTGTAAGCTGAGCAATTGTGGTAATGCATACCATCAATAGTGCCATTAAACATATTATGTATTTTTTCATCTTCTTCTTTTTAAAAAGCTCCCGATTGCTATTGTCAGCAGCCGGGAGCTGGTTGATTAGTGCTTGCTGTGTGCAGGCTTGGCTTCTTTTAAAGCCATGCCGCATTTGGTGCATTTAGCATCTTTTTTGGTGCTGGTAATATCTGCATGCATGGGACATACATAGGTTTTTACCGGCGTTAATGCCATTTTGCATTTGCTGCATTTGTCCTTTTCTGTTCCTGTAATTTCAGGATGCATGGGACAGGAATGCGTAGCTTTTGTGCTGTCCTGCTTGGGAGCAGTTTGCTGTGCATAGGTAGCAAGGCTTAGGAATCCTGCTAACACAAGCATGATTGTTTTTTTCATGTTGGTTTAATTTATAGATGATTAAGAAGATGCGACGGAACGCAGAAATACCCGCTAATCAATTAGGGGCATAAAAGGGTATTCACTACGGTATTAAATTCTGTAGTTGCAATAAATCTGATAGAGGGAGACGCCAGAACGTATGAGTGGCGGGCCTTTTATTGGTGTATTCGGGCTGATGCCACTATTGAAAACAGGTAAGATAAATTCAGGAAAAAAATGAACTACATCAGCATGTGCCAAAGAGGGCACGGCCGTTTTTGCTGATTGAGCAAAATGGGTATCCTGTTGCTTTACAAATTTTACTTTGGTTTTGCAGCAGTCCTTCATTTTGTGTTTCATTCCGCAATTATTCTCTTCTGCAGGAACGAAACGGATGCTGGTTGACTTCAGCTGGTTGCAACAATAGAATTGCTGTATGCTAACCCCGAAACTGGCGGTAGCATAAATAGTCAGCAGTACTATGAGGCCCCATTTTTTCACAAGACAAAGCTAGCATTGTTTTCGAAATAGCATCGTGGGGATTTGTTAAAATGGCACTTATCTTCGCGTTTATGGGTCAGAAAAAACTAATTCGCTTCGAAGCAATAAAAAATTTTTCTAATGTGTTGGAATATCCGCAGGATATGCAAGGCAAATGGGCTTCTTTTTTCAAAAATGATCATCCCATTACGCTGGAACTGGCCTGTGGTAAAGGAGAATACGCAATTGGTTTGGGCAGAATGTACCCGGACCGCAACTTTATAGGGATTGACATAAAAGGGAACCGTATCTGGCGAGGAGCCAAAACAGCCCTGGACGAAAACCTGACCAATATTGCTTTTGTCCGCTCGCATATTGATAAGATAACCGATTACTTTAACCCGGGTGAAGTAGCCGAAATATGGATTACATTTCCGGATCCGCAATTGAGGGGTTCCCGATTCAAAAAAAGATTGACCCACCCCAGGTTTCTGAGACTATATCAGTCTATTCTGAAAGATGGTGGTTTGGTTCACCTTAAAACAGATAGTCCGGACCTGTATCAGTTTACCCTAACGGTTATCAACTTATTTCAATTTGAGTTGTTGTTTTCATCGGATAATGTGTATGCAATGGATAACATAGCTCCTGAGCTTACCATTAAAACACACTATGAAGGATTGGATATTGCCGGAAGCAACCGCATTCATTATTGCTGCTTTCGCTTGAATCAACCCATTCCGGTGGAAAAAGATGAAATATTAAAACAATTGATCAGTGAGTCAGCAATTGATTGAGGGAAAGGACTTTTATTACGACGATAAGGGTTATATGGTTTTTACTGCGACCTATCATTTGCAAAAAGGATATTGTTGTGGATATGGATGTAGACATTGCCCTTACGAATATGAATCTGTGCCTGAACCTAAAAAGTCACAATTGTTACAGGAGAAAAAAGGTTCTCCCGAAAACGCATAATTCCATTTGTTTATGGCAAAATTAAAGCAGGTTCTTCCCAGTGGAGCCAGAGATATTTCCTTTTTTGAACAGGTATATGAAGTGGTGAAACTGATACCTAGAGGAAGAGTAACAAGCTATGGTGCCATTGCGAATTTTCTGGGTACTAAAATGAGTGCCAGAATGGTGGGATGGGCAATGAATGCCGCTCATTCCAATCCATTGATACCCGCCCATCGTGTAGTGAACAGAAAAGGATTGCTTTCCGGCAAAATGCATTTTGCCACTCCAACCGAAATGGAAGAAAAGCTTGCTAAAGAAAAAGTTAAAGTGAAGGATGACCAGATACTGGATTTTGAAAAAAAATTCTGGGACCCTTCTGTTGAATTATCTTAAACTATATTTGCGCCCCATGAGCACAAAACCGGAATTACATACGATTCTTTCTCCCAAATTATTAGACATATACGACGTTAGCAACAGCATTGTAGTTGTGATAGATGTATTTCGCGCCACTTCAACAATTGCCACTGCTTTATTCAATGGTGCAGCCAGGGTTATACCAGTGGATACGGTTGATAAATGCATACAGATTGGCAAAAATACCGGTGGAATTACGGCAGGTGAAAGAGACGGTAAAGTGATTCCAGGTTTGGAGCACGGTAATTCACCAGCGGAGTATCCAAGGGAATTTGTAGCCGGCAAAACCCTTGTGCTGACCACAACCAATGGTACCAAATTGTTGCATATGGCATTGCAGAACGGAGCTTCAGAAGTGATTACAGGTTCTTTCCCCAATTTGTCCGCTGTGTGTGATCATTTGATTGAAGCAAAGAAAAATGTAATACTCGGCTGTTCTGCCTGGAAGGATAAGTTCAATCTGGAGGATACGCTGTTTGCCGGCGCGGTTATTAGTCGGATCAAATCGCATTTTACCATTCATTGCGATAGCAGTTTAATGGCTGAAAGTATGTATGAAATGCATAAGAACGACCTGAAACCTTTCATCAGAAAAACTACACACTGGCACCGATTGGCACAATACGGCCTAGAAAAAGATCTTGAATATTGTGTAACCCCAGATCAGGCCAATGTGCTACCTTTTTATAAGAACGGGGACCTGGTTATAAAAGAAGGATAAATTAACGATTTGATCCCGCTTATTTTCTTTTCAATGCGGTTTTAGGCCAGCTTTTCTTTACTTTTGCAAATTGGTCTTTTGGGACTGATACTATGCAATGGCACTACCGTATTTAATTAAACATATATACAATTTTGGCACCGACGAAGTAATTCGCAGAGGAAAGAAAATTCATGCGTTGGGTCAGGTAGAATTGGTAGAGTACGACGACCTGATGGGGAACATAATTTTTCGTGTTAAAGATGATGGTTACAATACTTTTTATAAAGTTCATGTGAACCAGTTTAAAGATCCGGCCACTATTTCATTGCGTTGCAGTTGCCCTTATAATCTTTCTGAAGTGTGCAGACACAAGGCCGGGGCTTTGTTTCATCTGCAGGATATGCTCGATAAAAATCTACTGGGAGAAAGGGAAACGGTATACGATCAGAAACACACGGTTGTAAAAATCAGATTGCTTGATCTGAAGCTGATTAAAATGCTGAGTGCTACAGAATCCTTTGATAAAGCAGAAGAATACTTAAGAACCAATACGGCTACCATTAAAGAAGCGAAAAATGAAAGGGTTGTTGCAGAATTAGAAATGGATGGCCAACAGCATGTTGTAGTAATACAGAAAAATGAGGAGCGTAATTTTGATACCAGCTGTAACTGCGCTTCTGATACTTCTCATCCGCTTTGTGTTCATAAGACAATTGTTTTTTTACAATTATTGAAAAATCACGGTGCCAGTTATTTTGATTCTATCAGAAACTGGGATAAAGAAAAGAATAAGTTGCTTGCATTATATGGTTATTCTCTGACCGATGACCTGAAAGGTAAGTTTGAATTTACCTATACGGATGGAAAGCCATTTTTGCGTGTATTGGATAGCAGTATCAAACGGGTTAGTGTTGCTGGCAATCAGGAAATAAAACCGGTTATGCAGGAGCAATCTGATGTCCCTGCTGTAATGGAACAGAAAGCTGAACAGGAAACATCTTATAAATTAGGATTGGTGGTAACCAGTGGAGCAGCTCAATATCCATTTATTCAAATGGAAGTCATTCAGGGTGAATCTGATGATCAACTAACAAAATATCTTGGTAAAACCGAGAAACTGGATTTGACCAAGTTCATTAACACAGCTGTCTTTTCCGAAGATGATAAAATGTTGATTCAGCAACTCCGCAAACTCATGTCTGCAGAAATAAACCGGTATCTGAATCGGAATTCTCCTTTCAGCGGTATCTGGGAAAATATTATTCATCAGCATTCTGATGAATTGCCCGAGGAAACCAAGGGACTCATTATTGAATACCTACATCCAAAGTTTAAAAAGCTTTTTGCTGAGTATGCTGCGGCTAACTTTTTATTTTACCTTCCTTCCGGAAAAAGATTTGTTACGGAGAATCTGGTGAAGGCGCAGTTTTCAGATCATTTTATTCAGCCTTCATTCGGTATTAATTTTAAGGACAATCAGTACGAGGTAGCCTGTACAGTAGAATTGCCATCCAGAACGATTTCGCTGAGTGACAATGAAATTGAAACTTCTTTTGTTTTTCTACATCAGGAAGAGTTTTATATCTGGAAAAAACCAGAAGATATTTTATTGGCAGAGAAATTTATGCCATCAGGTAAAATAATTATTCCTGCCGCAGAATGGGCAGAACAACTGACTCAATTTATTCTGCCGCTTTCCCGTACGTATTCAGTCCAGTTTGCCAATGTTAAGAAAGAAGAAGTAAAAGATATCCGCCCCGAAATAAAAATCCTTTTAAAAGAGAAAGGCGAATACCTTTTGTTTCAGCCTGTTTTTAATTACAAGGGTTTTGATATTCAGTCTACCGATAAGGAAAAATTATTCTTTCCGCAAGCAGACCGTTTGCTGATGATTCATCGGAATATGGCTGCAGAAAGAGAACTGATGGGGCGCATAGAGCAATTGCATTCAGGATTTGTTAGACCCATTGATTCGAATGTGCTTGCTTTGAAAGGAAAAGACGTTTTGAAAAACAATTGGTTTTTCCTTTTCATGGATGCGGTAAAGGATATGAACATTCCGGTGTATGGTTTTGAGGCATTGCGAAATTTCAGGTTTAATACAGCCAAGCCTTCCACCAAAATATTCATCAGTAGCAATACCGATTGGTTTGATGCGAAAGTGGAAATTCAGTTTGGAGAACAGAAGGTAACGATTGATGATGTAAAAAAAGCATTGGCGAATAAACAACAATTTGTTCAGCTGACAGATGGCACTTTGGGAATCCTGCCCGAAGAATGGGTTAAGAAATATTCTTTGTTATTCAGAGTTGGAGAAGGAAAGGCTGGTAATATGAAACTGAGCAAGTATCATTTCAGCGTGATTGAAGAACTCTATTTGCAAAGAGATGAAGAAGAGCTTTCTTTTCAGCTTGAAGAAAAATACGAGCGGATTAAAGGCAACCATGAAATTAAACCCGTACCGGCTCCGGCCCACTTACAATCTATACTTCGCCCTTATCAGGAGAGTGGGTTCCAGTGGTTGAATTATTTAAGAGAAGTGCAGTGGGGAGGGATTCTGGCTGATGATATGGGATTGGGTAAAACCATACAGGCACTTTGCTTTCTGCACCACCTGAAAATGGAAAACGGAAGTTTGAAGGCTTTGGTGGTTTGTCCTACAACCCTGATGTTTAACTGGCAGAATGAAATAAAGAAATTTACGCCAGATATCAGTTTCTATGTACACCATGGTGGCGCCAGACTAAAGGATGGCATTACTATCAAAGACTATGATGTAATCATCACTACTTATGGAACACTGAGAAGTGATATCAAGCAATTCGTGGATGTGGCTTTTGATTATGTGATTTTAGATGAAAGTCAGGCCATTAAAAATCCATCCAGCAAGGTAACCAAAGCTGCTTCTCTGTTAAAAGCAAAGAGCCGTCTTTGCTTAAGTGGAACTCCTTTGCAGAACAATACATTTGATATTTACGCACAAATGAATTTTCTGAACCCGGGTATGTTGGGAAGCATGGAATTCTTTAAGCAGGAGTTCTCTATTCCCATTGATAAGTTTGGTGAGAAAGAGCAGAAAGATCATTTGAGAAAATTATTATACCCATTTATTTTAAGACGTACCAAAGAGCAAGTGGCTAAAGATTTGCCTGAAAAGCAGGAAATGGTATTGTTCTGTGAAATGGGAGAGGAACAGCGAAAGATCTATGAGGCTTATCGCAATGATTACCGGGATAAAATTCTGGGTGTAGTAGAAAACCAGGGTATTCAGAAATCGCAGTTGACCATTTTGCAGGGCCTGATGAAACTTAGACAGATTTGTGATAGTCCTGCTATTATTAAGGAAGAAGAACGCTATCCCAATGTTTCTGTAAAATTGGAAGAACTGGGAAGAGAAATTACCGAGAATATCAGCAATCACAAAGCACTGGTGTTTTCTCAGTTTCTTGGTATGCTTTCATTGATTAAAGAAAAAATGAAAGAGCTGGGAGTAGATTATGAGTATTTTGATGGAAGCAGCACGGTAGCTGAGCGTGAAAGAGCCATACAGCGATTTCAGAATGAGGACAGTTGCCGCGTTTTTCTGATTTCCTTAAAAGCCGGCGGGGTGGGTTTAAATTTAACTGCTGCCGATTATGTATACATTGTTGATCCCTGGTGGAATCCTGCGGTAGAGCAGCAAGCCATTGACCGAACACATCGTATTGGGCAGACCAAAAATATTTTTGCATACCGAATGATATGTACGGATACCGTAGAAGATAAAATCTTAAAGCTTCAGGAACGCAAACGAAATCTTGCAAAAGAAGTGATTACAGATGATGAGGGATTTGTTAAAACTTTAACAAAAGAAGACGTAGAGTACCTATTCAGTTAAGGTTTTCACCGATTTACACTCTGAACTTTCCTATTATCACGATAGCTTGCCATTAATATTATACTTCAGGTATTCTGCCTGAAGCGTTTTTAGTTTTAGGCCTTCAAATTCTGCATTATGCGTATACTGTTTTTATTGATTGGGATAGTTGCCTCTTTTACTGTGATGGGACAAAATACAGCAACTTTAAAAGGGAAGCTGGTGGATAGTGTAGGTAAGCAGACTTTGAAAGATGCTTCTATAACTGTATTGGAAGCAAAAGATTCAACGCTTGATGTTTTTAGTTTGGCAAAGCCCGATGGAAGTTTTGTAGTTGAGAAGATTTCATTTGGCGATATGATTGTCATGATCAAGTTCCAGGGATATGAGTCTTATTCAAAGCGCATCACTTTTTCAAAAGCAAATGCAAATGTTGATTTAGGTACTATTTATTTAAAATTGGCCGCCACCGATTTAGGAGAAGTAACCGTTACGCAATCTCCGGTTACCATTAAAAAAGATACGGTTCAGTTTAATGCATCCAGTTTTAAAACCAAACCCAATGCGGTGATGGAAGATTTGCTTAAAAAATTACCTGGTGTTCAGGTTGAAGCAGATGGAACGGTAAAGGCACAAGGAGAAAACGTGCAGCGGATTCTTGTTGACGGAAAGCGTTTTTTTGGTGACGATCCAAAACTGGCTACCAGAAATTTACCTCCGGATATGATTGATAAAATCCAGGTATTTGATGCTTTGAATGACCAAAGTGCTTTTACCGGATTTGATGATGGTAATCGTATCAAAACAATAAATATTACCACCAAGAAAGACAAACGAAAAGGATATTTTGGAAGAGCGGTAGTTGGTGGTGGTTCCGATTCACAGGAAGGTCGTTTTGATAACAATGTCAATCTCAGTCATTTTAACGGTGATATGCAGCTGACTTTTACCGGACAGGCCAATAACGTAAACAAGCAAAACTTCAGCGCCCAGGATTTATTTGGTGGTGGTGGAGGATTTAGCGCTGCCGGTAGTGGTGCCCGCGGTGGCGGAGGTGGTGGCGGCGGAGCCAGAACCGTTACGATTTCGAATGCGCCTGCCAGTAATAGTGGCGGTATTGTTCAAACCCTGGCTGCCGGCTTAAACTATAAAGATATCTGGGGTAAAAAAACAGAAGTGTCCGGAAGTTATTTTTTCAACGACATGAAAACTTTCAGGGAACAGAATAGTTTAACCCAAAACCTGATTCCAGGTAATCCTGATTCTTCCATATTCAACAGCCAGGTAAATAATTCTGTCTCTAAAAATTTGAATCATAGAATCAACCTGAATATCGAGCACCAGTTTGATTCTTCCAATTCATTAATTGTTCGCCCGAATATTAGTTTCCAGCAAACAGAATCTGCAACGGATGTAACTACCTTTTCTACCAGAGGAATCAGCAAGAATCTGAACAATTCCGTTGCTTCAACCGATAGGAGTAACACTGGCTATAATGCAAGTCTGGAAGCCACTTTCAGGCATCGGTTCAAGAAAAAAGGGAGGACTTACTCCATTGCCTTTAATCCTGGTCAGAATGTTAACGATGGCAATACTTCTAATTATTCCATCAACAACTATTTTAATACGCCTACGCCATACGCCGATACCATCAACCAGATTGGTGTGACCAACAGGGATAGTAAAACAATGAATGCTACTTTCTCTTACACTGAGCCTATTGGTAAAAATCAAATTCTGGAATTCAATTACAATTATAATAACAATGTCAATAATTCCGGCACCCGCACTTTTGCGTTCAATAAAACGACAGGACAATACGATTTGGTTGTTGCCAATCTGACCAATGTTTTTGAAAATACATTCAATTCAAATAGGGTAGGCTTGAACTGGCGGATTCAAAATGCAAAATATAATTTCAGTATCGGCTCTGGAATTCAAACCGGTGAATTGGTTAGTAAGAATATTACAAAGGATAGTTCTATTACGCAGAATTTCGTTAACTTTTTCCCTACCATGAACTTCCGCTACGATTTTTCAAGAACAAAAAATCTGCGTGTATTCTATAACGGTAGAACCGCACAGCCTTCTGCACAACAATTGCAGCCTGTAGTTGACAATTCCAATCCGCTGAATATCACTACCGGTAATCCTAACTTGAAACAGCAATTCATTCATACTTTCAGGGTATTGTATAATTCGTTTGATGTGGTTAGCCAGAAATTATTCTTTGCTACCATCAATGCCAATTTTACGGCAAATGATATTCAAAACTCAACAAGCTATTTGCCTAATGGTGCGCAGTTTACCCGCCCGGTTAATCTGAGTGGTACTTATAATATCAATGGTTTTGTGAATTATGGTTTTCCTTTAAAGAAACCAAAGAGCAATATCAATCTGGGTATCAATTTAAGCAGAAGCCAAAGTCAGACCCTGGTAAATAATCTTAGCAATTACACTCGTAATACAACTGCTGGATTCAATGCTTCCTGGACAACCAATATCAAGGAAGGATTTGACATGAATTTCTCATCTAATTCCAGTTTCAGTTTTGCCCGATATACGTTACAACCTCAGCAAAACGGAGACTTTTTTACACAGACTTTTGTAGCTGAACCCACTATTTATACAAAGTCAGGTTGGGTTTTCTCTACCGACTTCAGGTATATCAAGAATACAGGAAGAGCAGAAGGGTTCAATACCAATATTCCTTTGTGGAGTGCAAGTATTGCCAAGCAGCTTTTCAAGAAAAAAGAGGGTGAACTCAAGTTCTATGTATTTGATCTTTTGAACCAAAACCAGAGTTTGAGTAGAAATATTGTAGGAAATACCATTCAGGATATCTCAACGGTTGTACTGAAACGTTATTTTATGATCAGCTTTACCTATAATCTCAGAAGCTTTGGAGCTCCTGCCGCCAATATGCAACGTGGTCCAGGAAATATGATGTTCCAGGGAAGACCTGGTATGCAGATGATGCGTTTCAGACAATAATTGTTTATCTCACCTGCTTCAAATTATTTGACCTTTGTATTTCAAAGAAATGTAACTTTGCGTCTCATTTGAAACAATGGTAGCAAGCATTTCATACAATCCTAACGCTAACAATTGTTCGTATTACACTGAACAGTTGCGATTACCATTTATCGTATTACCGAGGCCGCGACGTGGTTTCTGATAGGACGAGCAACTGGCACTTGCCCCTATCAGTGAAAATATCTCCGAAACTTTTCTGGGTGCTGAGCCAAAATTTATCCTCTTTCACTTTTTATTTATTTATATACGTTGGAACAGTCAATTATTGTTCGTGTAGCTACTGCAGATGATGTGCATTTTGCCTCTACCATTACCGATGAAATGGAATCCTCTGCAAAAGCCAGGGGTACCGGTATTGCTAAAAGAAGTCCCGCATATGTTGCCAATAAAATGCGCGAAGGGAAAGCTGTTATTGCTGTGAACGGTAAAGGCTATTGGGTAGGGTTTTGCTATATAGAAGTTTGGGGGCACGAGCAATTCGTTGCCAATAGTGGTTTGATTGTATCGCCAGCCTACAGAAAAAGCGGCGTGGCAAAACAGATTAAACAGACCATTTTTGATTTATCAAGAAAGAAGTATCCAACTGCCAAGATTTTTGGATTGACAACCGGTCTGGCTGTTATGAAAATCAACAGTGAGTTGGGATATGAACCTGTTACATACAGTGAGCTGACCGATGACGAAGAGTTCTGGGCAGGGTGTAAAAGTTGTGTGAACTACGATATATTAATGAGTAAGGACAGGAAAAACTGTATGTGCACAGCCATGTTGTATGACCCTGCCGACCATTATGAACCTGAAGAAACCAGCGCTGATTTTAAACAGAATTCTAAACTATATGAGCGTTTTATGAAAGTAAAGCAGAGTAAACTTCTCAAATGGTTTAGAAAAAAAACAATGAAAAGTTATTTCATTCATTTATAATAAGTGAAACATGCAAGCAAAAAAACTCGTGCTGGGATTTAGTGGCGGATTAGACACCACGTATTGCGCAATCTATTTGTCCCAGGATAAAGGATATGAAGTGCATAGCGTAATTGTAAATACAGGTGGTTTTACAGAAGTTGAACTGAAGCAAATTGAAAAGCATGCGTATGCGCTGGGTGTAAAAACACATACGACTATTAATGCCATTAAAAGTTACTATGATTCTATTGTTAAGTACTTGATTTATGGTAATGTTTTAAAGAACAATACCTATCCGCTAAGTGTAAGTGCTGAAAGATTGAGTCAGGCATTGCATATTGCAGAACATGCCAAAAAAATGAATGCTGTTGCAGTGGCCCACGGAAGTACAGGTGCTGGAAATGATCAGGTAAGATTTGATATGATTTTTAATATCATGATTCCGGGAATTGAAATCATAACACCTATCAGAGATCTGCAACTGAGCAGAGAAGCTGAAATTGAATACCTGCAGTCAAAAGGTGTTCAAATGAATTTTCAGAAAGCTGCTTATTCCATTAATAAAGGATTGTGGGGTACCAGTGTCGGAGGAAAGGAAACACTCTATTCTAAAGGAATTTTACCGGAAGAAGCCTGGCCAACACCTGTAACCAAAACCGGTGAGGAAGAATTGAAAATTCATTTTGAAAAAGGAGAAATTACTTGGGTAAACAATCAACACTTTACGCATCCCGCTCATGCTATTCAATACATACAGTCTATTGCTGCACCTTATGGCATTGGCAGAGATATACATGTTGGCGACACCATTATTGGAATTAAAGGAAGAGTAGGATTTGAAGCTGCTGCACCCATGGTGATTATAAAAGCGCATCATGCATTGGAAAAACATGTGCTAACTAAATGGCAGTTGAACTGGAAAGACCAGCTGGCACAATTTTATGGTAACTGGCTGCATGAAGGACAAATTATGGACCCTGTGATGCGCAATATTGAAGCATTCCTCACTGATTCGCAGGAGCAGGTTACCGGATCTGTTTTTGTGCAGCTGCTGCCGCATCGTTTTCAGATTATTGGAATTGAATCACCCTTCGATTTAATGAGTAGCCAGTTTGGTAAATATGGTGAAATGAACTCAGGATGGACAGGTTCAGATGTAAGAGGGTTCTCTAAAATTTTTGGTAACCAGACAGCCATTTTTCACCATATCAAAAACGCTTCCCATGATTAAAGCGGGTATCGTTGGGGGTGCAGGATATACGGGCGGAGAACTGATTCGTATTCTGTTGAATCATCCGGGTGTTAGCATCCAGTTTGTTCACAGTACCAGTAATGCAGGAAAATTCCTGTATCAGGTTCATGCTGACTTAACAGGTGAAACTGAGCTTGTTTTCAGCGACAGTTTAAGCGATGATATTGATGTGTTATTCCTTTGTATGGGGCACGGAGATGCCAAAGTTTTTCTGGAAAAAAATGTTATCAGTGATGCCATTAAAATCATTGACCTCTCACAGGATTTCAGACTGAATGCTTCTTCCTCTTTTGGTAATCGCCAATTTGTGTATGGATTACCTGAATTAAACAAAGCAGAAATTATTGCTGCAAATAATATTGCTAATCCGGGTTGTTTTGCCACTGCCATCCAGCTGGCTTTACTTCCGCTGGCCAAGGCAGGCGTACTGGGAGATATTTATACAACCGGTATTACAGGTTCAACCGGCGCAGGTCAAGGTTTTAGTTCCACTTCACATTTTAGCTGGAGAGCCAATAATATTGAAGCATATAAATCACTGGCACATCAGCATGTAAAAGAAATAACCCAGTCGTTTAATCAACTGCAGAAGGGGGACCCATTAACAGCAGATGGCTCAGGCAGAGGGTTACATTTTATTCCCTGGAGAGGAGATTTTACAAGAGGAATTTATACCAGTTCCACTTTAGAGATTGGAATTCCTTACGAAGAAGTGCAGGAAATGTATTCCTCTTTTTATGCGGATGCAGCATTCACCTACTTGTCCGGTTCAATGATCAACTTGAAACAGGTAGTGAACACCAATAAGTGTTTGATTTTTACAGAAAAGCAGGGAAGCAAATTGGTTGTTCATTCCGTTATTGATAATTTATTGAAAGGGGCAAGTGGCCAGGCAGTTCAGAATATGAACCTCATGTTTGGTTTGGATGAGTCTGCCGGTTTAAAATTAAAAGCCAGTTATTTTTAGTCATGAAATTATTTGATGTATATCCGTTGAACAATATTACCATCACCAGGGCTCAGGGCTCTTATGTATGGGACAACCAGGGTGTTCAGTATTTAGACATGTATGGAGGTCATGCAGTTATTAGTATTGGCCATACACATCCACATTGGGTCAAGCAAATTGAAGCACAATTGGAAGCAATTGCTTTTTATTCCAACTCTATTCAGATTCCTTTACAACAGGAACTGGCTGATAAACTGGGCGTATTAAGTGGGAAAACAGATTACCAACTGTTTCTTTGTAACAGTGGTGCTGAAGCAAATGAAAATGCATTGAAGCTGGCATCTTTTCATACAGGAAGAAAAAAGATAGTTGCTTTTTCCAAATCCTTTCACGGAAGAACATCGCTGGCTGTGGCTGCAACGGATAATCCAGGTATTGTTGCTCCGGTTAATGAAACGGATAATATTATTTTCCTGCCTTTTAATGATGAAGCAGCTTTGCAGGAATGTTTCAAAAATAATGGCAGTGAAATTGCAGCAGTTATTATAGAGGGAATTCAGGGAGTTGGAGGGATTGTACCTGCCAATACTTCTTTTCTGCAACTCATAAGGACTTTATGTGATGCTTCGGGTTCAGTTTATATTGCTGATAGTGTGCAATGTGGTTATGGCAGAACGGGTCAGTTTTTTGCACATGATATTGCTGGTGTGAACGCAGATATTTATTCTATGGCCAAGGGAATGGGAAATGGATTTCCTGTTGGTGGCATATTGATTGCTCCGAATATTCAACCTAAACATGGTATGCTGGGCACTACATTCGGTGGCAATCATCTTGCCTGTGCTGCGGCTCTGGCCGTGCTGGAAGTGATGGAGTCAGAACAATTGGTTGAAATGGCCAAGCAAAGAGGCATGTATCTGTTGAATCAGTTAAAGCGAATTGAGGGGATTGAAAACGTAAGAGGCAGGGGACTCATGATTGGGTTTGATGTGCCTGAACGTTTAAAAGGATTGAAAAAATTATTACTTGAAAAGTATAATATTTTCACTGGTGAAGCCAAGCCCAATGTCATTCGATTATTACCATCACTGGCTTTATCAAGAAAACAGGCTGATGAATTTTTAGAAGCATTAACTGATGCGATAGCAGAACTTGAAAATCCCCCTGCATAAATATGAAGCATTTTATTTCGGTATTGGATGTTGGTAATGTGGTTGCTTTGGTTTCCAAAGCATTGCAGTACAAATTAAGTCCTTATGCAGACCTGCATTTGGGAAGAGGAAAAAGAATCGGGTTGTTGTTTTTAAATCCAAGCTTAAGAACCCGTCTAAGTTCTCAGGTAGCTGCGAGCAATCTGGGAATGGAGGCAATTGTTTTTAATGTAGATAAAGAAGGCTGGGCACTGGAATTTCAGGAAGGTGCGGTAATGAATGGAACTACCGTTGAGCATATCAAAGATGCTGCTCCTGTTTTAGGTCAATACTTTGATATACTGGCTATCCGAACTTTTCCTTCTTTGAAAAACAGAGAGGAAGATTATAGTGAGTTGTTTATTAAACAATTCATCCGTTTTGCGGGTGTTCCTGTTATTAGTCTGGAAAGCGCTACCCTGCATCCTTTGCAGTCTTTAACCGATCTGGTTACTATACAGGAATCGCTGGTGCAACATCCGCTGCCAGGCAAAAAACCTAAAGTGGTGCTTACCTGGGCCCCACATATAAAGCCATTACCGCAATGCGTGGCCAATAGTTTTGCCGAGTGGGTGAATGCCTGGGGTGCGGCTGACTTCGTTATTGCACATCCACAGGGCTATGAACTGGATGAAAAGTTTACAAAAGGAGCTACCATAGAATACAATCAGCAGAAAGCTTTAGCCGGTGCTGATTTTGTATATGTAAAAAACTGGAGCAGTTATCACCAATATGGTCAGGTGCTTTGTTCCGATGAAAGCTGGATGTTAACCAACCATTCTTTACAGGTTACCAATAATGCTAAAGTGATGCATTGTTTACCAGTCCGCAGAAATATTGAATTGAGCGATGAAATTTTAGACGGTGAAAACAGCCTGGTTACACAGCAGGCTGGCAATCGTGTCTGGGCTGCACAGGCTGTTCTTTCAGAAATATTAAATGCCCATAAATAATTCCTATGAAACCTTTATTCATCATAAAAATTGGCGGCAATATTGTTGATGATGATGTGGCGATGGAAAATTTTTTACATTCTTTTGCAGCCATACAATCTCCTAAAATACTTGTGCATGGTGGTGGTAAACTGGCCACCAGGGTTGCAGAAGCCATGGGGGTTCAGCAACAGATGATAGAAGGAAGAAGAATTACCGATGCAGAAACCCTGAAGATTGTAACCATGGTCTATGCAGGGTTTATCAATAAAAATATTGTTGGAAAGCTTCAGGCATACCAAAACAATGCGGTAGGCATTACGGGCGCCGACGGCAATGCAATTCTTGCCCATAAACGTGTATCCAAAACCGATTATGGATTTGTAGGGGATGTGGATAGCGTAAACACTGATTTTTTTCATCAATTACTTCAGAAAGACTATGTGCCTGTTGTTGCGCCCATTACGCATGATGGTAGTGGACAGTTATTGAATACCAATGCAGATACTATGGCCCAGTCTATAGCAACCGGATTGAGTAAATTGTATGATGTTAGTTTGATTTACTCTTTTGAAAAGTCCGGCGTTTTACTGGACATTCAAGATGAGTCTTCTTGCATTTCTGTTTTAACACCTGATTATTATCAATCCTTAAAAGAAAAGCAGCTGATTTTTGCAGGAATGATTCCTAAATTAGATAATGCATTTGCCGCAATACAGGCAGGAGTTGCCAAAGTGATCATAGGAAATGCTGCGGTACTCCCCGATTTACTGGAAGGGAAGTCTGGAACAACTATTCAATATGGCTGATTTAGAATTACTATATTATGACGCACTTACGCTTTTGCAGGAGTTGATATCTATTCCTTCCTTTAGCAAAGAAGAATTGCATACCGCCGATGCTATTGAAAAATTTCTTGGTAATCGGGCAATACCCGTTAACAAATATTTAAATAATGTTTGGGCAGTTAATCAATATTTTGATCCGAATAAGCCAACGATTTTATTAAACTCTCACCACGATACAGTTAAGCCGAATGTAGGATATACAAAAGATCCATTTGCCCCAATTATTGAAACCAATCAATTGTTTGGATTGGGCAGCAATGATGCAGGAGCTTCTCTTGTTTCCTTAATTGCCGCTTTTGTTCATTATTATCCGCAACAGCACCTGGCCTATAATATTGTATTAGCTGCAACAGCTGAGGAAGAGATTTCGGGTCTCAATGGAATAGCAGCTTTAATCCCCCGGTTACCTGCTATCTCTTTTGCCATTGTAGGAGAACCTACTTTGTTAAACCTGGCCATTGCCGAAAGGGGTTTATTGGTAATAGATGCCAAAGCAAAGGGTGTTGCCGGCCACGCAGCAAGAGAAGAAGGAGAGAATGCTTTGTACAAAGCTGTTAAAGATATTCAATGGATACAGCAATATCAATTTGAAAAAATAAGTGAATGGCTGGGTCCGGTAAAAATGACGGTTACTTCCATTCATACAGATAATAAACAGCACAATGTGGTTCCTGCCTCGGCTGAATTTATGATTGATATCCGGGTGAATGAATTATATAGTTTCGAAGAAATACTGGCAACCCTGTCTGCCAATCTGCAGAGCGAATTTGCGCCCAGAAGTACTCGTTTAAAATCGACAGGTATTCCTGTTGAGCATCCGATTGTACAGGCTGGAATACAGCTTGGGAAAACTTGTTATGGTAGCCCAACCACCAGTGACAAGGCCTTAATGCCTTTTCCTGCATTAAAAGTGGGGCCGGGGGATAGTGCCAGAAGTCATACAGCAGACGAGTTTGTATATCTGCACGAGATTAAAAACGGAATTGAATTTTATATTAAGCTTTTAAAGCAGGTGCTATGAAATTATGGAGTAAGGAAAATACAGCAACCACAAATGCTATTGAACAATTTACTGTGGGCAAAGACAAAGATTTTGATGCCCTGCTGGCACCCTTTGATGTACTGGGTTCCATTGCACATGTTACTATGCTATCGCAGATTGGTCTTTTAACTTCAGATGAAAAAAATCTGTTGGTAAAAGCGTTACAGAAAATATATGTAGAGGTGTCAGAGCCGGGTTTTGCCATACCCGATGGTGTTGAAGATATTCACTCTTATGTTGAATTCATTTTAACGCAGCATTTGGGGGATTTAGGAAAGAAGATTCATAGTGCCAGAAGCAGAAACGATCAGGTGTTGGTTGATATCAAATTATTTCTCAGATCGGAGATAAAAAGTATTGTTGAACAAACCCAGTCTTTATTTCAGTTGCTGCAGAAGCAAAGTGAGCAATTTAAAAATCATTTATTGCCCGGGTACACGCATCTGCAATTGGCTATGCCTTCTTCCTTTGGTCTTTGGTTTGGTGCTTATGCGGAGAGCCTGGTGGACGATTTGATTATTTTGGAATCTGCTTATCAGGTGGTGAATAAAAACCCGCTGGGATCTGCAGCAGGATATGGGTCTTCCTTTCCTATTAACAGAACACTTACCACCCAATTACTTGGATTTGAGCATTTAAATTATAATGTTGTGTATGCGCAAATGGGCAGAGGTAAAACAGAAAGGATTGTTGCGGCAGCGATTGCCAATATAGCGGATACCCTGGCTAGAATGAGTATGGATGCCTGTTTGTACCTGAATCAGAATTTCGGTTTTATCAGTTTCCCTGCAGATTTAACTACGGGTTCCAGTATCATGCCCCATAAAAAGAATCCGGATGTATTTGAATTAACAAGATCTTATTGCAATCGGATCAAAGCGCTTCCTAATGAGATTACCTTAATGACCACTAATTTGCCTTCCGGATATCAGCGGGATTTGCAACTGTTGAAAGAACACTTATTTCCTGCGTTTGCTGAATTAAGTAATTGTTTGCAGATGATGGAATTGATGATCAGTAATATTTCGGTTAAAGAAAATATTGCGGAAGCAGAGCAATATCAGTTCATGTTTAGTGTAGAGGAAGTTAATAAACGGGTTTTGCAGGGGGTTCCTTTCCGGGATGCTTACCAGCAAGTGGGCAATGCTATTGAAAAAGGACAGTTTACTTATTCAACCCTGATTAACCATACCCATGAGGGCAGCATAGGAAATTTGTGTAATGCTGAAATTGGCCAAATGATGGATACTGTTTTGAAAAGGTTCCAATTTAGCAAAGCCACAACAGCCATCAACGCACTTTTGGCTTAACTTGTGCCCCTATTCAAATTATCAGTTTTTATAATCAATCAAATGAAGAAAATAGTATTCGTATTGCTGTTGGGAGGGTCCTCTCAATTTGTTAGTGCACAGGTAAAACCTGCTGCCAAATCGCCTGCCACTGCAGACAAACCTAAAACTGCATTGAAACCAGCGGTAAATAGTAAAGCTGCGCCTGCTGCTTTTAAGTCGGTTGCGGATAGTGCCAGTTATGCTTTGGGATTCAGAATTGCTCAGAATTTAAAAGCACAGGGTTTGGATCCTTTGGTGGCTGCTCAGTTTCAGAAAGGGATGGCAGATGCTTTTGGTGGTAAAAAGACCTTAATTGCTGATGAAGTATTAGATCTGTGTATTGGTAGTTACCAGAAAAAATTGGGTGAGGAAAAAGCGGCTGTTGCTAAAGCAGCAGGTAAAGCTTTTCAGGCACAGTTGGCAAAAAAGCCAGGAGTGGTAACCCTGCCTTCCGGCTTACAGTATGAAGTGATTAAGAATGGTGCTGATACCATTAAGCCTACCCTTTCCAGTACCGTAAAATGCCACTATCACGGCACTTTGATTAACGGAGATATTTTTGACAGTTCAGTAGAAAGAGGTGAACCAGTAAGCTTCCCGTTAGGCAACGTGATTTTAGGCTGGCAGGAAGGATTGCAGTTAATGACGGTGGGCAGCAAGTGGAAATTCTATATTCCTTCTGATCTTGCCTATGGTGATCAGCAAAAGGGAGATAAAATTGTACCTGGCTCCCTGCTTATTTTTGAAGTTGAATTGTTAGAAGTTAAATAATAAATCAATCAAAGGTTATGAATGAAGCTTTTGTTTCCCGTATAGCTGCAGAGTTAAAAGAAATTGAATCAGCCGGTCTTTTCAAAAAGGAAAGAATTATTACCAGTGAGCAGGGGCCTGAAATTGTTGTTAATGGTAAAAACGTATTGAATTTCTGTGCGAATAATTACCTGGGACTTTCTTCGCATCCTGATGTGATTAAAGCGGCTCACCAGGCAATTGATACACATGGATATGGAATGAGTAGTGTGCGTTTTATCTGCGGCACACAGGATATCCATAAGGAACTGGAGAAAAAGCTATCTGAATTTTTAGGAACAGAAGATACCATTTTATATGCGGCTGCTTTTGATGCCAACGGTGGCGTATTTGAACCACTGTTTGGTGAAGAAGATGCCATTATCAGCGACGCATTGAACCATGCATCTATCATAGATGGTATTCGTTTGTGTAAGGCAAAGCGCTTTCGCTATGAACACAATAATATGGAAGATCTGGAAGCCAAGCTGAAAGAATCTGCCAGCTGCAGAAGCCGCATCATTGTTACAGACGGGTCATTCAGCATGGATGGTACCATTGCCCAGTTAGATAAAATCTGTGACCTGGCCGACCAGTACGACGCCATTGTAATGATAGACGAATGTCATTCCTCTGGTTTCCTTGGTAAAACAGGCAGGGGAACCCATGAATACAGAGGTGTGATGGGAAGAATTGATATTATTACCGGCACATTGGGTAAAGCATTGGGAGGAGCAAGCGGAGGATTTACTTCCGGCAGAAAGGAAATTATTGAAATGCTTCGTCAGCGCAGCCGTCCATATCTTTTCTCCAACACAGTAGCCCCCAGTATTGTAGGTGCTTCCATTGCGGTATTGGATATGCTTACTTCTGCAACTACTTTAAGGGATAAACTGGAGTATAATACGAAATACTTCAGAACCAAAATGACAGCAGCAGGATTTGATATTAAACCCGGGGATCATCCTATTGTTCCCATCATGTTATACGATGCGGTGGTGGCGCAGAATTTTGCGGCCAAATTATTGGATGAAGGAGTATATGTGATTGGCTTCTTTTATCCGGTTGTGGCAAAAGGCCTGGCGAGAATAAGGGTTCAGTTGAGTGCGGCACATGAACAGGAGCACTTGGATAAAGCTATTGCAGCATTTACTAAAGTTGGGAAAGAGCTGGGTGTAATTAAATAATATAAATTAAGATGAGATATTTAGTTGGTATACTGTTGGCAGGTGTTTTGATGAATGCCTGTTCTCCGAATAATGTTCAGGTAAACAATGAATTGGGCAAGTACTTTGATTCTGCTGGAGTTAAAGGAAGCTTTGCCTTATTTAATAATGGAACCGGCGATTTTACTGTTTACAACTTAAACCGATACAAAGACTCGGCCTACTCTCCCGCTTCCAGCTTCAATATTGTACATGCTTTAATTGCTGTAGAAACTGGAGTGGTTTCAGATGAAAATATGACCATTCAGTTGGATTCGGCTGTTTCCATGGAGAGCGCATTTAAACAATCTGTTGTTCCTTATTTTCAGGAAGTTGCCAGAAGAATAGGAAAAGATACCCTACAGTTCTGGCTGGACAGTCTCAGTTACGGGAATCATCAGATTGGGAAAGCAATAGATAGTTTCTGGCTGAATCATACCCTTAAACTGACTGCTGATGAGCAACTGGGTTTGGTAAAGAAGTTGTTTTTTAATCAATTGCCTTTTCAGAAAAGATCCCATGAAATTGTGAGAAAAATGATGCAGCAGGAATCCAATGCAAATTATCAATTGAGCTACAAAGACGGTGTGACTGTTATGGATAACGGTACACAGCTTGCCTGGGTAGCTGGCTGGATTGAAGAGAACAAACATCCGTATTTCTTTGTTTTGAACCTGGAAGGCCCTTCAAATACTCCGATGAATCAGGTTTCAAAGGATTTGCTAAGGAAAATTTTAGCGAATCAGGGTTTCTTTGAGGGCAAAAGATAAACTGAACGAATCATTTTATGCAACAATACTGTCATTCACTTACAGAATACAAAAGGCTGAAAACCCGGGAGGTTAAAATCGGGGATTTATTGCTGGGTAACGGTCATCCAATCAGGGTGCAGACAATGACAACCACCGATACCATGGATACCATGGCTACAGTGGAGCAGACCATCCGTTGTATAGAAGCAGGAGCTGAATTGGTCCGCATCACCGCTCCTTCAAAAAAAGAAGCGGAAAATCTCCTGAATATTAAAAATGAATTGCGCAAAAGAGGATATACAACCCCATTGGTTGCCGATATTCATTTTACGCCGAATGCTGCTGAAATTGCCGCCAGAATTGTAGAAAAAGTGAGAGTGAATCCAGGCAATTATGTAGACAAGAAAAAGTTTGAACAAATTGATTATACCGATGCTGAATACCTGGAAGAAATTGAACGTATTCGGGAACGGTTTACACCATTGGTAAAAATCTGTAAGGAACACGGTACTGCCATGCGGATTGGCACCAATCATGGTTCGCTGAGTGACAGAATCATGAGCAGATACGGAGATACTCCAATTGGGATGGTAGAAAGTGCCATGGAGTTTTTAAGAATTGCCCGTGCGGAAGATTATCACAATATCATACTGAGTATGAAAGCCAGCAACCCCCAGGTGATGGTACAGGCTTATCGTTTACTGATTCAGCAAATGCAACATGAGTTCGGAGAATGTTATCCATTGCATTTAGGAGTAACGGAAGCCGGCGATGGAGAAGACGGACGTGTTAAGAGTGCCGCTGGTATCGGCACTCTATTGGAAGATGGGATTGGAGATACTATCCGAGTAAGCTTAACTGAAGATCCTGAGCTGGAGATTCCGGTTTGCAGAGATTTAGTAAAGCGCTACGATTATGCAAACAGAAAAGGAATAACAAATGGTGTAGTGCCTGATATTGACAGGCTGCCCTATGATCCTTTTCATTACACCAGAAGAAAAACTTTTGCAGTTGATAATATCGGTGGAAATCAGGTCCCTGTTGTGGTTGCTGATTTTAGTAAGATAGAGAAAATTTCACCAGAACACCTGCAGGCTATTGGATACCAATATGATCCTCTAACAGATAAATGGGCTATTGGAGATGCTGCTGCAGACTATATTTTCACCGGGCATCAGGTGCTTGATTTTGCTTTGCCTGGCACATTGAAAGTGATTGTTTATCCCGCTGCATTTGCGCAGGCAGAAGATAAAAAAAGTTATTTCCCGATTTTTGACAGAGTGGGTTTTGCAACAGCTTCACAAAAAAGTGGTACAATCAATTTTGTAATGATTGATTGTTTTAATGACACCACACCCATTAATGATTTTAGTTTCTTATCAGATTTTGCCAACGACAAATCGGTAGTACTTTGTTTAAGTAGTACCAATGGAAATGCGGTTCAGTCTGTAAGAAGAATGATGATGGAACTGATGGTGCAGCATATCCAGAATCCGGTTGTGCTCATGACAGACAGTAACTGGAGTTCCGTTGATGAACACCTGATACATTTTGCAACTGAAACCGGCTCTTTGTTGTTGGACGGTCTTGGAGATGGGATTTGTTTAGGTATGCATTCAGACAGTTATGCTCAGCAAATAAAGGCAGAATTGTCTACTTCGGGCAGAAATTATCTAAGCAATACATCTGTAGAACAGTTTATCAATTCTTCTGCCTTTAGTATTTTGCAGGCCACCAGAACAAGAATATCTAAAACAGAATATATCAGCTGCCCCAGCTGCGGAAGAACCTTATTTGATTTGCAGGAAACAACGGCTAAAATCCGTAAAGTTACCAATCACCTGAAAGGAGTAAAAATTGCCATCATGGGATGTATTGTGAATGGTCCCGGTGAAATGGCGGATGCTGATTTTGGATATGTAGGTAGCGGTGTGGGCAAAATCACCCTATACAAAGGCAAGGACATCATGAAGCGGAATATTGATAGTGAAATTGCCGTAACAGAATTAATCAATTTGCTAAAAGAACACGGTGCCTGGGTAGAACCGGCTTAGTGAAGCAGTCAATCAAGGATATGATACAAACTGATTTTTTGGTAATAGGTTCGGGTATTGCCGGGCTGACCTATGCATTAAAAGTAGCACAGAGATATCCTGAAAAAACCATTACGGTAATCACCAAAACACAGGCGGATGAAACCAATACCAAATATGCCCAGGGAGGTATTGCCGGTGTGTGGGACGAAACCAGAGATAGTTTCAGCAAACATATTGAAGATACCCTGATTGCCGGTGATGGATTGTGCAATGAACAGATTGTAGAAATTGTAGTGAAAGAGGGGCCAGTGCGTATAAGAGAAATTATTGAATACGGTGCATCTTTTGATAAAGACGACGCAGGTATTTATAGTTTGGGAAAAGAAGGGGGGCATAGTGAGAATAGAATATTACATCACAAAGATGTAACCGGAATGGAAATGGAAAGAGCATTGCTCTCTCAATTATCTGCACTACCCAATATTCATTTACTGAATCACTGTTTTGTTGTTGATTTAATTACACAACATCATTTGGGCTACCTGGTAACCAAGTCTACTTTGGATATTACCTGTTATGGTGTTTATGTGTTGAATTTACAACGCAATCAGATTGAAAAAATAGTTGCCAAAATTGTACTGCTTGCCACAGGTGGTTGTGGGCAGGCTTATCGTACAACAACGAATCCTAAAATTGCTACAGGAGATGGCGTAGCCATGGTATACAGAGCCAAGGGAAAAATTGAAAACATGGAGTTTATTCAGTTCCACCCCACTGCATTGTATGAGCCGGGTGTATCTCCTTCTTTTTTAATTACAGAAGCGGTCAGGGGTGACGGGGGGATTCTGAGAAATAAATCCGGTGAAGCTTTTATGGAAAAATATGATTCCAGAAAAGATCTGGCTCCACGCGATATTGTAGCCCGTGCCATTGATAATGAAATGAAACGAACGGGTACAGAGTATGTTTACCTGGATTGCCGTCATATGGATAAGGAAAAATTTATCCATCATTTCCCAAATATTTATCAGAAATGTTTGTCAATTGGTATTGATGTAATGCAACAAATGATTCCGGTTGCACCTGCAGCACATTATAGTTGCGGGGGGATTAAAACCGACGAGTGGGGCAGAACCTCTATCCGAAACTTATATGCCTGCGGAGAGTGCGCTAGCACGGGCTTGCATGGTGCCAATCGACTGGCGAGCAATAGTTTGCTGGAAGCCATGGTATTTGGACATCGCTGTTTCCTGGATAGTTGTGAAAAAATTAATCAGCTCTCATTTATGAATAGTCTTCCAGACTGGAATGCACTGGGTACAGCCGAACCTCGTGAAATGATTTTGATTACACAGAGTCTGAAAGAACTGCAACAAATCATGAGTGATTATGTGGGGATTGTGAGAACAGATGTGCGTCTGAGTCGTGCTATGAAAAGACTGGATCTTTTGTTTGAAGAAACAGAGCAGCTGTACCGATCTACCAAAGTGTCACCGCAACTTTGTGAATTAAGAAATTTAATTACTGTGGGCTATCTGATTGTGAAGGGCGCACAGTTTCGTAAAGAGAGCAGAGGATTGCATTACAATACAGATCATCAGGAAAAGAGTGCTATTTTACAGAACATTATTCTCTAGCGATGTATTACATAGTATATCCCTTATTCTATCTTTTGTCATTGCTGCCCTGGTGGCTGATGTACCTGATTGCAGATGGTTTGTATGTAATTGTCTACTACGTTTTGGGTTACAGGAAGAAAGTGGTTTTTCATAATCTGCAGATTGCTTTTCCTGAGAAATCAGATAAGGAAAGAGAAAGAATTGCAAAGGATTTTTACCACAATTTTATTGATACCATTGTAGAGACGATTAAAATGATATCCATCAGCAATTGCACATTAAATAAAAGAATGCGTGCGAATATTGAAGTGTTGAATGCATTGTATGATACTGGGAAAAATGTTCAGTTAATGGCCGGCCATTTTTTTAACTGGGAGTTTGTTAATAGATGGTTGCCCCTGCATAGTAAATTTCCTTTTGTTGGAGTGTATCAACCATTGTCAAATAAAACAATGGATAAAATCATCTATGATATGCGTGCCACCAATGGCACTATCTTAATTCCAACACGCCATTTTAAGACACAGTTTCACAGCTATGTAAAAGATCGCTATGCGCTTGGTCTGGCAGCAGATCAAAATCCGCCAAGCGACCTGAAAGCACATTGGGTCCCGTTTTTCAATCGCTTAACTCCTTTTATACCGGGTCCGGAGAAGGGGGCTAAAATGAACGATACCCATCTGGTGTTTTGTCATTTCTACAAAGTAAAACGCGGGCATTATCAGATTCACTTTGAACCGATAACAGATGAGCCCCGTTCATTTAAAGATGGAGAACTAACCCGATTGTTTGCGCAGAAAGTAGAAGCTGCCATACGACTAAAGCCTGCCAATTATTTATGGAGCCATCGCAGATGGAAGTTCACCTACGATCCTCAGAAACATGCCCATTTACTAGTTTAGCGCGGCTTCCGTTTTTTCAAATTTGAATTTTCCCGGCAACTGTTTGATGGCATCAAAACCGCCAACTACGTTGCGAATATTGTGTATTCCCTGGCGCTTAATCATTGATGCTGCAATTACACTTCGGTATCCTCCGGCACAATGAATATAAATATTGTACTGTTCTTCCAGATTAGCCATGCTTCCCGGATCATTTAACTGATCCAATGGAATATTGATAGCTTCTTTTACGTGCTCATTTGCATATTCTGACTCTCTTCTTACATCTACAATTACTAGGTTATCATCAAAGGGCATATCCATTGCCAGCTCATCTGCTTCCACGTCAATAATCATATCAATGGCTTGTCCGGCTTCCTGCCAGGCTGCAAACCCTCCGGATAAATAGCCGGTAATTTTTTCGAAGCCAACCCTGCTTAATCTGATCAGGGATTCTTTTTCTTTCCCGGGTTCTGTTACCAACAGAATTGGACTTTCAAATGAAAGAAGGCTTCCTGCCCATTCTGCATATCTTCCGTTTAAACCAATATTAATAGAGCCCGGAACAAAGCCAATGGTAAAATCTACTGGATTTCTGCTATCCAGAACAATGGTGTTGTCATTGATCTGTGCCTTGAATGCTTCAACAGATAATGGCTGTAACCCCTTTTCCAATAAGGAATCCAGGCTGCTGTATCCTTCGCGGTTAATACTGGCATTGATAGGGAAGTAAGCAGGCGGTGCTCCCAATCCCTCAGTAACTGCTTTTATAAAAGCTTCTTTTGAATCTGCTTGTAAAGCATAATTGTTAGCTCTCTGAATACCAATGGTACTATAGGTTTCCGATCCCAGACTCTTGCCACAACTACTTCCTGCACCATGAGCTGGATATACAATTACCTCATCGGCCAGGGGCATTATTTTAGTATGTAAACTATCATATAACATGCCAGCAAGGTCTTCCATGGAAATCTCATTGGCTTTTTGTGCCAAATCAGGTCGGCCTACATCACCAACAAATAAAGTGTCACCGGTAAACACAGCAATGTCTTTCCCTGAATTGTCCTTTAGTAAATAGCAACTACTTTCTAATGTATGGCCCGGCGTATGCAATACTTCTATGCTAAGATCTCCCAAAGTAAATACTTCGTGATCTTTTGCTACATGAACAGGATATTTGGTTTCCGTTTTAGGACCATACACGATGGTAGCACCTGTTGCTGCTGCCAGGTCTAAATGCCCGCTTACGAAATCTGCATGAAAATGTGTCTCAAAAATATACCGGATGCTGGCTTTTCTCTCACTGGCCAGTTCAATGTATTGTTCAATATCTCTTAAAGGATCAATAACTGCTGCGACTCCATAGCTTTCAATATAGTACGCAGCTTCACTGATACAACCTGTATACAATTGTTTAATAAACATGCAGTAATTTTCGGGCAAAGGTAATTAATCTACCAATGCTTTCACAAAACCTACTACGTCGTTCAGGCGTGTGTAATTAACAGAATAATAAATGAATTTGCCCTCACGGGTGGTACTCACAATTCCGGCCCTTCTTAAAATGGCTAAATGCTGGGAGGCAACAGATTGTTCTAAGCGGAGTTTTACATAAAGCTCGGTAACAGTCATCTTTTTGTGGTCATCTAATAATTTGATGATTTGCTGTCGAAGCTTGTGGTTGATGGAGCGAAGGATCAAAGATGCCTTCTTCGCCTGTAGAAAGTCTACCTTCACAGGCTCCTCTCCATTGGTTAATAGGATGGATTGAATTGTTGCATTCATGTCTTTGTAATATTGGGGGTAAATGACAAATACAAAGTTAGTATAATTTGTAAACTATACAGTGTAGTTGTATTGATTAGTTTGCTGTAGTGCTGCCTTTTGGAGAACTTGCCTGATAAAATTCTTTGACATAAATAGGCTCTGAATAGGCTAAATCAGCAAAGTTTTTTGCTGAAAATTCCTTTTCCCCAATTGCAATCATATGATTTACAGAATGTTGCGAATTTGATATCGTATAGTTTTTTGGTAGGGTGAATTGCTGAATTTTTTGTATGCCGTCTCCGCAAAAAATTACTTTAGAATGACAATTCAACTGGTCAAAAAAGTCCTGATTCAGTATGATTGGACAGGGTTGAGACATGGCTAATAGCTTTTGGTTGTACATGCCAGCAAATACCTCCATCCTTCTTGCGTCAATCATTGGATAAAAAATACAATCTTCCGTTTTTTCTTCTGAAGCAATATCTTCCTTTGCTGCATTGGCAATTACAGCCAGTGTATTGATGATAATCAGGGGTTTGTTCAGCGCAAAACAAATCCCTTTTGCTGAAGCCAGTCCTACTCTTATTCCCGTGTAACTTCCTGGCCCTCCTGTTACCGCCACCGCATCTATCTGTTGTAGTTTATATCCTGTTTCTGAACAAATTTCCTCTATTGCCGGCTGTAAAAAACTGGCATGGTCTTTCTGAGCTGCATGAGACCGGATAGCCAGTGGTTTCCCGTTTTCACTTATGCATACGCCTGCATAAGTGGTTGCCGTATCAATATGTAGCAGTAGCGCCATCGTTTAGTTTTTTTGAAGAGCCGGAGCAATCTCGTAACGTGAGTCTTCTTTTCTTAAATGGTCAAGTAAGTTCTTTATTTTTTCAATACCAATTAAGTCGCACCATTCAAATGGACCATAGGGATAGTTGGTCCCTGATTTCATGGCCGTATCAATTTCGGTTTGCGTACTGATATTTTCAGCCAAAGCAAAATAGGCTTCGTTGATAATCATAGAAACCACTCTGGGGCCAATCATTCCGCAGCAATCGGCAGAAACAACCGAATTTATTCCTGCTTCTGCTAATATTTCAGCAGCTTTTTGAACGCTATCTTTCTTTCCGGCAATTTCCAGTTTTTCCTGAAGGATAAATCCACCCCAGCCGTTGAAACGAATAAAATTGTTTGCCAGCCCCTCAGCGGTTGTTATGATAGCATTTACCAGAACTGTCTTATGTTCAATCCTTTTGAATACAGGTCCTTCTTCCTCAAAACTGGCATCAATGTATAAATCAGCTTCAGGAATAATGGATTCCTCTTTGTTGAATACACGAATAGTATGATTGGATCTATCCAGTTTTTCTGTAAAAGCTGCAACTTGTTCCGGTGTGCCGTGAATTAAAATCTGCATACGATGGATTGGTAGGCAAATTTAGGTTGGCAAGTTGATTAAAATACACCAATTTGCCAGTTTAAATGAATTATATGCTAAAGCAAGTCATCAAAACCAGTCAGGCACCTGCGCCTATTGGGCCCTATAATCAAGCGATTAAAGCCAATGGTTTTGTTTTTTTAAGTGGACAAGTTGCGTTTAATCCGGCAACTGGTGAACTGGTACAAGACAGTCTGTCCGCTGAAACACATCAGGTGATGAAAAATATTGAAGCTGTTTTGAAAGAAGCCAAATTGTCTTTTGAGCATGTAGTTAAAACAACCATTTTCCTCAGTGATATGTCTTTGTTTGCAGAAGTGAACGAAGTATATGGTTCCTATTTTACAGGGGACTATCCTGCAAGGGAAACCGTTGCTGTTAAAGGCTTACCCAGAGGCGTGAATGTAGAAATTTCAATGACTGCAGTTGTTGAATTATAAACTACTCAGCTGATAGCTGGTGGTGAATGCATACCACTGATTGGGTTCTACATTCAATAAGTGTATTTTATTGTTGAAATTATCCGGTGCGCCAGATAAGTTTTCAATCGCAATGCTGTTCCTGTGTGGCGGCGTATATACCTGTAGTATTGGGTAGGATGCATCAGGACTTACCTTTAAAACCAATCCGTTATAGCTAAGTATACAGGATCCGTTTGGTTGTAAGACAAAGGAATTATCCAGAAAACAGTCTTCCATTAAGTGCGGAGTAAGGAATCGGGTATCTGAAACTGTTTTACCAGTCGGAATAAGGGTTTCATCGAATTCCAACTGTGTGTCAGCGTCAAATTGAAGCTGGTATTCATTTACATTTCCGCCCAGGGTAAAATAAGGATGCCACCCGTCTGCATAAGGAATAGCCATTTGATTTTGATGGAAGATGCTGGTTGTTACACTTAAGCACTGTTTATCTGACAATGTCCAGATAATCTGCATTTGGAAAGGGAAAGGGTAACCAGGATCCGTGCCTTCATACTGGTAATTCAAAGTAGCCTGGGCTTCTGTTTCAGAAGCCTGTATTTGCTCAATCTGAAACTGTGCATCATACAATAAGCCATGAAGTGCATGCTCGTTCAGATAGTTTTTCTGAATTTTGAAACTTTGTTGATTAAATGTATAAGTTCCATGGTGCAATCGGCAAACAAAGGGGCTGATTTTAGCACTTTTAAAGGCCGCCGTTATTTCGCGGGCTGCCTGATGAGGCGATTCAAATCCATCTATACAATTAAAGGATTCTCCTTTTACCGGAATGCTGAAATGATTTAATATGCTGCCAATAGCATAGATTTCTGCCTTGCACTGATTCCTGTTGTCGGTTAACTGTATAGTTGGGCCCGTTTGCTGGTTGATAATCGTCGCTGAAAATCGCATATTTTTTCTTTGCTGTTAAGATAATCCAAAACTGCTCTTTTCTTTAAATAAAAAACTAACAACTGTTCACCCCTTGCATTATTGCAGTATTTTTGCGCCAATTTAAAAGGACAGTTATGGCTTTTGCTTTACAGAATAAAGTTAGAATTGTTACTGCAGCAAGCTTGTTTGACGGGCATGATGCAGCTATCAATATCATGCGAAGAATTTTGCAATCGAAAGGGGCAGAAATCATTCACCTGGGACATAACAGAAGTGTGGCAGAAATTGTGGAATGTGCCATTGAGGAAGATGTACAGGGTATTGCCATTACCAGTTACCAGGGAGGGCATGTTGAGTTTTTTAAATACGTGAAAGATTTGCTGGACCAGAATGGTTGTGGTCATATCAAAATATTCGGAGGTGGTGGTGGAACCATTCTGCCAGAGGAAATCAGGGAATTGCATAAATATGGCATCACCCGAATTTACAGTCCGGATGATGGAAGAAAAATGGGATTGGAAGGGATGATTGAAGATGTTTTGAAACAATGTGATTTTGCATTGGATCAGCCGGCGAATACCAGTAGTGCAATGAATCTGGGTGAGGCCAAAGACATTCGTAGTATTGCCCGTAAAATTACCATTGCTGAAAATCTTGGAACAGTAGAAGCTGCAGATCTGGGTGTTGATACAGAATCTGTGCCCGTATTGGGGATTACCGGAACAGGTGGTGCGGGTAAGAGTTCAGTAACAGATGAAATTGTAAGAAGATACCTCAATAATTATTCAGATAAAACCATTGCGGTTATTTCAGTGGATCCTTCCAAGAAAAAAACCGGAGGCGCATTATTGGGAGACAGAATCAGAATGAATGCCATAGCACACAACCGTGCTTACATGCGTAGTCTGGCCACCCGTGATGACAATACCGCGCTTAGTGCACACGTTCAAGAAGCCATCAATATTTGCAAGGCTGCAGGATTTGATATGGTCATTCTTGAATCTGCAGGTGTAGGACAGAGCGATGCTTCAATTCTGGAATTCTGCGATGTGAGTTTGTATGTAATGACGCCGGAATATGGAGCAGCTTCTCAATTGGAGAAAATCAATATGCTCGATTATGCCGATTTAATCTGCATCAATAAGTTTGATAAAGCAGGTGCACTGGATGCATTGCATGATGTGAGAAAACAATACAAACGCAACCATGAATTATGGACTGCTGCAGATGAAGAGCTTCCTGTAGTAGGAACCATTGCTGCTCAGTTTAATGATAGTGGTATTAATCAGCTATTTGGAAAAATAATGCAGGCCATTCAGGATAAATGTGGTGTTCACTTTACTAATGAGTCGGCCATTCATACGGGATTAACTGAAACTACAACAAGGGCCCAGATTATTCCGGCAAAGCGGGTAAGATATCTGGCTGAAATTGCAGATGCCAACCGCACTTATAACGAATGGGCCAATGAACAATGTGTGCTTGCTTCCAAGTGGTATCAGGTACACGGCACTATTCAGTCATTACCTGCCAATGCCAGTTCAACTGTTGAGTTACAGCAGATTGCCAATGGATTTGCACAAGCACTGCATCCCGATTGCAAACAGCTGATAGAACGTTGGCCTGATCTGGTAAAAAAATACCAGGCAGATTATTTTGAATATACTGTTCGTGATAAAACCATCCGTCAGTCTTTAACCACACAATCTTTAAGCGGCACCAGAATTCCTAAAGTTATTTTACCCAGATACAAAGACTGGGGTGATATTCTAAGGTGGCAGTTGCAGGAAAATATTCCCGGCCAGTTTCCGTATACAGCCGGTGTGTTTGAATTGAAAAGACAGGGAGAAGATCCAACCCGAATGTTTGCGGGTGAGGGTGGACCGGAAAGAACCAATAAACGTTTCCACTATGTTTCATTGGGTCAGCCCGCCATTCGATTATCAACTGCATTTGACAGTGTTACATTGTATGGTGAAGATCCTGATTTGCGTCCGGATATTTATGGAAAAGTAGGCAATAGCGGAGTGAGCATTGCTACCGTGGATGATGCTAAAAAATTATACAGTGGATTTGATCTTTGTGATCCAAAGACTTCGGTGAGTATGACCATCAATGGCCCGGCTCCTATCATACTTGCATTCTTTATGAATGCAGCCATTGATCAGTTATGTGAAAAATGGATTACCGCCAATAATAAGTGGGAAGAAGTGAATGCCATCATTGGTAACAAGTTCACTAAAATACCCAGGCCTGTCTATTACAATCCATCTTTGCCCGAGCGCTTACCCGAAGGGAATAATGGATTAGGGATTGGATTGTTGGGTGTAAGCGGTGATGAAGTTTTGCCGGCAGATGTATACGCTAAATTAAAGGCGGAAGCACTTTCACAGGTAAGAGGAACCGTTCAGGCTGATATTTTAAAAGAAGATCAGGCACAGAATACCTGTATTTTTTCTACAGAGTTTGCATTGAAATTAATGGGTGATGTACAGGCTTATTTTATAGATAAGAAGGTTCGTAATTTTTATAGTGTAAGTATCAGTGGATATCATATTGCGGAAGCAGGTGCTAATCCGATTACACAGCTGGCATTTACATTGGCCAATGGTTTCACTTTTGTTGAATATTATCTGAGCCGGGGCATGCATATTGATGATTTTGCACCCAATCTTTCTTTCTTCTTCAGTAATGGAATGGATCCGGAATACAGCGTGATTGGCAGGGTTGCCAGAAGAATCTGGGCAAAAGCCATGAAGCAGAAATACAAAGGGAATGAACGTTCTCAGAAACTGAAATACCATATTCAGACCAGTGGAAGAAGTTTGCATGCACAGGAAATTGATTTCAATGATATCAGGACAACCTTGCAGGCTTTGTATGCTATTTATGATAACTGCAATAGTTTACATACCAATGCCTATGATGAAGCTATTACAACCCCTACAGAGGAAAGTGTAAGAAGGGCAATGGCTATTCAGTTAATTATCAATCGTGAATTGGGTACTGCCAATACAGAGAATTTTATTCAGGGAAGCTTTGCTATTGAGGAATTGACGGATTTGGTAGAAGAAGCAGTCTTAATGGAATTTGAACGCATTTCTGAAAGAGGAGGTGTGTTGGGCGCTATGGAAAGAATGTACCAGCGAAATAAAATTCAGGAAGAAAGCCTTTACTACGAAACTAAAAAACATACAGGTGAATTGCCTTTGATTGGTGTGAATACCTTCCTGAATAAAAAAGGCAGCCCCACTGTATTGCCGGGCGAAGTAATCCGAAGTACAACAGAGGAAAAGGAACAGCAAATTCAAAACCTGAAAGCATTCAAGCAGCGCAATGAAAGAAAAAATAAAGCTGCTCTTTTACAACTTCAGCAGGTGGCCATCAATAACGGAAATCTTTTTGAAGCATTGATGGAAACAGTAAAGTACTGTACGCTGGGAGAAATTACCAATGCCTTATACCAGGTTGGTGGTCAGTATCGTAGAAATATGTAAATTGAATCATGATGAAAAAAATGAGTTTAGGTTTATTGATGATGTTTTTTGCGCTGACCAGTTTGCATGCACAGCATCGTAAAATTGATACCATCATGAAATTGGGCAATGTGGGTTTCAAGCTGGTTTGCAATAATAAAAACGACGATAAAAACTATGTTACGGTTAGCCCGATTGGCTTTAGTAGTGGAGCTAGAGACGTTAGTTTTGAGGTAAAGGGAAGAATCCGCAAAGCAGAAGTAGACGATTTAAATGGTGATTTATTCCCCGATATGGTGATTTATATTTATTTGAATGGGAGTGATGAAAAGGGAACAGTTGTGGGCGTGTCTTCAGTAAAAAACGAAACCTTTGCCGGGATTGGATTCCCTGATATTGTTGACGACCCCAAGTTAAGAACCGGCTATAAGGGATTTGATACTTTTATGTTGATGGAGGGTACACTGATGAGAAGATTCCCTGTATACACCGCAGATTCAGTTGGAGCACAACGAACCGGCATGTATCGTCAGATACAATACAGAGTAGTTCCTGGCGAAAGAGGGATGCTGACTTTTAAGCCTGTCAGAAGTTATGAGTTTGCCAAACAGTAGTGTACCTTTAGTCAACTAAAGATAGCACTATGTTCAGAGTTCTCTGTTTGGGCCTTGCCCTTTTTTCATTTCAATTGACCACTGCTCAGTCGGTTCAGCAGTTGCTGGCGAAAAAAGTATTGTTGCCCAATGGATGGGGCTTAACACCTGTTGGCAGGAATTTACCGTTGGGTGATCTGCCTTTAAATATGGTCCTCAGTAAATCTCAACAGTTAATGGCTGTTACCAATAATGGACAGGGCACGCAGAGTATTCAATTAATTGATCCTGTTACAGAAAAAATTCTCGATACAAAAATCATTGAAAGAAGCTGGTATGGACTGGCATTCAGCAATGATGAGAAGAAACTATATGCTTCTGGTGGTCATAACAACAGAATTGAAGTTTTTTCAATTGAAAATAAAAAATTGACGTTAGTTGATTCTATTGTTCTCGGTAAAAAGTGGCCGAATAAAATCAGTCCTGCAGGATTGGCCATTGACCACAATAGGCAGTGGATGTATATTGTAACCAGAGAAGACAATCAATTGTATATAGTTGATTTGCAAACCAAGCAGATTTTGTTTAAGCAGGCACTGGAAGGTGAAGCATATACCTGCGTACTATCTCCGGATAACAGTTTGCTGTATATCAGTTGCTGGGGCTGCGATAAAGTGTATCAGTTCAACACAAAGGAAAGAAAAATCACAGATTCTGTTGCTGTAGGCGACAATCCCAATGAAATTGTTCTCAATAAAAAAGGTTCCGTATTGTATGTAGCCAATTCCAATGATAATTCCGTTTCTGTTATTAATACAAAGGAATTTAAAGTAGTAGAAGTATTAAATGTAGCCTTGTATCCGGATGCTCCCAATGGTTCAACTACCAACGGATTGGCTTTAAGTGCAGATGAAAAAACACTATTTGTGGCCAATGCAGATAATAACTGTCTGGCAGTGTATGATGTTTCAGTTCCTGTTGCCAGTAAGAGTAAGGGCTTTATTCCAGTAGGCTGGTATCCAACCAATGTGAAAGTAGTTGGGAATAAAATATTTGTTACCAATGGAAAGGGGTTTTCTTCCAAAGCCAATGTATATGGTCCCAATCCATTTGCCAATAAACAGATTGTTTTGCATCACGAAGGAGATCCGAATAAACCGCAAGGAGTAGAGTATATCGGTGGTTTATTCATGGGTACCATGAGTATTATTAATATGCCAACTGCAAAACAAATGAGTGTGTATTCACAGGTTGTTTATCAGAATACCCCTTATAATAAAGTGAAGGAAAAACTGGTACAGGGAGAAGCAGGCAATCCCATTCCAAGAAGAGTGGGGGATAAGAGCCCCATTAAATATGTGTTTTATGTGATTAAGGAAAACAGAACCTATGATCAGGTTTTAGGTGATATGAAAGAGGGCAACGGCGATCCAAGACTTACTTTGTTTGGTGAAAATATTACGCCGAACCAACATGCGCTAGCCAGAACCTTTGTGTTGCTGGATAATTTTTATGTAGACGGAGAAGTGAGTATGGATGGACATAACTGGACAATGGGTGCTTATGCCACTGATTTTCTTGAAAAGAGTTGGGTGAGTAGCTATGGAGGAAGGGGCGGTAGTTACGATGGGGAAGGCAATAGAAAAGTTGCCAATAACAAAGGCGGATTTTTCTGGGACCATGCCAAGCGTGCAGGTGTTTCATTCAGAAGCTATGGTGAATTTGTAGATAATTACAAAGCCAATATCCCGGTACTTGAAGGAAACTTTTGCAAATACTTTACAGGCTATAATAATTCTGTGATGGATACCACCCGTTTTGGGCAATGGAAAAGAGACTTTGATTCTTTACTGGCCATCAATAAAGTTCCGCAGTTTAATTCTATCCGTTTTTCCAATGATCATACGGAAGGTTTAAAGCTGGGCAGACCCACTCCTTATGCGCATGTGGCGGATAACGATTATGCAGTGGGGCTTTTCGTTGAGTATCTAAGCAAGAGCCCAATCTGGAATGAGACTGCCATTTTTATTGTTGAAGATGATGCACAGAATGGAGCAGATCACGTGGATGCACATAGAAGTATTGCATTTGTGGCAGGTGGTTTGGTAAAACGCGGATATGTAGATCATACCATGTACAGTACTTCATCAGCTTTAAGAACCATGGAATTGATTCTGGGCATGCCTCCCATGAGTCAGTATGATGCCGCGGCAACACCTATGTGGCGATGCTTTACCTCAACTCCTGATAAGACTCCTTTTACTTCTATTTTGCCTAAAATAGATTTGAAGGAAAGAAATACAGCCAAAAATGAATGGCAGCGCCGTTCTGAAGCCTTTAGCCTGGCCAAGGAGGATGATGTGCCCGATCTTGAATTCAATAAAGTATTGTGGCATGGATTAAAAGGAGATCATGTTCCCTTCCCTGGACCTAAGAGAGCCGCCTTTTATAAGCCGATAGAGAAAGCAGACAAGGATTAGTCAACAATTCCGGGATTCAGGCATTATATATTCCATGAGATGCTATTCGATAAATGAAATAAAACAATGGGAACGATTTTACCGTGCTAATTTTATCAATTGTCTTACAGGATTCAAGCCGGTTAATCTGTTAGGAACCGTTAGCAAAGAAGGTATACCCAATTTGTCTGTGGTAAGTAGTGTTGTACATCTTGGAGCAGATCCTGCTTTAATTGGCTATATCAATCGTCCGCTGGCAGCTGCTCCGGATACCATACAGAATATCAGCGATACCCTTCATTATACCCTGAATCATATAACGGAAGATTTCTTTATGCAGGCTCATCAGTGCAGTGCCAAATATGCACCGGATATTAATGAATTTGAAGCTGTTGGTTTGCAAGCAAATTTTCAGGAAGGGATTATTGCTCCATTTGTTCAGGAGTCTCCCGTAAAGTATCATTTAAAGCTGGTTGAAATAGTACCCATTTCCCACAACCAGACTTTCTTTGTTATCGGTGCATTGCAGAATGTTTTCTTGAGTGAGTCATTGGTAGAATCAGATGGGTTTATCAATCTGGAAAAAGCCGGATCAATGTTGTCTCTCGGTTTAGACGGGTATGCTAATGCAGCTATGGTTCAGCGTCTTCCTTATGCAAAGCCTTAGCGAATAATAAAAATTCTTTGTTGTTTTGAGGGAGCTGTACAGTTTGCTGAAAACGAAGCCCTTGTTTCTCCAGCACTTTTATGGCTGCAATATTTGCTTTCGTGGTGATTCCATAAATGGTTGGAACTGATAAATTTGCTTCTGCATAGCTGAGAATTGATCTGCAGGCTTCTGATGTATACCCTTGCCTTTCGTAATCAGGTAAAATGGCAAAACCTAGATCTGGAAACTCGAGGCCATCCCTTTTTACCAGACCGCAAATGCCAATTGGGATATTTTTATCTTTTAAAAGAACCAGGTATAATCCGAATCCATAAGCATGATAACTGGGAATAATTCTGGTGAGTATATAGTTGCTTGCAGCCGTCCTGTCTTTTACATTCCTGTCTCCAATAAATTCAAGCCAACCCGATGTGTTCATGAGTTGCAGCATGAATACAGCATCAATGATGCTAATGGGTCTGATTAATAAACGTGCTGACTCTAACCTGAACATATTCCTGATTACTTTATCTGCCACTGGTAATAATAATTTTAGTGGCTATATTTTCCTTGCCTTTGTCGTCTTTTACAAGCACCAGATAAATGCCGGATGCAATTTTTCGTCCATTGTAATCCAATCCGTTCCATACTGCCTGTCCACCCAGACTTCTGGTTTGATATACCATTCTTCCATTCAATTCTGTTATTTTGACAATTGCATTTTCTGTTAAACCTCTGATGGCAATTTGTCCATTGTATTGGGGTGGTACCGGATTAGGGAATACCAAAACGCTCTCCAGTTGTTGCATGGATGCTGTGGCGGTTGACCGGTAGCTACATAAGCCATTGAATGTGGCAAAATATACTTCACCCGTTTGGGGGTCTATACCAATTTTTTTTACGTCATTACTCAAAAGCGGACTGTTGGTTTCCGTAAAATGATGAATGATATTTTTGCCATCAGGGCTGATTAGCCATACACCATTCTGGGTACCTATCCATTTTCTATTGGCACCATCTACAGCAATACTTTGTACCTGCTGAGCTTTGAATAAAAATCCGGCAAACTGATCCTGTTGAATAACAGGTAGTATGGCATCACAGTTGCTGAATGGGTTGTCTGTGCACTGAATAATGCCAATACCATCATCGGTACCTACCCAGATGGTATTGTCTCTGTCTTTTGCCAGACTCAATACATTGTTGGATGGCAAGTTCCCATTTCCAGCCCCTTGTTTAAACAATTTCCAGCGATCATCTGCAGCTGTTAAAATATTATTCCCATAATAATAGACTAATAGTCCGTTGCCCTTAGGGCTTTGAATCCATAACTGACTGTTCTCATCATCGGAAATAATCTGTGCAAGTGCATTTTCTACCAATGGTAAGGGAGTTGAAAATCCAGCCCACTCGTTATTTTTAGAAAGTAGTTTAAGTGGTTTGGATGCACCATAATTACTAATCCATAAATTTTGCTGATTGTCCAGTGCAAGACCACTAATTCTGTAATTACCCGGGTCGCCAATTGCGGCTTCCAGTCCACTGTTTTGTTTTAGTATCTGTATTTCATTTCCTTTTTTCCTTATGAGCCCACCGCCATAACTGCCAGCCCAGATAGTTTGATCGACTGGATTGCTTGTTATGGTAATGATGTCTAATACAGTATCGAGTATAGGTGTGTTAATGGCTCCTGTATTTTTCCAGATTCCTTCAGCATATTCGATATATCCTTCTCGTTTATAAAGATAATTCCATGCATTGTTCACCGCACCGGTTCCCTGTAGTAACCTGCCATTGTTAATATAGATATCGCCCGAAGGAATACCGTTAGGGCCATTGGGTATAAATCTTTCAATTGTGCTATTGCTGCTGCCAAATGAAGAGAGTCCGCCAAACTGGTCGGCAACCCATATTTTCCCATCTGCCCGGATAGCTGCGCCTGGTAAAGAAATGACGCCTGGTTCAGCCAGACTTTTTTCAATGCCACCCTCTTTATTGATCAAGACCACTTTTGAATTTCCTGAACTTGTTCTAAGACAGAGACTGATTTGGTTTTCTGTAAGGCTTGTGTTGAGAATATTCCAACCAGTTTCCTGATAGAGTATTTTCCATTGGTTGTTTTCCTGTATAAAAACACTATCCCTTTGGGTAATGAACAAGTGATTATTTAGTGTTCCAACAAAAGTTATATTGCCTGAAAATGGGGTTGGTAAGGTTGTCCAATTTTGGAAATTGGCAGGGTTGGTATTGCTTTTTAAAATGCTTTTCAGCCCTTCTGCTGTTGCTGCATAATATTGCCGGCTGTCTTCACAGAATGCATTGATTTTGACCTGATTTCCGTTATTGCCGATTATCCAGGTATCTCTTATTTCATATTTAACAGTGTTTACAACTATGATGCCTAAGCCGGTTGATAAATAGGCATTTCCATTAGCACAGTAAATTGCATTGATTCTTTTATCGCCTGCAATGCTACTTTTTTGAATATCACTGACGTTCTTTGTCAGATCATTTTTTAAGAAATCAAGATTACTGTTTTTGTATGCAACAATCAGTTGCTGATTCAGTTCATCCCATGCAATTTGTTGAACACCAATATCAGTGAGCCTGTTTATTTTAGTATAACGACTGATTTCTGAATCCTTATCTACCGAGAATACAGCAGCATCGGTTGCTGCATATAATTTATCTCCTTTTACTACCTGAAATGTTGTTTGATAATTTAAATGCTCTCTCCATTGTCCAATTGGCACCGGATTTTTTTGTGCTGTAACTTTACCCACCAATAACAGCATTGTAAAAATAATATTGGCAAATCTGCACATAGTCATATCAGTTTATTCGTGAATTTTGGCAATTCCCTGCATTACAATATCAGGAGGATTATGCTTGTCTATTTTCTTTTTAAATTCTATGCCATTTTCTGCTTTAAATATCACTTCAAAGTGTCCCAGCGAATTAATGATGCCAACCAATCCTGATTTGAGTAGTTCATGATCATCTACTAATGCTACCTTTGACTTCATGCAGTTTTGGCTTTAAGTAAAATATTTACGTTTGTTCCCTGATTGATGATACTGTTGATAGTAACAGTTGCATTAATCAAACGGGATCTGCTGATAATATTATTAATTCCCACTCCCTCGCTGGTCTCTTTTGCTTTATTTACATCAAACCCTATTCCGTTATCCTTTATTTCAATATTCAGCTGATTGTTGATATTCTTGAGGTTAATCTCAATGGTGTCACAGGCAGCGTGCTTCAGTGTATTGTTTAAAATTTCCTGTATCATTCTGAACAGGATAATATCAACACTTTTATCCAGCATGTCCATATTAACATCTTCATCAATGTGTAAGCTTGTTTTATACTTCCCGGTTTTTTCAATATTATGGAATAATTGTTCCAGGGACTCAATAAATCCAATCTGATGAAAATTCGTATTGATTAAGCTATGACTAATATTTCTCAAATCGTGCCAAACCTTTTTTAATAAATTGTAAATTTCATCTTTGTCAGATACATTTATTTCCTTTTTCAGGTTGGCAATCCTTAGCATGGACAAATAGATAATTTGAACCAGATTGTCATGAATTTCTGAACCAATATAGGTAAGCGTCTGATTCTGGATCTCCAGTTGTGATTTTATTATAGTCTGTTCAAACTGATTTTTCATCTCTTCTTTTTCACGCTGATTCTGCCTTTGTTTCCTAAGAAACAAATACAATAGAACAAGCAGGAAAACAGCTAATAAAACGAAAAATACAGAAGAAAAAATTATTGTGACGAGAATGTCTTCCTGGTTTTCCGGCATAAGATAAATGCATAAATGAAGGATGAATATAAAACTACATTTAAACTCTGATTAATCAGACCGTAGATCTTTTTGCCCTCTTGCTGTAAATCGTAACTTCTTAGGTACTCAAAAAGGGCATTGATGATGACAGAACCCATATAGAACAGGAGTAGTCCTGTGCAAACCCAGAAGAAGGGTTGCTTTGCCAGTGTATGATCAAGGTGTGCGGGTAACACTGATTCGTAAAAAAACAAACAGCAAAACAACACTAAAAAAAAGGATCCCAGCAGGAAAGTATACGTGTGAAAGTTATTGTAGCCCTGAAGGTATTGTAAGTTTAAAAAAACCATTAAGCAATAGAAAGGAATAAATCCTATGGTTAGTTTTTTAAAAACCGTTGTTTTTAGATGTTTGGAAAAAAGGAATGCGTAGAAAACAAATTCAAAAGTGGTAAAAACATTAAATAAGGCATAGTTTCTAATGCCCTTGGTAATTAACCAATAGCCAGTTAGTTCTACTGTTAATGTTATGAACAAGAACGGCAGAAAGTACTTAAAATGTGTTTTTTTTAGTGTTTTGTATAATAGTATACAAACTAAAAAACTGCTGGCTTGCACCAGCAGGTATACATTTGTTAACATCCTTTTAGATTTCGTTTGAAGATAACTTATGAAATTAATTCCAATTAAGGCCAGATAGTTCCGTGGTTCATATAGTTAGATCCATCTGTAGGATTACCGGGATCTCGTGTATTTTGGCTTCTGATATTGCCACTGTTCGATTTATTATTGTTACCCAGGAAAAATACAGTGGTTCTTCCTATGTAAGCAGGGTTAGTAGTTGTTTTTTCATCATAAACACCAAAATAAACTCTTACTTTATCTGATTTGTACTTCCATTTGATTTGCTTAACAAAGTTATCTACTTCTTTAACATTGAATTCTACGTACTCAGTTTTTGTCTGGGCGCCAAATTTCTTTTGGTAAGCATCCTGCATTGCCTTTGCAGCATCTTCAGAAATTAAACCCTTGATAGAAACTGCAGCAGCAGATCCCACCAAATTCATATCATTGTCTTTGTTGTTGGATTGTATTATGTTGGATTCAGTTTCTGCTTTTTGGCAAGCCGTGAAACTTAGGGATGCAATTACTCCCAGAGTTAGAAAGCGCTTTGAGATAAGGTTTTTCATAATAAGCGATTTTATTGTTTGCAAGGATTATGAATGTAAATTAATCTATAAAAAGTGTAGAAAAATCAGCATATTGTATATATATAAAAATAAATATATGTATTAATATGAAAATTATATAATTAAATTTACCACTACAGAAAATAGGGTAAAATCACGTAATGTATATTTATAGTACCACAGCTTTTTTATCTGAAGACAATACCTTTACTCCATCAATAGGCTTGCCGTATCATTCAGGCCTTTTTTGGTGATTTTATGGATAAAAATCTAGTATTCTTGGGACCACCCAGTTGTGCTTTAGAAGCATTGAAATCATTTTTTTCTCTCTTAGCATGCACTTTTTTTAGCTAATCCGTAGAAGCAGGAATTCCTTTTGACTTATTGTACAAAATGGCTTATGAAGACGACAGGCATTTGCTGTAAAAATTGCTTACATCTGTAGACCCCATGTTGTTTAATCCGGAGGGGCAAATATCCGTTTTACTACAAAGCATCAAACTAGCAAAGTGAATAATGTTCGATGTGTAAAATGATAAAATATTCAAGGAGTTGTCATTTATTACCTCGCATGAGTAAAAACATGAATATGCCAAAATTCAGTTAATTGTTCAAATAATTGATAATCCAGAGATTAATCTGAAAGACCGGAATAACAATATTGGTGCCGCCCGCAAATCTATTCAGGTTATTAACAGTACTATTTTTAAAATCAATCATAAATTTCCTTTAATCAAACAGACGGCTATTTTAACTTTTACAAACGAAATCAGCAGTATAAAAAAGTTATTCTGATAGATGATGATGCATTTGCCAGCATTGCTCGATTAACTCAAAAGTGATTGTACTATGCTCATCCATCGATACTTAAGACCGGGACAAAGCCAGGGAATTTCCGATGGTGGTAGATTATATTACCAAGCCGCTTTCTTTGGAAATGGTGAAAGAAATTTTAAATACTTACAAGTAGATATATTTTCTGATGGTTCTTGCGGTAATTATCCAAAGTACTGCAATCAAAACGACTCCTGTTATTACAGTTGTAAAGGATATAAATGCCGGAATGAATATGGACTGTGACACCAAAAACTGTTGTAATGTAAATTGAAGCACACTTACCAGGACAATGCTTAATAAAATACTAATCAGATTCCCTGGGAAAAAACGTCGAAATAAAAATCTGGACAATTGGAGCGGTGATGCACCCAATACTATTAAAAGGGTAATTTCTTCCTTGCTGTTTGAAATGTTTAGCTGAATAAAAAGCGTAAAAATCAGCAATGAAAATACCAGCATGATTAATCCGGTGAATCCGGCTATGCTTACGACTATATCTATTATTTTTCTATACTTACTAAATCGTAATTTATCATCATTGGTGTCCAGATTATATTCTTTAAAAAACTGGGAAATGGCGGGATTAGAGGGGTCTTTGGTTTTGATGACCAATCTTGAAACCGTATTGTTTTCTTCGGCTTCGGCATACCGATTGCCCCATTCAATAAACTCTGTAGGAACCAGCATAGATGCAATCCGGTCACTGAATCCCACAATTTTTGCATTAAAATGCACAGGCCCTTTGTTTCCGTAAACGGTGATTTTAAATACAATCATTTTTACAATTTCGGGGCTCAGTTGTGGTAGATTTTGTGAAATGGAAAATTGAAAATTGTAAATATCGATAAACATATTGGGTACAATCACCGGAATAAAATCTGCGTCGGGTCTCCAGCTAAAATCTGTATTTTTTATATCAATAAATTCATTCGGAATGCTTTCGAATGAAATGTCTGTATAGAATGGGAATCGGTCACTGATGCTTTGTATGCTGGCTTTAAAGCGGCTTGGAGTTAATAGGCCAATTTCTTCTGTGAATGGTTGTTTTTTTAGCTTTGAAATCATTGCGCTGTCAATCAAAGCATTTCCCATGGTTTCATTATTCAACACTTTATTGATTACCAGAAAGTCGCCAATACTGTCTTTGTTGGATTGATTGTTTAAAAGGAAATCATAATTGCTTTGTATTTGAACGGCTGTCAACAATAAAAAAATGGCAATAGTCAGACCCAGTCTGGCAATAAAAACTTTTGATTTGCCAGATTCATTAATGATTAATTTTCTGAGAAGACTGTTAAACAACTTTATAGATTTAAACTTTCCTGATATTCAAAATGTTCATCCTGATCCAAATCGGTAATAATGATTCCTGCCCCTCTTTTTTTACATTCCGTCTGAATAAGCTGAGCCGCCTTTTTCTTATTGTTGATGTCTAAATGACTGAATGGTTCATCTAGTAGTAAAAAATCAAATGGTTGCATAAGGGCTCTTGCAATGGCAATTCTTTGTTGCTCACCATAGCTGCATGTTCCGGCCGGCTGTTGTAAAATAGATTGAATGCCAAGACTATCAGCCATTTCCTCAATCTCAGATGATTCAGTAGCTGTTTCGTGCATGCTTCTTTTCAATTCTATATTTTCACGGGCAGTTAAAGCAGGAAATAATTTTAAATCCTGAAATACAATACTCCAATGAGCTTGTCTTAGTTCAGACAAATCAATTGGATTAATATTAGCCAGATCTTGTTTGTTATAGCTGATGCTTCCCGTATAATTTCTATTTAAACCATAAAGGATAGTAACAAGTGTTGTTTTACCTGTGCCACTGGGAGCAGTAATTTTAATGTATTTTCCTTTGCTAAAACGGACGTTTTTCCCCCATATATCGGATTGCAATACAGAGGGTCTGTCAGCAATTGCCTTAGGAACAACAGATGCTAATTCAAACTGCATTAGTTAGCTCTGATTACAGTTGGAATACTGGAAGGGAATAGTTTTTCTTCCATTTCCTTTTCACGTTTTGCTATGGCTCTTGTATCAACGGCAATATTCGTAAGCAAGCTGACCAGGGTTACCAGACTGTTTTGCTTTTGATTTTGCATGTTGATTTCCAATAGTGATGTTATTTTGTTGTCCTTATAATTTTCTGAGCTTCCTACTATGTCTTTAATTGTATTTCTGGCAGTAAACATAGAGTTGTAATATCCTCCGGAACTGTCTTTCAGGAAGCCATTCAGTGTATTGGCAATATCCACATACATAACAGTAGACTTGCCTTTAAAGTAATCAAGTGATTCTTCTTTAATGGTTGATTTATTTCCGCCCACCTTGTATTGGGTATAGGTTAAAGAGTCACTTGCAATGATGATTCCTTGTTCATTGGCAACCAGATAAATACCCATCTGTCCAAATAGTTCAGCTGATTTATACTCATTGCCTGTCTTTCTGATGAATCCCTGGTCGGCTATTTTATTCATTAATTTGATAAAATTGTCCTTGTTTCCTGCTGGAATATTCAATATCATTTTTCCAATTGGCTTCTTTTTAATCAGTGCCAATTCGTCTTTTCTTTTGTCAGGTTCATTAGAACCCATACCTAAATCGGAGATTACAACAGCAATATCCCCTTTAATTGCACCATACATTTCTGCGGAGCTAATGCCTGATTTGGCCAGAAACTGGTTCAAAAGACTTTCTACCTCCAGCTCTTTTAGTAATCCACCAAATATTTGTGGATTAAATGATGCCAATACAATCGCATTGATATTCTGAGATGGGTATTGGTCAATCAGCGAAGTGTTTACGGTTGGTCCGGCGTATTTTTTTAAAATGCTGCTTAATAACGGATTGGTATGGGTTACCGACTTTGCTATTATTTTGCCTTCTTCAAAACTGAGTGTAGCTGTAGTGTAATTATTGCTGAGTAACTCTTCCAGTTTGGGTAATTGCAGTGGCATTCCACTTAAAGCATTCAACGTGCTGCCTGAACTTGCAAATAGGTAACCCTCTGATTTTTCAGAAAATAACTGGCCAAATTCTTTAACTGACGCCATTGATTCAGACTCTTTCTGTGAAAAGAGTCTGGTGATTTCTTCCAGCATTTGTTTTTTGTTGTCCTTTTTTTCCGGGATTACAAAACGCATATTTACAGAATCATAATAAGGTACAATTTTGTTTTCATAAAACATTACAATGGCATGTTCGTGATTCCATGCAAGTATATTATCATTTGATAGATTCAGGTAATCAAATTCCTTGTTTTTTTCTATTGATTTTTTGCCTTCCCATTCTAAGCTGGCCATGTATTTTTTAAAGGAAGCACTATCTGATAAACTAAATAGAAGATTCATTACATTCCCTTTCTTATTCTCTTTCTGTAAGAAATTAAAGAAGTGAATCTTTTCGTTCCAGTTGATACCTGCTGCATTTCTTAAATCTGCAATTTTCTGCTGATCTTCCTTGTTGGTAGAATCTTTTTCAAAACCTTTGGCCCAAATGCTGTCTATGCTAATGCCACCATTCTGAAGCTTATTTTTTAATGCTCCGGGATCTATGGAAATTACAACAGCGGCGTCCTTGGGTATTAATTTGCTTTCTTTTGGCGCTTTATTACTGCAGGAAGCCAGTATAAGGCTAGATACACCAATTGACAGGACATAGGTTAAACAGCGTTTCATGTGCAAAGAATTATTACATGAAGATAATTCTTGCTGACAGATTTATACAGAAATATGATGTTAATTCATAATTGCCTGATAAATGGCCTCCTGGATATTTGGACGTACGTTCATCTTACCAAATAAACTATTATTTCTAGTGGGCGTTACCCTGTTCGACAGAAAAATGTATATCAGATCTGAGTCAGGGTCTACCCATACGCAGGTGCCTGTAAAGCCTGTATGACCAAAAGTATTGGGTGAAACAAACCTGGAAGGATATGGGTCTTTACGACTATCGTTGTCTTTCTCAGGCTTGTCAAAACCCAGTCCTCTTCGGCTGATATTGCTATTGTAGGAAGTAAAACTTTTAATGGTTGCCGGTTGTAAAAATTGCTGATTGTTAATTGTGCCCCCGTTCAGCAACATCTGGTAAATTTTTGCCAGATCATAAGCATTGCTGAAAAGTCCGGCATGCCCTGCAATCCCTCCAAACAAAGAAGCACCCTCGTCGTGAACATCTCCCCTCATCATTTGCTGTCTGAAATGTTTTTCGTCTTCGGTTGGAACTAGTGTATTCAATGGAAAATAATTTCTGGGTATAAATCCCGTGGTTGTCATTCCCAATGGTTCATAGAACATTTGTTTGCTGTACGCATGAATATTTTTTCCTGTAACCGATTCCACAACAGCGGCAAGAAATATAAAATCGTTGTCGCTGTAAATATAGTTCCCTGTAGGTGTAAGCGGACTTGCAAGAATCCGTTGATAAATGCTATCCTTCCAGTCGTCTCTGAGGTAAAGATTTTCTGCAACGCGTGTGTCAAAGCCCTCTGTAGCCCGGTTTTTGAAATAAGCGGGTAGTGGTTTGCCGCTCACGCTGTCAATTAATTCCTTGTAAAAAGTAATAAAAGATTTCAGTCCTGCCTGATGCAGCAGTATGTCTTTTATTTTCAGTCCTGCTTTGTCTGAATTTCTTGTGATGGGCAGATAGTCTCCCAACGTTTTTTCAAGGTCAACTTTTTGTTCTTCCACCAGTTTCATGATAGCCATTGTGGTGGCAGATACTTTGGTAACAGAAGCCAGGTCATAAATCATCTCTTTGTTAACCGGTTCTTTTTTATCTGTATTGGTATAGCCAAAAGCTTTGTGGTAAGCTATTTTACCCTTTCTCGCTACTAGTACCACGCATCCTGGTACGGCACCTTTAGCCACCGCATCATTTGCAATAGAGTCTATTTTGGAAAGTTTGTTGGCGTCAAGGCCTACTTCCCAGGGTTGTACTTTTGGAAAGTAATGCTGGTATGTGATGGAGTTGCCGTATACCAGATCAGGAGAAATAGTCACCGGTAAAATTCCTTTAGCGTCAGTTCTTCCTGCAAGTATATCAAATGCGGTTTCCTGGGTAATATCATCGTCTTCGTAGCAGGCCAGTAAATTAGGCGCACTGGTTGAATTGGCAATTGCATATGGGTTGCCAAAATAAAGGGTAATCGTCTGGAATGACTGTAATCCATTCAGCAAGTACACTGCAGCATTGCTCAAACCAAAGTTTTTGGCAGGTCTTCTGCTGTAGTTGTGCATGCCTACAATCAAAAGGTCGTATCCTTCTTTTTTAATTCTATCTATTAGTTGCTTAGCAGAACTACTGTCTGCTTTGTCTGCCGGAATCTGATTGGCAGAAGCGTCATCCATTAGTTGTTTGCCTATGCTGGCCCTTGTTCCAAAAAGATAAACAGTTGCCTGATATGCTTTGCTTAGCTCAGCAGAAATGGTATTTTCACCTGGTGCCCCAATGGCCACATAAGCAATTTTCTGTCCTTTCTTAAGTGGGAAGGAATGGTTGTTGTCTTTTCTTAAAAGTGTGATGGCATTTTTGCTAAGCTGGGTTTTTATCAGATTGGTCTGAACATTTAATTCGTTAACCAGATTGGTGGTGTCAATTTTTGAAACCTTGTTTAAGCCAAGGTGATACTTTGCCAATAAGATTTTTTTCACACTTGCATCTATGGTTTCCCAGCTTAGTCTTCCTTCGTCAATTGCCTTTCTGATTTTAGCAATGGTTCCCGGAATATCTTCAGGCAAACATAACATATCATTACCTGCAATCAATGCTTCAACGGAAGCCTCGCCTGAAGGGAAAAATTTGGTAATTCCTTTCATTTCCAGTGCATCTGTAAAACTTAATCCTTTAAAACCAAGTTCGTTTCTTAGAAGCCCATTTATGCTATTCTTTGAGAGGGTTGCTGCTCTGTTGGCGCTGCTATCCAATGAGGGAATAAAGATATGAGCAGTCATCATGCTGCCCAGTCCGGCTTTGATCAATTCACGGAATGGATATAATTCCAATTCGTCCAGTTGTGCTTTGGTTTTATTAATTACAGGAAGGTCGTAATGGCTGTCTACTGCTACATCTCCATGTCCGGGGAAATGTTTGCCGGTAGCCATCACACCAACATCCTGCATGCCACGCATATAAGTTGTTCCAAATAGCGCTACTTTAAATTTATCTTCTCCGAAGCTTCTGTCGTTAATAACAGGATTCATCGGATTGTTATTAATATCAATATCAGGCGCATAATTAACATGGATGCCCATTCTTTTACATTGTTCACCCACTGCTTTGCCAAACTGGTAAATCAGGTCTGCATTGCTGACTGCGCCCATCATCAACTGTCTGGGAAAATTAATTACACTGTCTAATCGCATACCCAGTCCCCACTCAGCATCAATACTTATCATCAGTGGTGTTTTGGCAATGGATTGGTATTTGTTGGTTAATACAGCTTGCCTTACAGGTCCTCCCTGAAAAAAACAAAGACCACCCACATTGTATTTGCGGATAGTCTCAGTTACCTTTGCTACATGATCTTCACCCAAATTACTGTGGGCACGAATAATCATGAGTTGCGCTATCTTTTCGTTCTTATTGAGTTTTTTGAATTTTTTATTCACCCATTTGATGGCATCGGGTGTTTCTTCATAAAACTTTTGCGCCATCAGTTTGGTATTTGATAATACCAGTAACAATAAGAAGCAGATCCATCTTTTCATACAACGTGCAATTGATGGCACAAGGTATGAAATGCAAGGGATTATTCGGCTTCTTCAGGCGCTTCTGTCAATTCGATTTTTACATTATTGGCTTTCAGAATACGGAACCATTTCACCATTTTCTTCATGTCGCTCGCATACACTCTGTCAAAATCCATGTCAGGGAATACCTTCTGGAAATAAGCTTTTGTAGCTGCAGGATCTTTTTCGGCGGGTAAAGCCCCGGTACTTGCTTCCATTGCCTTGAATACATCAGCAAGGTTTACGTTTTCTCTGATGGTGTATACTTCAATGCTTTCTAAATGTGAAAAATTGTGTACTCTGCTGCTCACAAATTTGGTGCTATTGTCTTCCAGTGATTTCACAATTGCGCCGTCATTTTTGCTGCTGACCATTTCAAACAATCCACTCATGCCTGTAACCGATATCAGTTTGTTGTATTCCATATATTTAAAATTGAGATGCAAAGTAAAGGATTTTGTTCTCCCGATGGTTAGGATTGCCCAATTGTTTCCAATGCCCTTTCTAGTCTTGGTTTTAAATCTGCATAAGGCGTGTATCCTCTCGCCAGCAGATGGAATTTGGTTGCAGACTCCTGAAGAAGTAGACAGGGAAAGCCTGTAACCTGTAATTGTTTTACAAGTGCAAATTCATATTTGGCTTTTTCCTGGTATTCCTCGCTGTTTAGTTTTTCATAAAATGAATCGGCATCAATGGAATATTTTTCAAGTAAATGCCTGTAAGCTTCGTTGTCTGTTAAGTCCCTGCCTTCAAAATGAAGGGCATATTGTAAATCTGCCGCAAATGCCACTTGTTTATCAGGGTATATTTCTTTGAAAACGCAAAGCGCAATGGCTGGTTTTTCAGAATGCGGGAACCAATCACTCAAATCCGGGTTGTTAATATGCCACAGATAATCTGGTCCAAATGTAACGCCACTGTACTCTTCCACGGTTTTGTACGCCGATTGAATATAAGAAGCTGTTGCGCTAATATGTACAGGACTCTCAGGCAAAACCATGCCGCCTGACAAAACTTCAATTTGCATATCAGGAAAAGCGTCTGCAATTTGTTTCATGACAGGACTAAAGCCATAGCACCATCCACAATAAGCGTCGTAACAATAGAATAGTATTGGTTTCATTTTGCAAAAATAGGCAGGGATTCTATAGCTTTGCGCATTGTTTTAACATGAAAATATCAGGTTATGCCAGGTTTTGAACTTTTTGGTGCCGAAGAAAGAAAAGAAATAAATGATGTGCTGGAAACAGGCATTTTAATGCGTTATGGATTTGACGGACCCAGAAAGGGCATATGGAAAGCCAAGGAGCTGGAACTGGCTATAACGGAAACTTTCGGTTGTAAATATGCGCAGTTAACTTCTTCTGGTACTGCTGCGCTCACTACGGCGATGGCCGCATTGGGTATTGGTGCCGGAGATGAAGTGATTATGCCCAGCTTTACATTCGTGGCTAGTTTTGAAGCTGTATTGAGTGTTGGTGCCATTCCTGTATTGGTTGAAGTAGACGAAACCTTAACATTGGATCCAGCAGCGGTAAAAAACGCTATTACGCCCAGAACCAAATGTGTAATGCCAGTTCATATGTGTGGCAGTATGGCCGATCTGGATGCCTTACAAGCCATTTGTAAAGACCACAATTTATTATTGCTGGAAGATGCCTGTCAAAGTATTGGTGGAACATATAAGGGTAAATCATTAGGAACCATTGGTGATGCCGGTACGTTTAGTTTTGATTTTGTTAAGATGATTACCTGTGCGGAGGGAGGAGTGGTCATGACTAATAATGAAGAAGTCTATACCAAATCGGATGGGTATACCGATCATGGCCACGATCATTTGGGCGTAGACAGAGGAGCAGACCTGCATCCTTTTATTGGCTATAATTATAGAATAAGCGAACTGCATGCAGCCGTTGGATTGGCTCAGATCAGAAAACTGAGTCATTTTCTGGAACTGCAAAAGAAGAACAATGCGGCATTACGCAAACACCTGGAAGCCATACCGGAAGTGAGTTTCAGAGTAGTGCCAGAAGGTGGGGATGATAGTTGTAGTTTTTTAAGCTGGTTCTTGCCAAGCAAAGAACTAACCCAGGCTGTTGTGCAGGAAATGAAAGACCAGAGTGTGCTGGCAGGTAACTTTTACTGGTTTGCCAATAACTGGCATTACATCAGCAAATGGGAGCACTTAAAGAATGCACAAACCTTAAACCGTTTGAGTGCAGACCAAACAAATGCATTATTGCAACTAGCGCATACAAGTTTCCCGCAAAGTGATGCTATTATGAGCCGATGCATTTCTACTGCTATCAGTTTGGTTTGGACAGAAGAACAGATTCAGGAAAAAGGGGCAAAAATGGCTGCCATTATCAATAAAGTTCTGGGAAAATAGTCATTGATTTTTCCCTTCCATTTTGTTTACATAATCCAGGGATCCTAATCTGAAACGAAAAGGTATTTTAGTTGCTTTTTCTATTTGAATTTCTTTTTTACAAAAGAATCCTAAGCCTTTTACATAATGGTCCGGAGGCAATATTTTAACTGGTTGTTGTTTAAGACTATCCATTTTCTGTGCAAAAGAATTGACAGTAATGTTTTTCTGATGCGGGTTCATTAACTGCACTTGTGCGTTTGTAGCTGCACTTATTAGGAATAAATTCACAAACAAACAAATCCTTTTACGCATTGTCTCGGTATAAATCTGTGTAAATTTACAGCGTAATTATTAATAGATGTCACTCAGTCAATCATTACAGCAAAAGTTACTTCAAAAACTGTCTCCTCAGCAGATTCAGTTGATGAAACTATTGCAGGTGCCTACTGCTAATTTAGAGGAAAGGATTAAAGAGGAACTAGAAGAAAACCCGGCGCTGGAGCAGGGAGAGGAAGGACATGAAGAAGAATTCCAGGATGACCTGAAGGATGAGTTTGACAATTCAGCCGATGATGATATGGATCCTGACGGTAGTTTGGAAGAGTATGACAGCGTGGATATCAGTGAATACGTCATGGATGACGATGGTGAAATTGCTGATTATAAAACAAAAGATGATAATTATCCAGAAATGGATGATCAGAAAGTAATACCCATAAAAGTTGAATCCAGTTTTCATGAAATGGTTTTGAATCAGTTGGGTATGCTTGAACTGGATGAAAGAAGTTATAAAATTGCAGAGCAGGTTGTGGGCAGTCTGGATGATGATGGTTATTTGAGAAGGGAATTGTCTTCTATTGCAGATGATCTTGCTTTCAGGCAAAGTTTAGTTGTTGAGGAAAAAGAAATTGAAGCCATTATTTCGCAAATACAACAATTTGATCCTGCCGGTATTGCTGCAAGAGATCTAAGGGAGTGCCTTCTATTACAATTGAAAAGAAAAACAGATGAAGGTAAAAGTGTGGAACTGGCGGTTCAGATTCTGACTAAATATTTTGATGAGTTTACCAAAAAGCATTACGAAAAAATTCAGAAGAGCCTGGGATTAACCAATGAACAACTCAGGGAAGTAATTGGTCAGATTATTAAACTGAATCCCAAACCAGGCGGAAATGTAGGTGAAATGAATAAGGCAGAAACCTATATTATTCCTGATTTTTTTGTAATTAATAATAACGGCTCTCTTGAGCTTTCTCTGAATGCCAAAAACGCACCTGATTTAAGAGTGAGTGAGGGATACAGAGACATGCTTAAGGAGTATGAGAAAGGCAGTAAAAAAGACAAACGTCAAAAAGAAGCCGTACTATTTATCAAACAAAAAATTGATGCAGCCAAGTGGTTTATCGACATGATTAAGCAGCGTCAGGATACTTTAATAGGCACTATGGGGGCTATTATGAAATACCAGCAGGACTTTTTCCTTACTGGTGATGAGACCACGCTACGCCCAATGATTCTAAAAGATATTGCAGAAGTTACAGGGCTGGATATTTCTACTGTTAGCCGGGTAGCCAATAGCAAATTTGTTCAGACTGAATTCGGGACTTATCGCTTAAAGTTTTTCTTCAGTGAATCATTAAGTACAGAAAGCGGAGAAGAAGTGAGCACCAGGGAAGTGAAAAAAATCCTGAGTGATATGATTGCCTCTGAAGACAAGCACAGACCTTTCAGCGATGAAGTATTAACCGAGATGTTGCAGGAAAAAGGATATAATATTGCCAGAAGAACAGTAGCAAAATACAGAGAGCAATTGAATGTGCCGGTGGCCAGGTTACGTAAAGAACTTTAATTATCTATCATGTCCAATTTAACAGAAACCAATTCCAATCCGGTTGAAGCTGTTGTGAAAAGACCATGGCCTTTGCAGGTAATGGCTAAAGCTTTGTCGTTTCTGTTTCATCCTTTATTTGTACCTACTTATTTCTTTTTATACTTAATGCAGGCCTACCCTTATGAGTTTGCTGGTATTACCGATTGGCAATTGAAATTGCGTGTATTTGGTGTTTTCTGGATGACCGCTTTTTTTCCTGCTTTTGCCGTATTTCTTTTGTGGCGATTAAAGTTCAGTGATGGTATTTATTTAAGAACACAGAAAGAAAGAATTGTGCCTTATATCATCACTATGTTTTTTTACTGGTGGATGCATTATCTGAGCCGCAATTTTCCAGATCAGCCCGTTGTACTTCAGTTCTTCTATACCGGAATTTTTATCTGTTCTGTAATGGGCTTGCTGGCCAATAACCAGTTCAAAATAAGTATGCATGCCATGGGTGCAGGAGGATTGGCAACGGCCATTGTATTAACGACACTCTATTATCAAAAGATGGATGGTATTGCTATTGCTGCTTCATTGCTAATAGCTGGCTGCGTTACAACTGCCAGACTTTTATTGAATGAACACAATGCAAAAGAAATCTATACAGGATTGGTTGCCGGTGTCCTAAGTCAGTTACTGTCGTACTACTTTGTCATGTAATCTGAGCGCTTTGGGCGATTTTTTGTTTCTTTGCAGCTTATCCAACTTAATTTCATGTGGTATAAGGCAGGAAAGGCAATTCTACGATTCAGGATTAGCTTACTATTTGTATTAATATTGGTTACAGCATTCATGACCTGGCAGGCCTCAAAGGTGCAATTGAGTTATGATTTTACCAGAGCACTACCAACGGATAATAAAAAATTTGTAGAGTATCAGGCTTTTCTGAAAGAGTTTGGTGCCGATGGCAATACAGTTGTGATAGGGGTGCAATCCGACCGTTTTTTTCAGAAAGAATATTTTAACGAGGTTTTTGCATTGAGTCAAAGACTAAAAAAAGTGCCCGGCGTTAATGGCGTATTGAGTGTTCCGGATGCAATGAATCTCTTAAATGATGAGGAAAATCAGCAACTGGTTCCTTCTAAAATTTTTAATGCTCCTTATGCCAATCAGGTAGAACTGGACTCTGCAAAAATCGTTTTTAATAGTCTTCCGTTTTATAAAACATTATTACATGTTCCTGAAAAAAATGCCTATCTGTTGGGTGTAACGGTAAGTAAGGATTCAATCAACAGCAAGTATCGTTCTGTTCTTATCAATGATATTTTAAAAGAAACCAAGATATTCGAATCCAATACTAAAACAACATTACAAATCAGTGGACTTCCTTTTATCAGAACCATTATTGGGGATCGTATAAAGTATGAAATGAACTGGTTCTTAATAGGGTCGCTATTGCTTTCTGCTGTAACTCTCTTTCTTTTCTTCCGATCGGTAAGTGCCACCATTATGAGTTTGCTGGTAGTGGGCATGGGGGTTATCTGGAGCGTAGGTACGCTGGTACTATTTGGTTACAAGATTACTTTATTAACAGCTTTGATCCCACCATTGGTGGTAGTAATTGGTATTCCCAATTGCATTTACTTTTTAAATAAATACCATACTGCCTACAGGGAAAAATTGAATAAAGAAGAAGCCCTGATTACCATGGTTGGCAGAATGGGTATTGTTACTTTATTCTGCAATATTGCTGCTGCCATTGGTTTTGCTGTATTTGCATTAACCAAGAGTCAATTGTTGAAAGAGTTTGGAGCGGTTGCAGGCATCAATATCTTGTTGCTTTTTTTTATCTCCTTGTTTTTTATTCCTCCGGTACTAAGTTTTTTACCAGCTCCCAAGACCAAGCATACAAAGTATCTGGACAATGCATTCTTAGCGACTATTCTGGTACGTATAGAAAGATGGACTTTCCATCACGCCAAAACGGTTTATCTGGTAACTGCGGTAGTAACCATTTTTTCTATTATCGGAATATTCAGAATAAAAAGCGAGGGATTTATTGTTGATGATTTGCCAAAGGCAGACAAAATATATACTGACCTGAAATGGTTTGAAGAAAATTTTGGAGGGGTGATGCCACTGGAAATTATTGTAGACACCAAAAAGAAAAACGGATTGGTTCGCTCGGTAAAGCCCATTGCTGCTATTGATGAATTTTCTGCCTATCTGGATTCCTCTGAATTTACGGCTAGACCTTTGTCGTTTGTAGAGGGCTTGAAATTTGCCAAACAGGCATTTTATGATGGTGATACCATGAGCTATGCCATTCC
>JBDLUU010000008.1:0-56007 GCA_039805185.1 Bacteroidota bacterium
GGTTAATCAGTGGTATTGCACCCGGCATTGCCGGCCAGTACATTGTTGCCGTTTGCGCCAGTGAATTCAGAAATGGTGTAAAAATTGGAGAGACCCGTAAGGAAATTCATATACAGGTGGCAGATTGTTCACTCTCAGCAGCTGACTTGAAACCCACTTATATCAGTTGTAACGGATACACGTTGACTTTTCAGAATGAATCACCCGGACTAGTGAATAATTATCTCTGGGACTTTGGCGTTACCAATAGCAATACCGATATTTCTACAGACCCTACGCCTACATTTACCTACGCAGATACAGGCACGTATCGTTTAAAATTAAAAGTAACCAATACGGGAGGATGTGAGGACTCAGCATTTGCGGAAGTGCGTATTTATCCGGGATTCACTCCCGACTTTACTGTCACCGGATCCTGTTACCTGAATGAATATAGTTTTAAAGACGCAACTTTCTCACGCTACGGAGTTGTAGATAGCTGGAGATGGAATTTTGGAGACAATACAACCACTGCTGATACTTCCATTGCCAAAGACAGTGCATGGAAATATCCTGCTCCGGTGAATACGAATGTTTCGCTGATTGTTACCAATAGTAAAGGATGTATTGATACCATAACCAAACCCTTTTCGGTATTAGACAAACCCTTATTGAATCTGGCATTTAAAGACACGTTGATTTGCAGCATTGATTCACTTCCGCTGATTGCCAATGTGGGTGCAGGCATTGTAAACTGGACTCCTGATATCAGTGGTAGTTTGTTAAGAATCTCCAACAGAAATATTGCGAATCCATTGGTATATCCGGTAGATACCACCCGTTATATTGTAACCGTGAACAACAATGGATGCATCAATAGTGATACGGTTACGGTGAATGTACTCGATTTTATTTCTGTTGACGCTGGCCCTTCCACTACCATTTGCCAAACAGATACTATTCAATTGCAAACGGTAAGTGATGCACTGAGTTATCAGTGGACCTCCGCATCCGGCACGCCTGTAGACCCGGTAAAATTTCCGAAGCTGGCTCCTTTGCAGGATGAAACCTATTATGTTACGGCCAATCTGGGCTATTGTCAGGCAAGAGACTCCGTAAGTATCAGGGTTGCGCCTTATCCCAGGGTAAATATTGGACCCGATACCACTATATGTTTCGGCAGCCGGTTGAATTTACCTGCATCCATTGTGGGTTCTGCTTTCAGGTGGTCGCCAACCAATTCTATGATTAACGGGAACACTTTGAATCCATTGGCCGGACCTTCCATAACCACTGCCTATACACTAACTGTTACAGATACACTGGGATGTAACAAACCTGTATCAGATACCATCATTGTCCGCGTAGTTCCACCAATTGAAGTGAACGCAGGATCCGATACCGTTGCACTGCCCGATCAACCCCTGCAACTGAATGCCAGCGGCACTGGCAGTTTTAGCTGGACTCCGCTTACCGGACTCTCTGATCCAACCATTTCTAATCCAATACTCACTTTAGCAGCAGGTACAGATTCCATTACCTATCGGGTAAGAGTAACAGGTGAAGCAGGTTGTTATGGCGAAGACGATATTACTGTTCGTGTTTTTCAGGAGGACCTCAACTTTTTATACCCACTGCGTTTACACCCAATGCCGATGGAAGAAACGATCTACTCAGACCCGTTGCTGTAGGTATTACCCAATTGGTATACTTCTCCATTTTCAACCGCTGGGGTCAGCAAATCTTCTATACCAATGAACTCAATAAAGGATGGGACGGTACATTCAAAGGAGAGCCTCAACCTGCCGGCACATATGTTTTTCAGGCTGAAGGCATTGACTATTTGGGCAATCGTGTTTATAAAAAAGGAACAGCGGTACTCATTAGATAGTTAATTTTGCTTCAAGCCTTTTTTATGAAAAAAACGATACTGATTACCGGTGCAACGGCCGGATTTGGAAAAGCCACTGCTGAATTATTTGCCGCATCCGGTTGGAACTGCATCATCACTGGTAGAAGAAAAGAAAGATTAACTGCATTGGCCACCGAGTTGACCAATCAATATAAGATTGAAGTACTTCCGCTTTGTTTTGATGTACAAAACAGAAAAGAAGTATTTGCTGCCATTGAACAATTACCTGCACAATGGAAATCGATTGATGTATTACTGAACAATGCCGGACTGGCTTTAGGAAGAGACTCTTTTGAAGTGGCTAATTTAGACGATTGGGAAACCATGATTGATACCAATCTGAAAGGATTGATGTATGTATCCAAAGCAGTATTGCCTTTGATGATTGAAAAAAAACAGGGACATATTATTAATATTGGTTCAACGGCAGGCAAGGAAGTGTACAAGGACGGCAATGGATACTGTGCCACCAAACACGCGGTGGACGCCATTTCCAAAGCCATGCGCATTGACCTTCTTCCTTACCGTATTAAAGTAACAGCCATTCATCCGGGTGCTGCCGAAACTGAATTTTCCATTGTTCGTTTTAAAGGAGACGAACAAAAAGCTGATGCTGTTTATGACGGTTACAAAGCATTACAGGCAAAAGACATTGCAGATATTATTCACTATGTTGTCCATTTACCTGCACATGTTTGCATCAATGATTTAGTGGTTACCTGTTTATCGCAAGCCAATTCATTTTACCTGCACAAATAAGCTTATGCAATTCATCGGCCAACCCAATCGGATTACTGCTTTATTAGGTATTCAATATCCCATCATACAGGCAGGTATGATTTGGGCAAGCGGATGGAAACTAGCCAGCGCAGTCAGCAATGCCGGAGGACTTGGCATCATTGGTGCCGGCTCTATGTATCCGGATGTGTTGAGAGAACATATCCGTCAGTGCAAAGCAGCTACGCCCAATCCCTTTGCTGTCAATATTCCTTTATTGTATCCCGATTTAGATCAGTTGATACAAATCATCATTGAAGAAAAAGTGCCGATTGTTTTTACCAGTGCGGGAAATCCAAAAACCTATACCGGATTGTTTAAATCACATGGCATCAAAGTGGTGCATGTAGTCAGCAGTTCAAAATTCGCGGTAAAAGCGCAGGAAGCCGGTTGTGATGCGGTGGTAGCTGAAGGATTTGAAGCGGGCGGACACAACGGCAGAGAGGAAACAACAACCCTGGTGTTGATTCCTGCTGTTCGCAAAAAAATCACGATTCCTTTGATTGCTGCAGGTGGCATTGCTACCGGTCAGCAAATGTATGCGGCCATTGCTTTGGGCGCTGACGGCGTTCAGGTGGGTAGTCGTTTTGTATGCACACCTGAAGCTTCTTCTCATATTCATTTTAAAGTAGCAGTAGTTGCCGCAGGAGAAGGTGACACACAATTGAGTCTGAAAAAATTAGTACCGGTACGTTTACTAAAAAATGAATTTTTCCAACAGGTTGCAGATGCGGAAAAACGCGGTGCGGATGAAGCAGAACTTTCGCATTTGCTTGGTAGAGCCCGCGCTAAAAAAGGTATGTTCGAAGGAGACCTGAAAGAAGGAGAACTGGAAATAGGTCAGGCAGCGGCTTTAATCCATGAAATAAAACCAGCTGGCGACATAGTAGCTGAAATGATTACAGACTATAACGCCTGCGTAGACCGCCTCACTAAGCTTTAACCGAAATCAATTTCGGTATTGTCACCAATGTTCAGACTGCGGCTCAAACCCTTTACAGATGCATCGCTTCCGATTAAGGAATTGTCCAATACCACTTCAAACAAACTAGTATAGGAACCAATAATGCTGTCTCTGATAATAGAGTGCTTCACTGTTGTATTGGCGCCAATGGCCACATGCGGCCCTATGATGGAATGAGAAATATCGCAACCAGGTGCAATACTTACCGGAGGAATAATGATGGTATCTTTAAAGTCGTGTATGTACTGAATATTACCACCAAACTTTTTCAATAGGGTAGCATTGCTTTCGAGCAGACTTTCTTTCTTTCCGCAATCAAACCAGTTCTTCACTTTGAAAGACTGAAACTTGGCACCTCTTTGAATCATACAATCCAGCGCATCGGTCAGATTGTATTCTCCCTGGGTTTTAATATCCTGCATGAATAAGTGATGCAGGCACTCGAACAAATAATGGGTTTCCTTGATCTTGTACAACCCTACCAATGCCATATTACTTTTGGGTATGGCAGGCTTCTCTACCACTTGCTCTATGAATCCGTCATCTCCAATAGATGCCACACCAAAATTTCTAGGGTCGTCCACTTTCTTTACTCCGAGCATACTGTATGGACTATCAACTACTTCCTTTACGTCGTATTCGCAGATGGTATCTCCCAACACCACAAAAACTTCGTCGCCACCTACGATCGACTTGGTTAATTCAATGGCATGTCCGGTTCCCTGACGTTCGTTCTGAAAAACAAAATGGGTGGTCAGGTCAGGATAGGTTTGTTTAACATAGTCCTGAATTTTCTCGCCCAAATAGCCTACAATAAAAATAAATTCATGAATCCCCGCATCTCTTAACTGATCAACAATAAAGCTAAGAATGGTTTTGCCCGCAATCGGAATCAAAGCCTTGGGTTGAGTATAAGTATGGGGTCTAAGTTTCGTTCCTGCTCCTGCTACGGGTATAATCGCTTTCATATGGTCAAATGGGGCTGTAAAATAGTAAATAACGTGTAAATTTGGCAAAAATACACTTCATGCAGAGAGATACACTGGTTTTTGACCTGATCAGAAAAGAATTAGAAAGACAAAGACACGGAATTGAATTGATTGCTTCAGAAAATTTTACCAGTCTGCAAGTGATGCAGGCCATGGGTAATGTGATGACCAATAAATACGCCGAAGGGTATCCGGGCAGAAGATATTATGCAGGTTGTGAAATTGTGGATCAGACAGAACAGCTGGCCATTGACCGTTTGAAAGAAATTTTTGGCGTTGAATATGCAAACGTTCAACCGCATAGTGGTGCACAGGCAAATGCTGCTGTTGCACTGGCAGTGTTGCAACCAGGCGATGCTACTTTAGGATTGGATCTTAGCATGGGCGGACACTTAACCCATGGTAGTGCCGTAAACTATTCCGGAAAATTATATCGTCCGCATTTCTACGGTGTTACCAGAGAAGAAGGATTGGTGGATTATGAAATGCTGGAAGCAAAAGCCCGCGAAGTGAAACCGAAATTGATTTATTGTGGCGCTTCCGCTTACAGCAGAGACTGGGATTATGCCAGAATCAGAAGAGTGGCGGATGAAGTAGGTGCTTTGGTAATGGCCGATATTGCCCATCCTGCAGGATTGATTGCGAAAAAATTATTGAACTCTCCTTTTGAACATTGTCATTTTGTTACGTCTACTACCCATAAAACCTTACGTGGACCAAGAGGGGGTATCATCATGATGCACAAGGATTTTGAAAATCCATGGGGATTGAAAGACGTAAAAGGCAATATCAGAATGATGAGCAACCTGCTCGACATGGCTGTTTTCCCTGGCATACAGGGCGGCCCATTGCAGCACGTGATTGCTGCCAAGGCGGTTGCCTTCGGTGAAATCTTATCCGATGAGTTCCTGGTTTACCAGCAACAAGTGCAGAAAAATGCGCAGTCGATGGCCAAAGAATTTGTTAACAAAGGATACCATATTATCAGTGGCGGAACCGACAACCACCTGATGTTGATTGACCTGAGAAATAAAAATATCAGCGGTAAAAAAGCAGAACAGGCTTTGGTGCAGGCTGATATTACTGCTAATAAGAATATGGTTCCATTTGATGATAAGTCTGCCTTTGTTACTTCCGGCATTCGTTTTGGTGTTCCTGCCATCACTACCAGAGGGATGAAAGAAGAACATATGCCATTTGTGGTAGATGCCATAGACAAAGTACTGATGAATGCAGATGACGCTGCAGTGATTGGTGCAGTTCGCAAAGATGTGAATGCATTCATGGAACAATTTATTTTATATCCTGAAATGGGCTAAACCCTTTTTATGTTACAAAGAATTCAAAGTATCTGGTTGTTACTGGCTGCCAGCCTGAGCGGATTGAGCACGCAGTTTTCTTTTTTCAGTGGCAACAGAATCAATACCACCACCAACGAAAAAGAATGGGTGGAATTTACTGCATTAGAAAGCAGCTTAACTTCTATCATTGCCATTGCATTGACAGTAGCGGCACTGGTAGTTATTTTTATGTACAAGGATCGCAAAAGACAGCTAATGGTTACCCTTGCTTTATTGGTAGTATCCGGCATTCAGCTTGCCTTGTACTTCAGTGCCAGCAATGGTTTCACCGAATCCAAAACTGATTTGACTTCACTGATTAGTTTTGCCGTACCGGTTTTCTTTATACTGGCTGCCGTTGGTATTTACAAGGATGAGCAGTTAGTCAAAAACGCCGATCGACTTAGATAGATAGAACAGCTATAATAGATAGAACTAAGAGAAAGCGCAATCATTGATTGCGCTTTCTTTATGATACAATAAAGGGTTTGGTAATACTTCTTTTACTGGATTTAATTCCGGCAGGTATTCCTGCATAAACCAGTTCTCCTCCTTTATCTCCTGCTTCTGGACCCAATTCAATTAACCAGTCTGCAGACTTCAATACATCGGTATTGTGTTCAATCACAATCAGCGAGTGGCCCTGTTCTATTAATGCATTGAAGGAGTTGAGTAATTTCTGAATATCGTGAAAATGCAAACCGGTTGTGGGCTCATCAAAAATAAAGAGCACATGGCCAATGCCTTTTCCTTTTCCCAAGAAGCTGGCCAGTTTAACCCGCTGTGCTTCCCCACCACTAAGCGTATTGCTGCTCTGGCCCAATTTAATATAGCCTAAACCTACATCCTGTAAGGTTTTGATAGCTTTCTGAATTTGCTTTTCTTCTTTAAAAAATTCGTAGGCATCATCCACGCTCATTTCCAGCACATCGTGAATGGATGCCTGCTGGTATTTTACTTCCAGCACTTCTTCCTTGAAACGCTTGCCGCCACAGGATTCACAGGTTAAATGTACATCTGCCAGAAACTGCATTTCCACAATGGTTTCTCCTTCACCCTTGCAGGTATCGCACCTTCCTCCATCTACATTAAAGGAGAAATGTTTGGGCTGGAATCCACGCATTTTGGCCAATCCCTGCTTGGCAAATAAATCCCTGATGGCATCATAGGCTTTAATATAGGTAATGGGATTGCTACGCGATGATTTACCAATCGGCTGCTGGTCAATCATTTCAATATGGGATATGCTGTCAATGTCTCCGGTGATGGCTTTGTGTAAACCCACTTTTTCTGCGGCTTCCCCTTTTATTTTCTGAATGCCCGGATATAAAATTTGTTTTACCAATGTGGTCTTGCCGCTTCCGCTCACTCCTGCTACCACACAAAAACAATGCAAAGGAAATTCAACGGTAATGTCTTTTAAATTATGCTGTCTGGCTCCTTCCACTTTAATACTGCTGTTCCACTTACGGAGTGATTTGGGAACCTGCATCTGTGATTGTCCGCTAAGGTATTTACCAGTTAAGCTATTAGGGTCTTTAATAATGCTTGCATAATCTCCGCTGGCAACTACTTCTCCACCCAGATGAGAAGCCAATGGGCCCATATCAATGATATGATCGGCTTCCCGCATCATCAGTTCGTCGTGCTCTACTACCACAACCGTATTGCCTAAATCGCGAAGCGATTTTAATACACCAATCAAACGTTCGGTATCCCTTGAATGCAAGCCAATGGAAGGCTCATCCAAAATATATAATGAGTTAGTGAGGTTACTGCCCAGATTGCGGGTGAGTTGGATACGCTGACTTTCACCACCACTCAGGGTATTGGCCAGCCTGTCCAGTGTTAAATAGCCCAAACCCACATCCAGTAAGGTTTGCAGGCGCTGATGCACTTCTATTAAAATTCTTTTTCCAATGGCATATTCATGATCGGTCCATTGTATACCATCCATCCATTGCTTCAAATCGGCAACCGGCATATTGCATAACTCAGCTATATGCCTGCTTCTGATTTTTACATACAATGCATCTTCTCTTAGTCTGTATCCATTGCAGGAAGTACAGGTTGCTCTTCCTCTGTAGCGGCTCAGTAATACCCTGTACTGTACCTTATATAAATTCTGTTCTACTTCCTTAAAGAAATCCTGAATACCCAAGGCAGATCCAACGCCATTCCACAACTGATCCAGCTGTGTTGGGGTTAAATCCATGATGGGCTTGTGGATAGGGAATCCTGTTTTAGATGCGCCTTTGATGAACTGTTCTTTCCACCAGCCCATTTTTTCTCCCTTCCAGGGTGCCACTGCATTCTCATACAAAGACAATCTTTTATCGGGAATGACCAGATCCTGATCAATGCCCAACACTTGTCCAAAACCTTCACAAACCGGACAGGCCCCATACGGATTGTTGAAAGAAAATAAATTGGGACTGGGCTCTTCAAATACCATTCCATCTGCTTCAAACTGATTACTGAAATGCAATTGTTTTTCGCCATTAATTTCAATGAGCATTTTTCCAAGCCCTTCAAAAAAGGCAGTTCCTATGGAGTCTGCCAAACGATGCAGGTCTTCTTCTTCCAGTGTTTTTACTACAAAACGATCTATCAACACGTAATAGCTGGCAGCATTTGCTTTCCAGTCTTTGGCCAGTTCTGCATCCGACATTTCCAGCAACTCTTCTATGCGAACCGGTTTACCTGGTTTACCTTTTTGCATCAGAAACACTCTGGAAAAACCTTTTTGCATCAATATATTCAGCTCTTCCCTGGTTTCACGGTTGGCATGTTGTTGAAAGGCAACCAGAAAAACAATTTTATCTCCTTCGGCTAATGCCTGCACCGCCTGTAATACATCAGATACTTCATCCTTTCTTACTTCCTTACCACTAATGGGTGAAATGGTTTTGCCCACTCTGGCATATAATAAGCGCAGGTAATCATAGATCTCCGTCATACTACCCACCGTACTGCGGGGTGTTCGCGTAATCACTTTCTGTTCAATGGCAATTGCCGGACACAATCCCTTTATATAATCCACATCCGGCTTTACCATGCGCGACATGAATTGTCTGGCATAGGCACTTAAACTTTCCGCATACCTTCTTTGCCCTTCTGCAAAGAGCGTATCAATGGTTAAGGAAGATTTACCGCTGCCCGAAACACCGGTTACTACAATGAGTTTGTTTCTGGGGAATGATACGGTGACGTTTTTCAGGTTATGGGTTCTGGCTCCACATACCAGTATATCGGTTGATTCTGCTGCGTTTTTACTCTTTGCCATAGGGTTCACAAATTAAACAGATTATTACAGCTTTGGTTGAAGAAAACCGAAATAACGGTCAAAAAATCAAGCACTTAGGATGTGAATAACCTCAAGACCATCCAACTTGATTTCCACAAAAGATTTATGTACGGAAAACATTTCTATTTTGTTCAGGATTTAAAAAATCGTTGTCCAATATCCTGATTTTAATCCTGACTCAAAAACCTAAACTATGAGAACATTAGACCATGCGTCTGATACAGAACTGATACGGGCATTTCAAGACGGGGACACCGATGCTTTTGAAACCCTTATCTACCGTTACAAGAACAAAATATTTTCTTCTATTCTGTTTTTTGTAAAAGACACTTACCTGGCAGAGGATTTGTTCCAGGACGTCTTTATCAAAATAATTGATACCCTGAAAAACAAGCGCTACACAGAAGAAGGCAAGTTCTTACCCTGGGCCTTGAGAATTTCTCACAACCTTTGTGTAGACTACTTCAGAAAAGTAAAGCGCACGCCGGCCATCAAAACCAGTGACAACAAAGACATTTTTGATGTACTTCAGATTTCTGAAGAAGGTCCAGATGGCAAGATCATGCAAGGTCAGAGCCACGACAGGGTTAGAAAAATGCTGGATCTGCTACCAGAAGAGCAAAGAGAAATTATTGTGCTCAGACATTATGCCAACCTTAGCTTCAAGGAAATTGCAGAAATCACCAATTGCAGTATCAATACGGCTTTGGGCAGAATGCGCTACGGTTTAATCAACCTTAGAAAAATGATGTTGGAAAAACAAATTGCTTTATAATTTTGCATAGGACAAATGAAAAGCCCCGAAAATTTCGGGGCTTTTTTATTCGTTGTATACACTTTGTAAATGATTGTATTGTTACTACCAATCCTATTTGCCTTTTGTGTTAAATGCAGCTTTTGCTGCATCCAGGTGTGCTATGAATTTTTTAATGTCCGGATCGTAACCATATTTAATGCTGCTCAATGGTTTACCATCCAAATCTAAGAACATATACAGGGGTTGTGCATTAAAACCAAACTGTGTAATTTCATAGTCTAGGTTCTTGTCGCCCTCTGTCAATACTTTATCACCATCTTTTTTGGTGTATTGTTCTCCTGCTGGTAAAGGAGTAGATTCATCTACATATAAACTTACCAGAACAAAATTCTCCTTCATTCTTTTCAGCACTTCCGGATCCTTCCATACTTCCTTCTCCATCTTGCGGCAGTTGGCGCAACTATGGCCAGTAAAGTCGAGCATCACGGGCTTGTTCAATGCCTTTGCTGCTGCCATCCCCTCTTCCAATGTGAAATACGCAACCAATCCGTATGGCACGTGCAGTTTATCTGCCAGCCGCTTCGGTGGTGCTGCCAGTGATACCGTATTGTTGCCGGATGCCGGGGCATTTCCAATCTGGTATTTTAATGCATCCAGATTGAATTCCTGTGTTCCATCCGGAGGAATGAATCCACTCAGGTGTCTCAATGGCGCACCCCATAAACCCGGTAAAATATATAAGGCAAAAGAAAAGGAAGCCATGGCAAAAAACAAACGGGGCACCGATATGTACGGTAAATCGCTATCGTGAGAGAACTTCAATTTACCCAACAGGTATATGCCCAGCAATACAAAGATTACAATCCACAACACCAGAAACACATCTCTGTCTAATAAGCGCCAGTGATAAATTAAATCTACGTTCGATAAAAACTTTAATGCCAGCGCCAGTTCAATAAATCCAAAACTTACTTTCACTGAATTTAGCCATCCACCACTCTTTGGCAATGACTGCAACATCGAAGGGAAGAAAGCGAACAGTGAAAACGGCAGTGCCAATCCCACCCCAAAACCCAGCATACCTACAATGGGTGCTGTACTTACGCCACCCGTACTGGTTTGCCCCAATAAGGTTCCCACTATAGGGCCGGTACAGGAGAAGGAAACAATCACCAGTGTTAGTGCCATAAAAAAGATGCCGCCCAATCCACCCTTACCTGCTTTCTGATCTGCTTTATTGGCCCAGCTATTGGGCAATTGCAATTCAAATGCGCCAAAGAAAGAAATGGCAAATACCAGGAAGATGGCAAAGAATAATAAATTAGAAATGGCACTAGTTGAAATCTGATACAAAATATCATCACCAAATAAGAGCACCAGTAAAATAGTAGGAATGGTATAAATACCGATAATAGAAATAGAATACCACAAAGCATTTCGTATTCCCTCTACCCTTGTTTTACTTCTCTTTAAAAAGAAACTAACGGTAACAGGTATCAATGGAAACACGCAGGGGGTAATGACAGCCAGTAAGCCTGTTAAAAAAGTCAGCAGAAATATCTGCCATAAACTTTGATCCGCTATATCATTGTCTGCTACGGCTTCTGCTGCTGCAGGTTGTATATCAACTGCGAAGTTTTCTAGACCACTGGGAAACTGATCTCCGGCTTTTGCCAGCCAATTGAATTGACCACTAACAGACTGGGCTTCTGCAGCCTTTACACGCAGTGCAAAAACAAAAGCAACACTGTCTTCAAATACTTTCATTGCAGGTTGTCCTGCTTCAAGCGCAGGTAGCGTAATCGCTTTGCCTTTTTCTTCCACATCCTTAGTCAGCAAAGGTTGTAAGGAATCACTCAGCTGTAAAGTGGAGACGAATTCGTCTTCCTCCTTTTGTTTTTTAACACCAAAGAGCTGATGATTTTTGGCGATGGTAGTTTTTACTACCAAATGCACCAGGCTATCGTTCACACGTTCAGTTGAAAAAACAAATTGCACAGGTGACTTTTCCTGTGCAATTCCCTGTTGCGCCAGTATACTGAATACCAGCACCCAAATGAATTTCTTCATATTATAATAACTTAATGTCAAATTGTTTTTTGGTTGGCGGCAAGCATTGCTCATCGTCGCAAACCATATAGTTTACGTAACCTGCCACATTGGTTTTGATACCCGGCTTTACTTTTACGATTTGCGTGTACACTACTTTACCACTGAAGAACAATACTTCCATTCCGAAAATCTTATCATTGATTTTTTCCAGTTTCCCCTGTTCCTTTGGTTTGCCCTGCGGCTTTACCAGTGGATTGGGATTGAAAACCAGCTTAGTGGGAACAGGACCGCCGGATGGCATGTTCTGAGAATACATATGCCAGGGCTTGGGAATATTAGCAGTAATCACTATTTCGTAACTATCTGCTGATTTCTTTTTGGCTTCAAAGGTCCAGGACACAGGATCTTTGATTTGCGCACTCACAAAAGCCACACTCAGCAAAGCAAAAAACAAGCTTAGTAATTTTTTCATCTTCTCTTATTGAATAGACAACAATTCAAACACTTTCAATCCATCCAAATTATGCAAACTGGGTGAAGTTGCTCTTTCCGGGTGCGGCATCATACCGAAAACATTGTTTCCTGCATTTCTGATACCGGCGATATTTCTGGCAGCTCCATTTGGATTGGCTTCAGGAGTAATATTACCCGCTGCATCAGAATATCTGAACAGCACCTGATTGTTCTTTTCCAATGCATCTAAGGTAGCTTCATCTGCATGAAATCTTCCTTCTCCGTGTGCAATAGGAATCTGTAAAGCGCCTGTTGCAGGATTGGTTATATAAACGTTCTTACAGATAAATTGTTGATTGGCATTCTGTAAAAGCACCCCTGGTAAAAGGCCGCTTTCGCAAAGAATCTGAAATCCATTACAAACGCCCAGTACTTTTCCGCCACGATTGGCAAATTCAATCACCGACTGCATCATTGGACTGAAGCGGGCAATGGCGCCACAACGCAGGTAGTCTCCGTAAGAGAATCCACCAGGCAGCACAATACAATCTTCAGTAGAAAAAGCCGACAAGTCTTTGTCCTTATGCCATAACATGATGACTTCTTTGTTCAAGTCGTTCTGCAATGCATCCTGCATGTCTCTGTCGCAATTGGATCCCGGGAAAACCACCACCCCTAGTTTCATGTAATTCAGATTTAGGCACAAAGGTACAATCCAGAAAGAGAAAGAATGCCTAAAATTTAACGATTTGCCAATTATTGTACATAACAGCGGCTAAAAGCAGCCAAAATATCAAATTGGGGAAAAGCAGCCGCCTTGGAAAGCAAAAAGTAGCCGTTGCAAAAGGAACAACAGGTACCAAACAGAGGAGTGCCGCTTCAAAGCCTGCAGGATGGAATGCAATGGGGGCAAATGCCAGAATCAAGGTCATGACCAGTAAGGAAGACCAATTCTTTCGTATTTGAATCACCAGTCGGCTATTGAATTGTTGCCAGAAAAAAAGACCGATAAAAAAGCTCATTAAAAAACCGGACAACCCAATCCATTCAGCCTGCTTCAATGGTATTAGCTCACTTGGAATTTCCCAGTTGGGTAACCAGGAAAGAATCATAGGCAACTGATTGGTTAAATACAATCCGGATGCAAGAAAATAATAAGGTAATCCCATACCCATTATCAGGGTAAACCACTCCTGTAGCTTAAAAGGTCGTATAATACCCAGGGCAAATAAGACAACTGGAACAACCAATGCAGTAGCGTGATAACAAAGTACCATGATTGCAACCAGTAAGCCAATATTGAACAAGAGTGTCTTGGGTGCGGGATTATTGTAGAGTCTGGTTAATTTGATGTATATCCAAATGAGGAGAAAATTGGCCAGCAAAGCAGGGGAAATAACAGACCATTCAGGAAACAAACCCGTAAGCAAAACATAGGTCATGGCTACTGTATAACTAGACTGTGGAAACATTTTCTGTTCTGCCAGTAAAAAATTGAGCCGAAGTGCCTGAATCAGGACAATCAGGATATATAACCAAAAACCGGCTGACCCCAGCCATGGCTGCAGGTAGTTCTGCAATAAAAATCCAATATAACCTGTTTGCACATTGGACACTACCGGAACTGGAAGAAAAAATCCATGTACATGCACCAGCAAGCAGAGCAGCAGTACAAATAAAATATTGATGATCGATTTGTCTCTGAATAAAAATACCACGGACGCAATTTAATAATCTATTTTGGCAAAACAGGTGAAGCCTCTGTACATACAAGGAATTATCGCCTGTCTGGCTCCGGTTTGCTTGGCATGTCTGGGCATGAAGTCGTAACCTCTTTCCAGATCCTTGATGGTCGGATTTCGATCAATTTGTCCCTGTGGTGAAAGTGCCTGATCGGTCAGTACATAGTTACGCTTCTCCTGAATATTAAACAGAAAACGAATCTGATCTCCCGAGTTCAGCAATCCATATCCAATGTAATTATCTGTATTGTCGTCGTATTGTGTTTTTCGAATCACATTACTCCATTCCATTTTTCCATCGGGTTCAAAAGAAATAATGGCAATATTATCCGAGAAATAGCGGGTTACATTATTCGGCCCCATCGAATTCAATCCCCAGGGAGTGCCCCATGGATAGGCATTAAAGCCAGACCCGTATGGAAAATAAGGGTAATAACCGCCTCCGAATCCCATACCGAATCCCGACCCGAAATACGGATTAAAGAAAGGGCTACGATTCATCATGTCCCAGCGATTAAAATTATTTCCTCGGGAATTCATATAGGCAGATTCTGCAATCATCATGAAACCGCCGTCTTTGCGAAGAATCAGGTTCTTCAAATAAAAATCATTGAATGCAGTTTTGGTAGATCCTTCTCCTTTTACATCCGACCTGAACTCGTCTGAAAATACGGTTGTGGCATTCAGCAATTCTATGCCAGTTGTCTTATCCCAAAGGGTATAATACAAACCATCAATATTGCCCCGCTTCTGCTTGCTGAAAAAAGAAGTAATCAGGATTTTCTTGTTCAGGTTATCAATCTTGATTCGGGTATCATCGAGGAAGAGGCTTTTCACTTTTACTTCGCTGATGGTGGGATTGATGCTGCCGAGTGGTTTAACCACCAGACTTACTTTATTTACACTCTCATTTTCCGCGACGGCAGACTCCCTTAAACAAACCAGATTCCCTTCATTGTCCAGCCCAAATTCTCCCAGGTAATCATTTCTGTCGGGCATGGCAACAGGAATTCTGACTTTCTCCAGCTGATTCAGTTCCTTATTAAACACACAGGAAGTAATTACATGTTCTTTTTCGTTGCGGGTACTGATTTTGAAAGCGCCCAGTTTCTGTTTGTCTTCGCTGTTTACAATGGTATAGATTCTGTTATTGGCGGTGTATCCCATGCCAGATGTGGTATCCAGCATAGCCACATCACCCATGATTTTGCCATCCGGACCAATTTTGGCCGCCATTACATAATAGATATTTTTTTGCTGATACTGATAGATGAAATAGGTAAAATCGGAATAAGCCAGAAAATCGGTACCCAGAATTCGGGTTCTGGAGGGAAGAAAATCTGCTCTTACCTTGGCGCTCAGTTTCATGTCTGCATCGTATACAGAGAAGAAATGGTCTTCGCGGGCATTCTTGTAAATCAGGAACTTGCCACCAATCTTTCCAACCACTTCAAAATTCAACGTACGGGGGTCTTCTCTGTCGGGATCAGAATAAACAATGTTTTGGGCAGATGTGGATGCACAAGTTGCTAACATAGCCCACAAAAAAAAGAGAAATGACCTTTTCATACGCACTATCTTTATGATTCAAATGTACGGCTTGTACCATTCATTTGGATTATACAAATTACCCATACATTTGTTAAAGATTGATTCAATTTAATGCTTCAACGCTTCTTTTGTGAGTAAAAATATCAACAAAGTTACCGGTGCTGGTCTCTTAATTGCTTTAGGGATTATTTACGGTGACATCGGAACATCTCCTCTTTACGTTTTTAACGCGATTATTACCAACAGGGTCATTTCAGAAGAACTGATTATTGGTGCCCTTTCCTGTATCATCTGGACCATTACATTGCAAACTACCGTGAAGTATGTTCTAATGGTATTAAATGCAGACAACAAGGGAGAAGGAGGAACATTCGCCTTGTATGCCCTTGTAAGGCGAAGAAAAAAATGGCTAGTAATCCCTGCAATGATTGGAGGAGCCGCCTTGTTAGCCGATGGTATTATTACTCCGCCTATTTCTGTTACTTCTGCCATTGAGGGTCTTAAGGAATTGCCAGCAATGCGCGACATTGCATCCAATACAATTGTTATTATTGTAATAGGTATACTTGCTGCGATTTTTTTTATGCAGCAATTTGGCACTGCCAGTATTGGCAAGTTGTTTGGCCCCATCATGTTTATCTGGTTTACCATGTTGGCTGTTCTGGGAATCTGGCAAATGGGAAGTGACCTGTCTGTATTAAAAGCCCTAAACCCTTATTATGGCATTAAATTGTTGATTACTTATCCGAATGGCTTCTGGCTATTAGGGGCTGTTTTTCTTTGTACTACCGGAGCAGAAGCCCTGTATTCGGATTTGGGACATTGCGGAAGAGGAAATATCCGTATTTCCTGGATTTATGTGAAAGCCTGCTTATTACTTAACTATTTTGGACAGGGTGCTTTGTTGTTAAGTACACATAAAGGTTTATTGGTCAATGCAGCCAATAAAGCCCAGTTTGGCATCAATGCTTTTTACGACTTAATGCCACAATGGTTTATTATTTTTGGAGTAATCATTGCTACTTCTGCTGCCATTATTGCCAGTCAGGCCATGATTTCCGGCTCTTTTACTTTAATCAGTGAAGCTTTGCGATTGAATCTCTGGCCCAAAATGAAAGTGAGATATCCATCGGAAGAAAGAGGACAGTTATTTGTTCCGGGTATCAATTTAATTTTATTCCTGGGTTGTCTGGGTGTGGTATTGTATTTCAGAGAGTCTTCTAAAATGGAAGCAGCATATGGATTAGCCATAGTAGTAACCATGCTAAGCACTACCATTCTGTATTCGAACTTCCTGGTTTTGAAAAGAACGGCTTCAGTATGGATTTATATTTTCCTTTTTGGCTATCTGATTTATGAATCGGCATTTTTAATTGCCTTGCTTGAAAAATTTGTACATGGCGGTTACGTTACTTTACTGGTAGGCGGAGCCTTATTTGTTGTGATGTACGTTTGGTACAGAAGCCGTAAAATCAAGAATCGTTATGTAGAGTTTGTTCGTCTGGAGAATTATATTCCAATGATTCAGGAACTCAGCAACGACAAGAGCATTCCCAAATATGCTACCCACCTGGTGTACATGACCAGCGCCAATAACCACAATGAAATTGAACACAAGATTATTTATTCCATCCTAAATAAGAAACCCAAAAGAGCCGATATCTACTGGTTTGTTCACGTGGATGTTTTAGATGACCCTTATACTTGTGAGTACAATGTTGAACATATCATACCCAACGATATTATTCGGATTGAATTTAGACTGGGCTTCAGGGTTGAACACCGCATCAATCTGATGTTTAGAAAAGTGGTGGAAGAACTGGTGAAGAACAAAGAAGTAAATATTACCAGCCGCTACGAAAGTCTGGAGAAAAACAATATTGTTGGCGACTTCCAGTTCATTGTAATGGAAAAATACCTGAGCCAGGACAATGAATTGCCTTTCTTTGAGCGCATCGTTATGAAACTCTATTTCTGGCTGAAAGAAATTTCGCTGAGCGAAGAAAGGGGTTTTGGACTGGATCCCAGCAATGTGACCATTGAGAAATTCCCATTGATTGTGGCACCGGTTTCTAAGTTGAAACTATCGCGTATCTTTCCGGAAGGGGAAGAATAAAATCAAATTATTTGGGTACCGTTTTATTGTATGTATTAGCGGGTTACTTACTCATCGTAATCATTGGATATCTTATCCAGGAAAAACTTATTTTCAAACCGGAGAAGCTGGATCCAAACTTCGAATACAAATACGACGCTCCTTTTGAAGAATTGTTTTTTGATGTTGAACCAGGCGTACGCATCAACGGGCTGCACTTCTTTGTTAAAGAACCCAAGGGACTAATTCTTTACTTTCATGGCAATTCCAGAAGCATCAAAGGCTGGGCAAAATATGCAAAAGATTTTTACAGGTATCAATACGATGTAGTACTGGTAGATTACCGGGGATTTGGAAAGAGCACCGGAAAAAGAAGTGAGAAAGAAATGCTGGCCGATATGCAGTTTGTTTATGACCAGCTGAAACTAAAATTTCCCGAACATCATATGCTGGTATATGGTCGAAGTCTGGGGAGTGGGTTTGCTACAAAAATTGCCGCAGATAATCATCCCCGTTACCTGATTCTGGATGCACCTTATTACAGTTTCATTAAAGTAGCAGAACGTTTTACACCTTTCATCCCGCATAAGCTAACCTTGCGTTATAAATTACAAACCGATCAATGGATTCGAAAAGTAAATTGTCATACCTATATTATCCACGGTACCAAAGATTGGCTAATACCGATTAAGCACAGTCAAAAATTACAACAATTGAATCCACATAAAATTACCCTGATCAGCATTCACGGAGGTGGACATAACAACCTGCCATCTTTTGCTGAGTACCATAATTTTATCAGAGATATCTTAAAATATTAAGCAGGCATTCTGCTTACCTTTACCCCGTGAAAAAAATTACTTTCTTCTATTATGTAAAAATGGGTCTCCTGCTATATGCATTAATTGGCTCTGTATTGTTCATTCTCCAGGACCACCTGCTCTTTCATCCCAAAGCGGTAGAAGCAGACAGCAGCTATGTTTTTACGCAACCTTATCAGGAATCGATGATTCCGCTGGATGCCAAAACACAGTTTCATGTAGTATATTTTACCGTACCGGATAGCATTCGCAAGGGTGTTGTTTTATATTTTCATGGCAACCAGAAAAATATTGGCCGATATGCACCTTATGCGGAAATCTTTACCCGCAACCACTACGAAGTATGGATGATTGACTATCCCAAATTTGGTAAATCTACCGGGGAACTCACAGAAGAAAATTTGTACGAAGGTGCATTACAATTGTATATGCTGGCTAAGATTCGATTTAAGCCGGAACAAATTATTATCTACGGAAAATCTATCGGAACCGGCATTGCCACACAATTGGCTTCAATAAGGGATTGTAAGGCACTGGTGCTGGAAACCCCTTATTATAGTATGCAGTCTTTGCTTGGGCGATATTTATTCATGTATCCCCTGCAACAATTATTGCATTTTAAGTTCCCAACTTTTGAATACCTGCCCAAAGTAACCGCACCAGTTCGGATATTTCATGGCACCGATGATGGGGTGATTCCATACAGCAATGCAAAGAAACTGGACCCCTTATTAAAAAAGCAGGATGCTTTTATTACCATTCCCGACGGAGTACACAACAATTTAACAGAAAGCAAAATCATGCAGCAGGAGTTGAATAAACTCATGCAGTGATCGAATAAACTCTTGCAGTGATTGTTAGAGCTGAGCAAAAGGGTTAAGGCTAATTTTCTTCTACAGTTCCTTCATCGTAACAGACTGAGCTGTTATCGACAAACTGACTGGCATTCCTACTTTCATTGCCACATTGGCTTTGGCATGACTTACCGGAAAATGAAAACAGACCGGATAATCGTACTCGGCAATATGTTCCTGAATAATATCTTCAAGTTTTTTTCCGAAGGGTCTGGTTGTGTCTTTGCTTTCGGTAAAACCTCCGATGATTAATCCACTCAATTGCTTTAATACCCCTGCACGCTTTAGCTGAATCAGCATTCGGTCAATATTATACAAATACTCGCCTACGTCTTCAATAAATAAAATGGCCCCTTGGGTTTTATATAAATGCGAAGAGCCAGCCAAATGTGCCAATAAGGCAAGATTTCCGCCCACCAATACGCCTGTAGCTTTTCCCAATCGGTTGCTGGTGTATGGCTTGCACTCGTACCGATTCTTTTTACCTGTGAGCGCATTATGGAGAGACTTCACATAGGGACCTTTTGCTCCTCCTTTATTAAAAGCATTGGCCATGGGCGCATGCAGGGAAGCTATTTTGCATTTGCTGAATAAATAGGAATGCAAAACAGTGATATCGCTAAAGCCAATGATCCATTTGGGCTGCTTGCGAAATGCTTTAAAGTTTAATTGATCAATGATGCGGGTAACACCATAGCCTCCCCGTCCGCAAAGAATGGCTTTGATAGATGGCTCATCCAGCATGGCTTGTAACTCATCTCTTCTTTCTTCATCGGTTCCACTAAAATAGTTGTTAGAATTACTGCCCACAGTTTTCCCAATCAACACCTGAAAGCCCCACTGCTGAAGGGTTTTTACGCAGGTTTTAATATTTGCCGCATCCATGTATCCGGCAGGACAGGTAATGGCAATGGTATCTCCTTTTTTTAAATAGGGCGGAATGGTAATCATGGTTTAGATTTCTTGTAGTTCAACTTTCTCAGGGCTTACCGTTAAGCGATGCGGCATTCCCATTTTCAAGGCAAAATTATTTTTGATATGTCCAACCGGAAAATCAAAGCAAACCGGATAATTAAAAGTGCTGATTTTTTCCTGTACAATGGCGTAAATATCTCTACCAAAAGGAACGGCAGGATTGTCCACTTTTATATTGGTAAATCCGCCAATAATCAATCCACTCAACTGGTCCAGTTTCCCCGACCGAAGCAGATTACAAAACATGCGATCAATATTGTACAAGGGCTCTCCCACATCTTCCAGTACCAGTACCTTTCCCTTGGTTTGAATCATGGAAGCTGAGCCATTCAGGTTCTCTAAAATTTTTAAATTGCCTCCGATGATTTTTCCTTCTGCCACACCGAACCGATTGGCAGGAGTGGTTACTGTAGGATAATTTATTTTTCTTCCTTCCAACGCATCTTTGATAGATAGAATGGTAGCTTTTTGTATTTCATCCGCCTGCTCCCAGTCTTTGGGAAAACTGCCGCACATTTTGGCGTGGATACTGGCCACTCCCACAACCTGGTGTAAATGACTATGCAAAACGGTTATATCGCTAAACCCGATGATCCACTTGGGATATTTTCTGAAATTTTTGAAATTGAGCCGATCAATAATCCGCACGGTTCCATAGCCTCCGGTTGCACAAAGAATAGCATCTATATCGGGATCATCCATCATGCGCTGAAAATCGGCTGCTCTCTCTGTGTCAGTTCCGCCAAAAGTATGGTCGGTTTTACCAACCGTATCTCCTAACCGCACTTTGTAACCCCAGGATTCCAGAATGGCCTTACAGGGCAGTATGGTTTCTTCCGATGCAAAACCTGCAGGACAGGTAATACCGATGGTATCGCCGGATTGCAGGTAACGGGGTTGTCTGATTTTTCTTGCGGCGCGTTCTGCGGCAATCGATGTTAGCGGTGCAGCCATCAACGGCATTGACAGTAAGCCCATCCCTGCCATTTGCAAAAAAGAATTTCTTTTCATCAGGAACTTTTCTTGGGTTTAGGTTTTATGGCAGCAGCTTCTTTTTTCCGGCCTGCCGCTTTCAATGCCTGATCAATCAGCATTTCAATCTGGCCATTGACGCTTCTAAACTCGTCTGCCGCCCATTTTTCAAGGGCGGCATACGATTGCTGATCTATGCGCAAAACAAATGACTTTTTACTCAAAACAATTCCTTTAGATTATTGATACAAACTGCCGGTGTTCACCACGGGGGATGCTGCCCTGTCTCCACACAAAACAACGAGCAAATTACTTACCATTGCGGCTTTGCGCTCTTCATCCAATTCCACCATTTGCTTTTGGGACAATAAATCCAAAGCCATTTCCACCATACCTACTGCACCTTCTACAATTTTACTTCTGGCCGCAACAATGGCAGTTGCCTGCTGACGCTGTAACATAGCCTGTGCAATTTCAGGGGCATAGGCCAGGTGACTGATACGGGCTTCTTTAATTACAATACCTGCTTTTAACATGCGCTCATTTAATTCGGACTCCAGCATCTGAATCACTTTTTCCCCACCGTCTCTTAGGGTAACGGCTGCATTTTCATCTTCTATGCTATCATAAGGACAGGTAGAAGCCATATGCCTTAAAGCGGCTTCGCTCTGGTTCGTCATATAGCTGGAAAAATTCACCACATCAAAGCAAACCTTGTACGTGTCTTCAATCTGCCATAAAATAACGGCAGCAATTTCAATAGGGTTGCCCAGCTTATCATTCACTTTAAGCTTAGTACTTTCTAAACTCTGCAAACGCAGAGACACTTTCTGCTTGGTATACAAGGGATTTACAAAAATCAATCCGTTGTCTTTTACCGTGCCTACATATTTACCAAAGAAAGTAAGTACCACACTGGTATTGGGTTGAACCACCACCAATCCCAATAGTAAAAAGAAGGAAGCAATAAAATCAATAACAACGAACCAGATCAACAGGGTTTGGGTTGAGTTCTCAGCACCCTTCATTTGGGTAAGTGCATATATGCCAACAGCCACCATAATGGTAACGAGTAATAAAACCAGAAACCCTTGTGCTGCTTTAATGGTCTTTTCCATAAAATTTATTTTGATATTAATTTGATATCAAATATACATCAGATTCTGAAATTTCCAAATAAACTTGCATTTAGTACCTTTACCCACTGCAAAAGCAGGATAGAACATGAAGCAACCGAAGCGATATTTAATTACAGCTGCCCTTCCGTATGCGAATGGGCTAAAACATATTGGACACTTAGCAGGAGCCTATTTGCCCGCAGATATATATGTCCGCTATTTAAGGGCACAGAAAAGAGACGTGGTATTTGTGTGCGGAAGCGACGAACACGGTACAGCCATTCCCATTCAGGCAACCAAGGAAGGCACAACGGCACAGGCCATCATAGACAAGTACCATCCCATCATTGAACAGAATTTTAAAGACTTGGGGATTTCCTTTGATATCTATCACCGCACCAGCTCTCCCATTCACCATGAGACTGCCAGCGAATTCTTTACCGCACTGAACAGCAAGGGTGATTTAATCACCAAAGAATCAGAACAGTATTTCGATGAGCAGGCCCAAATTTTTCTGGCAGACCGATATATCAAAGGAACCTGTCCCAATTGCGGCTTTACTGCTGCATACGGAGACCAGTGTGAAAGCTGTGGCAAGAGTTTAAGTCCCGATGAACTGATTAATCCGGTGAGTACCCTAAGTGGAAACGCTCCTGTAAAAAAGACTACCAAGCACTGGTACCTGCCTTTGGACAGACACGAAGACTTTTTACGTAAATGGATTCTGGAAGAACATTCCAACGACTGGCGTTCTACTGTTGTTGGTCAGTGTAAGAGCTGGATCGACGGCGGCTTACAACCCAGAGCTGTTACGCGCGATTTGGATTGGGGCGTTGCGGTTCCCGGTGATGTAGAAGGCAGTGCAGGAAAAGTATTGTATGTATGGTTTGATGCGCCCATCGGCTATATCAGCGCCACCAAGCAATGGGCATTGAATGCAGGCAAAGACTGGAAACCTTACTGGGAAGACAAGGAAACCAAACTGATTCATTTTATTGGCAAAGACAATATTGTATTTCACTGTATTATTTTTCCGGTGATGTTGCAATTACACGGAAATATTTTGCCAGACAATGTACCTGCCAATGAGTTCATGAATTTAGAGGGAGATAAAATGAGTACCAGCAGAAACTGGAAACTCGAAATGGAAGACTATATCAACGATTTTATTAGGCCCGAGAACGGGGGATCACAACTGGCCGATACTTTACGCTACTACTTAACAGCGATAGCCCCTGAAAGCAAGGACAGTGAATTTACCTGGAAGGGTTTTCAGGACGCCAATAACAGTGAGCTGGTGAGCATCTTCGGAAATTTCATCAATCGCGCATTGGTGTTGATGCACAAATTGTGCAAAGGAAAAGTGCCACCATTGCATGCAGACGTAATGGATGAGCTGGATCACGCTACCATCGCAGAAATTAAACAGACCAAAGAAAAAGTAGAAAAACTACTGGAAGAATACAAGTTCAGAGATGCCCAGTTCGAAGTCATTAACCTTTCGAGAATCGGGAATCAGTACATGCAGAAAAAAGAGCCCTGGATTATTGCGAAACAACTGGAGTCGAATCCTGAAGCGCAAAAGCTAATTGACAACTGTCTGCATATCTGTTTACAGCTTACCGCTAACTTAGCAATTCTGATCAACCCATTCCTTCCTTTTACCGCCAAGAAGATCTGCTACTTATTAAAAGTAGTAGACAAAATGCTGGACTGGGAAAATGCAGGTAGCATGAAACTGGTAAGCGTGGGTTACAGTTTAAGAGCACCGGAATTGCTGTTCAGAAAAATTGAGGACGAAGAAATCAGTAAGCAAATTGAAAAACTAAAAGCCGCAGCCGTGAACAAAGAAAGCATTGCACCTTCTAATACAACCAATAATAATCAGCCCGCTCCTGCATCAGCCACCACAGGTGAAACTGCTTCACAGTCGCCGGTGAAACCCGAAATTGTATTCGACGATTTCGCAAAGATTGATTTACAAGTAGGAACCATTGTGTCAGCAGAAAAAGTAGAGAAAGCTGACAAGTTATTGAAACTACAGGTAGACCTTGGTTTTGAAACCCGCACGATTGTTTCTGGTATTGCTATGCATTTTAATCCTGAAGATATTGTTGGCAAACAGGTTACTGTTGTATGCAATTTAGCCCCACGAAAAATGCGCGGCATCGAAAGCAATGGAATGATCCTGATGGCTGAAGATGCCAACGGCAAACTACATTTTGTGAATCCGGAAGACAAGATCAATCCGGGTAGCGGGGTGAGCTAGAATCAGCATTTAACAAAATACCAAAATCTATAAACACACAGAGATAAAGCAACCAAGTAATATAGCAAGAGCCCCGATTTAAATCGGGGCTCTTTTATAAATCTAAGTTTAGGAATTAGGCTTTATCAAAGCTTACACACTCTTTCAATTCTTTTTCTGTATATGCTATATTGTATTGCTTCAACACATCATCCGGAACGCCGTTCCATTGATTCGGTGCATTCCCCACATAACCCAGGTCTTTCACGCCCATTTCAGTGGTATAGAATCCGGTGGTAACCAGATCGCGCATACTGTTAAAGAAAGCAACACCTTGTGCGAGTTCCTTGGGCGCTTTGTTTGGATAAGCAATGGAGTCTACCACTTCAATTTGCTGAGCCGGAGACAAATTCACAAATGCCTTTTCATACAATTTATAACAATGCAAATCGAGCCAGCGCAATCCGCCTCTTAGTGGCGTTTGGTGAGATGGCATGTCTTTTACAATGAATTCAATGAACTCAGGCACTTTGGCTTCGCTGGCACTACCACTCACTTCGTCCTTAGGAATAATAATATCTCCCAAGACAGTAATAGTGGCCATTTCGTGTTCGGTAAAGAACTTGGGCTCTTTCTCTATTTTAGCCAGATACGCTTTTTCTTCCTGCATTCTGTCTGCTAAAGCAGCGTCTGCAGAACTGGCAATATTTTTTTTATCGGCACTGGTGCAGGCTTCTACCAAAACACCGGCACCAACGGTGCCAATCATGAGTGCTTTAATCGATTTTCTCCTGTCCATATTATAAGTTTTGTTTTTTCATTTCATCAATAATGTATTCACTGGCGCGCATACTCAATGCCAGAATAGTCCAGGTGATATTCTTGTCGGCCTGAGACACAAACTGTGAGCCATCCACACAGAATAAGGTCTTGCAATCGTGCGCCTGACTCCATTTGTTAAGGGCAGAAGTTTTTTTATCGTTCCCCATTCTTACAGTACCCGCTTCATGAATGATATTTCCCGGATTAGACAAACCATAATTATTGGATGCATCGTCATCGGCTCCCCAGGTAATCACGGCCCCCATATTGTGCATGATTTCCTTGAAGGTTTCCTTCATATGCTTGGCCTGTTTAATTTCATAATCGGAATGTCTTGTATTGAATCGCAAAACCGGGATACCCCATTTGTCAACTACATTCGGATCAATTTCACAGTAGTTATTGATATCCGGAACAGACTCTCCTCTTCCTGCCATACCTACACCCGCACCATAGAAAAAGCGCACATCTTCTTTTAAGGATGCACCGTATCCACCGGCTTCCTTGGTTTTACCATTCACCTGATACTTTCCGTTCAATCCCTGCATACCCATACCAAAACCGTAAGCTGGCTGACTCATGCCGCCCCAGTATTCAATATGGTAACCTCTTGGGAAATCCAGTTTCTTATTGTCTAACCACCAGGGTGTATACACGTGCATACCACCCACACCATCTTCGTTGTAACGCTTTCTACCAAAAAGTTCCGGAAGAACACCACCCATGGCTGCACCTGTTGAATCATGCAAATATTTACCAACTACATTGCTTTCATTGGCCAATCCATTCGGATGTCTTTTTGATTTTGAGTTCAATAACAAACGAGCGGTTTCGCAGGTACTGGCGGCTAAAATTACCACGCGACCATTTACCTGGTATTCTAAATTATCTACTTTGTTTACATAAGAAATGCCGGTGGCCAATCCTTCTGCATTGGTGATAACTTCACGGGCCATGGCCTGTGTAATCACATCTAGGTTCCCTGTTTTTAAAGCAGGCTTTACCAATACAGAGCCCGAAGAGAAATCACCATACACTTTACAGCTTCTGTTACACTGTGCACAGAAAAAGCAGGCGCCACGTTCGTCGTTAATTTTTTTGGTAAGAATAGATAAGCGGGAAGGAATTACCGGTATGCCAATTCCGGTTGCTGCTTTCTTAATCATCAACTCATGCAATCGGGGTTTGGGTGGCGGCAGGAATATTCCATCCGGATCGTTCTCTAATCCCTCATTACTACCAAATACACCAATGAGTTTATCAATTTTATCGTAATAAGGTTTTACGTCTTCGTAACCAATGGGCCAGTCTTCTCCCAAACCGTCAATGCTCTTACGCTTAAAATCTTTGGGACCAAAACGCAGAGAAATTCTTCCCCAGTGATTCGTACGTCCACCCATCATACGGGCTCTCCACCATTCAAACTTCTGACTTCCGGGTGCCTGGGTATAGGGTTCTCCATCAATTTCCCAACCCCAATAGCATCCGTCAAAATCTCCAAAGGGTCTGAACTTGGTACTGGCTCCTCTTCGGGGAGATTCCCATGGATTTTTTAATTGAGAAGAGTTTACGGCTGGATCATAATCTTCACCTGCTTCCAGCAAACAAACTTTTAATCCGGCCTTAGACAAAGTATAGGCGGCCATTCCACCACCCGCACCTGAACCAACAATGACTACATCGTATTGCTTCGGTTGCTTTTTAATTTGAAAGTCTCCCATATCGCTTTTTTAATCTTGGTCGTTAGAACTATGAATGTAATAATTTTACTGTTATCGTAACTGAGTTTTTGATGAATGCATACACTCATCTTACAAAGTACTCTGTAGGAAATGAACGAAGGCTGGAGAGCCTTATATCATCCGGTATTTCTTTCGCCATTACCTTATTGGTTTTGTTGTCCACTTTTTTCCAGAGCGGGTAATCAAAATCCTTTGAAACCATTACCAATGCTCCGTTTTTCAAGTTGTAAATATTGTAGACCCAATAATTGTGTCCCTGATAATTGGTAGTGGTGCAGCCAATGATTTCTGCAATACCATCCTTGTTAAAATCGGCAATATCGGCATTGGGTAAAATATGCCTGAACCAAAAGGGAACCTGCAATTTTTGCACAACTTTGTTTTGCTGGTAGAAAACAATCTGAGAAGCTTCTGTTGTTTGTTCTAATTCAAGCAGGCGGATATTATCAACAGGCATCCCTTTAATTCCCTTCACCTGAATCTGCAGCAATTTATTTTCAATGCTAGTATTTATGACATGACTGATTTTTGCTTTTTGATATCTTAATGGTGGATGGTTAGTAAAAAAGAAAGATGGGTTGTCTTTCTTGGCTTGTCCATTTACAAAAAGAGCAAGAAAAATAATCCCGAAAATGAGACAGCTTTTTTTCATAAAGAAATGATTGCTACAATTTAACCATTGCTGTAACCAATGCAAAAAAAATCTCCTCTAGATCAAGTCCAAAGGAGATATTAGGGCAGGGATTAACTGCTATCGAATTAACTGCATCCCATACTGGTCCCGCAGTTTAGACACTTGTAACAAGTTCCGCTTCTGATAGTCAAATGACCACAGGTACTACAAGCCGGCGCATCGCTTTGCATGCTCTTTGCAGCTGCATTCACTGCATCCATTCCACTGTTACCTGCTGCTGCAGTAGTGGTAGCTGCTCTTTGTAGTTTTGGAGAAGCAGGTCCTTCTGTAGGGCTTGCATTAGGTGATGGAGCCGTTACTCTTACACTACTCAACTCGGGCTTTCCCAAAAAAGTAGCATCTCCCTCCTCTCCTGTATTACCCACAGTGGGTCTGTCCAGTACATGAACTAAATCGGTTCTGTTCAGGTATTCGTAGCCCAATGCACGGAACACAAAGTCTACCAATGAAGTGGTGGTTTTGATATTCGGATGGTCTACCATACCAGCTGGCTCAAAGCGGGTGAAAACAAACTTATCTACAAACTCTTCCAACGGAACACCATATTGTAAACCTACAGATACCGCAATGGCAAAGCAGTTCATCAAGCTGCGAAGAGTAGAACCTTCTTTCGCAAGATCAATGAAAATTTCTCCCAATGTACCATCACTGTACTCACCGGTTCTTAAGAAAACTACCTGGCCGCCAATCTTGGCTTTCTGCGTAAATCCTCTTCTCTTGGCTGGTAAAGATTTTCTTTCAACGATTCTGGATAAAGCGCGCTTCAATTCTGTATCGGTTGAAGCGGTCATACGCTTGGTTACTTCTTCCAGTAACTCATCTACTGTTAGCTGACCCAAGTCAACAATAGTAGAAGCTTCAGCTACTGGAGTTTCTACTGCAGCAGTTTCTGTGGCCGTATCTTCTGTTTTCTTTTTCTTTTCGCTTTTGTTGCTCAAAGGCTGGCTTAGTTTTGAACCATCACGGTATAAAGCATTTGCTTTAAGACCCAACTGCCAGCTAAGCATATAGCAATCTGCAATTTCTTCTACCGTTGCTTCATGAGGCAGGTTAATGGTTTTGGAAATAGCACCGCTTAAGAATGGCTGACAAGCGGCCATCATTCTGATATGCCCGTAAGCATGAATATATCTTTCTCCCTTCTTACCACATTTATTGGCACAATCAAATACAGGCAGGTGAGCATCTTTCAGGTATGGAGCTCCTTCTACGGTCATGGTACCACATACGTAATCATTAGCTGCTTCAATTTCGTCTTCGGTAAAGCCCAATGCTTCCAGTAAGTTAAAGCTCCAGTCTTCGTACTGTGCCGGACTAAAGCCCAGGCGCTGCATGCACTCATCACCCAAAGTGAATCGGTTGAAGATGAAAGCAATTTCAAAAGCAGATCTGGCGGCTCCGTTTAATTTTTCAATTTCAGCTGCGGTAAATCCTTTGGCAGCCAAACTTGCATTGTTAATGAAAGGTGCATTTTCAAAGCTGGCAGCACCAACAGCATATTGTTCAATGGCTTTGGCTTCAGCATCATTGTAACCTAAGTTCTTCAAGGCCTGAGGAACAGATTGGTTGATGATTTTGAAATAACCACCACCGCTCAGTTTTTTGAATTTCACCAAAGCAAAATCCGGTTCAACACCTGTTGTATCACAATCCATTACCAATCCAATGGTACCGGTTGGTGCAATCACCGTTGTTTGGGCATTGCGGTAGCCGTACTTTTCGCCTAACTGTACTGCATCATCCCAGGCACGGGTAGCTGCTTTCAACATATAGTCAGGACAGTACTGTGCTTTGATTCCCTGTGGTTTAATTTCAAGACCTACATAAGCTTCTGTTGCATCGTAAGCAGCAGCGCGATGATTGCGCATTACGCGTAACATATCTTCCTTGTTTTCTTCGTACTTATCAAAAGTGCCAAGGAAAGAAGCCATTTCCGCTGAAGTTTTGTAAGCAACACCAGTCATGATGGCTGAGATAGCACCTGCTATGCCTCTAGCTTCTTCGCTGTCATAAGCAATACCGCTTACCATTAGCATAGAACCCAGGTTGGCAAAACCAAGCCCCAACGTTCTGTAGTCGTAAGACAATTGTGCTACTTCTTTTGATGGGAACTGTGCCATCAATACAGAAATTTCCAGTACGGTGGTCCACAAGCGGGTTGTGTATTCAAATCCTTCTACATCAAAAATATTGGTATCATCATTGTGAAACTTGCGAAGGTTGATGGAAGCAAGGTTACATGCGGTGTTATCTAAGAACATGTATTCTGAACAAGGGTTGGAGGCATTGATGCGACCACCTTTTGGACAGGTATGCCATTCGTTGATAGTGGTATCGTACTGTGTACCAGGATCTGCACAACGCCATGCTGCGTAAGCAATTTTATCCCAAACTTCTCTGGAAGGGATTTTCTTCATGACTCTGCCATCGGTTCTGGCTTTCAATTCCCAGTCTCTTCCTTCTTCCAAAGCATGGAAGAATTCGTTAGGTATTCTTACTGAGTTATTAGAGTTCTGACCAGATACAGTTGCATAAGCTTCTCCTTCGTATCCGTTATCGTAACCAGCAGCAACCAGGGCAGCTACTTTCTTCTCTTCCTCAACTTTCCAGTTAATAAACTCCATGATTTCCGGATGATCCAAATCCAAACAAACCATTTTGGCCGCACGGCGGGTTGTACCACCACTCTTAATAGCACCAGCTGCACGATCTCCAATTTTCAGAAAGCTCATCAAACCACTGGAAGTACCACCACCACTTAACTTCTCTCCGCTACCACGAATCTGAGAAAAGTTGGTACCTACCCCTGAACCGTATTTGAAAATTCTGGCTTCACGGGTCCACAAGTCCATGATACCACCTTCGTTCACCAAATCATCACTTACACTTAAAATAAAACATGCATGCGGCTGAGGACGCTCGTATGCATTGGTTGATTTCTTTAATTTTCCATCTTTAGGATCTACATAGTAGTGACCTTGGGGTTTACCGGTGATACCATACACTTCGTGCAATCCGGTATTGAACCACTGTGGTGAATTGGGAACGCATGCCTGATTCAGAATGCTATACGCCAATTCATCATAAAATACCTGTGCGTCTTTTTCGCTAGCAAAATAGCCATAGCGTTCACCCCATACTCTCCAGCAATGGGCCATTCTATGAGCAACTTGCTTTACACTGGTTTCTCTGCCTAAAGAGCCATCGGCTTGTGGCACGCCTGCTTTTCTGAAATATTTCTGAGCAAGAATATCTGTAGCAATCTGGCTCCATTGCTTGGGAACCTCTACATTATTCATTTCAAAAACTTTTTCACCGTTTGGATTTTTGATTACGCTGTCGCGGTAATCGTATTCAAACATATCATAAGGGCTTACACCATCTTTGGTGAAGCGGCGGCTGAATTGCAAGCCTTTGTGAGTGCGTGGATTAGGCATATCGAAATAGTGGTTTAAATTGTATTTAATTGTTTTCCCAAAACCGTGTTAAAATCGGTCGGTTGACGAAAATATCTTTCCATTTTCAAAATCCAATAGTGGAAATATGCACAGCTTGTGGATAAGGAAAGTGGATAATTTCAGAGCTCAAATCCCCATTGAATTTCCCTGATTATACACAGGTGTCAATAAGATTTTTAGGTAATATTGCAGAAATGAAAGGTTGATGTTTTTAGCCTAAAAAATTAAACAAGCCTCGAATTGTCTCCCCCCGACATTGCTAACCGTATTTAAAATGCTTTAAACGAAAACTTTTCTGCATTTTTGTAATACCATCCAATAAGAATGAAGCAAAACATTTACCAGCAATTCATCAACAGAAAGCGTTCGGGAAAAAAATCCTTTGCCGTATTGATTGATCCGGATAAAGTGAATGCCAAAAGCATTGCAGCATTGGTAGAATTGTCGGTTGAAGCAAAAGTGGACTATTTCTTCGTGGGCGGCAGTCTGGTGATTTCTCACCACCTGGATGAGTGTATCCAGCAAATAAAAGCTGCCTGTTCCATACCCGTCATCTTATTCCCGGGTTCTCCTTCCCAGGTAAGCAAATATGCAGATGCACTCTTATACCTGTCCTTAATTTCCGGCAGAAACCCGGAACTACTAATTGGACAACATGTGATTTCCGCTCCCTTTGTAAAAAAATCTGGTTTGGAAATCATGCCCACCGGCTATATGGTGATAGATGGAGGCGCACCAACCACTGTCAGTTATATTTCCAACGCATCTCCCATTCCTGCCGACAAAAGCGAAATTGCCATGTGCACAGCTATGGCTGGTGAAATGCTGGGCATGAAACTCATTTACATGGATGCAGGCAGTGGCGCCAGAAGACCCATTACAGAACAAATGATTGAAAAAGTAGCCCAGCATATTGATGTTCCCCTGATTGTGGGAGGCGGAATTGTTGATCCCGAAAAAACTTACCTGAATTGTAAGGCTGGTGCCGATATCATTGTGGTAGGCAATGCCATAGAAAAAGACATTTCCCTGATTACAGAAATCAGTGCTGCCATTCATTCTGTTGCCAATATTAATGCGGGTTAGTTCTTCATGTTCAGCCTTTTCCCCATTGCCAATGAGCCGCAGCAGATATTGCCTTATGACGGCATGGCTATTTATTACGGTGCTGTTTTTTTACCCTCTGCCATAGCGGAGTACAAAGAATTGCTGATGCATGAAATTGTTTGGGAAAATGACCGTATCCGCATGTTCGCGAAGGAGATCATTACCAAAAGAAAAGTAGCCTGGTATGGTGACCAGCCTTTTCTTTACAAATATTCAAACAGCATCAAAAGGGCCCTGCCTTTTACCCATACGTTGGACCGTATTCGAAAATCGGTGGAAGAAATTTCCGGTGAAACCTATAATTCCTGTTTACTCAATCTTTACCACAATGGAGAAGAATCTATGGGATGGCATAGCGATAATGAAAAGGAATTAAAGAAAAACGGAGCCATTGCCTCCGTGAGTTTTGGCGCAATCAGAAGGTTTTGTTTTAAACACAAGACTACACAAGAAAAGAAGGAAATCCTACTCGACAATGGAAGCCTGCTGGTAATGAAGGATACAATTCAGGAACATTGGCTACACCAACTTCCGCCTGCTAAAAAAATTCAGGAAAGCAGAATCAACCTAACTTTCAGAACCATTGTATCATGAAGCCAAAGCAAAACCTATTTAAAAATTTCTGGACAAACCTGGGCCCCGGTCTGGTTACCGGATCAAGCGATGATGATCCATCCGGTATTGCTACCTATTCTCAGGCTGGAGCGCAATTTGGGCTGGGTACACTTTGGGCTGCTTTACTGACTTTTCCCATGATGGCTGCCGTACAGGAAATGTGTGGCCGAATTGGACTGGTTACGCAAAAAGGATTGACCGGAACCTTGAAAGAACATTATTCCAAACCCGTTTTGTATGGTGTTGTGTTATTAAGTATTCCAGCCATCGTTCTCAATATAGGTGCCAATATCGCAGGCATGGGCGCTGTAGGCAATTTACTTTTTCCTTCGATTGATGCCAATTTTTTCAGTGTCAGTTTTACAATGATTTTACTGGTATTGATTATTTATCTGCCTTATGAAAAAATTGCATCCGTATTAAAATATTTATGCCTGGTACTACTTTTTTACATCATCGTCCCTTTCTTGTACAAGCAGGATCTTTCAGCGATTGTAAAAAGCACATTCCTTCCTAAAATTCAATTGAATAAAGAATACCTGGCCATACTGGTAGCTATTCTGGGCACCACTATTTCTCCTTATTTATTTTTCTGGCAGGCCACCATGTCTATTGAGGATTTAAAACACAAAAAACAAAAACTGGTTGTCAATAAAAACGTGATTGCCGCCATGAAGCAGGATATTGATACTGGCATGTTGTTTTCTAATATCGTGATGTACTTTATTATTTTAACAACAGGAACCGTTCTGTTTAATGCAGGCATACATCAGATTGACACTGTTGAAGATGCTGCCAAAGCATTGAAACCATTGGCAGGTGAGGCTGCTTATATATTGTTCGCCCTGGGTATTATTGGTACCGGATTTCTCGCCATCCCTGTACTGAGTGGGGCACTCTCTTACATGATAACTGAAATATTCAACTGGGGAAACGGGCTGGATAAAAAATTTCATGAAGCCAAGGCTTTCTATACCATTATCATCCTTTCACTCATACTGGGGTTGGGCATTAATTATTTAGGCATTTCTCCCATTAACGCGCTTATTTATTCTGCCATTTTATATGGCCTTACCGCCCCTGTATTGATTGCCGTGATTCTGCATATATCGAACAATAAAAAAATCATGGGAAGATATAAGAACGGGCTTTGGAGTAATGTATTTGGCCTGCTGGCCCTAGTGCTTATGTCGATGGCTGCCATTGGCTTATTCCTGTTTCAGTAATTTCAAATTGCTGTATCTTTAAACAGAGGGTAGCTAATTGCCCTGAAACTATGTTGTCAAAGACATTACTTCTTACTGTTATTTTAACCCTGCTCTGTTTCAGCAGTTTTTCACAGCTGAAAGAACAGGAAGGATATGTTCCGGTTACCAGTGGAAAAATCTGGTATCGCGTTATGGGAAAAGGGAAAGGACTGCCGCTCCTGTTAACACATGGAGGTCCTGGAGGAACCAGTCGTTCCTTTTATCAATTTATATCATTAGGAAAGGACCGACCCATTATTTTGTTTGATCAACTGGGCAGCGGAAGATCAGGATACCATACCGATACCAGCTTATTGAAAGTCCCCCTTTTTGTTGAACAGGTGAAGGCATTGGTGAATCATTTATCACTGGATTCATTTTACCTGCACGGTCATTCCTGGGGTACCGCACTGGCACTGGAATATTATCTGAAATATCCCAAAGGCATCAAGGCAATTATTTTCAATAGCCCTTATTTTAGTACCGAGGTATGGAAAAAAGATGCAGATACTTTAATCAGCAGTCTGCCATTATCCATTCAGAAAGCCATTGCAGAAGGAGAAAGAACCCGTGACTTCAATTCTGAAGCTTACCAAAATGCCAATACCGTTTTTGCAAAAAACTTTGGTATACGCAATACCAGACTTACCAGTCGATGGGATACCGTAACTGCACCCAGCAATGGTTTTATTTATAATTATATGTGGGGGCCAACAGAGTTTACAGCAACCGGCACTTTAAAAAACTATGACCGGATCAGTAGTTTATCTTCCATAACTGTACCTACACTTTTCATTACCGGCGAATATGATGAAGCCCGTCCTGCAACGGTTGCAAGATTGAGCAAACTGGTAAAGCAAAGTCAGTTTGGAATAATAAAAGGTGCAGGACATGGAACCATGCACGACAACCGGGCAGAGAACATTCGCTTTATTGAATCCTTTTTACAATCTTTAGAAAAATCTAATCCAAGAACAAAATGAAAATTTTAGTACCCACTGATTTTTCAGACAATTCCAAAGCTGCACTTTATTTCGCAGCCAGTCTGGCAAAGCAGACTCCCAACACCGCCGTTGTATTTTATTCTGCAGTTGCCTTAATGCAACCCGATACCTGGAATCTTTCCTTTTATCCGGAATATGAAAAAGAAGAGAAAAAAAGATTAACCGCATCCCTGGAAAAATGGGTAAAATCGGTGCTGGGCAGTCAGCTGAAATATATTTCTTCCTGTAAATACCTGATTGAATTTGTTCAGGGTACCGAACAGGCCATTATACAGGCTTCATTGAAAAACAAATGCCAATTTATCTGCATTGCTACCAATGGTGCCGGTGTCTTAAGAAAGCTGATGGGTACCCACACCGCTTATCTGGTGAATCATTCCAGCATACCCGTACTGGCCATTCCTTCACACTATAAATCAACCCCATTACAAAACATATTATATGTTTCAGACTTTGAAAACCTGAGTGGTGAATTGAAAAAACTGAGGACATTCGCGGGTTCATTAAAAGTGAATATAAAAGTTTTACACTATGCGAGAATGGGCGTTGATCATCCCGAAACAAAAAAGAAAGCCACCTTGTTTGCACAGGAAAAATACCAACAAATCCAACCGCTAATTCTGCCAACGAATCTTGAATATTCGCTGATTGAGCGTCTTACAAAATTCATCAAAAAAGAAAAACCAGGATTGATTATTTTGTTTACCAAACAGCGGAAGGGATTTTTTGAAAAATTATTCCTTCCAAGTAAAGCAGCAGAATTAACCTACTCTACCAAGGTTCCTACTTTGATTTTTCCTAAATAGATACTGCATGAAAAAAGGGAGACTAGGTATTTTATCCCTGGGATTACTGTTGATTGCGCAAGATTCAATTGCGCAGAAAAATCAAAGACCCAGAGAACAAGGCATTTTAATTGGCGTTTTGCCAACTGGTAAATACAACAGCATTGTGGATGTTCAGGGCGTAGCTGTTGGTCATACAACCCTTGTAAAAGCAGACTCTGTAAGAACAGGTGTTACCGTCATTCTGCCGCATGCAGGTAATCTTTTTCAGCGCAAAGTTCCTGCAGCTATTTACACCGGAAATGGATTTGGAAAGCTTACCGGAAGCACACAGGTGAATGAATTGGGAAATCTGGAAACACCGATAGTACTAACCAATACCTTAAGTGTTCCGAATGCAATGAATGCATTAATCAGCTATACCTTAGGCTTGCCTGGCAACGAAAGAGTAAGTTCCGTTAATGCAGTGGTTGGCGAAACAAATGATAGCTATTTGAATGATATCAGGGGAAGACATGTACAGGAAGAACATATTTTATCTGCTATTAAAAACGCAAATAACAATAACCTGGAAGAAGGCTCCATTGGTGCCGGAACAGGCACTGTATGCTTTGGTTTTAAAGGGGGTATTGGAACTGCCTCCAGAAAGCTTCCCGCTAAACTGGGTGGATACACGGTTGGGGTAATGATTCAATCGAATTTCGGAGGTATCCTCACCATTGACGGTATTTCTGTTGGAGAGTATTTACAAAAATTCAGTTTCAGCAATCAACTATTAAATAATGTAGATGGCTCCTGTATAATTGTTGTTGCTACTGATGCCCCGCTGGATCACCGGAATCTCATGCGACTGGCCAAAAGAGCCATGCTAGGATTGGGAAAAACAGGAGGCATTGCTTCCAACGGTAGCGGAGATTATGTGATTGCTTTTTCTACTGCTGCTGAAAATCAGATTCTGTATCAGCCTGCTACTACTACACAAACCTTTCTGAATCTGCACAACGACAACACTTCTCAGTTATTTATGGCAGCCATTGAAGCCACTGAGGAAGCCATAATCAATTCATTATGGATGGCCAATACAACCATTGGTCTAAAAGGGAACAAGGCAGAACGCATACCGGTTGAAAAATTATTGCCCTTATTTACAAAAGAAAAAAAATGAGCGCGCAGTTTGTATTGATTAATAACGATCTGGTTCCTGCCCGGGATGCAAAGTTATCAGTAACAGATTTGGCCATTCAAAGAGGATATGGAATTTTTGATTTTTTAGTTGTGGTAAAGGGCAATCCTGTTTTTTTAGAAGATCATCTCAACCGCTTTTATCATTCTGCTGCTGCCATGCATCTGCCGGTAACCCTGAACAGGAATGAGTTAAAGCATGCCATTCACCGTTTAATGGAGAAAAACCAACTGCCCGATTCCGGCATACGAATTACATTAACAGGAGGTGACTCACCTGATGGTTACAGCATTGGCGTTCCGAATTTAATTGTTACACAAAATCCCTTTCATTATCCCATTGAAACAGAACCGAAAGGGATTCGTTTAATTACGCAGGAACATCAGCGTCAATTGCCGCATATCAAAACCATTGACTACGCCAAAGCCATATACTTACAACCCGTTATTAAAGCAGCAGGTGCAGATGATGTGTTATACCATAATGCAGGCTTAATTACGGAATGCCCCCGATCCAATTTTTTTATTGTGAACAATAAACAGGAAGCAATTACTCCCGACAATCAGGTATTGGCCGGGGTAACCAGAGCAAAAATTTTAGCAAATCCCGAGTTTGTTGTAAGGCAAGCCCCCATTGATTTGGCAGACCTGACAAATGCGAAGGAAGCTTTTGTAACCAGTTCAACAAAAAATGTATTGCCGGTGGTTTCTATTGACAATATCCCTGTTGGAGATGGCAATCCCGGTCCGGTTACTTTGGAATTACTCAAATGGCTTGTTCAGAAAAAAGGTATTTAATCACCCAATTCATATAACATGAAAAGATTGTTTTCATTCATCGCTCTTGCAGCAATGGTTGGCTTTATCAGCTGTAAACAAAACCCTTCAGCTGAATCATCCGATAAGAACTATTTTAAACCACATGCGTCAGGTCTTCAAAACGGAAATATTCAAATGATTCCGGTTGAAACACCAAAAGGAAAATTTTCTGTATGGACCAAGAGAATCGGCAATAACCCTAAAATGAAGATTCTTTTGTTAAACGGAGGGCCGGGTGCCACCCATGAATACTTTGAGTGTTTTGAAAATTTTCTGCCTGCAGAAGGAATTGAAATCATTTATTATGATCAACTGGGTTGCGGCAATTCGCAGGACCCCAAAGACAGCAGTCTTTTTGACCTTGCCAGATATGTTGACGAAGTAGAGCAGGTAAGAAAGGCTTTGAATTTAAATAAGGAGAATTTTTATTTACTAGGACATAGCTGGGGTGGTATACTGGCCATGGAATATGCATTGAAATACCAGGATAACCTGAAAGGGGTTATTATTTCGAATATGATGAGTGATGCTGTTGAATATGGCAAATATGCGGATGAGGTATTGGCCAAACAGATGGATCCTGCGATTCTGAGTGAAGTACGTGCTTTGGAAGCAAAGAAAGACTATAGCAATCCCAGATACATGGAGTTATTACAAAACCATTTTTATACCCAACACGTATTAAGATTACCATTGGCAGAATGGCCTGAGCCTGTGAATCGTTCCTTTGCCAAAATGAACCAGGGATTATATGTAACCATGCAGGGACCTAGCGAATTCGGTATAGCCGGCAAACTGGCAACCTGGTCTGTAAAAAACCAACTGAATCAAATTAAAGTCCCTACACTGGTAGTTGGCGCAGCACACGACACCATGGATCCCAATCATATGAAATGGATGGCAGAAACACTACCCAATGGCACGTATCTGTTTTGTCCCAACGGAAGCCATATGAGTATGTATGATGATCAGGAAAGCTATTTCAAGGGATTGATTCATTTCATGAAGGGAGTGAATAACGGAGAAACCAAAAATATTGTACCCAAAGCTTAAAGCTTAATCCAGAACTTCAGATCTTCATTGGTCCCAATGCCCACCACTTCATAACTGGTGGGCATTTCATTTTCCGTACTATGAAAAGTGGCAATGCGGGTACCTGAGGGCATTTTTTTTAAGGCTTTGTACAAATTGCGATTATACGTATGAAACAATTCATTTGAAATGGGTACAGACTCATCAATCAGATCACTGAGTTCCAGATGCTCATAAAAAGAGTTATAAAAATAAAAATGCTGGTAAGCAGAAAAATCAATTTTACTAAAATCCCCATCCAGAAAAGCGGCATTGGATAACCCAAGTTCTCCGGCAATTTTGGTGGCGATTCCATTTAATGCAACCCGATGCTCTACTCCTTCAAAAAAAGCATTGGGATAAAAATGCGCACCAATCAAACAAAATTTACCCGCACCACTTCCGATATCCAGAATATGCGGAGAATCCCCTACAGCCAGAAACTGAGCTGCTTCTTTAGCAACCGACAAAGGTGTCCAGTGACGACTGGCCAGTTGTGCAATATGTGCCGGGTACAGAGAATTAAAAGCTTCATCTGAACGAAAGGGATCCATTCAGCAAAGTTCGCAAATTAAACAGTGTAACAAGGATAATTTACAAGAGCGTTTTTATCTGGTAATTACTCATGGTCAGATAAATGGCTCCTGTTTTAGATCCGGCAGCACGCATTTTCTTTCTGTCTATATCCGTATCCTTTCCCATGAAATTAATGGGGATTCTTATTTTTTCAATTTCAAAATTAACCGTCACTTTATCTGGCAATACTTTCTGATCCTGATTGTATTGAAATTGCAAAGTATAAGATCCGTCCTTCTTGGTATTGATTTCGGAAGCAACCAATCTTCTGAGCCTTGTGTCCATCCATACAGTTGCAATGGAGAAATCGGCTCTTTTATCAGTAGGAATGATATTGATGACCTTACAATTTTTGCCACCCTGCATTTCCATCCCTCTGTCTACTGTTATAAAATCATACTCCAGTAAACTATTCAGTGAGAAATCCAGTCCGCGTTTGGGAAGCATCACAAAGTCATTGGAAGAAAATTTTACTTTCTGCCCTTTGGTATAAACCATCTGCGCTTTTTTCACAGGCATATTGATAAAAGAGATATCCACTGCCAGCGTTAACTGGGTGGTAAATGAATGAATGGAATCCAGCCGATTCTTTAGTCTGATTAAATCAGGATCTACCGATTGGGCAATACTATTGCTCAGCATCCCTGTAAAAAAAAGAAATAAAAACAGCTTTCTCATTAACCAATGTCTTTTTGTTGAAACCAATAAATTCCAGCACCCATAAACAGCAAACTATACCCAATAGACAATAAACTATTCAGCTGAATTTGCGCCCAGTTGATCTGGTAATAAAAGAAATACTGCCAGGTATCATTCAACTTGGCAAAGAAAAGGGTATTGAACCAGTTATCACCAAAATCAACTTTGAGTAAAATATTCGAAAGAATCAGAAAGAATGCGGATACGATCCATGTTTTGGCTGCTTCCTTAAAGATAACTGCAATGGTTAAACTGGCAACAGAAAAAAAGATCATGGATAAAGCACCTGAAACAAAAGACCAGCGCAACCGGTAATACGCATCTCCTGCATCAAAAAAGTTCAGCCCATTGAGGTACACGATCAAATCACCTTTGCCAAAGAAAAAATAAGAAAGTCCAAAAGAACTAAGGGCCAGCGCAAATACAACCAGCAGGGTAAATCCAATGGCAACGATGTATTTGCTCAAAATAAATTTCCACTTACTTACCGGTTGAAGCATAATCGTCTGCAATGTCCTGTCTTTGTACTCTGCTGTTAACATACCCGAAACCACTATCATCAATATCAATGGCAAATGAAACCAGAGCGTATTTAAAATCAGATACACCAGTAAATTCCCATTCAACAATGTCCCTTCAAAATAAAAGCGCTGCTTTAAATTTTCAAGCAGCAAATCAATAATATTCGTACCCTGAAAATAAGCACTGACCAAAATAATGGCCTCAATAGAAAACAATGCACCAATGGCATAATAGGTTTTCCCCTGACGGAATAGTTTAAATAGCTCAGCTTTGATTAAGGCGTACATTCCGTGTGGGTTTCAAAAAGTTTTTCCATACTCAATTCCGGAGTACAAGAAGTAATAAAAATATTTTCCTGATGCAGTTGCTGAATCAAAGCAGGGACTTGCGTTGCATCAATGGTTACCATGGCACAATTTCCTTTAAAAATCACCGGATAAGCTGAAAGGCAGGTAGCTTGATGAATGCCCGGTGCACAAATACTATAAACCAGGGTATTGGCCGCTATCAAATCCTGTGTAGGTCCGCTGTTGACCAACTGGCCATTTTTTAATACATACAATTTGCTGCAAAGCTTACTGAGTTCTTCAATGATATGCGAGGAAAGAATAATGGCCAGCCCTTCTTTTTCTGCCAATGAGGCAATTAAATTCCTAAGCGAACTAACACCCATTGGATCCAATCCGGTAAAGGGTTCGTCCAGTACCAAGCAGGAAGGGTTATTCAATAAGGCTATTGCTATGCCCAGTCTTTGTTTCATGCCCATAGAGAAATGGGCAACGGGATCCATTCGGTCATTGGGCAAACCCACTTTTTGAAGCTGCGAGGCTATCTCTGACTTAGTCAGTTTTAATTTCTGAATACTCGAAAACAAATGAATATTATCGTAAGCGTTTAAATATTCGTACAATGCAGGTTTTTCAATTATTCCTCCGATTGGCTTAGCTGAATTGGCAGGCAAAATCACCCTGCCACTATCCGGTGTAACCAAACCAAACAGAATTTTAAAAAGGGTTGTCTTACCAGCCCCGTTGGCACCCAGCAAACCACAGATTTCACCTGCCCCACAGCTAATACTTACCTTATCCAAAACTTTTCTGCCCCGATAAGTTTTGCTGATGTCTATGCCTGCTATACTCATGCCTGCAAAGCTAATTGTTCGTAATCGGAATAGTTAAAGCGGGGCTTATAATTCGGCTCCAGAAAAGTTCTGGACCAAAAATGTTTCTTGAATCCGAACCAGGGATCCTTGATCATAAAATAAGGAACATAGTGATACCATTTAACACCCTTAGCCTTGTGATAGGCTTTTACTTCGTCTTCAATACCCAGCTCCCTAGCAGCTTGCAATGCTGCCATTCGCTGACACTTGGAACCTATATAGGTATCTACAATCCTTCTGTTAAATCCATGGATGAAAAACTGGTCCTTGGCTCTTTTGTAATTCTGAAAACGACTCCATCCGTCGGCGAGTACCAGAAAAATATGGATGAAAGAAAACATAAAACTCCATGCCCAGAAAAAAATAATCCATGCAGCAGCAAATTGAATGGCTTCATTCAACTTGACCCAGTAAAACCAGGACTCTACAATAAAAATGATCAGTGAATAATACAAAAGTCTACCTACACGCAAATAAGATACGAGGGGATGCGGTTGTTTAGGTAAAAAAGTAAACTGCATAGTTTTAAAGTTAACAAACCCGCTCTTTCAAATCAAATAATTTCTTACTATTTATCCCGATAAATTTAGCAGTACCTTCATATTGAAAACCATTTGATAGGGCATGTCTACTACACCATTTGAATTACAGGGATTAACCGATGAACAGGTAAATCAAGCCAGATTACTACACGGAAGCAATCAACTGCAGTTTGCCAAAAAAAACAGTTTCATCGAAACCATTCAATCAGTTTTAAAGGAACCGATGATCATTCTGTTGTTTGCTGCTGCTTTTATCTATTTTGTTACTGGCAATGCCGGCGACGGTCTCTTTTTATCTGTTGCTATTTTACTGGTGGCCGCCATATCCATCTTTCAGGATTCTCGCAGCAAGGCCGCACTGGAAAAACTGCAGGATTTTACCCAACCCTTTTGTAAAGTGATTCGCAACCACGAAATCATATCTATACATGTTGACGAATTGGTGATTGGCGACTACCTCATGATGGAAGAAGGCAGTTCGGTTTCTGCAGATGGCATCATTATACGCTCAAACGACTTTTCAGTTAATGAATCCATTTTAACAGGAGAAAGCTATGCAGTAGATAAAACAGCGGATGCCGGCAATAATGAAGTATACAGAGGTTCTTATGTTGTAGGCGGCCTCGCCATTTCTGTAGTTACAGCAGTTGGCAATGCATCTAAACTAGGCAAAATTGGCAAAAGCCTTTCTGATATTGACGCAGAACCTACTCCGCTGGAAAAACAGATTAATCGCTTTGTCAGGAATATGGCCTTCATTGGGATTCTTGTTTTTTTAATTGTATGGTTCATCAACTTTCAGCTATCCAACAATATTCTGGACAGCTTATTACAGGCACTAACACTTGCCATGAGTATTCTTCCTGAGGAAATACCCGTGGCATTTACCACATTCATGGCATTGGGTGCGTGGAGACTCATGAAAATGGGCATAGTGGTAAAACAGATGAAGACGGTAGAGACCTTGGGCAGTGCTACTGTTATCTGCACCGATAAAACAGGCACACTGACAGAAAATAAAATGAGCATTGCCGGATTATACAATGCGCAAACAGCTAAATTGTATCAGGCCCTTGATTTGCAAAAAGACATGGCTGAAAATGAATCCCTAATCAGTTATGCCATGTGGTCAAGTGAGCCCATTCCCTTTGACCCAATGGAAGTTTCTATTCATGCTTTCTATAAAGATAATACTGCAAGCGATCGCAGGGCCGAATTTGAAATGGTACATGAGTATCCTTTATCGGGGAAGCCTCCAATGATGACCCATATTTTTAAAAATCAGCAAGGAGAACAAATTATTGCTGCTAAAGGCGCACCGGAAGCCATTGTATCCTGTTGCAATATTGATTATGAAAAAAGGCTGACAACAGAAAATGCTATACAGGCTTTTACGGAAAAAGGGTATCGGGTACTGGCGGTTGCAGAAGCCATTTTCAGCGGCGATAATTATCCGGCTCAGCAGCAGGATTTTATTTTTGAACTGAAGGGAATTGTTGCTTTTTATGATCCGCCCAAGAAAAATATTACTCCTGTTTTACAGGATTTTTATGGTGCCGGTATTCAGGTTAAAATTATCACAGGAGACAATGCCGCTACCACTCATTCCATTGCACAACAAGTTGGATTCAGGAATACAGGTTCTTTATCAGGCGATGAATTAATGGCACTTGACGATGCAGCTATTAAAACAGCTGTTGCTAAAACATCCATTTTTACACGTATGTTCCCTGAAGCCAAGCTGCGCATCATCAATGCACTCAAAAGCAATGGTGAAATTGTTGCCATGACTGGTGACGGAGTAAATGATGGCCCCGCATTAAAAGCTGCTCATATTGGTATTGCCATGGGAAAAAAGGGAACGGAAATTGCCAAGCAAGCTGCATCCCTGGTTTTGGTAGAAGACGATTTGGCAAAAATGGTGGAAGCCATCGCCCTGGGAAGAAAGATTTATACCAATTTGAAAAAAGCGATTCAATATATTATCTCCATCCATATTCCCATTGTGTTAACGGTATTCATTCCTTTGATGCTGGGATGGATTTATCCGAATATATTCACACCTGTCCATGTTATTTTTCTGGAATTAATTATGGGACCTACCTGTTCCATTATTTATGAAAATGAGCCCATGGAAAAAAACACTTTATTGCAGGCTCCACGTCCATTCACCAGCACTTTTTTTAACTGGAAAGAATTAATGACCAGTATGATTCAAGGCTTATTTATTACAGCAGGCACTTTGTATACTTATCAACTTGCGGTAAACCAATCCTACGATATTGAAACCACCCGTGCGATGGTTTTCAGTACACTGATTTTTGCGAATATTTTTTTAACCTTAATCAACCGTTCTTTCTATTATTCTATTTTCAGTACCCTGTTCTATAAAAACAACTGGATCTATGGCATCATTCTGACAACCCTGATTCTTTTAGCGGCACTGATATACATTAAGCCATTTGCCCGGTTCTTTGGATTCAAACCGCTGGCCATAGCAGACCTCAGCTATTCCTTATGGATTGGAGCAGCATCCGTACTCTGGTACGAAATAGTGAAATGGATAAAGCGAATGAATACCCGTTAACGCAAGCTGCTGGCATCTACCCTTGTTGGGGTCTCCTTACCACTGATAATTCCTCTTGCACTCAAAGCAATAGAGCGGATAATCTGTGTCATGTTTGGAATGTCAATCGTGCTTAACTCATCGGAAGCTTTGTGGTAGTAAGGATCCACATCAATCTTGGTAGTTGAAATGGTATGTGCAGGAACGCCTAAACGGGCAAGGGTTGCATTGTCTGAGCGATAAAATAAATTCTGAGCAGTATAAGGATCAGGATAGAAAGTAAAATCGGTACCAACCAGATTCTGCTGCAAAATTTTACCCATATCTGTTTTTTCATAACCAGTGATGAAAGCACTGTTCTTACCCCACTTGCTTTCGCTGCCAATCATTTCAATATTGAACATGGCTTTCACCGTTAAAGGATCAAACTGTCTGGAGAAATATTGAGAACCGAAACCACCCACTTCTTCTGCTGTAAAGGCAACAAAAATCAAAGTACGTTCATTGTTTTTGGCAGCAGCATAATACTTAGCCAGCAACATCATGGCAGTGGTTCCTGCGGCATCATCGTTAGCTCCGTTATAGATAGAATCGTTGTTTACCATATTGCGGGTATTGATACCCAGGTGATCATAGTGGCCGGAGAAAATAACATACTCATTTGGCAAAGTCTTACCAGTAATCATTCCTGCTACATTGGCCAGTTTCATTTCCTGGATTTCGTGTTTCGCATCAATGGTTAATGATTTAACTGTTGTTTCAGTAGTCAATATAAAAACAACAGACTTATCAGAATAAAACATATTGCCCTTCAATTGCGTCAGTCTTCCAAAATTGCTACTGAAAGAAGTATCCACCAATACAATTGTATTCTTGGTTAAGCCGCTGTATTTTCTAGCTTCTGCAAAGAGGTTGGCTCCTTTGGCAATTTGTGCCACTTCGTATCCTGATTTCTCAGTCACTTGCAAATCTTTGCTGCAGGTAACCGCCATAATTTGTTTGGTATCCAAAGCAGATTCATTCAGCATACCTGAAGCACTGATGAACTTTGGACGAATCATTGCAAAAGATTGTAAAAAATCCTTGTTGCCTTTTAATGGCTGTATGCCATAAGACTTGAATTCCGAAGCAATAAATGCAGCTGCTTTGTCTATACCCTTGGTAAAGGTTCTTCTGCCTTCCATTTCATCAGAAGCCAGTGTACCCAATACGCGTTGCACTTCTGCATCAGTAACAATGGTTTTTAAATCCTGCGCAACAGCAGCAAATACAGATACCAGTAATCCGAGGGATAAAACAATCTTTTTCATATTGGGGAATTCAATTCATTCAGTTAAAAAATAAATAAGGCTTGGAAAATTATAAACTCATCATCTCCTTGAACTTAACGGTTTGTCTGCGACTCACTTCAATCTTCTCACCTCCTTTCAAATCCAGAATCAATCCTCCGTTAAAATAAGGTTCAATTTTTTCAATCCATCTCAGGTTGATGATATGCTTGCGATTGGCTCTGAAAAACATGCGATCATCCAGTCTTTCTTCTAGTGCATTCAGTGATTTTAAAATCAAAGGCTTATTGGTACCAAAGAATACTTTGGCATAGTTGCCCACACTTTCAAACAAACGGATTTCACCCAGCTTCACAAACCAGCAACGCTCTCCGTCTTTTACAAAGACCTGATCATGCTCAGTAAGCGGACCCCGATTGGATCCAGTGAGACCAATTTTTTCCTTGTACAATTCTGCCTGTAATTTTTGAATGGCATCGGATAAACGCTTGGGCTCAATGGGCTTTAACAAATAATCCAGTGCGTTCACTTCAAAAGCCTTGATAGCATATTCGTCGTAAGCAGTGGTAAATATCACTTTGGGCGCTTTCTCTACTTCAGCCAGTAAATCAAAACCGGTTTTACTAGGCATCTGAATATCCAGAAATATCAAATCGGGATTCAGGGTTTCAATTTTTTCAATACCCTCGTCTACATTGGTTGCTTCATCAATCACTTCAATATCACCATGGTCCTGCAACAGTTTTTTCAGTTCATTTCTCGCCAATCTTTCATCATCAATAATAATTGCTTTGATTGCCATAATTGCTGATTGTATTATTCAAATTAAGCCGGTACTCCCTGTACAGGCATGATAATTTTAGCTTCTACCCAATTATTCCCCTTGTCTTCAATTGTAAAACGTGCTTTGTCGCCAAACAATAATTTCAAACGGCTTCGGGTACTTTTTAAACCAAATCCCTGTGAATCGGCAATTTCGGAAATAGTTCCCGTATTCTGCACAATGAGTTCGTGATGCGACTCCCTGAAATCTGAGAAGATACGGATTATTCCTCCTTCTTTGGCTTTGCTCAACCCGTGCTTAATGGCATTCTCTACCAGGGTTTGCAACATCATTGGAGGTATGGGCTGATCCAATGTGTCTTCATCTATATCGTATTCTACTTTGAGTCGATCTTCAAAACGAATATGTTCCAGTGCCAGATAATCCTTTACAATATTCAGTTCTCTTTCAAAGGGAACCGTCTCCTGTTTTTCTGCCTGCATACTGCTACGAAGCAAATTACTCAGTTCGGTAATAGCTGTTCTGGCTCTTTCCGGATTTTCATCAACCAATGCACGGATGCTATTGAGTGCGTTAAAAATAAAATGCGGATTGATATGGCTCTTGATGGTCTTTAACTCCATCTCTTTCACCAGACTTTCCAGCTTGATTTTCTGGAATTCTGTTTTGGTTCCCAGTTCTATATAGTGCCACAAATAATAGATGGACACCCAAACCAGAATCAGGGGAGAATCAGAAACAAGGTTCACCAGGAATCTTTTTTCTACGGAAACCTTGGTTTTGGGATTGTACAGCCCCAGCCACTCTGCAATAGCTGAATTGGTCAGGTTAAATAAAACCAGAATGGATAACAGTACCACCGTAAACTGCACCCATTTGCGAGACAATTCCGGAGGTAATAAATGAAATAGCTTAATGAGTTCCCTTAAAACATGGGTAAAAAACAAACCGGAGACAATGATAACCAATAGCTTGGGGTAAAAAATACTATTGATCTTGCTGTCGAAAACAAAGGCAAAGAACACCATGGTTACCCCATAAAGCAGCCAGCCACCCAGCTGACACCACCAATACAAGACTGCTTTGCTTTTTGTTCTCATCTTTACAAAGCTAAATATAGCTAAGCCCTTGAAAAGGAACAAATTGGATTAAAGGTAAAATCGGGGGGTGATTGGCTTAAATTAATGCAGGCAATAGGCGAACCTTCCTTTTTAAGCTTTGTTATTGTATTTTTACTTACTAAATAACCCAATAATGGAGTTTGTCCCTGGCCCTTTACTCAAGAATATCAATAGTCCTGAAGATTTAAAGAAACTCAGCAGGGCGCAACTACACCAGATTTGCGACGAATTAAGACAATATATCATAGATGTCGTAAGCGTGCATGGAGGGCATTTTGCCGCCAGCCTTGGAGTAGTAGAACTTTCCGTTGCGCTTCATTATGTATACAATACGCCCTATGACCAATTGGTGTGGGACGTAGGTCATCAGGCATATGGTCATAAAATTTTAACCGGAAGAAGAGATCAGTTCCCAACCAATCGTAAATACAAGGGATTGAGTGGATTCCCAAAAAGATCGGAAAGCGAGTACGATACTTTTGGCGTGGGGCATTCATCCACTTCTATTTCTGCTGCTTTGGGGATGGCCATCGCCGCCAAATACAAGGGCGAGAACAGAAAATCAGTGGCCGTTATCGGAGATGGATCCATGACAGCAGGCATGGCTTTTGAAGCCATGAACCATGCGGGTGTGGCAGACAGCGATGTATTGATTATTTTGAACGATAACTGCATGAGCATCGACCCGAATGTGGGCGCGCTTAAAGAATATTTAACCGATATCAGTATTTCCCCGACCTACAATAAAGTAAGAGACGAAATCTGGAATCTGATGGGTAAGCTACCCGTTGGAAAAAATTTCAGCAGGGAAATGGCTTCTAAAATGGAAGCCAGCATCAAAGGGGTGGTAAATAAAAGCAGTAACTTATTTGAAGCTTTAAAGCTTCGCTATTTTGGGCCCATTGATGGCCACAATATCACGAAACTGGTAGACACTTTAAAAGACTTAAAAGATATACCGGGTCCTAAATTATTGCATATCATTACTACCAAGGGCAAGGGATATGAGCTGGCAGAAAAAGACCAGACCAAGTGGCATGCACCAGGTTTGTTTGATAAAACAACGGGAGAAATCTTCAAGAAAAAAATAGATACCCCACAGCCGCCTAAATATCAGGACGTGTTTGGACATACCATGATAGAGTTGGCGGAAGGGAATAATAAAATCATGGGTGTTACACCTGCCATGCCCAGCGGATCTTCCTTAAAATTCATGATGGACAAAATGCCGGATCGTGCATTCGATGTGGGCATCTGCGAACAGCATGCGGTAACCGTTAGTGCGGGTTTGGCCACACAGGGTTTGCGTGTGTTCTGTAATATTTATTCTTCCTTCATGCAACGTGCCTATGATCAGGTAGTGCATGATGTAGCTTTACAAAAATTGCCTGTTGTATTTTGCTTAGACCGTGCAGGATTGGTAGGAGAAGACGGACCTACACATCATGGTTGTTACGATATTGCTTACATGCGTTGCATTCCGAATTTGATTATTGCAGCACCGATGAACGAGAAGGAACTACGCAATCTCATGTACACTGCGCAACTGGAAGAAACACAATATCCTTTTGTGATTCGTTATCCAAGAGGCGAAGGAACCATGCCTGAATGGAGAACACCATTTGAAGCGCTGTCCATTGGTAAAGGAAGAAAATTAAAAGATGGTAAAGATGTTGCCATATTGAGTTTTGGTCATCCGGGTAATTTTGCACAGGCTGCCATTCGCAGCTTGAGAACAGAAGGCATAGATCCTGCGCATTACGATTTGCGTTTTGTAAAACCTATTGACGAAGATTTATTACACGAAGCTTTTAGCAATTATTCCAAAATTGTTACTGTAGAAGACGGTACGGTTGTAGGAGGATTTGGATCGGCTGTACTGGAATTCATGAACGCGAACGGATACAAGGCGGATGTAAAAATCTTAGGTATTCCGGATCGCTTGGTAGAGCACGGCAGTCCGAAAGAATTGCACAGAGAATGTGCTTATGATGCAGAAGGTATTGCGGATGCAGTTCGGGAACTCATGAAAGAAAAAGTAAATATCGCTTCAAGCGTGTTGGGATAATAAAAAAGGGTAGTGATTTCACTACCCTTTTTTTATGCTTCTTCAGAATCCAAATCGCTTTCCTGTTCGGTTCTTTCTTCTTCGGTCAACCCTTCATCAGCAATATCTGCTTCCCGGTTTTCATTCCATTCTACAATGAAATTATTCATGCCCTGTCCTACCAACAGCTTCATGTATTTCTGCTGAGACAATTCTAAAATGGATAAGAATAAAAAGATCGCATGAATTCTGTCTTCGCAGATTTCAAATATTTTTTCAAAAGCCACCGTCTTTTCTCTGCCGATAAAATCCAACATATAATCACGGCTGCCTTCCATGGTGTAGTTGTAGCGGACTACGGTGTGCACGGGCTTGTTCTGACGATCGTGCACGCGCTGCATTACTTTTTCAAACGCTTTCATTAGTTTGAACAAAGTAATATTCTGAATTTCTGTTCCTTCAGAAGCTTCTTCTCCAATGGATGCCACTTCTTTTTGCAGATTTCCGCGCTTCACCATCAACATGCGCATGGCTTCCATTTCTGCCATCTGTACAGCAGCTTCCTTGAACTTTTTGTATTCAAGGATTTTGTCAATCAATTCCTGACGGGGATCAATTTCATTACCCGCCGCATCTACTTCTTTTCTTGGCAATAACAATCTGGCCTTGATGCGCATTAAGGTTGAAACAAATAAGATAAATTCAGAGCTTAGTTCAATATTCAATTTCTCTGAACTGTGAATGAATTCCAGAAAGTCATTGATGATTTTGGTTATGGGAATATTATAAATATCCAGCTCATCCCTTTCAATAAAGAACAACAAAAGATCAAAAGGTCCTTCAAACTGATCTAATTTAATTTGATAATTAACAGTGCTCACGTTCCGCTTTTTTACAAAGAAAAGAAAACAGGGCCTATTTTAGCCCTGTTTCCCGAATAGTTATCCACTAAAAGGGCTTAATTCACTTTTTTAAGGGAGTCCCTGATTTCAGCCAGCAATTTTTCTGCTTCCGTAGGACCCGGAGGGGTAGCCGGGGCTGAAGGAGCATCTTCTTTCTTCATCTTGTTCAGGGCTTTAATCACCATGAATACGGCAAAAGCCACAATCACAAAATCGATCAGATTAGTAATGAATACCCCATACTTAACCGACACTTCGGTTACTTCCGGCGTCACCACTACACCCGCAGCATCTTTCACTGCCGCAGTAGCTTCCTGCAATACCCATTTTTTATCATTGAAGTCTACCCCTCCCGTAAGCATCCCAACCAGGGGCATGACCATACCATCCACAAAGGAGGTAACAATTTTTCCAAAAGAGACGCCCATCACAAAAGCGACAGCGGTATCTATCAGATTGCCCCTTACGGCAAACTCTTTGAATTCTTTGATTAAGCCCATATGAATATGTTTTCTTTACCCAATATAATAAAATCTTCAGAACCATTCCCTCTTCAAAGCGTTTATTAATGCATCTTTGAAAAAAAATTACAGTGCCGAAACAACTGATTAACTGGGGGATTTTTAGCTTATTGTGTTTGATATGGGGGAGCTCTTTCGTATTGATGAAAGAAGGAATGAATGTGCTGAGTCCCTATCAGGTAGCTTCTATCCGACTAATCAGTGCGGGCATGGTGCTGCTTCCCTTTGCGGTAAAAGCCCTGAGAGTAATCCCTGCAAACAAAAGAGGGGTGGTGGTTCTGTCGGGCTTATTGGGTAGTTTTTTCCCTGCTTATTTGTTTTGTATTGCAGAAACCAAAATTGACAGTGCACTGGCGGGTATCATGAATGCATTGACCCCCTTATTTGTCATTATCACCGGCGTTTCTTTTTTTCAGCTGAAAGTAAAAACCCTGCAGGTATTAGGGATTATAGTTGGATTCATTGGTTTGTCTTTGCTGGTGGCAGCAGGCGCTAAAATTAGCCTTGAATATTTTTCCTATGCTTTGCTGGTATTGCTCGCTACGCTATTTTATGGTATTAATGTGAACCTGGTAGGTCGTCATATGCAGGGCATTGGATCCATTGAAATTGCCGCACTGGCTTTTGTATTCCTGATGATTCCCTGCGGTATCATTCTTTCCACAACAGGATATTTTTCGCAACCCCTTACCGAAACAGCCTATCTGCAATCAACACTGGCATCTGCCGTACTGGGCATATTTGGCACAGCTGTGGCATCTGTTCTATTTTACATGTTGGTAAAAAGAGCAGGGGCTTTGTTTGCTTCGATGGTTACGTATGGGATTCCCTTTGTAGCAATTGGATGGGGAATCTGGTATGGAGAGCAGGTGAACTTTTTACAGATCACCTGCTGTGGAATTATTTTGATTGGCGTTTATCTGGCCAATAAGAAATAACTATACAGTCATCATTTCTTTTTCTTTCGCTGCCAGGTGTTTTTCTACCAAGGCAATATGCTTATCGGTTAAATCCTGGATATCTTTTTCAGCATCTTTCGCTGCATCTTCGCTCAATCCGTCTTTTTGTAATTTTTTTACACTCTCAATGGCATCTCTTCTGATATTACGAATGGCAACTTTGGCGTGCTCTCCTTCCCCACCCGCTTTTTTAACTAATTCTCTTCTTCTTTCTTCGGTTAAAGGGGGCATGAACAAACGAATTTGAACCCCATCATTCTGCGGTGTAATGCCAATATTGGCAGCCATGATGGAACGTTCAATTTGTGCCAGCATATTCTTTTCCCATGGCTGGATACTGATGGTTCTGGCATCCAAAACTGTAACGTTGGCCACCTGTGCAATGGGCGTTGGTGCGCCATAATAATCCACCGTAATGCCATCCAACATATTGGGATTGGCTTTTCCCGCTCTGATTTTTACCAATTCTGATTCCAAATGCAGAATAGCTTTTTTCATGGTATCGGCGGCATCGTCAATAATTAACCCTAATTCTTCTGACATACAATTTTATTAAGTGCGACAAATTTAATGAATGAATCCTAACCAAATGCTTTTATCTTCGCCGTAAAATTAACGGTCTGTATGGCAAGTATAGCTGATTTACAAAAGACGGCAACCCAGGTTAGAAGGGATATTGTCCGCATGGTACATGGTGTTCAAAGCGGACATCCGGGTGGATCATTGGGTTGTGCAGATGTGGTTACTGCTCTGTATTTCCACACCATGAAACACGATGTAGCTTTTACCATGGATGGAAATGGGGAAGACCTTTTCTTCTTATCCAATGGACATATTTCACCTTTGTACTATTCTGTTCTTGCAAGAGCTGGCTATTTTGAAGTAAAAGAACTGGCCAGCTTCAGAAAAATCAATACCCGCTTACAGGGACACCCTACTACACACGAACATTTGCCTGGTGTCAGAATTGCCAGTGGCTCTTTGGGTCAGGGATTGAGCGTAGCCGCCGGTGCTGCACTAACCAAAAAACTAAACAATGACCCTCATCTGGTATTCTCTTTACACGGAGACGGTGAATTACAGGAAGGGCAAATATGGGAAGCAGTCATGTTTGCAGCTCACCATAAAGTGGATAACCTAATTAGTATTGTAGACGTGAATGGTCAGCAGATTGACGGACCAACTAGCAAAGTAATGTCTTTAGGAAACCTTCGCAGCAAATTTGAATCCTTTGACTGGACGGTGCTGGAAATGGACGGCAACCAAATGGAAGAAGTGGTAGCTACTTTGGATAAAGCAAAATCAATGACCGGTAAGGGAAAACCCATCTGCATTTTAATGAAAACTGAAATGGGTAAGGGCGTAGATTTTATGGAAGGCAGCCACGAATGGCATGGCATTGCTCCTTCTGATGAGCAACTAGCTAAAGCATTAGGTCAATTGGAAGAGACTTTAGGAGATTACTAATTATGCCTTAATTATAAGATCAGTAATCTTAAAAATAAATAGGATTAAGTGCGCAACTGAAAAGTCTGCGCACTTATTTTTTGCGCAGTTACCCAGGCAGCGGAAAAAGCAATGGCAGCAACGGTTGCTGTTACCAGCATAAAATCGGTCCATTGCACTTGTACCGGATAATAATCAATGATGAAAGTAGTTCCGCCCAGTTTAATCAGGTGAAAACTTTCCTGCAACCAGCAGATCAATCCGCCCAGTACGATTCCGGAACCTGCCCCAATTGCAGAGAGCAATAATCCCTCTAATAAAAAAATTCTTCTGATTCTTCCCGGCGTTGCACCCAGTGCACGCAATACAGCAATGTCTTTTTGTTTCTCTAAAATCAACATGCTCAATGCCCCAATCATATTGAAAGCAGCCACTACCAGTATCAAAGAGAGTATACCATAAATGACCCATTTCTCCAATTGCATCACCGAATACAGGGATGCATTTTGCTGATAACGGTTCTGAATAATTACCCGATTACCAAATATGGATTGCAGTTGTTGTCTGATTTCTGACTCTTTTCCTTTTGCATTGATTTCAATAGCACTGAATGCATTGAAAGGCAATCCCAGCATATACTGCATGAAACGCAGATTCGTAAAAGCATAGGTATTATCAAAGTCTTGCTGCACAACAAAAGCACCTGTAGGAATAACAGAAAACGCATTCAGTCCGTCGGTCTGCAACAAATTGGAATTCGTGTTGGGAAAATAAAGCGTGGCGGCTTCAAAAACCTTTTCGGTATTGATGCCTGCGGCGTTTTCAATCCCCCCGCCCATTACAATACCCGGAATGGTATCATTACCCAGATGAAAACTTCCTCTGCGTATGTATTTCTGAATAGGATTAACCTGTGTGTAACTCGGCTCCACCCCTTTTAAAGTAACGATGGTTTGATATGCGCCTGTTAATAAGGCTTTCTCTTCTACCACATAACTAAAAGCTTGTAATCCTTTAACCTGGCGAATGGCGGCCCGTTGGTTTTCTGTTACCAAAAAAGTTTTACCGCTTGCCGGCACTACTTTATACGCCGGATAGAAGTCACCATACAGCCCTTTCACCAGCGACTCAAAACCATTGAATACACTCAGAATTATAATCAATGATGCGGTGCCTACTGCGATGGCTACTACCGAAATGCCTGCAATGATATTGATGGCATTGGTGGTTTTTTTAGACCGGAAATATCGCCAGGCAAAGAGAAGATTCATTTCTCTTTTTCATTTATTTTTTTGAAGATCTCCTCCATTTTAAACACATAATCCAGGGTATCATCATTGTAAAAATGAATTACAGGAATTCTTCTTAGCTGGTGTTTCATTTTATCGGCCAGTTCCTTTTTAATTTCCCAGGCTTTGG
>JBDLUU010000009.1:0-47971 GCA_039805185.1 Bacteroidota bacterium
TCGCTATTCTAATTAGTATATAAATTCATGAAACCTATGTCTGACATGCATCTGAGCGCCTTTTGGGATGGGTGCGTGGGAAGAAAAAGCCCCTCAGCGCTTTATGCTGAGGGGCACTTATTTTACTCGAGTTCGAGTGAATTGGTGGAGCCGACCGGACTCGAACCGGTGTCCAAACATCGCGACCATTAGCTTTCTACATGCTTATTTCTTTATTCATTGTCGGCAATGCACAGGAAAAGAACAAACCAATACATTACTTAGCTGGATAATCTTATTCAACAGGCACAGCCTACTGTTGCAGCATCTCCTTTTGTTTTGAGTCGGCGGCGGCACCTGGAAAGAAGCGAACCTGTGCGGCGGCCCAAATGGTTACTTAATCACTGATTAGGCAGCCATGGCATACTGTGTATTGCCAATTAATGGTTGAATATTCAGATTAAAGTGCTAATTATCCAACGCACTGCATGCTTACACCAACCGTTACATATGCTGTCAAAACCAAAACGGCCCCGTGAAAGTTAAGTTTACAAAGGTAAGCGCAAATTCGAAAGATTACTTGAACAAACGCCAGAAGTCTAACCCCAAAGCGTATGCCATTAATCCCATCAACAGGATCATTCCTGCCATTTGGGCATATTCCATGAACTTATCGCCTGGCTTTCTGCCGGAAATCATTTCATATAAGGTAAATAATGCATGCCCCCCATCTAATGCAGGAATGGGCAGGATATTCATAAAAGCCAGTACAATCGAGAAAATACCGGTCAAAGTCCAGAATCTTTCCCAATCCCACACACCAGGGAATGTATTTCCGATACTGATTACACTACCTAAAGAATCACTGGCATTTACTTTACCGGTAAACAATTGCTTCAGACCGGTAACATACCGATCCAGGGTTTCCCAGCAACGATTAAATCCGATGGGTATGGATGCCCACAAATCGTATTGAATATGTTCGGTACCTAATATAGTCAATGGACTTTTCTGGAAAAAACCAATAGCCCCTTTTTCATTTACCAATGCCTTAATCTGTACAGTATCTTTTCCGCGAATAGCAGTTAATACTGCAACCTGATTGGTCGCTTTTTTCTTAAGTGCATCAAACTCGTGATAGTACCTGAATGCCTGGTTATTGATAGCAATTAAAGTATCTCCTTTTTTCAATTCTCCTGCATTAAATACAGCTGTATTGCTTACGGAATCTACAATTACCGGATACTGCGGAATCAACATTCCACTGAACTTTTTCTCCTTGATAATTTTTTGCATGAACTGTTCAGGCACTTTAATCTCCTGTTTTTCTCCATTGCGCAATACAGTCAATGACTTTGCTTCGGTAAGAACCAGTTCTGACTCAATGGTGCCAAAGTTTTCAATGGGTTTACCATCCATGGCAATCACATTATCGCCATCCTGCAATCCAAGGCTCTTGCCCAATGAATCGACATGAACTCCATAGGCCAAATTCTTGGTAGGCAATTGCTCATCCCCCCAATACCAGGTAATCCCTATGAAAATAACAATCGCTAACAATACATTGACGAATACGCCCCCAATCATGATGATCAGCCGTTGCCAGGCCGGTTTGGATCTGAACTCCCAGGACTCAGCAGGTTTTTTCAATTGCTCTTTGTCCATGCTCTCGTCAATCATACCGGCAATTTTTACATAACCTCCGAATGGTATCCAGCCTAAACCATATTCCGTTTCTCCCTTTTTCTTTTTAAACAAACTGAACCAGGGATCAAAGAATAAATAAAATTTTTCAACACGGCAGCCAAACCATTTTGCAGGCAAAAAATGCCCGAGTTCGTGCAATACCACCAATATGGAAAAAGATAAAATAAACTGTCCGGCTTTTACTCCTACACTACCCCAGTCAATAGCTAATAAACTCATACGATCCCCTCTTTATTAATTTAAATCATTTAATTACATATGCAACAAGGAAGCGGCAAAGTTACGAGCCTCTGCATCGCTGTCAAAATAGTCATTTAGTGTTGGCTTTTCAATGAATGGTATCTTATTCATTGTTTGTTCAACCACTTCGGTGATGTCTAAAAACCCAATCCGGTTTCTTAAAAAAGCAAACACTGCCATCTCATTGGCTGCATTCATAACACAAGCTGCATTACCACCTTTATACAATGCATCGGTTGCCAAAGCGAGATTTCGGAAGGTCTTTAAATCAGGCTCCTCAAACGTTAAGGTAGATGGTTTTTTAAAATCGTATCTGGGAAAATTATTAGGGATACGATGAGGAAAAGCCAGCGCATATTGAATCGGCAGTTTCATGTCGGGCAAACCCATCTGAGATTTTATACTGCCATCTTCAAATTGAACCATGCTATGAATAATGCTCTGCGGATGAATCACCACATGAATCTGATGGGCTTCCAGATTGAATAACCATTTCGCTTCAATCATCTCCAATCCCTTATTCATAAGAGTTGCAGAATCAATGGTGATTTTAGCGCCCATACTCCAGTTGGGATGCTGCAATGCATGATCTCTTTTTACATTAACAAGGAAGTTGGGCTTTTTCCCAAGGAATGGTCCGCCACTTGCCGTCAGTATGATTTTTTCAATTTTATTTCTTCCTTCCCCAACCAGACATTGAAAAATAGCTGAATGTTCACTATCAACCGGGATCACAGCCACTCTTTTCTCAGCAGCTTTTTGCATCACCAGATCTCCGGCAACTACCAGGGTTTCTTTATTAGCAAGCGCAATAGGCTTACCCAACTCAATGGCATTTAAAGTGGGCTTGAGTCCTGCATAACCCACAATAGCGGCCAGCATCATATCATAACAATCTACCGATGCAGCTTCAGCCAAAGCATCTTCTCCAGCAAAAACTTTGATATCTGTTTTAGCCAATGCTGCCTTAACGTTCTGATACTTTTTCTCATCCCCAATCACTACAATATTCGGATTAAATAATAAGGCCTGTTTTATTAATAGCTCATCATTACTCTGGGCAGTCAGAATTTCAGCACTGAACAATTCAGGATTCGCTTTTATCACATCCAAAGCCTGCGTTCCAATTGATCCGGTAGAACCAAATATGGCAATTCGTTTTTGACTCATGATAGTTGAACTTTAAGAATGGGCATAGTTACACAATATATAGCAAAATTTTCCTCCCTTGAATTAAGCATGTAGAAATTGCAGCAAACCTTCTGCAATTTTCCGGTCATTACTTAATCTGGGCACTTTATTCTGTCCTCCCAGTTTGCCCTCGAGTTTCATATATTGGATAAACCCATTTTTTTGGACAGGTCTTATTTGTAGTGGCAATAAAATATTCCCACGCATTAAATCCTGGTAGTACACATTTTTATTGCTCAATCCCTCATTTAAAGAGGCTGCAAATGCATTCATATCCGAAGGAGGGGTTTCAAATTCAATATACCATTCATGGTAGCTCTTTCCCTCCCCTTGTTGAATCATTGGAGCAACGGTGAACTCTGTAATTTTTGCCGGATGCTTTTCCAATGCCATTTGCAAAGCCGCTTCCACTTCTTCTCCAATCACATGTTCTCCGAATGCCGAAATAAAATGTTTTATTCTTCCTGTCACCAGTATTCTGTAGGGATTTAAACTAACGAACTTTACAGTGTCTCCTATATTATAGCCCCACAAACCTGCATTGCTGTTGATGATTAAGGCATAGTTCTCGCCTAGCTTAACGTCTTTCAGACTCAGGCGGGTGGGTGATTCATTAAAAATTTCTGCGGCAGGAATGAATTCAAAGAAAATGCCACTATTGGTGTTGAGTAGCATCCCTTCCTGATCCATGGTATCCTGAAAAGCAAAAAATCCTTCGCTGGCCGGAAACAATTCAATGGCATCCACCTGCTTGCCTATGCTTTCCATGAGTCTGGCGCGGTAAGGCTGAAAATTAACCCCTCCCTGGACCATCACACTGAAATTGGAGAAAATTTCAGCAATCTTTTTGCCGGTCCGCTCAATCAATCTGTCAAAATACATTTGCATCCAGGGGGGGATCCCACTAATCAATGTCATATCCTTGTTAAGGGTTTCTGTAACAATTTTATCCAGCTTGGTCTCCCAGTCTTCAATGCAATTGGTTTCAAAGCTGGGCAGCTGATTGGAACGCAGGTAGGCCGGAATATGGTGATTTACAATCCCACTAAGCCTTCCTGTTGGAATATCTCCCGTTCTTTCCAATACGGGCGACCCGCTTAAAAAAATCATTTTCCCGTTGGCAAAAGCTGTATTTCCGGTTTCTGCCATGTAGCAGAACAAGGCATTTCTGGCAGTTTGTATATGATTCGGAATAGAATCCTTGGTAATCGGAATGTATTTTACGCCGCTGGTTGTACCGCTGGTTTTGGCAAAATAAATGGGTTTCCCTTTCCATAGCACATTAGACTTGCCGGCCTTTATTTGCTCAATATAAGGTTTCAGTAATTCGTAATCCCGAATGGGCACTGCCTGTGAAAAGGCATTGTATTCCATTCCGGCTGCCAGCCTGTGATCCTTTCCGAACTGGGTTTTCGCCCCCTGTTTAACCAGATTTTTAAATATAAGCTCCTGGTGCTGTACCGCGTGCATCATCCCTTTTCGGATGCTATTATGTATTACATTGGCAAACGGCCTTGCCAACAGCGACTTATAGTTCATAGGCTAAAATTGATCCCAAAGCAACAAAAATAGGCTTATCCAAGTCCGTTTCAAGTGCAGATGGCTTAATTTTGCAATAATTTATTTCTAAAATCTTTGTGTTATATCGGGCGGAAACCTTACCTTTGCCGTCCTAATTTTGGACAGCTATGTTAGCAATAGTAAAAATCGCAGGTCAACAGTTTAAAGTACAGGAAGGTCAAAGCTTGTACGTTCCCCACCTGCAGGGTAAATCCGGTGACAAAGTAGAGTTTAACGACGTATTGTTCGTTGACAATGGTGGTAAGATCTCAGTAGGTGAAGCTGTTAAAGCAACCGTTAAAGCTGAAATCGTTAGCGACCTGGTTCAAGGCGATAAAGTCATTGCTTTTAAAATGAAAAGGAGAAAAGGATTTCGTAAAAAGCACGGACACAGAACGCACTATACCAGAATTAAAATTGAAAGCATCGCTTAGTAATTAACATTTTACCGGTTAAATCCGGTATTATAAAACATACAATTATGGCACACAAAAAAGGGGAAGGTAGTGTTAAGAACGGTCGTGATTCACAGAGCAAGCGCCTGGGTGTAAAAATCTATGGTGGTCAGCCTGCACTATCTGGTAACATTATTCTTCGTCAAAGAGGAACTCAATACCATCCTGGAAAGAATGTAGGAGTTGGAACAGACTTCACTTTATTTGCATTAACCGATGGAATTGTAGAATTCAAAAAGGGCAAATCGGACAAGACAACTGTCTCTGTTTTACCAGCGGAAGCAACCGCATAAAAAATTTTTTTTGTAGTTCCAAATACAATTTTTATTTTTAATGCATTATTTACTAACCATTAAATCTAAAAAACATGGCAACTGCAAAAAAAGCCGCTCCTAAAAAAGCTGCTAAGAAAGCCGCTCCTAAGAAAGCCGCTCCTAAGAAAGCCGCTAAGAAAGCTGCTCCTAAAAAAGCCGCTAAGAAAGCTGCTCCTAAGAAAGCCGCTAAGAAAGCTGCTCCTAAAAAAGCTGCTAAGAAAGCTGCTCCTAAAAAAGCTGCTAAGAAGAAGTAATTTTCTTCTTATTTCTCAAGCAGAAATAGATTTAAGGCCCGCTCCAATTCTGGAGCGGGTTTTTATTTGCACAAACCCTTACTTGTTACTAATTTCCAAGCATGATAACGAACGATGAAATAGCTGCACAGTTTAGCTTACTGGCTAAACTAATGGACATACATGGTGAGAATAGTTTCAAGGCTAAATCGTATGCTTCCGCTGCATTTAGTATAGATAAACTGCTTAGCCCATTGGCGGAAATGGAAAGAAATTCCATTTTTTCTATTAAAGGAATCGGCGAAAGTGCGGGTAAAAGAATACTGGAAATATTGGATACAGGTCAGTTCTCTGTATTAAATGAAATGATACAGAAAACGCCACCCGGCATTCTTGAAATGTTAAGTATCAAAGGAATCGGACCAAAAAAAATTGCTACGATCTGGAAAGAACTGGAAATAGAAACCCTGGGGGAACTTTTATATGCCTGCAATGAAAACAGACTGACACTATATAAAGGCTTTGGAGAAAAAACCCAGCAAAACATAAAGGAGGCCATTGAATTTTACATGGGTTCCATGGGACGTTATCTGTACCAGCAGGTAGAAGAAATACAGATGGAACTGGAAAAAATAATTTCCAATACACTCCCCTATCGTTTTATCTGTACAGGAGAATTCAGAAGACAATTAGAAATTATTGATAGCTTGGATTGGGTTACCAATGCCAGGGCAGAAGCACTGAATCCATTTATGCAGGGTATTGGATTTACGATTGACAAACACCAAGATGGTAGCATCAGTTACCATAATGAAAAAAACATCCGTGTGCAGTTCTGGCTAACTGACGAAGACAAAATACCTGCTGTGCTGTTTAAAACCAGTTGCAGTGAATCATTTATGGATGCATGGATAGAAAAATTTGGATGGGACGACACCAGAATTTACGCTGAAGAAAAGAACATTTTTGAGCAGGCTGCTTGTCCATTCATACCTGCGTTCATGAGAGAAGAGCCGGAAATGCTTAGCCTTGCAAAGGAAAAAAATATGCTGCCAGTCATTACTGAAAAGGATATCAAAGGGATTATTCATTCCCATAGTACCTGGAGTGATGGGGGCAATACCATTCAGCAAATGGCAGAAGTTGCTACAAAGGAGGGATTGGAATATCTCGTTATTTCTGATCACTCCAAATCGGCATTTTATGCAAATGGACTAAGTATTGAAAGAGTGCTGCAGCAACACCAGGAAATTGACAAATTGAATCAGCAACTGGCACCATTTAAAATATTTAAAAGCATCGAAAGCGATATTTTAAATGATGGAAATTTAGACTATCCGGATGAAGTACTGAATCAATTTGATTTGGTTATAGCTTCAGTACATTCGAATCTGAAAATGAATGAAGAGAAAGCCAATGCGCGGGTTATTAAAGCAATCGAAAATAAATATACCAGCATTCTGGGGCATCCTACCGGCAGACTATTGCTGAGTCGGGCAGGGTATCCAATTGATCATGAAAAAATCATAGATGCCTGCGCTGCCAATGGTGTTGTTATTGAGTTGAATGCTCACCCAAGAAGACTGGATCTGGACTGGAGATGGATCAGAAGGGCCCTACAGAAAAATGTACTGATTTCTATCAATCCCGATGCTCATACCATTGATGGTTTTAAAGATTACAAATACGGCGTATTGGTTGCGCAGAAAGCAGGATTGACAGCCAGTCAAAATCTGAGCAGCTTTAGCTTATCGGAACTGGAAAGCTTTCTATTGAAACAAAAACAGAAACGCTAAACACCTGCAACAGGAAACCGGATTGTAAAGAGGGTACCAACCCCATCAGTTGACTGATAGGCAATTTGTCCATTGGCTTGTTCCACAATGCCTTTGCAGATAGCCAAACCTAAACCAGTGCCGGCAGATTTTGTAGTAAAGTTAGGTCTGAACATATTGGGTTTCATGGAAGCCGGGATTCCTCCTGAAAAGTCCTGCAGTTCAATGATTAACCAGTTTTCTTCATTCTTGAGTCGTATTTGCAGCAAAGCTTTCCCATCCATTTCTTTTCCGGCTTCTATTGCATTCTGGATTAGATTCATGAACAAGCGATTGATCTGAACCTTATCAGACTCAATAGTAACAGCTTTTGCCTCATTCTTCAGTTCAATGGTTACAGAAGTATCGCCTTCATACAAATGCTGGAAAGATTCCAGTATGGGCACAATGGAAAAATTCTCCAGTTTTACATTACCAATATTAGCAAACTGTGAAAAATCACCTGCAATTTTTGCTAACTGATCAATCTGCTCAATCAATGTTTTAGCCAGTTTAAGACTTAATTCCTGCACATTAGGCGCGCCCCTTTCCACTGCATTCTGCAAATACTGAATACTGAGTTTCATAGGAGTCAGTGGATTTTTAATTTCATGAGCCACCTGCCTCGCCATTTCTCTCCAAGCCCCTTCCCTTTCAGTTTTGGCAAGAGATGCGGCACTGATCTCCAGTTTTTTTACCATACTATTGTACTCATTCACCAAGGCGCCGATTTCATCGTTCCTATACCATTCTATGGGCTGGTTCTTTGCTTCCAGGCTCATCTTTTGCATGGTAGCACCAATCAATCTAAGAGAAGATGTAATCCTATTCGTAATAAAAAATGCTATGGCTCCTGCCAGTAAAAAAATAAATGCATTCAGGTTAATCAGGGTTGCTAAAAATCCGGATATTTCCTGATTCAGTTCCAGCTGAGAATTTAAATAAGGGATATTCAGGTACCCGTAAGTATCACCATTGTCATACATCAAAGGTGTATAAATACTCGTATAGCCAAAACCACCAATGGATTCAGATTGTATAAACCGGATACGATTGTTTCGCTGCATTTCATAAAATGCAATCGGATCCATCTTTCGGCTTAATAAGTTTTTATTGTAGATATAAGGTTGAGTAGAAATAATCAAATCTCCGGATGCGCTATAGTAATTGATGTCAACATTGTGCAAATCGGAAATTTCAGCAATTACATTTTCCAACTCATTTTTAATACCTGAATTATTGGGCTCATCATCAGTAGCCAGAATGCTGATCACTTTGGCATTCATTTCATTCGCCATTACCTGAATCGATTTAGTCAGGCGCTCCTCATTGGTTGTATTGTAACGATAAATGAAAAAAGAAATAGTGGCAATACCTATAACTAAAAATGAGAAAACACTAACAAAAATGATCGTAGCCTGAATCTGAGAACGAATATTTAATCTTAACAAACTGAACATTTGTTTCAGATTGAATTTTGCATCTACCAGTAGAGAGCCTATGTGAAATACAAAAATGATGAGAAGAAAAGAACAAAACAAATAAGCAAAAAGGGTGATCAATTCAATAAACCAGTCACTCTGCTTAACTACTGCAACCTGTCTGTCATTTCCGGCATTGTACCACAACTCAATATGATTGTTGGTTTTACGGTATGTGAACTCAAATGCTGGATTATCGGCTTCAGATAAAACTGTAGGAAAATTATAATTATTAAAATGATTAATCAGTTTCCCCTTACTATAAATTGCATAGGCATAATCACTGTTAATTGTTGCAATTACGTCCTGCGACTGGTTAAATAATTCCGGATACAAAGCTTCACTCTTATACCGTTTCGATTTCATTAAAACAAAGAGATGGCCGATGGTTGCAGCATTTCTTTCAACATCTACCTGATAGATATAATTAAATCCGTTGGCGTTATTGTCATACGTAAACAAATTAGGTATATCGGTTGCCATCGCCTGATTCAGAACAATTGTCTTAATAGAGGAATAATTAAGAGAGTCTTCGTTAAACAAGGGATGAAATAAGCTATCGAATGTATAAATCCTGGTATCGTATTTATTGAGATAGCCCGAAAAATTCTGATTAATCAAACTATCTTTTATAAACTTATTGGTGTATTCACTTTCATGAAATCGCTGAAAATTATCACTTAAAAAACTATTGTTGAAATTAGATGCTGCAATTTTCAACAGACTCTCTCCGGAAGGGTCCGACTGGATGGCCAACTTTTCTGCTATCCTTTTTCTTTGCTCAAATTCAACTATTCGCTTCTGATATATCACAAGTGAAGAAATAGACAATGCAAAAAACATTACCCAGAAAATAAAAAAAGGAGATTTAATAATCTGAATCCTGATATCTGACCGTCTAAAGCCAAGTATAAAATAATATATAATAACCCATACAATTAGTAGCAAATAAAATACTACCTGACTATGGTCATTCACCAGGAGAATATTAACAAAGCCACTCAGTATTATCACCAGCACTGGAATAAACTTACCGGAACCTGCCAGCATAATTCTATTAACGAGCAACTGTGATAAGTAAAAATACCCGAGCGCCAGAAAACAAAGTATGACAATGCCAATGGTACTGTATATAGTTAAACTGAAAAAGTTGGTTACATCAAATGAGATTTTGGCATCTCTTACCAGACTTTGAATTACACTTACAATCAGAAATGCGGAAGAAGTTAATGCAAAAAGTCTCATTACAACACTGAATAGGCGAATGGTTGCGCTATCAGCTGTTGCATTGATAAAATGAATTTTGATAAATCTCAATACCCAGTAAAACAAAATAGCATTGATCAATAATGCACCTAAGGAGGAATTCACCCAATTAGATGCGTAAATCGTTGGATCGAACAATGGCAATTTGGAATAATCAAAAGGAAATGGGAACAGGTATGCTACCAATCGCAAAAAGAAAACATTAAATAATAGAAATACAATACCCGTTTTAAAGTTCACGCTGCGGATTAACTCAAGTGTAATTCCATGTATGAATGTAAAAAGCAGGAAAACAGCCAGTAATCGCAAGCAAATGGTAATGATATCGTAGGCAATAAATCTTTTCCCTTCAATCAGCTGAAGACTGAAAAGATAAACACCATCCTTATTGTAAACCGGATTATCTGTAACAAGATCGGCAATTACATATTGTTCGTCTAAACCCGGAAAATCAGCAAAGTCTGAAATAAAGTATTTATTCTGGATAAAATAAGCCCATTTAACCGGAATCATATTGACCAACAGGAAGCCCTGCCCCCTTAGCGTCAGTTTCTTTTTAAGCAAAATAAACTGCCCGTTGGAAGTATTGACAAATTTTACCGGCGTAAAACCGGCAAGTTCTTTTTCCGGTACGGTAATTTTATTGGTATTCCAGTATACCTGCCTGGAGGGCTGACTGGACTTGAGTTCATAAACAAAAAATCCAGCGTCTTCCTTCTGTAATTCAAGTGGAATATCCGCATTAACTGTGTCAAATATCAATCCGGCAACTAAAGCGGTATCGTTTGACAAAGACTCAAATCTGGATTCCAGCTTGTGTATTCGGTTGGCAATATTTTCAGTGACTTTCTCCGGACTGGAGTTGTAACTAAAGTAATTGGAAAAAATAAAGGATATCGTGTACAGCCATGCCGCAGTTATGATTAAATAACCATTTTTGTATGCCGCTTGCTGAATATGATTAATGATTCGGTTCATTGCTCGTTTTAGCAGCATTCCATAGTTCATCCATTTCAGACAGGCTCATGTTATCAAGCGTCAGGCCTTTCTCCCCTGCCTTTTTCTCCATGAATCTGAACCTGCGAATAAATTTCTGGTTGGTCTTTTCCAGTGCTGCTTCAGGATCAATCTGCAAAAACCGTGCATAATTCACCAGACTGAATAAAATATCGCCGAATTCGGCTTCCATTTCATCTTTTTCATTCTTTTTTACTGCTGCTGTGAACTCATTCATTTCCTCTTCTACTTTTGCCCATACATCCTGCTTGTTTTCCCATTCAAAACCAATTTGTTTGGCTTTTTCCTGAATCCGAAGTGCTTTTACTATTGCAGGAAGCGATTTAGGCACTCCTTCCAGTACAGACTGAGTTACTTTTCCTTCGGCTGCTTTTATTTTTTGCCAGTTCTTCTTTACTTCCTCTTCATCTTTTACCTCTACATCGCCATAAATATGTGGATGACGTCGTATCAGTTTTTCTGCAATCCCGGTTAATACATCATCCAGAACAAATTGGGACTCTTCCCGGCCAATACGTGCATAAAACAACAAATGCAGAAAAAGGTCTCCCAGCTCTTCTTTAATACCTTTCCAATCATTTGCATCAATGGCATCCACCAATTCATATAATTCCTCTATTGTCATAGAACGAAGTGTATGAATCGTCTGTTTCTTATCCCAGGGACATTGCTCCCGGAGCTCATCCATTATGGTAACCAGTCTTAAAAACGCATCAGCTGTTTGATTCATCGCATTAAATTATCATGAAAGAAAATAGGAAAAATAACAGAAACAAGATCAAAAAGACAATCATATTAATAAACAATTGCAATGCAAATTTCAGGATTGTCTTTCTCCTCGACTGTCCGTAAAAGTTTCTCAAAGAATGGTACCAATAATATCCAATAATAAGGGATACATATTCTGTACGAATTGCTCCGTTTAAATAATTTTTACTTTCTGAAGTCTGAATAACATACAATCCAGACCAATCCAACAGGATATTCAAACAAATAGCCAGGAAAATAAGAATGAAGACCGTTGAATAAAAATGCAAAGTAAAAACCACATGATCGGCATAATAATATTGCTTCTTTCTTGCGTATAATAGAAATAAAAGAAGGGCAAACAGCGGAAGAGAAACAAAAAGCATTTTGGGAAACTGATGAGCAAAAACATCTAAGATTTTACTTATCAATGCTTTACTTGAAGGATACTTCTCTTTCAGAATCAGATTTTGTCTTTGCAGCTTACGCACTACATATCCGTCCCGCTTTGCTTCAGGTAAATATTGCTGAACAGAATCATATTCCTTTAAACTTGCATACTGACCATCAAACTGTATTAACTCATTTCGGGCAGAATCCCTTGCAACATTGAATGAGCTGTCCTTATTCAGATTCAATGTTGAATCATTTGTCCTGCCGCCCAAATTCAGTTTAACATCTACCTTACTCGGACTCACCATAAAAAAGAACAAAAAGAAAAAAGCGGATGTAAATATATAGAGTCTGATAGGATGTAAATAATCCATCCTTCTGCCCCGCAAATGCTCCTGAGCCATAAATCCAGGTTTCAGCAGCAAATACTTCATGGTTCGGAAGAACTTTCCGTCAAAATGAAACAAATCAAAGACGAAATGGGTTAACATATGACCAAACTTCTCCCGGGGCTCAATATTCTCCTGCCCACAGACATGACAATACCTACCATGAACAGTAGCATTACAGTTCAAACAATTTTTCTCTTTTCTTTCAGCTGAGGTCGACAATCTTTTTTATTTAAAAATACATATTAAACAGAAAGACTGAAGGTAGTAAATTTGGGAAAAGAGCGAATATGCGGGCTATCTTATTGTTTTTCTTTTTCTCCCAATTTTCACTGGTTCACGGACAGTATTATTATACAGATCTGGTTGGATTACAGCAAACCCAGAAGAACTACGAAATACTGAGGAAAAACAGAATCAAAGGGATTTTGGGTAAGGGTACAGCTGCAGATGGTGCCATTAACATTAAAAGTCAAATGGAAATCCCTACAGATGGGAAAAAAATAGTGAAAACCATTTCTGAAAATAACAGCATCAAAGAACTGGTGACTCAATTCTTTGAAACAGGAAAACTCAAGAGAACGATTATTAAGAAGCCTGGTACCGAAACAACCATAGAATATCAATACAACAATAAAGGCCTGTTAAGTGCATTGATATCTACTAACAAAGACAGCAGTTTCGGTAGCAGTATTACCGAATCGCATCATTGGGAGTACAATTCCAGGGGATTTCCTGAAAAAATGATCAGAAAAACAACCGGCATGGATTCCATTTCGGTTCTTTTTCAGACTGACTCAACAGGTTTGGTATTGGAAGAAACCTGGATCAAAAAAGACAAGAAAATTGAAACTTTTTATTATTACTACCATCCTGAAAACCGTTTGAGTGATATTGTAAGATTTAATACGACGGCACAAAAATTATTACCTGACTATGTATTTGAATACGACGAGAAAGGGCAGTTAATAAAAATGATTCAGGTTGGAAACAATGGAAGAAACCTAACTCACTGGGAATATGGGTATTTTTCCAATGGGTTGAGAGAATCAGAAATAGCCAAAGATCGCAACAAAGATTTACTCATCAGTACAACCTACCAATTTGAAAAATACTAATCCAATACCAGCTATTAAAACAGCATTGCTTTCCTATGGCATGTCGGGGAAAGTATTTCATGCTCCGTTTATTCAAAATCATCCGGGGTTTGAATTAACCACTGTATGGGAACGTAATAAAAAAACCGCCACACTGGATTATCCTTTTGTTGAAGTTGTGCATCAATTGGAAGATATACTCAATAACCCCGAAATTGAGTTGGTAGTAGTAAATACCCCTACAGCTACCCATTTTGAATATGCAAAAAAAGCATTACTGGCAGGCAAGCACGTCATTGTAGAAAAAGCTTTTACCACAACGGAAAAAGAAGCAGATGAACTGATTGAGCTGGCCGAAAAAATGGGAAAAATGGTATCTGTATATCAAAACAGAAGATGGGACAGCGATTTTCAGACTGTACAAAAAATAATCCATCAGCAAATAATCGGGCAAATTCACACTGCTACCATACGGTTCGAAAGGTTCAAGGATATCTTAAGTGCTAAACTGCACAAAGAACAACCGGGACCGGGAGCAGGATTACTGATGGATTTAGGACCACATATTATTGATCAGGCGCTTGTACTATTTGGAATGCCCAAAGCTGTACTGGCGGATATCAGAACACTCAGGACCCATTCATTAGTAGATGATGATTTTATTATCCATTTGCTGTACCCTGATTTACGGGTAACACTGATTAGTAGTCTGCTTGTTCCCTATCCGGTTGAAGCATATCTGATTCATGGCAATAAAGGAAGTTTTATTAAGTCCAGGGCAGATATACAGGAAAATGCTTTGTTAAAAAAAGAGCAACCGTTTACTGTTAACTGGGGCTTGGAACCGGAGGAATTTACAGGCAGGTTAATCACTATCCAGGATGGCATTGAGAAAGTAGAACCTATCCCAACCATCGCCGGCAATTATTGTAAATACTACGAAAATATTTACCTGCATATCCGTTTCAATGAACCACTGGAAGTGTCTGGAACAGACGGGAAGAACGTGATGAAAATAATTGAAGCAGCACAAAAAAGTCATGCAGAAAAAAAGCAGATAACCATCAATCATTAGCAACCAGCTTCGATTTATCCCAGGCGTTATAAGGCTTGTGTTCCATAAACTTCCTGTCTTCAGCAAGCAATCTTTCCTGCTGCTCTATTTCTTCTTTTACAGACTTTACATAGCTGTCGTAATCATGTCTGTGTTTAGAAAGTTTTTCCAGTGCTATATTATCATGCAGAATAAAATCATTGGCTTTTCGGAGGGATGTGTATTTTCTGAAACCTAATGCAGATAAAATGTCTACGCCCATATAAACAGAGGCATGAATAGACTCCCTGTAAATATTATTGACCCCTTTATCAATCAACTCATAAGCATTCATTCTGTTTTTTGCCCTGAAGAATAATTTTAAATGCGGATAATGCTTGGCAACCAGAGCCGATAATTCAATGTTTTTCTCCGGGATATCCAGTGCAGAAACCAATATTTTAGCATGTGCTGCACCAGCGGCATCTAAGATGGCCGTCCGGGTTGCATCTCCATAAAACACTTTAAATCCCATTTTACGCAATAACACTACCTGTTCGCTATTATTATCCAGTATGGTAGCTTCCACTCCATTTGCTCTCAAAAATCTGCCAAGGGTACTTCCGAAATGACCAAATCCGGCAATGATTATCTCATTGTGTTCTTTGGGATCTACCTTATACTCTTTGTCTTCTGCTGAATTTGAAATCAGTCTGCTCGAAATGAATTTTTCATTGACAAATAAAAGAACGGGAGACATAATCATACTGATGGTAATAACCGCCATGTAAAAATCGAGCAGTTCCTTATCCAAAAGGCCGAGTAGCCCAATTGATCCCATCAAAATAAATGCGAATTCCCCAATCTGAGATAACAACAGGGTGAACAAAATATTTTGCAATAATACTTTCCTGAAAATCTTACCCACCAGGAATAAGACGATTGATTTCAATACCATGAAAAGTAAAACGGTCTGAAAAATAGCCATTGGCTTTGCTACAATCAATCCAAAATTAATGGTAGAGCCTACTGCCGTAAAAAACAAACCCAGTAGAAGTCCTTTAAATGGCTCTAAATTACTTTCCAGTTCATGCCTGAATTCGCTGTTAGCCATCAATACACCTGCCAGGAATGCACCGAGTGCCGCACTCACCCCTGCCAGATCCATCAACCAGGAAACGGCAATTACCAGGAATAATGCGGATGCGGTGAAGAGCTCACGCATGTGAACTCTTGCTATTAAATGCAATAAAGGACTGAAAACAAATCTTCCAAGTAAAATGATGCTGGATACCGCAACAATAATAGTAATGGTCCGGTATTCATCCATCCAGCCAAGCAATCCTGTTCTGGCAACCTTGGTTGGAACTTCATCTAATGCAAGCAAAGGCAAGGCAGCTAAAATAGGGATAACAGCAATATCCTGAAATAGCAAAACCGCAAATGAAGATTTTCCGGCCTGGGATTTATCCAGATTTTTTTCTTTCAAAGTTTGTAAAACAATCGCTGTAGAAGACATAGAGAATGTTAGCGCCAAAGCAACAGACGTATTCAACTCCATTTCTGAACCAAAATAAAACAACAGAAAAAACAACAGTCCTGTAAAAAGCATCTGCAATCCGCCCATTCCAATGATGCGCCTCCGCATACGCCAGAAAGACTGTGGATTCAATTCAAGTCCAATCAAAAACAACATCATTACCACGCCAAATTCAGCAGCGTGCATAATATCTTCCCCTTCTGTTCCAATAAATCTCAACACAAAAGGACCAATAACGATTCCCCCGATAATATATCCCAGCACACTACCAATACCCAATTTCTTTGCAATAGGAACAAACACTAATGCAGCTCCCAGAAAAATCATGGCGTTTTGTAAAACGGATGCTCCCATTCTGCTGATTTTAATTGATTTAAATTATCCATCTTTTTAAGTTTAGTCAGATCTACAGCATCATTCATTAAAAAGTGAAGTACCTGCTGATACCAGATCATGTTTTCCTCAATAGCGTCTGCACTTAGTTTGTTGGCTCCGGCAACTATAAAGGGTGGCAGATATTCCATTTTACAGAGATGGGCTGTCTGATCAAAGGAGTTTAAAAAATCTCTGTGTGTAAACCTGTTTCTTCCGCCTTTCTGATACACATGAAAATCTCCACCGGAAGTAATCACATTCATCACCCATTTGCCCTGTAATTGATTCCCTCCCGTTCCGTATGCCCAACCATATTCCAACACCAAATCAAGCCATTGTTTCATTAAGGGCGGACAATTGTACCAATAAAAGGGATGATGCCAAACAATGATATCATGTTCCAGTAGTAAAGATTGCTCCTTCTCCACATCTATATTAAAGTCGGGATACAATTCATACATATCCCGAAAAGTAATACCAGACAAATGTTTAATCCCTTCTATCATTTTCACATTTACCCTACTATCCTCAAACCTGGGGTGAAAAAACAACAACAATAATTTTCTGCTTTTCATATCAATATAAACGGGTATTACAATTTACGTTCTTTTTTGCGCATCACAAACTGACTGATACCCATAACAGGGCCAAGTGCCAGAAATGGCCAGACCCAGATAAACGGCAAATGAAACAGTAAATAACCAGCAAACTGAATGCTTATTACAGTAATCAGAAAACCCATGCTATTAACAAAAGTGAGTGTAGTCCCTCTGATGTTTGCGGGAGCCGACATCGCAACCAGACTGGAAAACATGGGGGAATCTGCTACTACAAAAAAGCCCCAGACAAGCAGGTATCCGATAAAAATTTCATTGGAAGCATAAAGAAAGAAATAAGGAAATGCTAAACAACAAATACCGGAAATCAGTAAGGCCGTTCCGGCGAGTATATTTGTTTTCATTTTTCCCGATAATAAGCCAAATACTGCACAGGCCAATGCACCAGTTGCCATTACCCAGAATGTTAAATGAGAAATTGCAGAAGAAGACAATATCATTTTCTCCCGAATAAGCAAGGGAACAAATGTCCAGAATGTATATAGTTCCCACATATGCCCCCAGTAGCCCAATATGGCTTTTCGCAAGGGGACTATCTGAAAAATAGCCCTGAAATCCGGGAACTGTAATTTACCGGCTGGTCTTCTGTAAGATCCATCCCCAACCAGCAGGTACATGAACAATCCCCCCAATAAACACAAAGCGGAACTTGCATAAAGTACAAACTCCCAAGGTAAAAGAATAGACATGCTTTTTATCAGATGCGAAATTGCCGTACCAACCACCAGTCCCCCTACTAAGAAACCCAATGATTTTCCTAATCCATTTTCAAAATGATCTGCTGCAATTTTCATTCCAACAGGATAAATGCCGGAAAGAAAAAATCCTGTTAAAAAACGGGAAATCAGCATTTCATTCGCACCAATATGATTGGCTGACAATAAAAGATTTGCTGCTGCAGCAGCTACGGAAGAAAGAAAAAAAATAAGAGAAGGCGAATAACGATCTGTTATTCCGGAGATGGCAAAAATCAATGTGCCCAAGATGAATCCGATCTGCACCGAACTGATGAGATAGAGCAAAAAATTTTCTGACAACCCGTTTTCTGTCACCAGATCGGACAAAACAGCATTGCCTGCAAACCAGACAGATGTGCAGAAAAACTGAGCCATTACAATAACCGGCAATTTTTGTCTCATGCAGTAAAATAAACCATTAATTTAGTTGGAGCCTGAGACTATGCCAAAATATTTAAATGAACTAAAAAAATTATTCAGCATATCAGCCAATCCTGAACAGCGGGATGGAATGAAAGCTTATATGCTGAACCAATTTGATTTTTATGGCATAAAAACACCGGAGAGGGATAAAATCGTAAAAGCTTATATCAAAGCCAATCCACTAAAAACCATTGAAGAGGTAAATGGCATAGTCAGAAAAATGTGGACATTCAAAGAAAGGGAGTGGCAATATGCGGCCATTGATGTATTCAGGTACCATCACCCATTGTGGGAAGAGCAGGTTATTGATTTAATTGCATCCTGTTTAAAAACAAAAAGCTGGTGGGACACGGTAGATGGAATTGGAAGCGACTGGATACCTGTCTATTTTTCATACTATCCCCATCAAATCATACCCATAACAGAACGGTGGAATAAGTCTGATAATATATGGTTGCAAAGAAGCAGTATTTTGTTTCAACGGTCTTATAAAAAAAATACCAACACCCACCTTTTGGCTGAATATATTTTGCAGCACCGGTTATCCAAAGAATTTTTTATTCAAAAAGCCATTGGCTGGGCCTTGAGAGAATACAGCAAAACCAATCCAGCATGGGTAAAATCATTTGTTGAAAGCCACGATTTAGCCCCTTTGAGCAAAAGGGAGGCCTTGAAAAAAATGAAAGATTAATATTATTTTATATTAAATTGATAGTTAAACGTACTACCATGAAAAATATTTTTCTAACAACCTCAGTGCTATTTCTTTTAATTGCTTGTAAACAAAATAATACAGAAACCGATTTTAAAAAAATTGAAGTGAAATACCCCATTGCAAAAAAAGATAGTACTATAAAAGACATTTATTTTGGCACCACTGTTGCCGACCCCTATCGCAGGATGGAAAATGATACTTCAGCGGAGACCATCGCATGGGTGAAAGAAGAAAATAAAGTCACTGATGCTTATTTATCGAGTATCCCTTTTTTGTCTTCAATTCAGTCCAGATTAAAAGAATTATGGAATTACGACAAATATTCTGCTCCATTTAAAGAAGGTGAATACAATTACTATTCTAAAAAAACGGGCTTGCAAAACCAAGCGGTTATTTACCGTCAAAAAGACGGACAAAAAGAACCAGAAGTATTTTTAGATCCCAATACTTTTTCTACTAATGGGACTACTTCATTGGCAGGCATGAATTTTTCTTCAGATGGATCTTTATGTGGCTACCAAATTTCGGAAGGTGGTAGCGATTGGAGAAAACTCATTATTCTAAATGCAATAACCAAAGAACAAATTGGAGACACATTAACTGACATAAAATTCAGCAGTGTTGCATGGAAGAAAAATGAAGGTTTTTATTACAGCAGTTATGACAAACCCAAAGAAGGAAGTCAGTTAGCGGGAAAAACCGATCGTCATAAATTGTATTACCATCGCTTAGGTCAACCGCAAAGTGATGATCAGCTTGTATTTGGTGGAGATTTCACTCCAAGAAGATATATTGGAGCCAGTATTTCTGAGAATAAAAAATGGCTATTCATTTTTGCAGCCAATAGTACTTATGGCAATGAATTGTATGTACAAGATCTTACCAAGCCCAACGCTCCTATTATCCCAATTGTAAAAGATATGGCTTCATCTGTTAATCTTCTTGATGCAGATGATCAATACTTTTATATTCAATCGGACAAAGGAGCTCCAAATAGTAAGGTAGTAATTACACCATTAAACCAACCCCAATCAGAATATTGGACTGATTTAATACCTGAACAAAAAGAAGTACTATCGGTAAATACAGGAGGAGGCAATATATTCTGTAGCTATTTAAAAGATGCAATTACCAAAGTATTACAATATGATATGAAAGGTAATAAGATAAGAGAAGTTGAATTACCGGGTTTAGGAACCGCAATGGGTTTTAGCGGGAAAAGAAAAGACAAAACGGTATTTTATAGCTTCAGCTCATATACCACACCATCCACTATTTATAAAATGGATATTGCCAGTGGTAAAACTGAAGTATATAAAAAACCAACATTACAATTTAATTCAGATGATTACGAATCCAAGCAAGTGTTTTACCCTTCCAAGGATGGCACTAAAATCCCTATGATGATTACTTACAAAAAAGGCATCAAACTAGATGGTAATAACCCCACCCTCTTATATGCATATGGTGGTTTTAGTGTAAGCCTCACTCCTTATTTTAGCACCAGTGATATTATATTACTGGAAAATGGAGGAATTTATGCTGTTGCCAATTTAAGAGGAGGTGGCGAATATGGAGAAAACTGGCATAATCAAGGCATTAAAACTAAAAAACAAAACGTATTTGATGATTTTATTTATGCTGCCAAATACCTAAAAGACAATAAGTATACCAGTAAAGAAAAATTAGCTATTCAAGGTGAATCGAATGGAGGTTTACTAGTTGGTGCAACCATTACTCAACAGCCTGATATTTGTCAGGTAGCATTTCCATTTGTGGGCGTGATGGATATGTTGCGTTATCATAAATTTACAGCAGGTGCAGGATGGGCTTATGATTATGGCACCGCTGAAGATTCAAAAGAAATGTTTGAATATTTAAAAGGGTATTCTCCCGTGCATAATATTAAAGAAGGAACCAATTATCCTGCAACACTTATTATGACAGCTGATCATGATGACCGAGTAGTTCCTGCACATTCTTTCAAATTTGCCGCAACCTTACAAGAAAAACATAAGGGAGATAATCCTGTTTTAATCAGTATTGAAACCAAAGCTGGCCATGGTGCTGGGATGTCTACAGAACAAACGATTAAGGCAGAATCTAATAAGTGGGCTTTCATGTTTTACAATTGTAAAGTGACCCCGAAAAAATAAATAAACTAAAAATTACTCCAATAAAAAACCCTTGTAAGATAATCTTACAAGGGTTTTCTTAAAAAATATATTTAATTACATTTTTTTAGCGTCTTCCAAAAATTTAGCCAATCCAATATCAGTTAATGGATGCTTCAACAAACCAACTATTGAATCCAATGGACAGGTACAAATATCAGCACCTAATTCTGCGGCCTTGATAATATGCAATGGGTTTCTGATAGAAGCAGCTAAAATTTCAGTTTTGTATTGTTGTACATCAAAAATATGTCTTAACTGACCAATCAATTCCATGCCATCCCAACCACTGTCATCAACACGGCCAATAAAAGGAGAAACATAGGTAGCACCTGCTTTAGCAGCCAAAATTGCCTGACCTGCTGAAAAAATCAGTGTACAGTTGGTACGAATACCATTATCAGTAAACCACTTGATGGCTTTGATACCATCTTTGATTACAGGAACTTTCACGACGATGTTCGGATGAATGGCTGCCAGCTTCTTTCCTTCTTCTACCATAGTGGCAAAATCAGTAGAAAGTACTTCTGCACTCACATCCCCATCTACTAATTCACAGATGGTTTTATAATGCTGCGCAATGGCTTCTTCGCCTTTAACGCCTTCTTTGGCCATTAAAGAGGGATTGGTGGTTACACCATCCAGAATTCCCAAATCATTGGCTTCTTTAATTTGTGCAAGGTTACCTGTGTCAATGAAAAACTTCATAAAAGTGGAGTTAAAAATATGGCAGGCTACTCGCATCGCACCGCTACAACCGCTTATCCTTGCTGCATTCCTGCCCTGGGGAGGTTCAGCAGGAGCTGGTCGTGCAAGACCTGCCACGGCGCAAAAGTAAGGATTGATTGCTTACCTTTGAAAAAAAATTATTTATGGGTGTAGCAGATCAGTTAGCACAAATAAAAACCGAAAAAGCAGCGGCAAATTTAAAAGAAGGGCAGGCTTTTTTAGCAGCCAATAAAGAGAAGGAAGGGGTTGTAGAACTCCCCAGTGGATTACAATATGAAATCATCACACAGGGCACAGGTCCTAAACCATCTGCCAGCAATGAAGTAACCTGCCACTACCATGGCACATTGATTAACGGAACCATTTTCGATAGTTCTGTACAGAGAGGACGTCCTGCATCTTTTCCATTAAACATGGTGATTAAAGGTTGGACTGAGGGATTACAGCTGATGCCAACAGGTAGCAAATGGCGCTTTTTCATCCCTCCGCATTTAGGATATGGGGATCGTCAGGTTAGTGCACAAATTGGACCTAACAGTACTTTGATTTTTGAAGTAGAATTAATTAGTTTTATTTAAAATCTTATTGAAACTCGCTGAGCTCAAGCCAGCGGGTTTCTTTTTCCTCCAGTTCTTTTTCAATTTGCAATAATCGCTCTCCCATTTTTTGCATGCCGGCATAATCCGCATCCCCTGCACTCATTTTAGCTGTAATCTCTTCTTTTTCTTTTTCCAACAGAGGCATTTCTTTTTCAAGGGTTTCCAGTTCTCTCTTTTCCTTATAACTCAAAGTCTTTTTTACAGCAGCAGATGCAGTTGTTGTTATTGGTTTGTTTACAATCTCTTCTGTACTGGTCCCCTTTCGTTTGTTAGCTTCCAGATCTTCCCATTTCTGTTCTTTCTTTTCGTTCTCTTTCAGCCACAACCTGTATTGTGTATAGTTCCCCGGGAAATCCCTTATTTCTGCATTGCCTTCAAATACAAACAAGTGATCTACCAATCTGTCCATGAAATAACGGTCATGGGATACAATCAGAATACATCCCGGATAGTCAATTAAAAAGTTTTCAAGTACTGCCAGTGTAGGCAAATCCAGGTCATTGGTAGGTTCATCCAGAATCAGGAAGTTCGGATTGCGGAATAAAACGACCAGTAATTGCAGGCGTTTCTTCTCCCCCCCGCTTAAAGAATTCAGGAAAGTATATTGCTTATCAGGCGTAAATAAAAACAATTCCAGAAACTGGGCTGCACTTAATGTTGTGCCATCTGCCAAAGGGAAATTTTCAGCGAAACTTTTCACATATTCAATCACTCTTACATTCTCCTTAAATACAAGCCCCTGCTGTGAAAAATTGCCGAATACTACGGTATCTCCTATATTGATTTTACCGCTATCTGCGGATTCAATCCCTTGTAGAATATTTAAAAAAGTAGACTTACCCACTCCGTTTTTACCTACAATACCAATCCTTTCGCCTTTGCTGAACTGATAATCAAAGCCTTTCAGAATAGGCAGGTCACCATAACTCTTGTATACTTTTTTCATTTCAACCACTTTCCCTCCCAGTCTGCTCATTTTAACCTGCAACTGCAGCTGGGCATCTTCAATCTTCTGCTTGGCTTTAGCCTCTACCTCGTAAAAGTTATCCTGCCTGCTTTTACTCTTGGTCGTTCTTGCCTTGGGTTGCTTGCGCATCCATTCCAATTCCTTTCTATAGGTATTTCTGGCTTTATCAATACTGGCCTGTTCACTTTCAATACGGGCGGCTTTCTGCTCCATGTATTGTTCGTAATCGCCTTTGTACACATACAAATTTTCCCTTTCCAGTTCCCAGATTTCTTCGCAGGTTGCATCCAGAAAATACCGGTCGTGACTAACCAGTAAGAGGGTCACTTTTTCCTGAGAGAGATAATGTTCCAGCCATTCAATCATTTCAACGTCCAGATGGTTGGTTGGCTCATCCATAATCAATAAAGTGTGCTGATGAGCAAAACCAATATCAATCAGGGTTTTAGCCAGGGCAACCCTTTTCCTTTGTCCCCCGCTCAAATCCTTTACCGGATTGGTTAAGTGATGAATATTGAGTTTTTCCAGAATCTGCTTTACTTTGGCTTCAAAATCCCAGGCACTCAAATCATCCATTGCTTCAATTCCCTCCGTAATACCAATCGCATCCTCCGCTTCTATGGCAGCTTCGTATTTTTTAATTGCATTGATTACAGGATGATTCAGATGAAAGATATTTTCTAAAACAGACCAGGACTCTTCAAACTGAGGATCCTGCTCAAATAAGGCAACGGTTACATCTTTGTGAATCCATACTTTTCCTGCATCAGGGGTTTCCAGACCGGCCAGAATTCGTAACATGGTAGACTTGCCAATTCCGTTTCTGGCAATCAGGGCTATCTTGTCGCCCTCGTTAATATGAAAAGAAATATTCTTAAAAAGGGGGGTTATACCGTAGCTTTTGGTTAAACCTTCAACTGAAACATAATGCATCTTGCAAAACTAAGTATCTTACACGCTAATTCCGAGAAACACTGAACCTAGTTTAAAAGAAATGATCAAAACCCAACTAAGGAACTTAAGCATAAGAAACAAACTGTTTCTTTCCCATTTTCTGATTCTGCTGATAACGCTTCTGATCATTGTAATTTCAGTGAAAGTAAATGACAAAAGGCTGGTGATTCATCAGATGATTGGTCAATTGGATAAAATAAGAACCCATATTGGGAAACAGGCGGAAGCCAGACAAATTTTTCTGACTACTGATCGGTTCACGGAAAGTTTTCATATCACTGGCAGCTCCAATGCGGTTTACAATTATCAGCAGCTGGTTAAACAGATTGACAGCAGTCTGATTGCGATTAATGAAAATAAAATTGCCACCAAACCACATATTGCAGAAAAGCTGCTATCCATCACCAGAAATATTCATGCGCAGGAGTTGTTTTTTGAAAGAATGGTAGACTCCGTAAAACAGCTGGGCATTGGAGAACAGGGATTAATGGGTGCTTTATTAAAACACAAAAAAGAATTAAAGGAAAACAGACTGATAGCTGAAGCCGATCTAAACAGACTGGAACAATTATCCGGCGACTACTTTACCAAAAAGAGCCAGTCAGCTGCCTTATCTTTTGATTCACTGGCTCGCAAACTGATATTTGTTTACGAAAATAATCCAACAGCTGAAATTATTCTGGATGAGTATCGGAAAACATTTGTTCGGATTGTAAAACTGGAGAGAAGTATCGGAGGCACAGACGATGAAGGGCTGCAAAACGAATTAATTAGACAAAGCAAGAGCAACGATGAACAGATTGCAGCTGCACTCCAATCCATAAACCAATTATATGAAGAAGACCTGGGCCGGATTGAATTGATTTTTTACGGATTAATCGGCGTAACATTAATTGCAGGCCTATTACTAAGCTACCTGATTTCGGTGGAAGTTACCCGTCCGATTATTGAATTGAATGAAGCCACCAAAGAAGTGGTAGCAACCAAATTCAAAGATGATATCAATCCGGATTTTATTGATGAAATGCGTATAGATGAGATTGGACAGCTTGCCATTAATTTTAATCTGGCCATCCGTAAAATCAGAAGATCCATTAAAATCATCCAGGATAAATCGGAAAGTCTGCAGGCTAAGAATCAGCAATTGCTGGAAAATGAGGAAACATTAAAAATGATCAGCGCACAGAAAGATAAATTCCTATCGATCATTTCACATGATATGCGCGCCCCACTTAGCAGTATTATCAGTTTTCTGGACTATTACAAAGACAACTTTAAAAATTTCAGTGAGGCAGAAATTGAATTTGTATCCAGCAATTTAAATACACACTTGAAAAAAGTGGTAGAGATGCTGGATGGGCTGCTAATGTGGTCGAGGTCTCAAACAGGCGAAATTCAAATGAATCTTCAGCCGATTGATCTGGCTCAGATTATTACGGATACTATCTCAATACTGAACCAGAGTGCCCTCAATAAAAAAATCAGGATCCGGCCTTATATTCATAGTCAGCTGATCTGGGCAGATAAAAACATGACTGCTTTTATTATCAGAAATATCATCAGCAATGCAATTAAATTCACAAATGAAGGTGGCATTATAGATATCAATACCAAGCGCAACAAATACAATGCATTTGTCATCATTAAAGATTCAGGGGTTGGCATGTCTCCTGAGGCTTTATCCCGATTGTTCCAGGACAATGTGAGTTACTCCACATTTGGCACTGCCAATGAAAAAGGAATTGGATTAGGGCTGGTATTGTGCAAGGATTTCATGAATAAAATGAATGGCAATATTGAAATTGAAAGCTTACAGGGAGAAGGTACCACTGTGAATTTATTATTCCCATTAGTTGGCAGAGGAGACTAATGAAGCACCACTACTACATATTGAACAAACCATGCAATATGGTTTCTCAATTTAAAAGCAGCCATCGGGTTCCTTTGTTGGGAGATTTAGATTTTCCTTTTCCTGAAGGAACCCATGCTATTGGCAGGCTGGACCAACATTCAGAAGGACTTTTACTTTTAACAACCAATAAAAAAGTTACCAGACTCCTGTTTCAGGGAATCAAACCCCATTTTCGGGAATACCACGTATTGGTGAATAGTGCGGCAAGCCAGAACCAACTGAATCAGTTAAGCAACGGTGTCCCTATCAGAACAGGACAGGAAATTTACTATACCACCCAACCCTGCTCAGTCAAACTGGTGAATCCTCCCCTCATTCAGTTCAACAGCGACTATATCCCCTCTGAAAGGGTTCCCCATAGCTGGATCAGCATCAGCTTAACGGAAGGAAAATATCATCAGGTCAGAAAAATGTTGACTGCGGTTGGACTAAGATGTAAGAGATTGGTTCGCTTGCGCATCGAAAATCTGCAATTGGGCAATTTAGCCCCGGGTTGCATACAAGAACTTACAGAGCAGGAATTCTTCGGCGGACTGAATATCAGCGATTACTGAGGCCAGTCGTACAAGTGCCCCAATCAGCCCTATCAACGAACTATTTTGTATTTTTGCGGTTTATATACCATGAAGCAGTTCACTATACCGAATATATACCGAAGCAACTTTATCAGCCGAATCAAGGAGAACAGAAAAGCTGCCGATAAGTTGAAAAAGGATTTCAGCCCCACATTAGTGCAACTGGGCCCAATTAATATTTATCTCGCCAGACATTTCGGTTTTTGTTACGGGGTTGAGAATGCCATTGAAATCGCTTTTAATACCATTGAACAAAATCCGGGGAAACGAATTTTCCTGTTGAGCGAAATGATTCACAATCCACAGGTGAACAAGGATTTAAAAGCACGTGGCGTGCAATTTCTGCAGGACACCTATGGAAAACAAATCATCCCTTTTGATGATTTACAGCCGGATGATGTTGTTATTATTCCTGCTTTTGGTACAACATTGGAAATTGAAGCTTTATTGAAGGCAAAAGGTATTGCCATTGAAAAATACAATACAACCTGCCCATTTGTAGAAAAGGTATGGAACAGAAGTGAACAAATTGCTGCCAAAGGATACAGCATCGTGGTTCATGGAAAACCCAAACACGAAGAAACCAGAGCTACTTTCTCACATGCATCAGCCAATACCCCTACTGTTATTGTGAACGATATGGCTGAAACCATTGAATTGGCCAAATTCATAACCGGAGAGAATAATCCGGAAGATTTCTATACGGTCTTTAAAGGAAAATATTCAGAAGGTTTTAATGTAACTACAGATCTAAAAAAGATTGGTGTAGTAAACCAAACCACCCAACTGGCTACAGATACCCAAGCCATATCTGATTATCTAAAGTCAGTATTGATTCAACACTATCAACTAAGCAGCGAGACCATCGCCAACCACTTTGCCGACACCAGAGATACACTTTGTTATGCCACCAATGACAACCAGTCCGCTGTAAAAGGTATGCTGGACACCGAAGCCGATCTTGCTATTGTAATTGGAGGACATAACAGCAGCAATAGTTCTCATCTGGTAGAACTTTGTGAAGCAAAATATCCAACTTATTTTATCGACGGCCCCGACAAATTGATTGACAGGGAAAATATTCTTCACTGCAATTGGCAAACAAAAGAATTTTCGAATATCAAAAATTACCTGCCTCAAAAAGATAGCATCAATATCGTTATGACCAGCGGAGCAAGCTGTCCCGACGCCGTTGTGGAAGCCGTTATCAGAAAACTGGGGATGTTTTATGGTGTTGAACTAAAAGAAGCACAGGATTAGTTTACAAAGTTCCACCAGATTCCTATTCTATTCCATACGCCTTGTGCAGGATATTGGTTGGATAGCAGGTTCACTTTTGAAAATATTGTATTCAGGTTCTCAAAGCGAATAAAACCTTTGAAGCTTTTGATTCTGAAATGAAGAAAAGCATGAATATCTGGCCTGTTAGAAAAATTCTGTTGATTCTGATAGAAGAACTGACCCAGCAGCGGGCTGTATCCATCAGCCTTATAAGGTGTATTGTATCTGAACTCCAATCCTGTTGATAAAAACAAATTGGTATAAAAATTACCTTCAAATGCCAATCTGTTTCTGGTAATCAGTAAAGGCAGATTAACAGGGGGGGATCCAATTGTTTTTTGTGCGTGCAGTTCCATATACCAGTTCAGATGCCTGGCCAGTTTAAATTGTTTGAAAACACCGATTTGAAAAACGTTAAAGAGTGTTGCTTCCTGTTTGGCTGCAAAAAAGCTATCGAAATACAGATAATTATTTACCACACTGTATTCAGCGGACACCCTGAATGCTTTCCCCGGATTTTCATAGACACCAAAGAACTTAACGATATTTTCTTTGTTGAATCCCGTTCTGTTTTGAACAGGAAAAGTGCTGAGTGCATTGAAAATTGAAGAAGGTGTCCGGTTAACATTGTGTAATCCTAAATTGAGATATCCGATTTTTTTACCCAACAATCTTTTCATGCGCAGCAATGCGCTGTAATCACCCGAATTAAATCCATTCAGATACAACTCCCCTTTTGCTTCCAGATCCCAAACCTGATTCTTTGTTCTGTTTCTGTATTCACCAATTGCATAAATATTATTTAGCCTGGTTGTATGAGTGGTATCGAAATTGCCACTTATCTGCTGCAATGCAATGGCTGCTTTTATAAACTGGCTCTGATTGGATTTATCAGGAAAACTGATTAAGGCAAATTCATTGGTCAGGATTTTCCAGCTATCCTTGAATTGGAAGTACTGACCATTACGAGTTCTGTAATTAAAGTAATTCAGATAACGAAGGGAATCCACGTTGTTATCAAAAAACTGTCCCAGTTGTTGCTGATACTTAAGCGTATGCTCAATTCTGAAACGAGGATAGAAAATTTTATACGTTGCCGTATCGGTTACCAGGGAATCTTTTTTACCCAAATCATAATGATGCCGAATCAGCAACATATTATCCTTTTGCAGATGTCCTGTACTGACGTTTGTATTAAAAGGGTTTCGGATTGCAGCTCCGGATCTTCCCAATCTTGTCTCTAATTCATAGGGATCATTAAGTGCCAGACTATCCAGCTTTTTAACATCTACCAGACCTCCGTTTTCAGAAACAGATGACTTATTGGAAATGTAGAGAAAGAAAATTTCGTATTGTCTGTTATTGGACTGATAATGAGAAGTGAACCTGAAATTATTATGACTGGCATTCTGATTCTTTAGTGCTCCCGGAGAATTGCTGAAACGGTATTCAAAACCAAAGTTGAAATTGGATTTTCTGTTCTGCGTGTGCTTTAAATCGATTAGTTGTTCTGCTTTGGCGCCTAATAAATATCCCAGTTCGGTATAGGGCCTGGTGGTCTGGTAAAACCTAGTATTCTCCAGTGTAAATTTATATACATCAAATGCATGGAAACCTGCATCAAAGCCGGTTTTCATTAAAGGACTGAACAACATGGATTTGGCTGCCGTTCCAAAATTGCCCAAATGATAATGAGTAAAGGGCATTGGGAACCGGGTGGTAAAATCATTGATGGAGGAGTCCATTGTACGATTTCGGGTAGAATCAAAAGCCTTATAAAATATAGTAATGGAATCCGCGTACAGATCCCTTTTTTGCAAAGAATCCTTTTTTGAATTACGGTTACCCATTTGCTGCATCATATTGCCACTTGCCGGAAAAGAACCCATACCCGGCCGGAAGCCCTGCGCCCATCCCCATTCTGTATCCGTAACAACGAATAGCAGCATAAATAATCCTAGAATGGTTCTGCGCTTCATCATGTAAACACTGTAAAAGCTTATAAACTACGAATCAATTCCTTGAATAACAAAGTGAGTTTAGGTTCTGCAGCTGTTGCAGCTTCCAGCACTTCTTCATGGGTAATTACATTCTCTTCTTCTCTGATACCCAAATCGGTTATCACGCTGGTGGCAAAAACTTTCATACCACAATGCACGGCTACAATATTTTCCTGAACCGTACTCATACCCACTGCGTCTCCACCTAAAACATGAATCATTTTATACTCTGCCCTGGTTTCAAATGTAGGTCCGGTAACTCCGGTATAAACACCTGTCTTTAATTCAATATTGTTCTGAACCCCAATTTCCAATGCTTTGGCAATTAATTCCTTGCTGTAAGGTTCACTCATATCAGGGAAGCGGGTGCCCAATTCCTCTTCGTTTTTACCCAGCAAAGGATTTACAACAAAAAGACTGATATGGTCAGAAATAACCATCAGATCCCCAACCTTAAATGAAGGATTAACCCCACCAGCAGCATTGGAGAGAAATAAAGTTTTTACACCCAGTAAGTGCATAACCCTTACCGGAAAAGTAACCTGGTGTGGAGTATACCCCTCATAAAAATGGAATCTGCCACTCATCACCCACACTTTCTTTCCACTCAGCTCTCCAAACAATAAACTACCCCCATGTCCCTCAACGGTACTAACAGGGAAATGAGGTATTTCAGCATAAGGTATAGAAAGGTCAACTTTAATTTCCTTGGACAGGTTACCCAGACCACTACCTAACACAATTCCAATACTGGCCTTTTGATTGGTTTTTGAACTGATAAAAGCCGCTGCTTCTTTCAGTTGATTCATTAAAACAGACATAATAATAAATTAGGGGACAAATATACGCTGATAAAAAATAAGGCCATCAACGGAAAGTTGATGGCCTCTGATAAGGTATGTAATTTAAGACTAGCTTAAACGTTTTACATTTACTGCATTCAAACCTTTTCTGCCTTCCTGCACATCAAAGATAACTTTATCGTTAGCTTCAATCTGGTCGATTAAACCATTTGCATGTACAAAAGTTTCTTTGTTGGAATCATCATGCTTAATAAAACCAAAACCTTTTTCTTCGTTAAAGAACTTTACAGTTCCTTGAATTTGTGTGTCCATTGTAAAAATTGTAAATAAATAATATTGCGAAGGTACACTTAAATACCTGCCCTGCCTAAACTTAATTGTTAAAGTCTCAAATTAGGCTGAATACTGCTGATTTGTCTGATGCCTACCAATTCATCATGTCTCCCTCCAAAAGGACGGTAATACACAAGAATGGTGTAGGTATTCTCTGTTTCCCAGTAATTCCCTTCTGTGTAATCATAAGAGGCTGTTGAATACTGGCCATCAGCGTCTTTCACAACATACTGATAACTATAAAACCCTTGTTTTAGTGTTAACCGTTTGTAATACACCATTTTACGTTCGTCAAATTCCATTAAAGAACTATCCGATAATTGATTGCCTGTAAAATCACCCAATAAATATACAGGCTGTTTAAGGGGTTGACGATTGTCTGTTGCCAACGTAAATTCCACTTCTGCATAATCAGACTGCCACCATGGATTAATGGACTCGGTTGTAGAAATGTCAAAAAAACCGTTTAAGTCTCTGTACCACAAATACCGCACATTGGTTCGAATGGCATCTGTTTTAGCATACACGGTTACGGGAATACTGGTTCTGCTGATGCGTTCAATTCGATCGCTTTCGAATCGCAAACTTCTTAAATCGATCCAGCGATACTCTTTTCCTGCAGGGAATATACAATCCTGCTCGGCATTGTATTCAAGAATATTGCCTCGTATAAAAGAAGGAACCATTTTTTGTGAAGCATTGTCCCATCTCCCGTTTTGCAAAATGGTTGTCTGAATCTGCTGGGGCTGAATTGCCTGGAGCGTTGATGTATTTACAGACAATTGAATTTTCTGATGGGTTCTGTGCTGCGATGGATTGAATGGCTGTTGCATTTGTGCTGCTATACCCACTTTATTGTCCACCACATATAAACGTTTGGTAAACAAAAGTTTAGAAGTATCCGCATCCTGAAATACCTTCAATAGATAATTACCACTTCTGGTAGGCACACAGGACCTTTCGGGTAAACTAACCTGATAATGTACATATTGCACCTGTGCAATGGAAGACATGCGATATTGGCTGATTCTGTTTTGCTGAAAACCCCTGATATAATCAAAAGGGCTCCATTCTGCTTCTGTCCAATCTGCATTACACAATTGAAAAGTGTAGAAATAGTTTTTGGGATAATTCCCCAGATCATCAAAATGAAGTTCCAGCTGATCAGCCGAGTTCAATTGAATGATGGGAAGCCCCAATTGATTATTCGATGGAAATAATTTCGGCGTCTTGATACTGGGTTGGTAAATATGATCCGGTTTAAGCTGGGCCATCACAGAACTGCTTATTAAAAGCAGTAGCATTGAGTATATGCGTTTCATCATAGATTAAACTTACAGAAACAATTGTATTATTAGTAGCTTTGAATCGTTCAAAAATTATACCGTTTGAATTTTCCAGCCTATATCGCTCAGAAATTAGCTGCTAATCAAAAGCAAACCTTTTCCCGTTTTATTATCCGATTGTCGGTTGGAGCCACTGCCGTAGGTGTTGCAGCCATGATCATTACGATTTGTTTTGTCAATGGATTTCAACAGACGGTTGCACAAAAGGTATTTAATTTCTGGGGGCATATCCGGGTACAGCATTTTGAACCGGATAAATCCCTGATGGCCGAAGAATTACCTATCAGCCGCAACAAGCAAATTGAAGGATTGATTAGCCAACAGGCAGGCGTGTTTAAGCACCAGGCATTTGCTACCAAATCAGCGGTACTATCTCACAACAAAAATATTGAAGGAGTTTTGCTAAAAGGGGTTGAATCAACCTATGACAGCAGTTTAATCAAACCATTTATTACAAAGGGGAAATGGCTGGGATTTGGCGACAGCCTGTATAGCAGGGAGATTATTGTTTCAGAACAAATTGCCGGATTACTGAATATTCGGTTGAATGATACAGTTACCCTCTATTTTGTTGGCAATGAATCTACCCAAACCACTTATCGTAAGTTGAAAGTTACAGGACTTTATAAAACAGGTATTGAAGAATACGATAAGTTGTTCATGTTAACAGATCTGCGTTTAATTGCCAGACTGAATCAATGGGAACCTGATCAGATAGGGGGTTATGAAATATTTGTAAAGGAAGGCTTTCAACCAGATTCGGTCAATCAGATTTTACAAAATGAATTACCAACCGAATGGATGAGCAGGACTGTAGCATCTATTTATCCCAATATTTTTGACTGGCTGCAGATTCAAAATATGAACAGGGATGTGATTTTTATTATCATGGCCATTGTTGCCATCATCAACCTGGTTACCTGCCTGCTGATTTTAATTTTGGAGCGAACCCCTATGATAGGTATACTGAAAGCATTGGGGGCAAGAGACAGTCAGGTCATACAGATCTTTCTGCATCAAGCAGGTAGCATTGCATTTAAAGGAGTCGTTTGGGGTTTTATTGTGGGCGTAGGACTGGTGCTACTGCAACAAACTACAGGATTTATTCAATTAGACGAATCTGCTTACTATGTAAAAAAAGCTCCCGTATTAATCATCTGGTGGCAGATTGCATTGGTATGTATTGCAACCTGGTTATTGTCTTTTATTATTTTACTGCTTCCTGCATTGCTGGTAAAAAAAATAAAACCAATTCAGGCCATTCAGTTCAGATAAAAATCAGCGGGGTTTTAAAAGATGAGAAAGTAAAATGCCACCTGCCACTGCAGCGTTCAGCGATTCTGCTCCCCCCATTCTGGGTATACTAACAGGTATTGTAATGAATGGCAATAAAGATTTACTGATTCCATTGGACTCATTCCCTATTACTAAAATTCCTTCCTTAAGGGCTGGTTGCGTATAAATGGAATTTCCGTTGAGCAAAGCGCCCAATATAGGCAATGCTGCCTCCTTAAAATATGCTTCTAATGAAGTATAGGCCGGGTTTACCCTGGCAAAGCTACCCATGGTACTTTGAATCACTTTGGGATTAAAGACCTCAACTGAATCTTCTGAGGCTACAATCTGGTGGATGCCAAACCAATCCGCAATTCTGATCAGCGTACCCATATTGCCCGGGTCTTTTATTCCATCCAGTGCCAGTATCCATTGACCTTTTTCAGGAGGGGTCAAAACCATTGTCGGCTGTTTCGCAATGGCCAGCACTTTATTGGGAGTCTGCAAACCACTGATCTGATCTAAAGCAGATTCACTGATTCTGACAACTGGCGCCTTATGCATGAGTGGATGCTCCCAATTGTCCAATGCATATATTTTCTCAACCTGCATAGAACTGTTCAACAGCTCATCTACTCCCTTTACCCCTTCTACAATAAAAAGGCTTAAAGCATCCCTTTGTTTTTTATGGAACAAACTTTGAATATATTTGGCTTCATTCTTGCTTAACATCGTCTATGCATTTTAAGGTAAATACCCGTTACTTCAGTACAATTGTATTCATTTTCACGCTATTGTTCCTGGTATCCTGTGTTGAACAAAAAAGAACCTGGGTTAGAAACTATCCTAAGAACCAGCCTTTTGTATATAACAATCAGATTAACCTGAATGGCAATTTTACCAAAGATGAGAAAAAACGCTTATTAAACGATCTGCAAAATTACTGGGACGATAGTTTAAAAGTACCCAAACAGCAACAATTCGGCTTGTTTTACAAAATCAAGAATCCGGCAGTATTCGACAGTACCAATATTCCTCGTTCCGCCCTTTTCATGAATTCTTATCTGAATGCACAGGGATATTATTATGCAGAATTAACCAACTCCTATATAATTGACACGGTAAAAGATCAGATCCGAACCAGTGTTTTCATGAATATTAATGCTGGAAAAAATATCAGCATCGAAGAAGTAACCCTGGAAATGAATGATTCTGCTTTACAGCAGTTAGCCAGCGCTGAATCAAACAGAAGTTTTTTGAAAAAGGACAAACCCTATTCCAAAGAAATCATCAGCAAAGAACTTGACAGACTGGTCGGATTATTTAGAAAAAACGGCTACTATAAAATAACACGGGAAGATGTATATGCTTATGTAGATTCTAACAATACAAAATTATTTTCTTTAACAACAGACCCTTTTGAACAGGCTAAACTTTTGTCTGAAATAGCTAAAGCCAAAAAAGAAAATCCGAACTGGGACATTACCATCAAACAAAGAGAACTGGAAGACAGTACCCGTTTAATCAAGTACCATATTGGCAATCTGCATTACTATCCGGAAACTAAAATTTCGGATGTACCGGACAGTTTATTGAAAGACAAATCCTTTCTGGAGAAAAAAATTCCCAATGGTACCATCCGGTATAAAAAGGGATTATTCAATTACAGGCCACTAAAAGAAGACACTTATTTTTCCAAAGGCGATATTTATAACGAACAACGCTATTTTAAAACAGCCAATGCGCTGGGACAATTACCTGCCTGGCAAAATGTGGACATTCGTCCTGAAATCAGAGATAAAGATACATTAGACATGTATTTCTTCATGACGCCTGCAGTGAAGCAGAGCTTCACCGTTGACCTGGAAGCCAGTAGAAATATTGCAGACATTGGAGTAACTAATCTGCTGGGTATCACAACCAATTTTTCCTACAACAACCGAAACGTCTGGAAAAATGCAATACAGTCTGTGGCTTCCATCAGAACGGGAGTTGAATTGAATATTTTGAACAGCAGTAATCAGCCGGATCAGTTGTTTCAGACCTTTCTTTTTAACATTGGGCACACCTATGTATTCCCTGGAATCATTCAACCCTTTAAACCGTGGAAGGGATTGGACCTGCTGGATAACAAAAGAACCCTATGGTCTGTGAATCTGGGCTATGTGGACAGAAGAAATTTTTATAATATCCGCAACTTCACAACCAGTTATGGATTTGAATGGAAAAAAGGGAATAACTCCTTCCTGTATAAGCCCATCAATGTTGAGCTCTACTCAATTATTAAACTGGATTCACTGGATCAGTTAATTATTAAAAATCCATTTCTGAAAGCATCTTTTAATGAAGGTAGTATTGTGAGCCAGAGTTTTTCTTTTGTAAAAACTACAAAGGGAAGCAGAAACCCGGCCAAGGATAAGTTTTACCGGATTGCTGTAGAGGAAGCCGGAGGACTATTTGGTTTTATACCTGGACTAAAGGGCAATATTTATCGCTATTTAAAACTGGAAACAGAATACAAGCAGTCGGTAAAGTTTCCGAAATCTGAATTGGCTTACAGGGCTTTTGCCGGCATGGGATATAATTATGGCGGGGATACCATTATTGGGCCCACCCTCCCCTTCTACAAACAATTCTCTGCTGGCGGCCCCAACAGTATGCGCGCATGGAGATTAAGACAATTGGGACTGGGAAGTTCAAATCAAAGTGAGCTGGATACAGCAGCCAATGCATTCAGAGATCGTTTCGGGGACATGCAATTGGAATTTAATGTTGAGTATCGTTTTCAGCTTGCCAGTATCGGAAGTTTTAAAATAGGCTCGGCCTTGTATGCGGATATTGGTAACGTATGGAATATAAAAAAAGCGGCGTCTACCGATATGGATACTCGCTTTTCACTTAGTAATTTCACAAGAGATATGGCCATTGGTATTGGAACCGGGCTCAGATTCGATATGTCTTATTTTCTGATTCGATTAGACTTTGCCTATAAATTGAAGGACCCGCTTAGGGCAGCCAATAACGGATGGATGAGCATTAAAGATTTTACCTGGAACGATACGCGGCCTAATGGAATCAAAGTTCCCAATTTTGCATTACAGCTTGGAATAGGACTACCTTTCTAGGATTTCAATAATTCAATTTTTGTTTCGAAGGATTCCATGCTTTCTGCATCTGATACCTGAAAATGGCCAATTCTGGTTCTTCTAAGTGAACTCATATATGCCCCTACTCCCAATGCCTTGCCGAAATCATTGGCCAGGCTTCTGATATAGGTTCCCGTAGAACAAACTACTCTGAAATGAACAACCGGCAATTCAATTTTTTCAATTTCAAATGCATGAATAGTAACGGGTCTTGGTTCCAGCACCACATCTATCCCCTTTCTTGCAGCCAGATAAACAGGCTTACCCTCCTGCTTGATAGCAGAATGAATTGGCGGAACCTGCATAATGGGTCCGGTAAATTCCTGCGTAGCTTTCTTTATTTGTGATTCAGTAAGATGGTCGGTATTACAGAAATTAACGGGCTCAGATTCTAAATCATAAGTAGGTGTGGTAGCGCCTAAAGTAAAAGTACCGGTGTACTCTTTTTCCATCCCCATGTATTCATTTATTTTCTTGGTATACTTACCTGTACACACAATTAATAGTCCGGTAGCCAATGGATCAAGAGTGCCAGCATGCCCTACTTTTACGATTCGGGTGATATTTCTGATTTTTCTGACTACATCAAATGAAGTCCAGTGAACGGGTTTATCAATTAAAATTGCCTGCCCTTCCAGATAAGGCTGTAATGCGGGATGAATTTCTTTCTGCTTCATTTTACTTTAGTTCTCTCCAGATAGAATCCCTGAGAGGATTGGCTGCAAAGGAACTGTTTTTATAAGGAATAGCAAAAGACTCCGCGTGTTTAATTCTGTCATCCGTTGCAGGGTGAGTAGAAATGAAACTTAAAACAGTAGGCATATCCGGGGCATTGTCTTTTAGCGTTTGCATGAGTTGTTTCATCGCCAGCGGATTGATTTTGTTTTTCACCAGCATTTTCATGCCCACTTCATCTGCATTCTCTTCCATGCTTCTTGAAAACTGCATAGATCTGAGACCTTCCGCATTTTCAACCAGGATAGATAAGATACCGGATACATCATTAAATATAACAGATATCATTAATCCTGTTGCAGCTGAACGCAAAACAGATCGCAAACTATGTCTTTCATTAATATGGGCTGCTTCATGACCCAGCAATGCAGCCAGCTCATCCCCCGATTGCATGGTTCTCAAAATTCCGGAGTACACCACTATATTTCCACCAGGCATGGCATAAGCATTTACTTCCGGATTTTTAACTACGGTAATTTTTATGGGATAGGTTTTGCTTAATTCCAGCGAATTGGCAAAGTCCTGAACCAGCGCTGTTTTTCTTTTATCAATGCTGACGCCTCCCATCATTGACTCATACATTTTTTCACCCAGTTCCGTTTCAGTTTCCGGCTTGATGATTTTTAATCCTGCCCAGGGAACAATTGTTGATATACCCCAATATACCCCTGAGAATAAAAGGACTACCAGAAGCAATAGCGTAAAAACATTTAGTTTAAATAAACTGGCAGCTATTGATTTTTCTGCCGACTGTAGCAGATGGATGACTTCTTTTGCTATGGATTCATTTATGCCGATTGTAAAATAAGCACCGCTTTTTTTATTCAGAAAAACAATGAGTTGATGATTTGTTTTTTGAAAAGAACATTCCCCTTTGGGAAAAAATAATACAGGTGCACATGCATCCCAAACGGAACCAACCTGAAGAGAGAAGCCTTCAGCAGAAATGTATAGCAAGGCAGATTGAGGCGTTGACTGTAAGCCATCAAAATATTGAACAGCGTTGATTATTTCCATTATATAACAAATCCAAAGTCTAAAAAGTCGGCAATATCTTCGCCGGTAGCATCATCATAATTGGGCTGGGTCTGCTGCAATTCATCAAATGCAATGGTTCCATCCAGCACCATATGAGAAAATAAAAAGCGCATGGTTCTTACTGCAATCCATGGACTGGCCAATCCAAGTGTAAAAATAAATAGCAGGAGATTGAGTAAAATCAAAACAAGAAAATCTCCTCCCGTTGCAGTTGAACGCAGCAACATGGTCTGTTCACCTCTTGTTAACCTGAGGTTATTGATGAAATAAGCATACAAATTTTTCTGCCACCAGAAAAAGTATAGTCCCAGCGTAAAGATGCTTAGAAAATATCCTTTAATATTCAGCCATAAATATTCACCTCCCACTCCTTTATAAGCAAACCTTGCATCACCCACTTTCACATTACACAATAAATATCTCCTGAGATTCATCATGAACCAGGCACCATAAATGCCAAATGTAACAATGGTCAACAAAGTTCCTTTTATACAAAGTGCAAACAGTTCCCATTTATCGCCAGTATAGCCAAATCGGATACCACTCCACATTGTTTTAGCAAACCGGTATCTGTATGAACCATGTATAGCCAATGGAACAAGAAGAACAAGAAATATATAAAACAGTGCGGCTCCAACTAATTCCTGTTCATTCAAAACCAGATAGGTTACCAAACCATACACACTTATTAACAGGAGAAATGCCTTGATGAATCCTTTAAACATTTCTGAGCCGGTACCAGTAAATACAAATGCCTGTTCATTGAACAGGGTATTGCTGTAGAAGTATTGTAGTGACCTTGCTTTGGCCCATGGATAATACAACCCCAGGGTTATGATGATTAATATGATGTTTACCAGTAATATCCTGAAATAGGACATACCGCTTCCTTTGAAGCTGAGACTGTATTTATTATATTCCATATAATAAATATATCAATATGCCCTCGCAAACAATACTCTTTGGGTAGATTTTTTTCCTGATAAAATACAAACACCTTCTTCCTGTGGATTATCCAGCGGAATACAACGAATGGTTGCCTTAGACAATTCTTTTATTTTCTCTTCTGTTTCAGGCGTACCATCCCAATGCGCAGAAACAAATCCTGCCTTGCTATCCAGAATATTGACAAATTCGTCCCATGTATTGGCAGGTGTAATATGTTCCTGCTGGAAGGCTTTCGCCTTATTAAATATGGATGTTTGAATATCATTCAATAAGTCCTTCACATAAACACCAATTCCTTCCAGCGAAATCGTTTGCTTTTCCTTGGTATCTCTTCTGGCAATTTCAACTACCTGATTCGCCAGATCCCTTGCTCCTACTGCAATTCTAACGGGAACCCCTTTCAATTCATATTCAGCAAATTTCCAACCCGGTCTGCTATTATCTGCATCATCGTATTTCACTGTAATACCCAGCGCTTTCATTTCCTTCATCATGGAACCAACCACTTCATCAATCTGCGCTTTTTGCTCATCACCCTTATAAATAGGAACAATTACCACCTGAACAGGTGCAATTCTTGGAGGTAAAATGAGACCATCATCATCACTATGCGCCATAACCAATCCGCCAATCAATCGGGTACTTACGCCCCAGCTGGTTGCCCATACATAATCCAACTGGTTATTCTTATCGCTGAATTTCACATCAAATGCTTTGGCAAAATTCTGACCAAGAAAATGCGAAGTGCCTGCCTGTAATGCTTTACCATCCTGCATCAAAGCTTCTATACAATAAGTGTCTTCCGCTCCGGCAAAACGTTCGTTCGGCGATTTTACTCCCTTAATAACCGGTAAAGCCATCCAGTTTTCGGCAAAGTCAGCATAAACGTCGAGCATGCGCTTTGTTTCTTCAATCGCTTCTTCCGCAGAAGCATGTGCGGTATGACCTTCCTGCCAAAGAAACTCTGCTGTACGCAGGAATAAACGCGTGCGCATCTCCCAACGAACCACATTAGCCCATTGGTTAATCAACAGCGGTAAATCGCGATAGCTTTGAATCCACCCTTTATAAGTGTTCCAGATAATGGCTTCACTGGTTGGACGAACCACCAGCTCTTCTTCCAGTTTTGCTTCCGGATCAACCATTAATTTGCCTTTATTATTAGGATCGGTCTTTAAACGGTAATGCGTAACAACTGCACATTCTTTTGCAAAGCCCTCTGCATTCTTTTCTTCGGCCTCAAATAAACTTTTTGGTACAAAAAGCGGGAAATAAGCATTCTGGTGCCCGGTTTCCTTGAACATTTTATCCAGCACATCCCTCATATTTTCCCATAGGGCAAATCCGTAGGGTTTGATGACCATACAGCCCCTTACTGCAGAATAATCCGCCAGCTGGCCCTTGATAATTAAGTCGTTATACCATTGTGAATAATCCTGCGATCTTGAGGTAAGCTCCTTTCCCATAAATATTTTTATTTTTTTTAACCTAAACAACACTAACATTTGTTAGTTGGCATGTAATTTGCCTTTAATTGCTTGAGGCTACCATGCGCAAATGTATGTAACTTCATTCAACCAAATTGATGCACCTAAAAAGGAAAATCATGAAAAAGCTTGTATTTAGTGCGCTAACACTTGTTACCATCTTAAGTGGCTGCAGCACGGCCTATCAATCAGGCCAAACGCCCGACGATGTATATTTCTCTCCTGGTGAAGAAAGAGAAACCTATGCCTATGCAAGTGGGAAAAACAATGATGACCGTTATCAGGAATACGTGAGTACAATGGATGACCGTTACCTGAGAATGAAAGTAGCCAACAGAGATCGTTGGGGTGCAATTGATAATTTCAGCTACTGGAACGATATGCGTTATGATTTTTCTCCGTATAGTTTTGGATTCGCCAATTCATTGAATCCATGGATGATGAATCCCTATGTGATGAACCCATGGAATATTGGATTTGGTTTCAGACCCGGATTCAGTGCCTGGAATAATTTCTTTGGCAGTGGCTTTTACGGGGGAGGATTTTATGGAGGTGGCTTCTATGGTGGTGGCATAATGAACCCTATCGGTTGGAACAATCCATTTTACTCTGTTATTACGTATGCCAATCCAAAATCCAGTATCATTTCAGGTGGTTCCGGAGCCAATTTAAGTGCATTGAGAAACAGAATGTATAACAATAGCAATTCTACAAAAGGAGGCAACTGGTATGCACCAGGCTCTAATGGCAGCAGCAATAATTTTGGCAACTTAGTAAAACGTGTTTTCTCTACACCAAGCACCCCTGGAGGGCAATCCAACAGCTTTGATCGTGCTATCAGAACCTTTGGCAATAACGGTTCTATGCCGATGACCAACAGCAATGCTGGTGGAGCAAGCGGAGGTTTCAGCAGCACAGGTTCCAGCGCAAGTTCAGGCAGAGGTGGAAGAAACTAATATTGCCAGCAATTAACAACTCAAGTATGAAAAAGTATTTCGGCTTATTTATAAGCGGCATGGCATTTTTTTTCTTATCCGCAAAGTCCCAATCAATTGATGAAGCCATCAGGCTATCCTGGTTCACTCCTAATGGAACAGCCAGAAATATGGCAGTAGGTGGTGTTATGGGATCGTTGGGAGGTGATATTACAGCAAACCATGTAAACCCTGCTGGTATTGGTTTATATAAAACCAGAGAATTGGTTCTTTCTCCCGGATTGGTCATGAATAACAATAAATTCAATTACAGAGGGAGTGATACCAGTTCAAAAAGATCTGGGTTTGGTTTAGGTACCAGTGGTTTGGTTTTAGCGGGAACCAATAAAAGTGGATACAGCAAATGGACCAGTTCGGCATTCGCTATTTCTGTGAATCAACTGGCCAATTACAATAATCAGATAAGCTTTTCCGGCTCGAACAATTTCAGTTCTTTCACTGAAAAATACCTGGAAGAACTCACCCGCGACCGCGCAGATACCAATGCCGCTTTGAGCAATTATATTTTTGGATCCTCACTGGCCTTCAGAACCTTTTTAGTGGATACCTTAAGTGGACCCGGCGGATCTGTTGCAGGATACCAGAGTCTGGTTCCAATTTCAGCTGGCATCAAGCAATTAAACAATGCCAGAACCAGCGGAGGGTACAGTGAAATTGCACTGGGCCTGGCAGGAAATATGGCAGACAAATTATATGTTGGTGGTAGTTTAACCATTCCGATTATTAAATATTCCAGAGAGTTATTCTACAGTGAAAAAGACGAATCCAACGATCCCGGCAATCAGTTTAGTTTCTTTGAATTCAGAGAAACCTACACTTCACAGGGAGCAGGGATTGGACTGAAACTGGGTACTTTGTACAAACCTTCCGATTATGTAAGAATCGGTTTTGCCTTCCACAGCCCCCAGATCATTTCTATGACCGATAGAATCAGAGCTTCCCTAATTGCCGACACAGAAGGCTATGCAGGCAGACGTTCAGAAAGCAGTGATAGACTCAACAACGGGCAGCCAGGCAGAAGCAAATACACTATTACGACTCCCTGGAGAGCCATTGGTAGTTTTAGTATTGTTTTGAGAGAAGTAAGTGATACCCGCTTACAAAAGGGATTCATCAGTGCCGATCTGGAATATGTTCACTACAAGGGTGCAAGATTTGCAGTGGCAAGTGAAAACGCATCTAACGCTGCATTCAGAAATTATTACACCGCATTAAACGATGCAATTATTGATAATCTAAAGGGAAATATCAATGCCAGAATCGGAGGTGAACTAAAGTTTCATACCATTATGTTCAGACTGGGTGCAGCCTATTATGGAAGTCCCTATCAGGATGAAGCACTGCAAGCCAGCAGGGTAATTGGTTCCGGCGGTATTGGTTACAGAAACAAAGGAATGTTTATTGATCTTTCCTATTCACATATCATGAACAAAGATGCCGTATTCGCTTACAGGCTCAATGATAAGCCCAATACATTCGCCAATCAAACCGGCAATAGAGGAAATATCATGCTAACGTTCGGATTTAAGTTTTAGTGGAATGAAACCCATTAACCCACTACTTCTCCCTCCAGATCGTAATCATAAGCTTTGGTTATTTTAACCTGAACGAACTCGCCAATTGCGAGTTTTTTCTTGCTGTGAATAACCACTTCGTTGTCTACTTCCACACTATCAAATTCTGTTCTGCCTAAATAACGACCTGCTTCTTTTTTATCAATCAAAACTTTGAACACCTGCCCTACTTTCTCCTGATTTTTCTCATATGAAATTTCCTGCTGCACTTCCATGATTTCCTGTGCACGGGCTGCTTTCACTTCAGCAGGCACATTGTCTTCCAGGTCATAGGCACTGGTATTTTCTTCGTGACTATAACTAAATATCCCTACTCTATCAAAACGATGTTCCTGTAAAAATTCCTTTAATTCTTCTACGTCTTCCTCGGTTTCACCTGGGAAACCAGCAATCAAAGTGGTACGCAAACAAATACCTGGCACTCTGGATCTGATTTCATGAATCAATTCAGACATTTCTTCACGGGTAATATTACGACGCATGGCTTTCAACATGTTGTTACTGGCATGTTGCAAAGGCATATCCAGGTACTTGCAGATATTGTCTCTTCTTTGCATTACTTCCAGTATTTCTAGCGGGAACTTACTCGGGTAAGCATAGTGCAAACGAATCCACTCCAATCCCTTCACATCCGCCAATGCATCCAACAATTTGGGCAATGCTCTTTCTTTGTATATATCCAGACCGTAATAAGTAAGCTCCTGAGCAATCAGCATGATTTCCTTCACCCCTTTTTGTACCAGGGCTTCTGCTTCCTTCACTAGATCTTCAATTGTGCGGCTGATATGTTTTCCGCGCATCAAAGGAATGGCGCAGAAAGAGCAGGTTCTGTTGCAACCTTCAGAAATTTTCAGATAGGCATAGTGCTTGGGAGTGCTCAACATTCTTTCCCCTAAGAGCTCCGCTTTATAATCTGCTTCAAATTGTTTTAGAATCAAAGGCAATTCCAAGGTACCAAACCAGGCATCCACTTCCGGCATTTCTGCTTCCAAATCACCTCTGTATCGCTCACTTAAACAGCCCGTAACATAGACCTTATCTAATTTACCTCTGCGCTTCAATTCAACCTGATCCAATATGGTATTGATACTCTCTTCTTTTGCCTTATCAATAAATCCACAGGTATTCACCACCACAATATTGTGATCGAGCTTGGTATTCTCGTGAACCACATCAATTTCATTCGCCGCGAGCTGACCGCTCAATACTTCGGAGTCAACCAGGTTTTTACTGCAACCCAGTGTAATAATATTAACCTTGTCTTTCTTGAGTGTTTTTGCCTTCATGAGAGGGCAAAATTAAGGATTTTGGGGGGAACCCTACAGTAGCTTTCCCAGGAGTCCGATGACGATTTCAGCACCATTCCGGATGTTGGCAATGGCTTTTGCCTTGTCATTATTGCTTTTGGTATGGTCTTTCACTATTTTCATGAGTTGTGTAAAGTCCTTGTTATCCATGTTATATTCAGCCAATAATTCATTTAGTCCGGGGGGATTAAAGCTGCTGAGTGATTTAATCTCTTTCGATAATTCGGCGTCGGTTTCTTTTTGAGCCATTGCTGCCTTTTTTTTCCAGTTATTTTCCATGCTGAAATACGATTTAGTTTGCCTTAAATAGGATTGCGAAAAATGATAGCAACTTTATTATTGTAAAATTTTCTCGAGGTCTTTGTTCAGGTTTACAACCAGGCCTCCCATATTTCCTGAGGATTGAATAAACCGGTCTAATAATGCTGAAAGCGCTTCGTAGTTGATTCCTTTTTTATTCAACCAATTCGATTGATTCAGCAACTCTTTCTTGCTTTCGCTTAATTTGACAGCAGACTCCAGTAATTTTTTCATCTCTGAAGTAGCCAGCTGATACTGTTTAAAATCTGCATTCAGCTGATCCAGTAATTTTATTTTAGCTGAATCCAATGCCAGCTGCATGGCATACTGTCTTTCTGTAATTAGGGGCAAAGCCGACGCCATCATTTCAGGCAATACCGATTTAGGATCTGTTTCATCGTCTAAATCCTCCGTCATCTTTGCCACTATTTTTGTTGTGTACTCTTTTTGAATAAAGTCGTTTACCCTGTTTTTTTTCGCTGCAAATACCTGGTGAACCAACAAAAGATTCAGCCGGTGCATTCTCTCTCCTTCCTCCTGAATTTTTTCGGAAAGGGTAATACTTTGCAAAGGCATACGGGTACAGCTGCTTTGACTAAGAAACAAACACAGTAATAGTCCGCAGGTATAAGACCATGGCAATAACTTATGCATAAACCCTTTTTATCAGAGCAAAATAGGGTTTTAGCAAACCAAAAGAAACCGTGATTTCACGGTGTTTCTACTCCCCCAACCAGGAACTCAAAATCGCGCTCTGAGCAGGAGTAATATTGGGGATTGCCTGAATACGATACATCGTTTTTTTGGTGTTTCCTTTTTCCTCAACGCTACTAACTAGCTCAAGACCCGCAAATCCAAGGTATTGATCGTAATTGATGGGTTGCGTAGTGTATACGTAATCAAATTCAGCAGCCAGTGACTTGTCTGCCATTTGCTCACAGGCAGACTGAAATTCAGCATCGGTAAATCCACGCTTTAGTTTCTGGTAATACTCCCTGTACATGAACCGCATTACATCGTCCAGGGATTTTTTATTTTGAGAGGCCTGTCTGATGGCTAAATCAATAATCATTCCCACAACCGGACCCTTGTCATAATAGGAAATGGCTTTGTTTTTATCAATACCGCTGGTGCCAAATGGTCCATCGGACCAGGTATTGTAACTGGACTGAATTAAACTCTGGTGAACTTTACCCGGATTGTTTTCATGTGCGGTAATATTATTCGCCAGATTATTGAAGAACATTTGCTGGTCAACAATTTTGGCTCGCTTTACCATCAGGTATTCAAAATAAACAGAGATTCCTTCGCTGATCCACAACTGTGTGGTACGGCTACCTTTATCATAATCGAATGGACCAAGTTCTACCGGACGGATTCGTTTTACATTGTAGTGATGAAAATATTCATGGCTTAAAAAATTCATGATGCGGTTGATATCAGCCTGTGTTTTCAACTCACTCCCACTGAAACTAACCGTGGTGTTATTCAAGTGTTCAATACCTCCTCTGCCCGGACCAATGCCTATAAATGTGTATTCTTTAAATGGAATATCATCAATAATGTTTACACCCTGCTCAATTGCTTTTTGCAAAGTATTCATGAATAACTGCTCATCAAAGTTTCCCATTTTATATCCGATAAAACGATGAGGCACACCTCTTACTGTAAAAGGTGGAAGTTCTTTTAAATCGCCTATCAGAATGGGACAATCATATAAAATGTCAAAATCGGGAGCAGTAAAAACATTGGCTTTCCCGGGAACCTTATCCAATCCTGTTGCTATTTTTTTAAATCCGGGTTGATCGGAATTGATCACCTGCACTTGAACAGGGAGTTGAAGTATACCCTCTACATAAAGAAAATTATTTACAGGTACTATATAAGCATGAGCGCTGTCTATGAAACTATTGGCTACAAATTTTCTACTGGTTTTAACCTGATAAGTAAGCGTAAAAGTAGACTTCTTGGGCGCAATCACCTGCCAGGTATTATCTGCCAGCTTATTCACTGCCAATGCCTTTCCCTGTTGATTCTTCGCCTGAAATGAATCTACTCCTTTTGCATAGTTCATGAGTTGATAATACCCCGGCATCCAATTGGGCATCTTAAACACCAGTGTGTCTTTGGCAAATCCCTTGGCATCCAATGTAATATGAAATTTACCCTG
>JBDLUU010000010.1:0-17990 GCA_039805185.1 Bacteroidota bacterium
TATATAATTTTCCTTGCGGTAATAATAAAAGCTTGACTCTGACTTATCTTCCCCGTTAAAGCATTGCTTTATCAGGATGGAATTGGCACCTTCATACTACTGAGTTAAAGTAATATGGGTTGCCAAGGCTTCACAGGGCCAAAACCCTCCGCCTTTCTGGATAAGATTATGAAAGAACTGTCGCAAATGTACAAACGAGATTTTAATTCACCAAATTTAAAGTCTATTAAATTGGTAGGGTATGTGCTTGAACTTTGTTACGCTCTGCTTGTTTGTATCTTTATTGACTATTATGGCAAAGAAATCGATTCCTTCTGCACCGGTTCCTGTGAATGACAATGATTTTATTCAGGTAATGGGTGCGCGTGAGCACAATTTGAAAAACATTGATATTGCTATTCCTAAAAATAAACTGGTTGTTTTTACAGGTGTAAGTGGGAGTGGAAAATCTTCATTGGCTTTTGATACCATTTACAATGAAGGACAACGCAGGTACATGGAAAGTTTTGGTGCCTATGCCAGACAATTCATGGGCGATATGGAAAGACCGGATGTAGATAAAATCACAGGCCTGTCTCCGGTGATTTCTATTGAGCAGAAAACAACTAATAAGAATCCACGCTCAACGGTAGGAACTGTAACAGAAGTCTATGATTTTCTGCGCTTGCTCTATGCGCGGATTGGGGAAGCCTACAGTTATGAGACCGGTAAAAAAATGGTCAAGTTTAGTGAAGAGGAAATTGTTGACAATATTTATACGAAGTATAAAAATAAAAAAGTGAGTTTGCTGGCGCCCTTAATCAGAGGGAGAAAGGGACATTACCGGGAACTCTTTGAAGACATCAGAAAGAAGGGATTTTTGAAAGTGAGGGTAGACGGAGAAATTATCGATCTGACTCCCAAGTTGCAGGTTGACCGATATAAGATTCACGATATTGAAGTGGTGATTGATCGCTTACAGGTTACGGATGACTTGAGAGTTCGCGTTAGCCAGAGTGTGCAGCAGACCTTGAAAATGGGTAAGGACCTTATGTTCTTATTGTTGAACGACACCAATAAGACGGTTCAATATGCCAAGCAACTGATGTGCGAAGACACGGGCATATCCTATGAAGAACCCTCTCCGAATTCTTTTTCCTTTAACTCACCTTATGGAGCCTGCCCAACCTGTAAAGGATTGGGACATATGTATTCCATTGATTTGTCTGCTGTAATTCCCGATCCGAATTTGAGTATCAAGGAAGGAGGGATTGCACCACTGGGTGTGCAAAGAGATGCCTATATGTTCCGTAACGTAGAGCAGCTGGCAAAGAAAAATAAAATCAACCTGGATAAGCCTGTAAAGGACTTACCCGTTGCTGGATTGAATATTCTGTTGTACGGAAATCCGGATGGGGATAGTTTAATGATTGATCCTGCTGAAACAGAGGGCGTAGGTGCAGATCCCTATGCAGGAGAGTTTGAAGGAATTATTCCGATGTTGAAGCGCTGGTTTGCCGGTGTAAAATCGGATGGTATGCGTGAGTGGGTTGAGCAATACATGGAATTAAAAGTTTGCACTAGTTGCAACGGAGACAGATTGCGAAAAGAAAGTCTTTGGTTTAAAATTGACAATAAAAATATTGCTGAACTGAGTGCATTGAATTTCGATAAGCTGCAGCAATGGTTCACGAATCTGGAAGATAGATTGAGCAAGAAACAGAATGTAATTGCAAAAGATATTTTAAAAGAAATCAGGGAGCGATTACAATTCCTGCTCGACGTTGGCCTAACTTATCTTTCGCTGAATCGTTCTTCCAGAACCCTTAGTGGAGGAGAGTCGCAGCGAATCAGACTGGCTACACAAATTGGATCTCAATTACAGGGCATTACTTATATACTGGATGAGCCTTCTATTGGTTTGCATCAGCGCGACAATCATCAGTTGATTCAGGCGTTGAAAAATCTGCGTGACATTGGTAACAGTGTGTTGGTGGTGGAGCACGATAAAGACATCATGCTGGCAGCGGATTATCTGGTAGATATTGGTCCCCGTGCCGGAAAATATGGGGGTACTATTGTGGCAGAAGGAACACCACAACAGGTGCTGGAATCCGGAGCAGATACCGCACAGTATCTGAATGGACAAAAACGTATCCAGGTGCCCGCGGAAAGAAGAGCAGGTAGCGGAAAGTTTCTGGAATTGAATAAAGCATCCGGGAATAATTTAAAAAATGTTTCCGTATGCTTGCCGTTGGGAAATTTAATAGTAGTGAGTGGTGTTAGCGGTAGTGGTAAGAGCACTTTGATTAATGAAACCCTGTATCCTATTCTGGCCAAGCATTGTTACAATAGTAAAGTAACGCCCATGCCTTTTCATTCTGTGAAGGGGCTGGAGCATATTGATAAAGTGATTGAAATTGATCAGTCACCTATTGGAAGAACACCAAGAAGCAATCCTGCTACTTATTGCGGATTCTTTACCGAAATCAGAACCCTGTTTGCTGCCGTACCAGAAGCTAAAATCAGGGGCTATGCTGCCGGTCGTTTTTCTTTTAATGTGAAAGGTGGCCGATGCGAAATTTGTGAAGGAGGGGGAATGAAAGTGATTGAAATGAACTTTCTTCCTGACGTGTATGTGAACTGTGAAAAGTGCAATGGTAAAAGATACAATCGGGAAACATTGGAAATCCGTTACAAGGGGAAATCCATCAGCGATGTGCTGAATATGACCGTGGATGAAGCCTGTGAGTTTTTTCAGCCTGTTCCTTATTTATACAGAAAGATTAAAGTATTGCAGGAAGTAGGGCTGGGATATATTACGCTGGGGCAGTCAGCTACAACCCTTAGTGGCGGTGAAGCACAGCGCGTAAAGCTGGCTACAGAACTGGGAAAGAAAGATACCGGGAAAACATTTTACATCCTGGATGAACCCACTACCGGTTTGCATTTTCAGGACATCAGTCATTTGCTGGATGTGCTGAATAAATTAGTGGACAGAGGCAATACGGTTTTGGTGATAGAACACAATCTGGATGTAGTTAAAATGGCCGATTATATTATTGATTTAGGCCCGGAAGGTGGTGATGGAGGCGGACAGATTTTATTTGAAGGAACACCCGAAAAAATGTTGCAACATAAAACCAGTCATACAGCTCGCTTTTTAAAAGCCGAAATGAATTAACTTCCCACTATGAATTTAAATGACCTGAATTTTTTACCGGAGTGGGATGAAAGCCGCTACAAAGTGGGGCCTGATGATGCAGCAGAAGAGTGGGGCTTGTTTATTTAGAATGCAGATTTGTTTTTCTGCGTTGGTTTCCAGATTAAATAAAAATAAGCCAGTATTAAAATTCCCAAAGTAAATGGAATCAATGCTATATGCTTGAACGTATAGCCATTCCAGATTTCAATATGATCAAACCCAAAAAACTCACTGACCATCCAATAGGAGTTGGCAGAAATCCACACCGTTATTGCCAGGTTATGGCAAAGTTCCGACATGTATTGACGGGTTCTGTAGGCAATGATAATAGAAATGAGCAAAGTGGGAAGAATCATAGAAGTGCCCAGCCATTTGAAACCCAGGCACCAGGCCACGTCTTTGAATAACCAGAATACAATATGGAGGTTTTCCATCTTTCGGTATTTTAACGGAATATCGTATCTGTCATCGTGTACTAAAGGTGCTTGCTCCATGCCTGATTAAATTGAGGCACAATATTAATTTTTTGTGGGCAATTAGCGGCTTAAAATATTCTTGAATCGGTCAATGCTGGCCAGTGGGTGAATGGGCTCCCCGTTGATGATATATTGCGTTAGCTGATGAGCAAAATAAGGTGCCAGACTACAACCCTTGGTGCCCATTCCGTTGAGTATGCCAATATTTTTGTGAATCGGATGGAACCCAACAAAAGGTCTGCGCTCAATATTGGCAGGCCTTTCCGATGCTATATGATCTACTATTTGAAAAGGTATCCTGAGCCAGTTCTTTAATTGGTTCTCTACTTTTTCCCTGAATGCCGGGGTGGGATTGGGATGATCGTACTTCCATTCATAGGTAGAACCTATCCAGAACAAATCTTCTTTCCAGGGAACGAGACTCAGACTTTGTTTGTAAATATGGTTTCTGGGTAAGTCGGGTATGGAGGCAATAATGGCTTCTCCTTTATTGGGTGCAAAAGGGAGAAGTTGGAACCAAGGGTTGGTAGCTCCTGCATTCCCGTCACAGAAAATAATGCGATTCGCTTTTATATCTTTCCATTGGATGGATTCATCCTTAACTACACAGTCATGAAAGTTGAAATGCGTTTCTACCAAAGCCTTATCTGAAATCAATTTCTTTCTCCACGCATCCAGTAAATCATTCAGTTGTATAAGCCAGCAGGGATGTATTTCACCAATACCAAACAGGAAATGAAATTGTGACTCCCATTTTTTGTCATCCACTTCGGACAAATATTCTGTTTCTGTTTTCAGTCTTTCGGTAAAGGCAATTTTATTTTCAGGTGTACTATGAAAATCGAGCACATTGCATTGGCGAATCAATTCAATGGATAGTTCCCTTTCCATTTCCTGATAAGCATTAACCGCAAATGGCATAAAGGTTTCAATCTCCCAGGTTCTGACAATTCTTCTTCCTGTAACCGGATTGATAACACCACTGGCCACTTTGGTAGCCGAGAAGGGATTGGAACTGTCCACCACCATTATTCGCTGATCCGCTTTTAATAAGTTCCAGCTTAAAAAACTTCCGCATAAACCCTGTCCTATAATCAGTGTGTCTACCTGCATATTTATTGTTCAATTCTGATTTTAATGGAATTGGAATGTGCTTTCAGTGCAGGTGCATACATGCTTTGAATAGATGCCAGGCCAGCCGTATACAAGCCGGTATGGCTTGCTCGCATGGTATAATTCAGCTGATGCTCACCCTTGGGTAAGGAATGAAAGTAATAATTGGTACTAACATCTTTGGTGCTCTGATAATAGATAATTCTGCTCTTCCACTGGTAGCCACTTAATACATCTGTAGGCTCTGTGGCTGCAGGTCTTAAGTCTTTTACATGCACATAGTCCATGTCCCTGTTTGTTTTTATACTCAGCGTTACATTTAATAGTTCTCCTACTTTAACTGGCTCATTTTCATTCAATGCAATCCATTTATTATTTCTGAATACCTCGATGGTCTTATTGATTTCAATATCTCCTTTGCTGGCAGTGATCTCATCCATATTCGCTAAATATTGCCAATAGATACTTCCATAAGAAGGTTGATTGGAAACCATATTTTGAGTAGCAGTAGTTACTGTTATAGTCCCCATGGAAGCATTTACTTTATTGCCTTCCAGTCTCTTTTTAAAATAACCCGATCCCTCCATTGCTTTTTCAGTGGCAGTTCCGATAGTGGTGGTGTTGCCCAGTTTAATTTGTACAGCTCTCTTATTGCCGAACCAATCTCCTGCATTGGCTACTATACTGTAAACAGCATCTGTTGTGCTCATACTGTTTCCCCAATGATTGGCTTCTTTATTTACAATTAACCAGGTAAGCATACCACTGATGAGTTGTTTGTAAGGTTGCTTAGGTATTGCAGCATTGATTTCACTGAAACAATCAATCATCATACTCTGGTGTTGAACTGGCATGGCATACCAGCTGGAAGTTGTTCTGTTTTTCCAATATATTCCTTTGTATGTATCATTCATAGACTGTTCTGCGAATGATTTCAGAATTTTTTCAGCTAAAGGAGTTTGATTATTTCTATGAGCGAGCAAAGCTGCTATCGCCTGGCCATATAGATTTTGCTGCGACCAGTTAGACAGCGCTTTCTTTACATAAAACTGATAAGCTGAATCATTGGTAATGGCAATATCTCTGTATAGGCTGCGCATCAATAAATAGTCCAGCGGAATGCTAATCTGCGTTGCGGATTTTTCTTTTTTGTAGCGGTAATGTATCTCACTGTCCATGTAATGATTGGCTTTCACCAGCATCACTCTCAATTTTGCGGATAAGGAAGGATCAATGGCGCCGATTCTTTTTAGCTTCCCAATTTGGGTTAAAATGTAATTGGTAATATGAGGATCTGCATTGCCACCTTCGAACCAACTGAAACTTCCGTCTTTACCCTGCAACTTTTCTAAACGGATAATCCATGCTTCGTTTTCAGCAGTTATTTTTTCCTCATTGAACTGGTTGGCCAGTTTCTTTAATAAGAGATTTCCTGATTTTGCGTCTAATACCCAGGGGGTTTCTTCCAGTAAAATCTGTTTTAATTCATTGTTCTTTTCTAATGGGTTGAGCAAAGCTGTGCTGTCTTTTCTCCAGGCCTCCAGGGTTCTTGCCATCACCGGATATTTTTTTAGGATATGCAATGCCATCAGGTTGGCATAGATGCGACTGAATTGCTGAATGGCAGATTGTTCCGGATCGGTTTTCATATAACCCAATGCCTGTATGGCATTCCAGGCAGGTTGCGTTGTGTATTCAACGGTTAGTGCTTCTGTACTAATGCCTTCATTTTGGTTGTTCAAGAGTTTGCTGAAGCTAAATGTCTGTGTTGTGTCTTTGGATAAGTATATCGGAAGGGTTTCTGTAATGAATTGTCTGTTACTTAAAACGGGAATGATATGTTCCTCCCCATCACTGAAAGTATTGGTCTTTGCAATCATGCGAATGCGCAAAGGTTTATTATAGCTGAATGGAATTTGTACAGGGAATTGTGCAATAGCAGATTGCCCGGCTTCTGCAGTGAAATATTGCTGAGGAAATACATTCTGAAACCATCCGTCTACGGGTGTATTGGTGGTGGCATCAATCAATTCCAGTGTTATGGTTCCTGTTAATTCCTTTTGGGTTAGGTTGGCAATCTTCACCGGAATTTCCATCTGATCGCCCTCTCTCAGAAAACGGGGAAGATTGGGTTGCACCATCAGGCTTTTTTGTGTCAATACTTTCTGTTCTGTATAACCAACGGCCAGCTCTTTGGTATGGGCCAGCGTCATCCATTTCCATTGGGTTGTTGCATCCGGAAACTGAAAGCTGAATATGTATTTACCTGTGCTGTCTGCATATAGTTGTGGGATAAAAAATGCTGTTTCATTGAAATTCTTTCTGATGGGCTCAAATCCATCAGCAGGTTTGTTGGCGGGAATGGTTCTTCCGTTCCGGAAAATATCTCCTGTTATCGGATCTTTGTATTCCACATAAGTATACACTTTATCATAGTCTTCTTCCATCACGGAATTTGTTCCCCTGATTTTTATATTGGCCGGGGGTGCAGCCGCAATGGATCGTTTTGCCTGTGTTTCATATAAAACCTTTTCTTTCATTTTCCATTGAACTGGAATACTACTGAGTAGTTGCGGATCTGTATAGGGTTTTGCTTCACAGAAACACTGATAGTCGTGTAATAGGGTAATATGACTGGCTCGGAATAGGGTGCTGTAAAATCTATCATCGTAATTGGTATTGTTCCAAATATTTAATCTATTCCAATTGTGTGGATTCAATGCATCCAGACTGGCATCGTACATGCCTGTGAGTATTTCTGCTGCTTTTTCATTTGCCTTGTTGCCGGCTACTTCAATTTGCCAGCTTTCCTTAGCGCCTGGCTCAAAGACATTTCTCAATGTGCCTGTTTTAACAGATAATTCTTTGTCGTAAAAAGGTACAGCAATGGATTGAGCCTGTGTATACATTCTTCCGTTTGCAATAAATACTTCCTGCAAAAATATTCCGCCCTTATCCTCTTCATTAATAATGATTGCTTCCCTTGAAATATTTTCTGTTTGTTTATATTGATAAGTCGAAGCTTTATTTCCTCTTTTTATTTTTTGTATAACAGAGGCATTAGGGATAGGGTATGCTTTTGTAATATGTAAAGTATCGCCTGGCTTTGTAGTGGTAGCAGAATACAATTGTAACAGATCTGGATATTTTCTTGATTTTTCCGGATGAATCACTTGTACATACTGTACAGATTGGAGTGGCAGCCCAAAACTGTCAATGGCAGTTGCGATTACTTTATAGGTGCCGGCTTCAACCATACCTAAATCTGATGCCAAAGCTGCAACAGGCCAGTGTTCTATTTCTGTTTCCTGGTTGTATTCATCATGCGGGAAATATTTTCTGTAGGTAAGGGAGTCATAGATATGCATATCCGAACGATCCCAGTATCTTTTACGAATAAATTTTGTTGGCTCTGCCACTTTATAGATGGATGTTTGTACGGGAATATGTTTTGTGTTTCCATTCAGGTCTTGCACGATCGTTTCAATATTTTTCAGTTTGCTTTGAAAAACGATCGTGGGTGTTTGAATAGAAAGTCTCCATGCGGTTTTTGCGGCGCTGATATTAATATTGCCCGATCTGCTCTCTCCGTTTAAATCAGTGACGGTTAGTTGAACAATATAATTAATGGATACTACTTCTTCTTCTTTGCTTTTTGAACTATCGTACAAGGCTTTAAAGGGTATAATAAATTTTCCACTGGCATCGGTAATACCATTTCCGGATGCAATGATATTGCCTTCGGGTTGTGGGCGTCTTCCGAATTGCTTAACTGTGTACACCACTTTTGCTCCGTTGATTACATTCCCTGCATAGCCCATGGCCTGAATGGTATAATGTATGCTATCGTTTAAACGATAGCCAGACTTAGGTTGGTTAAAGACCAGCTGAATGGTTGGTCTTTTGTATTCTTCTACCTTAACGGTGACTCTTGAATCGTTGTAATCAACTGCTACAATGGTAAATGCTCCGGTAAGCCCTTTGTTGGGAATAGGAAACTGGCCTGTAATACTTCCAAAGGAATTCAACTTAAGAAAAAGGGAATCAACTTTTTGCCAGTTGGCATTATAGAGATAGCAACGCACAGGTGTTTTTTCAGTAATCAGTTTGGGTTGTTTTGTATTCCAGTCTTTGGTGATGGCAATGCCTTTAAAATAGATGGTTTGCCCCGGTCGGTAAATGGATCGGTCGGTAAAAAAATGCATTCGCTTATTACCCTTTTCAAATTGAATGGATGGGTCTGTTTCGCTATTTAAGCTTCTGAATTGATATTGGTACTCACTAAACTGTAAAATGCTGTTTTTATTTTTTACCTGAACAGTGATGCTATTATCTACTTTTTGTGTGATCTGAAAACCGCCCTGCTCATCTGTTTTGGTTTCTAAGAGGGTTTTCTGTTCTGAAATACCTGTATTTCGGTTATATACATTTTGCATTACACTTACGGATGCATTTACTACAGGTTTTCCATCTGCATAATTTCTGATAAAGTATTGTTGGTTGTCTTTGATGTAGACCCAGTTGGATACATTGAATATGGTATATCCCAACTTGTCTTTTGATACATTAAAGGATTTACCAGCACTGGTTAACAGTAGGTATGTTCCATCTGAAAGCGGGTCTATCTTAAACTCTGTAAAATGTGTTTGATAATCGCCGGCAGATGGGAGAGGTATCGCTATTTCTCTAACTAAATTTTGTTTCAGGATAGTAGATAAAATTTCTTCTGATTGAATTCCTTTGGGATAAAATCCAAAATTCACTTTGTAGATTTTTCCATACAGTGTATCCAGATTTTTAAATTGGAGAAATGCCCGAAATGGTTTGTTGCTCTCATTGTATTCTTCTACCTGTATCCAGGCTTTCTTGTCCTTGATTTCATTCTGCAAATCGGTCAAACCGCTTTTGCTCATCTGCTCTGGCTCAACTTTTTTCTCTGCCTCTTTAATAATAGCCAGTGCATGCACGAATGCATATCGGTTGGCCGTATCTCTGAAAGGGTGATAGGATTTGCTTTTTTCTGCAGTAAGCCTTGCCAGTTCGTTATAAGCATCTGCAATTACTGATATGTATGCCGCTGCAATTGTTGATGCGTTGGACTCTACTTTATTAAATCTGTCAGCATTTATTTTGGTGAATTGCGTTAGTGCGGTTGCATATTCCTTCTCTTGTATCATGTTTTCCTGAAACTGCCATTTCAGAAAACTAAAACGAAAGCGATATTGCAATGGATCGCCTGTTTTTTTTCCATCTATCAATTCCTGATATAAGGCAGACACGGTTTTTTGATTACCCTCACTGGCCGCATTTCCCAAACCCTCGGAGTAATACCTTATTTGTTCAATTAAGAGCAGATCGTAGAGAGTATAATCTTGCAGCGGTTCTGATCCCCCTACCATAATAGGAGCATATACGTTTAGTGAATTGTTTTTTAGCAGTGTTGTATTCGCTTTTGCCAGTTTGAATTGGGCTTCAATGCTATCTTTTAAAGGTTGCGCACTCCAGTTTTTCCGGTTGTGCAAATTCCATTTCTGGTTCTCGTAATATTCATTGTATTTTTTAGCAATCAATACATGTAATAACGATTGTAGTGCCGGATTTTCTTTGGCTTGCTGACTGGCTTTTTTTAATGCCAGCAAGGTTTGGGTATAGCCTTCTTCTGTATATTCCTGATCAATTTCTGTTTCATAAATGATGGCTCTAATTTGCTCCCCTTCTTTTTTCTCTGCTACTGCTTTTTTGTGCAATGCTTTCACTTTTTCCAATGCCGTTTTGGGCAATCTGTCTTTAAGCAATAAACTGTCAATGATTTTATATTGCTCAGAATAATAAGCATCTGTTGTCTGTGCATTTATTTGAAAGGAAATCACTAGTATGATGAGAGAAAATAGTAGGCGCATAGAAATCAATTAGGTATGTACTGCTTATGATGCAAGATGCTGTTTTTTGCATAAAAAAACCCGAAGCGATAAAGCTCCGGGTCGTTTATTAACAATTTGCTTGTTTATTTTTTGAGTGCAGCAGCCATGGTTTTACCAATATCAGCAGGGCTGGCTACTACTTCAATACCGCATTCTGCCATGATTTTCATTTTAGCAGCAGCTGTATCATCTGCACCGCCAATGATAGCACCGGCATGTCCCATTCTTCTTCCGGGAGGAGCAGTTTGTCCTGCAATGAATCCTACTACAGGCTTGGTCTTATTGTCCTTAATCCAGCGCGCAGCATCTGCTTCCATGCTTCCGCCAATTTCACCAATCATGATGATACCATCGGTTTCCGGATCGTTCATTAATAATTCTACCGCTTCTTTGGTTGGGGTTCCAATGATTGGGTCTCCACCAATACCAATGGCAGTGCTAATTCCTAATCCGGCTTTTACTACCTGATCAGCTGCTTCATAGGTAAGGGTACCACTCTTTGAAACAATACCAATTCGTCCTGCTTTGAAAATAAAGCCAGGCATGATACCTACTTTAGCTTCCTCTGCTGTAATTACACCTGGACAGTTTGGCCCGATTAATCGGGTTTTGCTTCCCTGTAAGTAATTTTTAACTCTTACCATATCCTGAACAGGAATACCTTCTGTAATACATACTACCAAACCGATTCCTGCTTCAGCAGCTTCCATGATGGCATCTGCAGCAAATGCTGGTGGTACAAATATGATACTCACATCCGCACCGGTTTGCTTTACGGCGTCGGCTACTGTATTAAATACGGGCTTATCTAAATGGGTTGTTCCACCTTTATTGGGTGTTACGCCACCTACCACATTGGTTCCATACTCAATCATTTGAGTAGCATGAAACGTTCCCTCTGTTCCGGTAAAACCCTGAACAATAATTTTTGAGTGCTTGTTTACTAATACTGACATAGCCTATCGTTTCGGAGATTTTTAAAATTTGGGCAAAAATAGGTGAAAAACGTTTGCAAAATGTGAAATGTCATTCTGCCACCCGATAAATATGGCATCCGTTTTGTATATTCAATACTTCAAATATAAAAACATGAACACAAAGAGAATTACCCTTATTGTCATTATCGGATTAATTGTATTAATTGGCGGATGCGGTATGAGTGGTTACAACGGATTGGTTAAATTAGATGAAACCGTAAGCCAGTCCTGGAACAACGTACAAAGTGATTATCAGCGCAGGGCAGACCTGATTCCTAATTTGGTGAATACGGTTAAAGGAGAAGCCAATTTTGAGCAGTCAACCCTTCAGGCCGTGGTGGAAGCCAGAGCCAGCGCAACACAGATGAAAGTGGATGCAAAAGATCTGACTCCGGAGAAATTACAGGAGTTTCAGTCTTCTCAGGGCCAGTTATCTCAGGCTTTAGGTCGTTTGTTAATGGTGACCGAAAACTATCCTAACCTAAAAGCTAACGAAGCTTTCCGTGGTTTACAGGCGCAGTTGGAAGGAACTGAAAACCGTATCAAGGTTTCCAGAAATGATTTCAATGCGGCTGTTGCTGCCTATAACGTAAAAGCCAGATCTTTCCCTATGAATATTCTGGCCAGCATTACGGGCTTTAAAGTGAAAGAAGGTTTTAAAGCAGAAGCAGGTTCCGAGAAAGCACCAGAAGTTAAATTCTAAAATCCGCCCATGTTTGGATTATTCGGAAAAAAACAGAAAGAATATTTTACAAAGGCAGAGAAAGATGCCATTGTTGCAGCCATTCAAAAAGCTGAACAGCGAACGAGTGGCGAAATCAGAATTTATGTGGAATCCAATTGTGAGCTGGTAAATCCGGTTCACAGGGCTAAAGAAATATTTTACCAATTAAAAATGGATCAGACAGCATCCCGTAACGGGGTGCTGTTGTATTTGGCTATGGGGGATCATCAGTTGGCTGTTTTTGGGGATGAAGGGATCCACCAGAAAGTGGGCCATGCCTTTTGGCTGAAAGAAGTGGAGATGATGATCTCCGAATTCAAGGAGAAGCATTTTATTGAAGGCATCTGCCATATTATTGAAGATATAGGAGAAGCCCTCTTAACACATTTCCCTTACGACGGAACTACTGACAAAAATGAATTACCTGACGAGATAGTTTTTGGAAAATAAATGAAGAAGTTACTGCTCATACTATTGTTGGTTGTTTCCTATGTAACGGGCATTGCACAAAATGTAATTCCACCGCCGAATCCTCCCAGACTGGTGAATGATTATGCGGGTGTTTTAAGCAAGGAGCAGGTAGCCATTTTAGAGGAAAAACTGGTGGCACTGGACGACAGTACTTCCAATCAGATTGCTGTGGTGATTCTGAAATCACTGGAGGGCTACGAGGTACAGGAATACGCCAATAAATTGTTTCGTTCCTGGGGCATTGGAAATAAAAAAACCAACAATGGGGTCCTTATTCTGGCTTCTATTGAAGACAGAAAAATCTGGATTGAAGTAGGGTACGGTTTAGAGGGCGCTATCCCTGATGTAACTGCTTCCAGCATTTACAGAAACGAAATTGTCCCTGAATTTAAACAACAGAATTACTATCGTGGAATTGATAATGCCATCAATGCCTTGTCAAAAGCGGCTGTTGGAGAATACAAAACCAAACGCGTACGAAAAAACAATAATGGAGAGGATGGTGGATCCGTTCTCACTTTCATCTTTATCATTATTGTGGTGATATTTATTTTATTCGCAGGCCGTGGCGGTGGTGGAAGAGGCGGTCGTGGTGGCGGAATGATGAGCCGGAGAGGTGCGGGCAATGTGGCTGAAGCTTTGTTGTGGTCTTCCTTGTTGGGAGGGAATAATAGAGGCGGAGGCGGTGGATTTGGTGGAGGCGGCTTCGGCGGCGGTGGCTTCGGTGGTTTTGGCGGTGGCAGCAGTGGCGGTGGCGGAGCAGGAGGTTCCTGGTAATTTTTAGTTTAATGTAAATAGGTTGCGCAACGCGTTTTTTATCTAGCTCATTTACAAAAAAGCCCCGGGTGAACCCAGGGCTAATTTTTTATCGCTACTCAATTCAAGTGAATCAATACGAACTTATTGTTTGGACTTTTCTTTTACATAATCTGCCAATGCCTGCTCTCCACTGGCTTCTTTCTTGGTAGCCAGTCCTTTCAAAAACATATTGTTAATTACAGGGTCTGTTTGAGATCTGGCACTGGACGGAATAGTATTTCTGAATTCTATGATAGCATCCACACCTGCTTTGAATTTTGTTGCATCTTTTACTTTAGATAAAAATTCAACCAAGGATCCTATTGCTGTAAACTTAGCCTGAGACAAAGGCATATCATTAAAGTTCTGCATAACATATTCGTATGCAGACTCATCACCATTAGCAATAATCACCGCAGCGATAGCTGAACTTAATCTTCCTTTGGCTGGTTGATTTTTCAATTCATTGGCAATGGCAAATGCTTTCTTGCCATCCAGATCATTCAATGCCAATAAGGCTGCGCCTGCAACTGAATAGGAAGAGTCTTTTGTGTAGTTTTCAAAAGCAGGAGCATATGCCTGATTTTTCAATCGGCCCAGTATGCTGATGGCATCTGCTCTTACAAGTTTTGACGGATCATTTTTAGCGAGGTTTTCAATGGTTGCGATGGTTGCTTCCGTTAACTTGGCATTGCCAAAACTTCCCAATGCCTTCATTCGGATTCTGAAATACGGATCTTTTAATCCTGCATCAACCAAAGCATACGCGCCTGGTTCTGTAATTTTTTTGCCCGCAAAATCAATCGCTTCTCTTCTGTCTAAATAATGACCGCCATATTTCATCTGATGAGCATAAGCTTCCAAATTTTTGGATTCTTTTTTCACAGCAAGCAGTACTTTCTCAGGATCAAAATTTACTAAATCTGGTTGTGTGGCCACATCAAAATAAAATGTGTCTGCAGCATTTTTTGCCCAAACCATTTCTCTTTTTTTGTTGGCGCCCTGGTAAATATCAATATGCACAGGCAGCTGATAAATCTGATGGGTCTGTGTTTGCTTGATGACTACCATTAATTTTTTAGCAGCAGCATCGTATTGCTGAGTCAATGTTAAATTTGGATGACCGCTGTTGAAATACCATTGATTAAAAAACCAGTTCAGATCCTTGCCTGTAACTGCCTCAAAAGCCAGTCTTAATTTATGTGCACTGCCTGTTCCGAATTTATTATCCGTCAGGTATTTATTTAAGGATGCAAAAAAGGCATCATCCCCTATGTATTTTCTTAACATATGAAGAATTCTTCCACCCTTACTGTAACTCACCGCATCAAACATGTCTTCCTGCGTATCGTAGTAAAATCTTACCAGGTGTTTGCTTGCTTCAGAAGGATTGTTTAAGTATCCATTCATGGCACTCCAGTTAATAAAAGCAGCTTCGTCTTTTCCTTGTTTATATTCTGCCCATAAATATTCACTGTAATCGGCAAAGCTTTCGTTTACGGTTAGGTTACTCCAGCTTTCTGCAGTTACATAATCTCCAAACCAGTGGTGAAATAATTCGTGCGCAACCGTTCCTTCCCAGCTATTACCATCTGTTAATTCTCTGGCGTCCTGTTGAGCCGATTCCTGATGCAGGGTAGCCGTGGTATTTTCCATGGCACCACTTACATAATCTCTTCCGGTGATCTGACTATATTTAACCCATGGATAATCCACGCCTAATTTGCTTGAAAAATATTGCATCATTTCAGGCGTGTTGCCAAAAATCCTGCGGGCTACTTTTTCATAAGGTTTCTCTACATAATAGCTTACTTCCTTGCCCTTGTAGTTGTCTTTTATCACTGCGTATTCACCCACTCCCATAAAGAATAAATAAGGGGCATGGGGTAAATCCATTTTCCAGCTATCTGTGCGGGTTCCATTCGCGTTCATGGTTTGCTTTACCAATTTGCCATTGCTCAGTGTTACATATTTGGCAGGCACAGTTAAATTAAACTCCTGTGTTGTTTTTTGATTGGTCTTGTCAATAGTGGGTACCCATACAGAAGTTGCTTCTGTTTCTCCCTGGGTCCAGATTTGTGTAGGTTTGGTTTTGTCTTCGCCAGTGGGATTGATGAAATACAGGCCCTTTGCATCTGTGATGGCCGCGCTCCCCTTGACTTCTAAATCATTGGGCTTAGCTGTGTAATCTATGTATACGGTATAGCTTTCATTTCGTGTATAGGATTTATCCAGCTTTACGCGTAGCACCCATCCGTCGTATTTGTATTTTAATGGAATATTCTTACCAGCTTTTACCAGGGCTACCTGCTTAATATCCATTCCCTTGGCGTCCAGCTGTAAAGAGTCTGTTGCATAAAAGTGCGGCTTCAGGGTTATCCAGACGTTTCCGTTCAACCTTGACTTACTGTAATCAAAGCTTGCATTCAGTTTGGTATGTACCAGGTTATTGATTTTTTCCGGAAACGCCCTGTATAGCTTTTGCGTCTCTTTTGCGGGTTCCTGCGCTGTTATATTGCCCAGCTGTGCCAGCGCAATAATCAGTAATAGTTTCTTCATAATCTGTTTTAAGTAGTAAATTTGAAAAAAGCAAGTTTACATGTTCATGCGTAGTATGCTACACCGTTTATCCTTTTTAACTGGATTTTTTTTGATGGCTTTACTATCCAATGCCCAGAATAACTTTTTGTATATACAGTCCGAAAACAATCAGCCCTATCATATACAGCTTAAAGGTAATATCCATTCTTCTAATGCGAAAGGGTATTTATTAATTCCCAATTTGCCGAATGGCGATTATAGCATGGTGCTGGGTTTTCCCTCCGGTGCTTATCGGGAATACAATTTTAAATTCAGCATCAACAGCAAGCCCAAAGGCTATGCTTTAAAAATTACCCAGGATGGGGAATGGATGCTGATGGATATGGTAACCCTTGCCCTCGTTAGGGGAGAAGCGCCTGAACAACCCATCAGTGTTCAGCCAGGAGAGAAGCAAATAGAAAAATTATCTGATCGTGTAACCGATGCAGGCATTGAGCAGGTATATAAAGTAAGAAATGGAGGTAAGGCCGAGAACCTGTTTATTTTAATTTCGGTTCCCAAACCGGTTACCGTTCCTGAGGCTCAGAAAAAGCAGAACCGATAAAACATGCCCCGATTTTTTATTGAACTTTCCTATAAAGGAACTGCCTATCACGGCTTTCAGATTCAGGATAATGCTGCTACCGTTCAACTGGCTCTGGAAAAAGCCATGCTTACTTTGTTTAAAGAGCCTCTTGCCTTAACGGGTTCGTCCAGAACCGATGCGGGCGTGCATGCGTTGCAGAATTATTTTCATTTTGATACAGAGCTCCTCATTACCAATAAGCATATATATAACCTGAATGCGATTTTGCCAGATGATATTGCCGTGCGCAGCATTCGTTGTGTAAGTGATACAGCGCATTGTCGTTTTGATGCATTAGGCCGCGAGTATCATTACTATATATATCAGCAGAAAGATCCGTTTATGAAAGACCGGGGCTGGTATTATCCTTTTGAACTGGATTTTGATTTATTGGAGGAAGCTGCCAACATAGTAAAAGAGTATACAGACTTTACCAGTTTTGCCAAACGCAATTCCCAGGTATTTACGCATTATTGTTCCATTGATTTGTCCGGGTGGAGCAAACCCGCCGCTCAACAATTAAAGTATACGGTTTCTGCCAACCGGTTCCTGCGCGGAATGGTCCGCGGATTGGTAGGAACCATGCTGAAAGTGGGGCGCAAACAAATCAGTCTGGATGAGTTCAGAAGTATTATTGAAGCAAAGGACTGTACAAAAGCCGATTTCAGTACACCGCCACAGGGACTTTTTTTGGCAAGAGTGATTTTCCCTTAAAAAATTTTTCCTCCTGAAACCCTTGCCAGTATTGTGCTCTGGCAAATGCACTTAAATTAATTTCAAAAAACATTTGCCAGCTAAAATATCTGTCCTATATTTGCATCCCGCTTAACCAAAAGGGGGTGTTCTTTAAGAGGTTTTTGAAAGTAGGTTTGGAGAAAAAAAGTTTCAAATTTTTGAATAAAAATTTGGCGGAATAAAAAAGCTTCGTATCTTCGCCGCCCGTTCGGTAAAAGGGTGGTTTATAACGACCGAAAGTTCTTCGCAAATAATTGATTCTGAGTAGGTTTAGAAAGGAAGTTCAGAAGTGAGAGGGGTGAGCAAAGAGGAGATAGCGAGAGATTAAAACCAGTTCTTACGATGTAGATTTTTAGGGTGTTTTTTTAGGAAGACACTTTTACAAAATACTGGTGACTACGAAGTGTGGTTACTAAAGTTCTTTG
>JBDLUU010000011.1:0-24143 GCA_039805185.1 Bacteroidota bacterium
GTTTCCGATCCTGCGTTCACTAATATTCAGGGCGGTTGGGCTACACCAAATGCTTCTGGTTTAGGAATAGGTGAGAACTACTTATATTCTGAATTTGCCCGTGCACAGTATAACTATAACAGAAAGTATTTCTTAACTGCTAACGTACGTAGAGACGGTGCTTCTCAGTTGGGTGTAAACAGCAAGTATGGTACATTCTGGGGCGTATCTGCCAGCTGGGATGTGTTAACTGAAAAGTTCATCCAGAATATGAAGCTGGATCAGGTGTTCAGTAGTTTGAGATTAAGAGCGAGCTATGGTAAAGTAGGTAATATTGGTGGCTTGGGTAACTTTGCTTCCTTATCTTCTTATGGTTCTGGTTTATATGGTGGTGGTGCAACTGTTGGCTATAGCCAGGCAGGTAACCCTAATCTGACATGGGAAACCAGTAAGAAGACAGATATCGGTTTGAACTTTGGTTTATTCAACGATCGTTTGACTGCTGAAATTGGTTACTATAACAGTAACAACGATGGTTTATTGTTATTCGTTCCTCAGCCTCCTTCTGCCGGTTTGCCTTCCAGCATCCCTACGAATATTGGTTCTATGTATAACAGAGGTTTCGAATTTGATTTGAAATACAATGTGATTCAGAAGAAAGACTTTAGCTGGTCTACTTCATTTAACCTTTCTACCAACGATAACAAAGTATTGTCTCTGGCTCCTGGTATCACCAATATTATTGGTTCTACCGGTGGTTTGGAAAATCCAAGCATTACAATCCCTGGTCAGCCTATTGGTATGTTATTCGTTACCAGAACTGCCGGAGTGGATCCTGCAACTGGTCGCAGAATTTTCATCAATGGTCAGGGTCGTCAGGTATTCTTCCAGCACGTTGCTCCTGCAGGTCAGTCTCGTTTCATGTATGCTGACGGAACAACGGCTCCTACTGTAAGTAGTGCGGATGCAATTGTTTACAAGAATACACATGCGAAAATATTCGGTGGTTGGGAAAACAACCTTCGCTTCAAGAATTTTGAATTGAATGCATTGTTTACTTACCAAATGGGTAACTACTTGTATTACGGAACACAAGCTGGTTTAAGAGATCAGCGTTTCTGGAACAACGAAGTAGGTGTATTGAACAGATGGCAGAAGCCTGGTGATGTTACAGAGTTTCCAAAGCCTGTATTTGGAGATAACGTTTCAAACGGTTCTTCTTTCCCTCTTGATATCAACGTGTTCAAAGGTGATTTCATTAAGTTAAGAACTTTAACCATTGGATATAATCTTCCTAAATCTTTATTAGACAAAGCTAAAATTTCTAATGCCCGTTTCTATGTATCTGGAAACAACTTGTTAATCATTACCAAGTATCCTGGTCCAGATCCTGAAGTATCTTCTAACGGTAACGGTACAACCAACTTTGGTATCGACAGAAATACAGTAGCTAACCAACGCACAATTACTATTGGCTTAAATGTTGGATTCTAATTGTTAAACTATTAATTCAGAAAAATGAAAAAGAACCTATTATATATTGTAATGGCAGCGGGGTTGGTTCAACTGACGTCTTGCGCCAAAGATAATTTTGTGAATCCGGTTCCTACCAATGTCATTTCTGATCTTACCGCTTTTGATAGCAAAGACAGAATTGAAGGACAGGTAAGAGCCATTTACTCTTCCATCAAGAATGCGGGTATGTATGGCGGTCGTTATCAGATTTTTAACGATATCCGCGGTGGAGATTTCATGAACGACAGAACCAACGTTGTAACTGGTTTTGATGTTTGGAACTATACACCATCCAACAGTTCTACCAACTCTGTACAGAACCATTGGTCCAGAGCTTATTATGTTATTAACCTGTCGAATGTATTTCTTGACGGAATGGCATCTAAGGGAACTGCTGTTGTTGGCGCAACACTATCCAATAACTATCAGGCAGAAGCCCGCTTGTTAAGAGCAATGAGTTACTACTCTTTATTGCAGTTGTATGCACGTCCTTTCTGGGATGGTAATGGATCAAAGCCAGGTGTGCCTTTGCGTTTAAAAGGAAACACGGGTTCTGATAACTATGCTCAGGCAAGAGCAACAGTGGCTGAAGTGTACACACAGATTTTAGCTGATTTAAATTTTGCTGAAACAAACCTTCCTGTAACAAATAGCAATGCACTGAATAATACCATTCGTGCACACAGAAATACTGCTATTGCTTTGAAGACCAGAGTGTACATGAGTATGCGTCGTTATACTGATGTAATAACAGAAGCAAATAAGATTGTAAGTGCAACTGCACCATTCACTGCTACTTCTGGTGTTGCTCATGCTTTACAGGCCGATATAACCAATGTATTCAAAGCGCCTTATACTACCACTGAATCTATTTTGTCTATGCCTTTTGCTTCCAATGAAACACCAGGCACGCAAAATCAGTTAGGATATTATTATGGTCCAGCTGCCTTTAACGGTGGTAATGGTGAATACTCTTTGTTATCAACAGGTATCATTTCTGATGCAGGCTGGAAGACAACTGACAGAAGAAGATCTATGATAGGCGTATTTGGTGGTAAGAGCTACTTAACCAAGTACAGTGTAGCTTCTATCTTTACAGATTATGCTCCTGTAATCCGTTATGCAGAAGTTTTATTGAACCTTGCCGAGGCAAGAGTTCGTTCTACCAATACAGTAGATGCGCAAGCGATTGCATTGTTAAATGCGGTTCGTGGTCGTTCTGATGCTTCCACTGTATTTACTGCTGCTGACTTTGCCAATGCAGATGCTTTAGCAAATGCCATCTTAACCGAAAGAAGAATTGAATTCTTAGGTGAAGGTTTGGCTGGTACCGACTTAACCCGTTTAGGTTTGCCGTTGCCTGCAAAACCAGGTGTGGGTGCTATTGCTGCAACTGCACAGCAGTATATCTGGCCGATTTCTTCAACTGAATTGTTGTTAAATCCGCTTTGTGTAGACAACTAATTGGATTCATATAACTAATTAATTGAAACATACACCTAAAAGGTCCTGGCATTCGCCGGGACCTTTTTTTTGAGGTTTACTAAATGTTAACAGAATCCTTCAAAAAAAATTTAATTTTTCTTTAATCAAGATGAATTTTTTATATTAAAAAATAGTATAATTTATTTTAGTTAACTAATTTTCAATTTCTTACTTATATAAAATATTTATACTTTAATATAAAATGCCGTTTATCATTTTCAGTTCTTGTAAACCTTGGCTTTTAAGCTTTCATTAACTATATTAGCTGTCCAAAACTTAAACACTTAATCATGAGAAAACTAGTCACAGTATTCCTGTGTCTGTTAATCAGCTTGTTTCAACTACAGGCTCAAAACAGAACCATCACAGGAACAGTTACAGACGAGAGTGGAAAGCCTGTTTCAGGGGCTTCTGTATTGGTAAAAGGCACTAGTACAGGTACACTAACAAAAGAGAACGGAACGTATTCTATTTCTGTTCCTTCTACCGCTACCGCTTTGGTAGTTTCTGGTTTGAACCTTGCCCCTAAGGAAATCAAATTGGGTAAGGGTAATACCGTGAATGTATCACTTAGCTCTACGGTAGAAAATTTAGACGAAGTGGTTGTAACCGGTTATTCCAGAGAAAAGAAAACCCAGTTTGCTGGTGCAGCTGCTGTATTAAGCGGAAAAGTAGTTGAAACTGTACCAGTAGGTGCGTTTGACCAGGCTTTACAGGGACGTGTTCCTGGTATGTTGGTTAACTCAGGATCTGGTCAGCCAGGTTCTTCTGCAACAGTTACTATCAGAGGTATTCAGTCGATTGCCGGTGCAGGTGCACAGCCTTTGTATGTAATTGACGGAGTTCCTTTGCCTGCGTTTGACATGCAGACAATTAACCCTAACGACTTTGAATCTATCACTGTATTAAAAGATGCAAACTCTGCAGCTTTATATGGTGCAAGAGGTGGTACAGGGGTAATTGTAATCACTACTAAAAAAGGTAAAAGTGGTCCTACCAACTTTACTTTCAGAAATCAGTATGGATTTACTCAGGCACCAGATTTCAGCCGTTTGAATTTGATGAACACTGCTGAAATGTTTGCATACGAAGAAAGAGAAAGATTCACCAACACACCAGGTTGGACTTACTCTCCAAATAACCCGGCTATTCCTGCTGGTATGACTGCTGCAAGAAAGCAGTTTTTATATGACAGTATCAAGGCAATTGATACTTACTGGCCTGATGTATTGTATAGAACTGGAGTTTCCAAAACACATGAATTGAATATGTCTGGTGGTAATGAAAAAACCAAGTTCTTCATGTCAGCAGGTATCTTTGATCAGCAAGGTATTGACTTGGGTTCTAGCTTAACTCGTTACACCGTTCGTTTGAATGTTGACCATACCGCTGATAAATTGAGCGTACGTTTCAATAACCAAATTGGTTATTCAATCACCAGATTCTCTGAAGGTGAGCAATTGGGTAATAGTGCAAGAAACCCATTTCAAATGACTTATCGTGCTAAAACGTATGAGAATCCTTTCAGAGCGGATGGTTCAATCATTTTTGGTGCATCAACTCCATTAGCACTTCGTCAGGTAGGTAACTTATTAGAAGGTATACAAAATTCTAGAAGAACAACAAACCAAATAAAAATTAATTCTGGTTTAACTGTTGCTTACAAATTATTGCCGAGCTTAACCGTTCAGAACACATTTGGTATTGATGTAGCAAGCGATCAAAACTCTCGCTACATTAATCCGGCATCATATATTGGTTCTCTTCAGTCTTTCCAAAGTGGTTTGGCTCAGGAAGGTTACCGTTTAACTTCTCAGATCATCAACACCAGCAGCTTGGTATTTGCTAAGCGTATTGCGAATGTTCATGAAGTAGAAGCGGGTGCTTATTTTGAAGTGGTTCGTAGCTGGACTAAAGCGATGGGTCTTACTTTATTTAATCTTGACCCACGTTTAACTGAAACTGGTCAGGGAGCTGGAGCATTACCTACTAACGGTGCTGCAACCTATCCTCAGAACGCTTCTTCTGCAAAATCAGGATTTGGTATCCGTTCTTATTTCGCGACAGCTAGATATACTTACGATGGTAAATACTCAATTAATGCGAATATCAGAAGAGATGGTACATCCAGAATCGTAAATGTTTCTAATCGTGAAATCACCACTTGGTCTGCAGGTTTTACCTGGAATGCGCTAAAAGAGAAGTTCTTGGCTAATCAAAGAATTTTCACAGATTTGAAAGTTCGTGCGAGCTACGGTATCATTCCAAACATCGGATCCATCACTTCTGGTTCTTATGGAGTTCCATTGAATGGAGTACCTAACTACCAAGGTCCTCAGGTGCCTACTTTCGGAACAGCTGCTTATGCAGGATCTGCTGTAGTGGGTCTTGTTCCTAATAACCCAGGTAACCCGGATTTGAAGATTGAGAAAATTCAAAAGACAAATATTGGTATCGACTTTGCTGTTTGGCAAAACCGTGCAAGATTTACTGTTGATGTTTACAAAAACAAGACTATTGACTTGTTTGTAAACCAACCATTGTCTGGTACAACTGGATTTGGAACATTAGCAATCAATGCAGGTGTAATGACCAACCAGGGTATTGAAGCAACAGCGAATGTTGACGTTATTAAGAAAAGAGATTTCGGTTTCACTGTAGGTGTAAACCACTCTATCAACAAAAATAGGATTGAAGATCTTGGTCTAGTAAATGAATATGTTGTAGGTACTTTCATCATTAGAAGAGGATTGCCTTACGGTTCTCATTATACTACCAACTACTTAGGTGCTGATCCTGCTACTGGTCGTCCAATGTACGAAGGACCTAACGGCACAACTGTTTATTCTGAAGCTCAGGCAGGGCAATTTGCTAAATATGGTACTTATTTACCAAAGCATCAGGGTGGATTTAACCTAGATCTTCGTTTCAAAGCCATTACGGTTTCTGCATTGTTCTCATATCAGTTTGATGTAACTCGTTACGACAATACTGGTAACTGGATTACCAGAGGTACATTGGGTTACCATCAGGCGGTTAGAGCTTCCAGAGAGTTGATTGACAATCAGTGGCAAAAACCAGGTGATGTTAAACTTTACCAAAGCTCTGCATATGATAGAGGATTTAACTCATCTGATGTTAAGGATGCTAAATTCTTACGTTTCAGAAATTTGATTGTGTCTTATGCAATCCCTACAATCAAAACTGCAAGCGGTACAACAATTGTTAAGAGTGCAAGATTGTATGTTCAAGGTCAAAACCTTGCTATCTGGAGCCCTTGGAAAGGTGTTGATCCAGAAGATAACAACAACATCAGCTTGAACGAATATCCAAATCCAAGAGCTTTCGTTGTTGGTTTAGACATCAACTTCTAATAGATACAATTGAATTTTCTTGAAAGAAAAAAAAGAATCAAATGAAAAAAAATAAATTAGTCATCCTTGCTTTTATGGCTGCTTCTTTAGGAGCTTGCCAGAAAGTGATTGATGTAAAAGAAACCGATTTCATTGGTGGAGATATCGCTTTAAAAACGGTAGCCAACAACGAATCAGGAATTATTGGTGCCTATTCGGCTATGAACGTAGAAATGGGCATTCTTTTGAATGCAACTTTCACAGATGAAGTAAAGCCCGGTGAATTCTACAATGCCGCTACAACCCATGAGTGGCAATATGGCTCTCAGGACGTAGGATTGCGTGACAACTACACTGCATTCAATTTGTATTACAGGATCATCGACCGTGTAAATCGTGTGTTGGTGGCTTTGCCAAATGCGGTAGCAGCGAATGCAACTGAAGCGGCTTTGAAAGAACGTTTACGCGGTGAAGCATTGTTTTTGCGTGCATTTTGCCATTTTGAATTGTACAGATACTATAGTAATTCAGCTGTAGGTACTGATTTAGCAATGGCTTATATGGAAACACCTTCTTTGGCTTCTACTGCCAGAATTCAGGTTGCTCCTTATTTTGCTAAGCTAAAAGCAGACATTACTGCTGCAAAACCATTATTGCCAGCCGGAGTTACTGATATCTATCGTGCTACCCGTCCTGCAGCTTCTGCCCTACAAGCAAGGATTGCATTGTATTTAAAAGAGTATAGTGATGCGGTTACTTTCTCTACAGAATACATTACTGCACTTCCTTTAGCTACCAGAGCAAATTTCCCTGCTATCTGGACAGATGCAAATAACAGTGAGTTGGCATTTAAATTAAGCCGAACTCCTTCTTTAGGTGGAAGAATCGGTTCTTTGTTCCAAGGTACTTCTGCAAACTCAGGTGCGATTTCACAGACTGCCTGGGTTCCTTCCAGCAAACTTTGGAATTCATATGACCAAACAAACGATGTACGTTTCACTTCTTACTTCAGAACCGAGCCATTATTGGCGGCGGCTGGTCGTCCTTCTCAGCTGGTTGGAAAGTATCGCGGTACCACTTACGGAACTCCTGGTGAGCACGTAGCAGATGCAAAAGTGTTCAGAACTGGAGAAATGTATTTGATTCGTGCAGAAGCAAATGCTGAATTAAACAATTTAGTAGCTGCTACCAACGATTTGAATACATTGCGTGCTGCCCGTATTAATGGTTATACCAATGTTACGCTTGCTACCAAAGATGCTGCTATCACAGCTATCATGGAAGAGCGTTTCAAGGAATTGCCTTTTGAAGGTCATCGTTTCTGGGATTTAAAGAGAAGAAACTTACCTGTTTCTCGTTTGTTAGCTGATGCGCCAAACGCAAACGCACAGACTTTACCAGCAGGTAATTTCCGTTTCTTGTTACCAATTCCAAATCCTGAAATCAACGCGAATCCATTGATTCAACAGAATCCAGGATACACCAACTAATTCTTGATTAGTTATCATAAAAGAGGCCCCGAAATTTTCGGGGCCTCTTTGTATTAAGTGCAATATGCTGATTATTTCAGTAATTCTTCCAGGGTCTTGAATAATTGATTCCCTCTTAAATCAGAAGCAATGATTTTTCCTTCAGGATTAATTAACACATTGAAAGGAATAGCATTAAACTGATATAAATTCGGCATTTCGCTTTCCCATTGCTTTAAGTCGCTGATATGTTTCCAGTTTAGCTTATCCATTTTAATGGCATCTAACCAGGCTTGTTTGTCATTGTCTAAGGAAACACCGAGGATAGTAAAGTTTTTCTTTTTGAACTGATTGAACGCAGCTACTACATTTGGATTCTCCTTTCTGCAAGGACCACACCAGCTGGCCCAGAAATCTACCAAAACATATTTTCCTTTGAGGCTGCTTAATGAAAATGGCTTTTCATCTAAATCCGGCAAAGTGATTTCTGGTGCTTGTTTGCCCAATAAAGCATAAGCCGGAGGCGCAGCTGGTTGCTGTTTGGCACTTGCATCCAGCAATGCTTTGATCTTATTCAGGCCTGAATGCGATTTATATTTTTCAGCTGATTCATTTACCAATGCTTTTAATTCATCCGGCGTCATGGTTCTGGAAGCCATTCCCAAAGCATAGTATCTGGCTGCAGGGCTTTCACTTTCATTGATGAATTTTCTTACCATGCCATTCATTTCCTTCACTTTGCCATCTCTGTTGGATTGCAGCACTTTTACCAGTGAATCTGAATTGGGTTGCGCCTGCAGGGAATCCAGCTCCATGAACACAGCGTACAATGCTGAATCTTTCTTTCTGTAATCTTCAAACAAAGTATGCATAGCTGCTGAAGCCGGGGAATTCTTTACTTCATACACTCTGTATCTGGTTACATCCAGGTCCACTTCAATTTCATTGTTATCGTTTACAATCAATACATCGGGACCATTCTCCAATACCAGTCTGTACAAACCTTCTTCTTTAGCCATTCCTTTTAAACTGAATTTACCATTTGCAGGCAGACTGGCAGAATCCAGAATGACAGGCTGATCACCTCCGTAAGGCAATTCCTGTAAATACACTTTAGGCGTAATGGCGTTTTTAATAGTGCCCTTCACGGTAAATTCACCGTATTTTTTTTCCTGGCTACAGGCACTCAGCAGTAGCCCGGCCCCCAAAACGAGGTAAATGGATTTTTTCATGATGGAATTTTATGCGTTTAATTTTTGTTCGAGGAGTTGGGTAACTATTTTTGGATCGGCTTTCCCTTTGCTCATTTTTTTAACCTCACCAACAAACAAACCAATCAATCCTTTTTTGCCCTTTTGATAAGCCTGTACTTTATCTGGCATCATATCAATGGCTTTATCTACCCATTCTTCTAATTCCCTGTTATCACTCGTTTGAAGCAGGTTCAGCGTAGTGGCCAGATCCAGTGGATCTTTTTCGTTGTTCAACAAGGCGGGTAATAGTTTGGATGCTGCAGCGGAAAAATTAATCTTCTCTGATTCTATTAATTGAATGGTATCAGCCAAACCTTTTGCGCTCAATCCTAATTCATTAATACTTTTCTGTTGTTCGTTTAGCAATTGCTTTATGGGGCCTAATATCCAGTTTGCAATCATTTTGTATTGCTGACAATATTGGGCAGTTGCTTCAAAAAATTCAGCTATTGATTTTTCTTCGCATAACTGAGAAGCATCGTACTTGTTTAATTGATATTTATGCTGAAGAATTGCAAACCATTCATTGGGTAATAAAGGCAAGCTGTTTTTAATAGAGGCAATCTTTTCTTTTGTTAGTATAATAGGTGGCAAATCCGGATCAGGAAAATACCGGTAGTCATTGGCCTCTTCCTTATCCCGCAGACTGAAAGTAATATCCTTGTCTGCATCGTAGCTTCTTGTTTCCTGTACAATTTTATTTCCGGCTTCCAGTTCTTTGATAATCCTGTTGATTTCGAACTCAATGGCCTTTTTGATATTGCGGATAGAATTCAGGTTCTTGACTTCTACTTTGGTCCCCAGTTTTTCGGCACCCTTTAGCTTTACGGAAATATTGGCATCGCATCTTAAGCTTCCTTCTTCCATATTGCCATCACAAACACCAATCCATCTCACCAGTTTTCTGATTTCGGTTACGTATTGCCAGGCTTCTTCTGCAGAATACAAATCAGGCTCTGTAACAATCTCAATTAAGGGTGTGCCGGCACGGTTTAGATCGATACAGGAATGGGAAGCCAATACATCGTGAATACTTTTACCAGCATCTTCTTCCAGGTGTATACGATTCAATTGCACGTTTCTGTGCCCTTCGCTGGTTTTAATGAGCACCTGCCCACCTATGCATATGGGATGCGTGTGTTGTGAAATCTGATAGCCTTTGGGCAAGTCAGGATAAAAATAATTTTTTCTTGCAAAAAAACTTTCTTCTGCAATGGTGCAGTTACAGGCTAATCCCATTTTAACGGCCATTTCAACTGCCTCTTTATTCAGCCTCGGAAGGCTACCTGGAAATGCAAGAGAAATGGGGCTTACCTGGGTATTGGGTGTGTTGCCAAACGCAGTGCTGTCTCCACTGAACAACTTGGATTTAGTAGCTAGTTGTGCGTGAATCTCAAGTCCAACGACTGCCTGATATTTCTCTTGGTAATCCATTATAACAGTGAATAGATTTGTTGTATCAGCGTTGACAGGTTCGATGCATCCTGACCACCCGCAGTTGCCAGTGTTTTCTGACCACCGCCACCACCTTTAATTAAAGGAGTTGCGTATTGTTTTATCAATTGCGGCGCTTCCAGTCCTTTTTGCGTAACAACAGTATCACTTAGTAAAATACATACAGCTGCTTTACCCGATATATTGGCGCACAATACAACCACATAATCATCGCCCAGTTCTGCTTTTAAATCAAAGCAGATTTTCTTTAAATGATCAGGACTACTCACTTGCAATACTTCTCCAACAAACTGACCATTGCCGGAAGGGTAGGTCTTTATCTTTTGTATTAATTCGGTTCTGAGGGATAGCAACTGTTTTGCTTCTAGGCTCTCTATCTTTTTTTCAAGTTCCTGTTTTTCTGCTACCAGTTTTTCAATAGACTTCAATACGTCCTGCGACTTCAGCACGTTACCAATCTGTTTGATTGTTTCGTTTTGAGCAGACAAATAATCAAAGGCAGCTTTTCCGGTCAAGGCCTCAATTCTTCTAACACCGGCTGCTACGGCAGATTCGGCTGTTATCTTCATGATTCCAATCATGCCGGTAGAAGCAACGTGTGTGCCTCCGCAAAGTTCTACTGAGTAAGATGGATCTGCAATCACAACTCGTACTCTATCACCATATTTTTCTCCGAACAAAGCCATCGCACCCAATTGTAAAGCTTCGTCCTTAGACATTTCTTTTATTACAACAGGAATATTTTCCCTGATTTTTGCATTCACGATATTTTCAACAGTAAGTATTTCTTCTTCTGTTAATCTGGCAAAATGAGAAAAGTCAAAACGAAGATTGTCCTGATTTACCAAAGAACCTTTTTGAGCCACATGTGTTCCTAATACCTGTCTTAATGCAGCATGTAATAAATGTGTAGCTGTGTGGTTATAGCAGGTAAACAATCTTTTCTCTGCATCCACTTCAGCCGTAAATTCTGCAGAAGGATTAGAAGGCAAATGGTCTACAAAGTGTACAATCAGGTCATTCTCTTTTTTGGTATTGGTTACATCAATGGCGTCGTTACTGAAAATAAGTTTTCCGGTATCGCCTACCTGACCTCCACTTTCTGCATAAAAAGGAGTGGTATTTAACACCAATTGGAATTGCGTTTTTCCTTTGGAACTGATCTTTCTGTAGCGGGTTATTTTGCTGGTTGTGCTCAATTCTTTATAGCCAACAAATCCCTGTCCTTTTTCGGTTGCTATTTCAATCCAATCTTCTGTATCCAAAGTTGTTGCAGCACGGCTTCTGTTTTTTTGCTCCAGCATTTCTTTTTCAAAGCCTTGCTCATCAATTGATTTGTTGTTTTCGGTAGCAATTAATCGGGTAAGATCAATCGGAAAACCAAATGTATCAAACAATTCAAAAGCAGCTTTTCCATCAATAACCGCTCTGCTGTTTTTGATGATATCATCCATTCTCTTCAGACCTTTGTCAAGGGTTTTCAGGAATGCGTCTTCTTCTTCCTTCACCACTTTGCAAACAAACTCGAGTTGCTGATGCAATTCCGGGAATACATTTTTAAACTGTTCTGCAATAACAGGTATCAATTGAAACAATAAGGGCTGTTTGTAATTCAGATAAGAATAATAATACCTTACGGCTCTTCTTAAAATTCTTCTGATTACATAACCCGCTCCGGTGTTAGAAGGCAGCTGCCCATCGGCAATGGTAAATCCAATGGCACGAATATGATCGGCAATTACCCTGAAAGCAATAGCTTCCTTAGAATCAGATTGGTCGTAAGTATTTCCGGTTATTTTTTCAATGGCTCTGAAGGTTCCGGTGAAAACATCAGTATCGTAGTTGCTTTGCTTGCCCTGAATTACTCTTACCAGTCTTTCAAAGCCCATGCCTGTATCCACGTGTTTAGCAGGAAGCTCAACGAGGGAACCATCTTTTAAACGGTTGTACTGAATAAATACATTGTTCCAGATTTCAATTACCTGAGGATGGTCTTTATTAACCAATTCTCTTCCTGGAACTTTTGCAATTTCTTCCTCTGTTCTGCAGTCTACATGTATTTCAGAACAAGGTCCGCAGGGGCCGGTATCGCCCATTTCCCAGAAGTTATCCTTTTTATTTCCGTATACAATATGATCTGGTGCAACCAGTTTCTGCCACTCTGCCAATGCAACAGTGGATGCAGGAATTCCCTCTGCAGGATCCCCTTCAAAAACGGTTACATATAAGCGGTCTTTTGGTAATTTATACACTTCAGTTAATAGTTCCCAGCTCCAGGCAATGGCTTCTGGTTTAAAATAGTCTCCGAAACTCCAGTTGCCCAGCATTTCAAACATGGTATGGTGGTAGGTATCAACCCCCACTTCTTCCAGGTCGTTGTGTTTTCCACTCACTCGTAAACATTTCTGTGTGTCTGCAATTCTGGGGCTGCTGGGTTGGCTGTTTCCCAGAAAATAATCCTTAAACTGATTCATACCCGCATTGGTAAACAAGAGGGTAGGGTCGTTCTTTACTACAATTGGAGCAGAGGGTACAATCTGATGCTGTTTAGAAGCAAAAAAATCCAGGAATTGCTGGCGAATTTCGGCACTCGTCATGATGAATTACTTTTTATATGCCATTCAGGCTGTAGAAACTATCTTTGTTAATCATTAAGACGGCAAAGGTACGGATTTAAGGGGCTGAAAACCGATCATGAAAAAGGTAAAATACTACTATAACACACATAATATGCGCTTTGAGAAGCTAACCACCCCCCTACGGGTGAGGTTGCTTCAGGTATTTGGATATATAGCCGCATCCATTGTTACCGGGATCCTCATTTTTGCCGTCACTTTCCGCTACATTGATTCTCCAAAAGAGAAGCTATTAAGGCAGCAAAACGACGACTTAAGGCAGAATTACAAGGTAATGGAGGAGAGAATTAAGCAGTTGCAGTTGCAGATGGATGAAATTGCCAACCGGGATAACTATGTCTACCGCTCCATTTTTGAATCCAACCCGATACCAGATAGTGCTAGGGTAAAGGAGATGGAGAAAAAGAAAGAAGTACAACTGGTACAGAGCATGGGTGAAACTGAGTTGGTAACCAGTATGGCGGCCCAGTTAAATAATCTGAGTCTTCGGATGGCGTATCAATTAAAATCGTTCAATGCCATAGAAAATATGGTGAAGAACAAGGAAAAATTGATTGCAGCCATTCCTTCTATTCAGCCAATCAGTAACCGAAATTTAAACAGGGTAGCTTCTGGTTTTGGTTACCGTATTGACCCGATTTATAAGGACAGGCGATTACATGCTGGTCTTGATTTTACTGCACCTATCGGAACACCTATTTATGCAGCTGCGGATGGGGTGATTAAGGACGCCGGATTTAATACAGGCGGTTACGGAAACAGGGTTGTGGTAAATCATGGTTTTGGCTATGAGACCCTTTATGCGCATATGGTTCGTATTAAAGCCAGAGTGGGAACCCGCGTGAAAAGAGGGGAAGTGATTGGATATGTGGGATCAACCGGAAAAAGTACGGGACCGCACTTACATTATGAAGTACATAAAAATGGCACACAGTTAGACCCTATTTATTTCTTCTATAACGATTTAACACCAGCGCAGTTTGATCGTATTCTTAAATTAGCTGCTGCCAGCAACCAAACCTTTGACTAGGAAGAACAAAATCCTTGTTGAGTTGTAATACAAAAAAAACATTTTGGAACCCGGGGTAAGAGAATATCTGTTACGCATTGTAAATACCATTTCTGTAGGGCTGCTATGGCTGGCTATCAATTCTACAGCAGGCATCATGTATGACCATGCTTTTTTTCACGACAAAATTACTACGGGTAATATTGTTTTTTATTGCTGGTTTTTGATCAGCTTTTTCTTCCTGATGCGTTGGTTAATCAAACTTTGGAGTAAGCCCATTCATTTTGAGCGGTAATACAAATTTAGTTACGCAAATATTTTTCTAACTGCTATGATCCATAATGATCACCCATTCTCTGTTTATTTTTTTAAATAAGATGGTGTAGTGGCCGCTTACATTGCCTGCATTGCGTGTTAATTCCCATTTTCCTAAAACCATCCATAGTTGTTTGGCCAATGGCTTTACTTCGAGTAAAGTAAATTGGAGCGTACCCATATAGTCTTTGTTGGGATAGCTTTTTTTATAATTCTTCAGGGTATTGGTAAATCCATAAGTGGGTCCGTTTTTGCCAACAAATAATAGACTGTCGCTTTTCCAGTATCCTTTCATGAACCCTTCAATGTCTCCTCGGTTCCATGCGGCAGTTTGCTCTGTCAGGATTTTTCTGATTTGTTTTTCCGGACCTGTCTGTGAAAAACAAGCAATAGATATACTCAATAGAAGAAGATAGAGCAAGAGCAGTTTCTTTATCATTTTGCCAATTTAGTCAGTAGTAAATTAAGTAACTTTCTTGAATGGAGTATCTGAAACATTTGCAAAAGGATAAAAAGCTGAAGCCGCTTTTACAATCGGGCCCATTAAAAATTTCGAAACGGAAAAATGTACCCGTTCGGTTAATGGCCAGCATCATGAGTCAGCAATTGAGTACTAAAGTGGCAGCTGTAATTTATCAGCGATTTCTGGATTTGTACAATGGAACCGATCCGGAATTATCAAAAGTGCTGAAGACGCCCGATGAAAAATTACGTGCCATTGGTTTAAGTAACGCGAAAGTGAGTTACATAAAAAATGTAGCTGCCTTTTGTCTGGAACAGGGTATTACAGATAAAACATTGGCCAAAATGGATAGCGAATCCATTATTGATTTGCTGGTACAGATTAAAGGGGTAGGCAGATGGACGGTAGAAATGTTGTTGATGTTTACTTTGGGTCGTGAAGATGTTTTTGCAGTGGATGACCTGGGCATTCAGCAGGCTATGTGCAATATCTATCAGATAGATCCAGCTGATAAAAAAAACATGAAAACGACCATGAAGAATATTGCAGAAAAATGGGCTCCTTACCAAACCTATGCCTGTTTGCATTTGTGGCAATGGAAGGACAGCTGATCAGGCAGAATTTCTGGCAGCATTGATAATACCAAACATGGATAGGGTTGCCAATTTTTTTCAGGCCATTAAACCATCGCAGTCATTTTTTATCTAACTTAAAATACAATTGTAATAGTTTGAATCAGGATACAGCTTTAGTGAAGCGATTAAAAATCCCTTCTGAAAAAGATTCGGCATTCACAGAACTGGTAAAGAAATACCAGGAAAAGCTGTATTGGCATATCCGAAGAATGTTGGTGAATCACGATGACGCCAACGATGTGCTGCAGAATAGTTTCATTAAGGTCTGGAATGCCCTGGATAATTTCAGGGAAGACAGTCAGTTGTATACCTGGTTGTATCGGATAGCAACGAATGAAAGCCTGAGCTTTCTGGCTCAGAAAAACAGAAAACAGGCAGATTCCTTTGATGATATTTCTGAAACCTATGCCAATCAGGTAATAGCCGATCCTAATTTTGATGCCAATCAGTTGGAATGGAAATTGCAACTGGCCATTCAACAACTTCCGGAAAAACAAAAGCTGGTATTCGGACTAAGGTATTTTGATGAGATGAGCTATGAACAAATGAGCAAAATCCTTGATACGAGCGAGGGTGCGCTGAAAGCCAGCTATCATCATGCAGCTAAAAAAATTGAAGAATTTATCAAAACGAATTAAACCACTTTCCCTGCAAAGGGTCATATATAGCAAAATGGAAAACAAGCATATTATATCAGAAGAACTGGAGCAGATAGCCCCTCTGTTGAACAAGGTTAGTAAAAAGCCTGTTCAAACGGTGCCTGCGGGTTATTTTGAACAGCTTAATTTTCAAAAACTCAATACAGCAGCTCCTGTAGTGAAAATGAATAGGAGTCGAAATGTCTTTCGTTGGGCAGCAGCTGCTGTAGTTACCGGTATTTTGGTGTTGGGGGGATTACAACTGATGAACACTTCACAGAAGCCACTGGAAAGCGAAGTGGGGATGAATTATGGGGAACTGACTTCTTTGAATGTTTCTGATTGGCTTCAAAAAATCCCCAATGAATCAATTGATGAATACCTGCAATCTGCCAATGCATTGGCAGGATCAGAAAATAGTTTACACCACTATACCGTAGATGGGGTAACCGGAACGACTGTTGATGAGATGTCAGATGAAGAACTGCAGCTTTATCTGAATGATTAAATGAAAAACATAAATACATTAAAATGAAAAAAATTCTTTTCTTAATCGGAATGAGTGTAGCGGTTGCTGCACATGCGCAGGAACCACCATCACCTGCCAAAATGGGTAAAATACCTGCTGAGCCAGGCGAACCAAGAGGCCCCAGACCTCCCAAGCCTCCGCATGTAGGAGCATTAAAAGTGGCTTTTATTACCCAGCAATTAAATCTAAGCGCTGAAGAAGCACAAAAATTCTGGCCTGTTCACAATAGTTATACGGCTGAATTAAAAAAAGCGCGTGAGGCCAATAAGGATTCGGAACTGGCATTTGAAGAACAGGCGCTTTCTATCAGAAAAAAATACAACAGCGACTTCAAAAAAGTCTTGAACAGTGAAGAAAGAGTCAATACTGTTTTTAAGTTAGAGCGCAAATTTAATGATATGATGCGTCAGGAAATGATGCGTCGTGGCATGCGACCACAGGGTCCCGATCAAAAACCGGACAGACCTGCATTGCGCAAAAGAATCTTGGAGCGCAATCAGCGGGATTCAAGCCTGAGGAAAAATTAATCAATTAAGGGTTCTTGAAAATGAGTCCTTTGATTAGATTGAATGATTAAATATAGGGCTGGAGATATCATGGTAAAACAGGTATTTCCAGCCTTTTTCTTTTCCTTCTTCCCACCATTGTTTGCGAAGTTCCATGCATTTTTTCCCATCAAAATCGTACTTGGCTACAAACCTGCTTTTCATTTGCTGTAATTGGGGTGCGTCGTCTCCACCAAAGAACACCGTTTCATTTCCATCGGTAATGGTATATACCTGGTGGTATTTGGAGTGAGCACCCGTTAACTGGTATTGAATATACCCATCAATGATTCCCTGGTCTTCATTTAACCATACCACTTTGCTGAACTCATCCAGGATGGCAATATCGTCCTGAACATATGAGGCTGAGCCAATTCCCATTGCGTATTCAAATTCCCTTCTCTGCAAATAATAGCTGGCATACGGAAAAGCAATGAATTGCTCGCCGGTTAAATGGTTTCTTGTAGTAATACCTCCTGCGTGGTCCTTGTGCAAGTGACTCATTAGCACTTTCGTTATTTGTGAAGGATTGAATCCGGCTTTCTCAAGGTTATAATAAATCTGCGGAACACCATTGGATAGATTATAACCCAGACCAGTATCAATTAAGATGACATCTTTGGATGTGATAATAAGGAAGGGCTGAATCTCAACCAGTAAACTTCCGATGGGTCTGCTGTTCAATTCCTCTTTACTGGTGTCAAAAGGAACAAATACTTTGGTTTTATCAATGGTAAAGCTTCCTTCAGATAAGGGTATAATGGTCATAAAAATCAATTAGCGCAAAACCATCTGACGGTCTGCATCCAGTCTTAATAAAATAAAAATCAAAATGGTAAATGTCAACAGGGAAGAACCTCCGTAGCTAATTAATGGTAGCGGAATCCCTACAATCGGAAACAGTCCGATGGTCATACTCACATTCACTGCAATATGAAAAAATAAAATGCTGACAACACTATAAGCATATACTCTGCTGAATGTACTTCGCTGTCGTTCAGCAATTCTTACAATTCTGAATAATAGTACGATATACAAAATCAGAAAAAATAAACAACCCAGGAATCCGAATGCTTCTCCCAGCGAAGTGAAGATAAAGTCGGTATGTTGTTCAGGAACATATTTCCCTCTGGTTTGTGTTCCCTTCAGAAAGCCCTTACCGGTAAACCCTCCTGAGCCAATCGCTATTTTACTTTGGCGAACATTATAGTCGTCTGGTTTTCTTGGTGCTTTTTCATTTCCCGTCTGTTGTTTTTTCATCGACTTTACATTGTCTGCACAATTGTAATCCTTTCCCACCATGCTGTAGATACGGGTACTTTGGTAACACTCCAGAACATTATTGAAAATATAGGGGATAACGAATCTTTGTGTTCCTGCACTGATTAGCCAGGCGATGAAAATGATGGTGATGACTCCTTTATTTCTTTTTGCCTGTCTTCTGGCAATGTAAATCATGAATACGGCAATGACCGTTAATGCAATCAACAGTGTATTGGGCTCAATGATTAAAGAAGCAATCACCAGGGCACCAAAGGATGAGCCAATGATGAGAATTTGTGCGGGCAAACCTTCCCGATACATCGCAATCAAGAATGAAGTATATACTAATGCAAGACCTAACTCGTGTTGTAAAATGGATAAAACGGCAGGGGCCATTGTAATGGCACCTCCAATCAACTGGTATTTTAGTTTGCTGAAATCAATTTCCTGCCTTGATAAAAATTTTGCCAAAGCCAGTGCGGTAAATATTTTACAGAGTTCGGCGGGTTGCAAATTGAATCCACCTCCCAGGGGGATCCAGCTTTTGGAACCGTTGATATTTTTACCAATGACAAAAGTGGCAACCATGAGCAGTAGGCCAAACACGTACATTAGATTGGCAAAAGCGGTAAAGAGCTTGCTGTCTGTTAAGAGGATGAAAGTTGCAACCAGCACACAGAAGCCTGCAAAAAACAATTGCTTGCTGTAATTTGTTTTTCCACCAATAAAGGAACTGAATACATTAACGCCTTCCCTGTATTCTACCATGAAAATACAGAGGATGCCAATGGCAACCAAGGAGGCATAAAGCCAGATGACCCGGTAGTCTATCCCTTGTGATATGCTTTTATTTTTTGTCATTGTCTTCTGCCCTCCATTTTTTTCTTTTTAGATTCAGAAATCAACAGAGCAGCTTTGATTTTATATTTTTCCGTACTGTCTTTTTTATTACCAACCGGCTTACTTCCTTGTTCAAGTATAGCTTCGGTGTTGTTTTTAGGGGCTTCCCTGTTGGGTTCTGCTTCTTCTTTTTCAGCAGCTTCTTCCAATGCCAGCTTGGCAAGACGGGCTGCTCTTTCCGCATCTTTGCGTGTGTACCAGTTTTTGATAGCCTGCGGAACCAGATCCATATTGGTGATTCTTTCCGCTGTTGCTTTGCCTGCAGTACTTAACGTATCATTCAAAAATTTCTCCATAATCAATCCCGCAATCGGTCCTGCAGCAACAGACCCATAGCCTCCATTTTCCACTACCACTGCTACGGCAATTTTAGGATTGTCTTTTGGTGCAAATGCAACAAACAAAGAGTGGTTTTTGCCGTGTGGGTTTTGTGCCGTACCTGTTTTGGCGCAATATTCTACACCCGGAATTTTAATATGGGCGGCAGTACCATAAACAGTTACATCGTGCATTCCATCGTTAACTGCCTGATAGTCTCTGTCTGAAATATTGGTTACTGTATGCTTGGTCCGATACTTATTCAGCAGAACCGTGTCTTCTATTCTTTCGTTTTCTATGCTGTCTACAAAATGTGGCGGATAGTAATATCCTCTGTTGGCAATGATACACATCAGGTTGGCCATTTGCAAAGGAGTGGCAGTCATTTTATCCTGTCCAATACCAAGGGTCAGTACACTACAACTATTCCATCTTCTTGCTCCGCCAAAAAATCGATTGTAAACACTGGTGTCCGGAATATTGGCTTTGTCTTCACTGGGTAAGTCTACTTCCAGTCTTCTTCCCAAACCGAAAGCATTCATGTATTCCTTCCATTTTAAATAGCCCTGATTCGGATTTCCCCATTTTTTATTATCCAGTGCTTTTCTGAATACATCAGAGAAATAGGAGTTACAGGAGTTGGCCAATGCCAATCTTAAATTAGCAGCGTGTCCTGCGTTGCCGTGTTCACATCTCACATACACACCACCACAAGCACCATATCCACCAGCGCATCCAATACCATAGTCAGATGTAATCAATCCCTGATCCAATGCCACCAATGCCCCCAGCGGTTTAAAAGTAGAACCCGGAGGGTACTGCCCTTTAATAGCACGGTTATACATAGGTTTAGCAGTGTCCATCACCATTCTTCCCCAGTTTTTTCTACGCGCATTTCCGGTAAGTACATTTGGGTTATAAGTAGGACTAGACACCATGCTGATAATACCTCCTGTTCTAGGATTGATGGCCACTGCACTGCCAATTTTATTTTGCAATAGTTGTTCTGCCAGTTGTTGCACTTCTACATCAATGCTGGTATAGAGGTTTCGGCCGGCAACAGGTATGGTATCAAAAATGCCATTTTCATAAGGTCCCTGGATACGGCTTTTATTGTCTCTGATAAATCTTTTAATCCCTCTTTGTCCCATGAGTACAGACTCATAGGTTTTCTCCAATCCACTCATGCCGGCATAGTCACCCATTTCATAACCCAGGTGTTTGTTCTTTCTTAAATAAGCAGTATCTACTTCAGCAATATAGCCCAATAGTTGTGCTGCAGTGTTAAAGGGATAGGTTCTTACAGAACGTTCACTCAACACAAACCCTGGAAACTTATACATGTTTTCTGTAAGCTTAGCGTAGAGTTCCGGACTTAATAAAGGCTCAAAGATACTGGGACGTACACGGGTATTTTTAAAAATGGCGTCCAGCATTCTTTTTTTATACTCTGTGGTATCAATGCCTAGTATGGCACAAAGTGTTGCCGTATCTGTTCCCTTTGATTCAGCAGGTGTAACTACCAAATCGAAACTGATGGTGTTTTCTAATAGGGCTCTTTTTTTTCGATCGAATATAATTCCCCGGTCAGGATAAATAATTTTCCGATAAATGGCATTGTTTTCTGCAGCCAGTTTATATTCTGATGAAAAAATCTGCAGGTTAATGAGCTGGGCAGTCATGACTATGAATACAGCCCCGATAATAATTTGGATAACCCTTCCACGGCTTTGATTAAATACGGACATAATTAGCTATTGGTTCTGTACTTGGCTTTTCTGTTAAACAACAGCTCGGTTAAAAAAATCAGTAACAAACTGATGCCGGTAGTGCCGGCCACTTTTCCAAGGAAATAGCCAAAACTGCCGAACTGCAGCCACTCCAGTAAAACCAGATAGAAATGGTGAATAAAAGTGAGTAAGCCCACGTACAGTCCAAAAGGTGCCCATCCCATGCTTTTGATACTAGGTTCCACATAACTCTGTTCTGTGGTTTCCTGAGGAATCAATAAGCTTAAAAGGAAGGGGCGGATATACCCGATTAATGTACAGGCAGCCGCATGCAATCCCATGGTTCCTGTAAAAAAGTCCATGGTAAGGCCAAACAGAAAGGAAAGAACCAAAACACCCCATCTGCCGGTTTTAAACGGAAACCAAAGGATATAAATAAAATACAGATAGGGTACAATGAACTGATGCAAAGCAGGAATCTTATTCAGTACAAATTCCTGTAACAGAATAAAAAAAGCAAACCTGAATATATTGATTAACAAATTACTCATTGATTCTTATTGCGATTTTCCAGTTCTATTTGTTCGTTGTATCGGGTATTGTAAATCACATTTACGTCCTGTATGGAAAAGAAATTAGTAGCCGTCTTGATTTTTAAGGTATAAAAATTGGTAGCTGGATCCGCAGTGATAGATGCCACTCTCCCTATCATTAAATGAGAAGGGAAGTTGGCAGAATAGGTGCTGGTTAAAACAGTATCTCCTTTGGCAACTTTGGCACTTTTTGATACATTTCTTAAAAGCAATAACGATGGATCAGCCCCGTCCCATTCTATACTTCCGGTTGTTTTGTCTTTCTTCAACATGGCAGAAACCTTGCTGTTCCTGTGTAACAAGCTCATTACCTTACTCAGGTTAGCAGAAATATCTACCACAACACCCACAATGCCATCGGGGCCTACAACGGCCATTCCTTTTTTAATGCCCTGGTTTTCTCCTCTCTCCAGCATCATATAATTATTCTGCAAAGTATAAGAGTTGCCAATGACTTTGGCAGGCAGATAAATAAACTTCCTGTTTTTACCTAGTGTGTCTCTGTAGGTTGTATCCGTAATTTGTAAAGCCGTGGTATCCGGTGAAATAAAATTACCAGACAACGCATTTCTTAAGCGGGAATTTTCTGCCGCCAGGCGTTGGTTGGTTTCCTTTAACTGAAAGTATTGTTGCAGTTTGGCATAGCGGCTGTTAAAATAACCAGTTACTTCAAAAGTAATTCCAGAGAAATAAGTCTCGTGTGTTTTACTTGAATTACTCAGCATCACAATACAAAGAATTTGCAGCAGCAGAAAGCTGAGGAAATTAAAGTATTGCCGTATGAACAGGAAAATATTTTTCAATGCCTATTCGCAGTTCTATCTCATGATGAATGGAAAACGCTGGTAGTTCTTCAGCGCCAATCCTGTACCTCTAACCACACTCTTCAACGGATCGTCTGCAACATGTACAGGCAATTTGATTTTTGCGCTCAAACGCTTGTCCAGACCGCGTAAGAGAGCTCCGCCACCCGTCAGGTATAATCCCCTCCGGTAAATATCTGCGGCCAGTTCAGGAGGCGTTGTTTCCAATGCTTTCAGAATCGCTTCTTCAATTTTGAAAATGCTTTTGTCTAATGCTTCTGCAATTTCCTGATAGCTTACCATGATTTGTTTAGGAATACCGGTAACCAGGTCACGACCATTTACTGGCATATCATCCGGTGGGTTGTCTAAATCTTTCATAGCAGCACCCACATTAATTTTGATTTGTTCAGCGGTACGCTCACCAATCAATAAGCTATGGTATCTTCTTAATGCTTCCATGATGTCTGCAGTGAATTCATCACCTGCAATACGGATACTCTGGTCGCATACAATACCTGCTAAAGCAATTACTGTAATACCTGTAGTACCCCCGCCAATATCAATGATCATATTACCTACAGGCTCTTCTACATCAATGCCAATACCCAATGCCGCAGCCATGGGTTCGTGAATCATGTATACTTCTTTTGCGCCTGCCTGTTCAGCACTGTCTCTAACCGCACGCTTTTCTACTTCTGTAATGGAAGAAGGAATACAAATAACCATTCTCCAGCTTGGAGGAAACAATGGCTTCTTTGGATAAATCATTTTCATCAACTCACGGATCATTAATTCCGCTGCGTTGAAGTCGGCAATTACACCATCTTTTAATGGACGAATGGTTCTGATGCTTTCGTGTGTTTTTTCGTGCATCATCAATGCCTTCTTGCCCACCGCCAACACTTCCTTCATGTTGTTGCGGTTCAAAGCCACAATAGATGGCTCATTTACCACCACATCGTCGTTATGAATGATAAGGGTATTGGCAGTACCCAAATCCATGGCTATTTCCTGTGTAAAAAAATTAAATAATCCCATTGTATGATTCGGTTCTTATGTATTTGAATGCAATGTGTACAAAGGTGCTTGAAATTAGTGGAATTAACAAGGGAATTCAAAGCCAATATCATTTCGGTAATACATCCCCTCGAAACTGATTTTTTCCAGGGTTTGCTTCGATTTGGCTACGGCATCAGCAATGTTTTCTCCATAGGCTGTAACTGCTAAAACCCTGCCACCATTTGTTAAAACCTG
>JBDLUU010000012.1:0-15564 GCA_039805185.1 Bacteroidota bacterium
CAGACCAGATTGCCCTTTCTTGTGAATATACAATAGCTTTGTTGCTAAATCATCCGGATGAAGCAGGAGTATAGTCAACTCAGGGCCATGATGGCCATTACGATGGGAAGTTTGCGTGCCATTTTCAGAAGTCCGTCTTCGGTGGTATTCAGTATTGCCTTTCCTTTGATTTTTATTCTGGTATTTGGTTTTATTGGCAGTGGTGGTAAGATCTATGTCAATATTGCTTTTGATGAAAAAGCAGATACGGTGAATCCGGTTTATCTGGGGCTAAAAAATATTCCGGGAATTAAAGTCTCACCCAAAACGGGTGTTGCCTTGCAGGAAGATTTAGAGAAGGGGAGGATTACAGCGCTGGTAAATATTACAGCTGCTAAAGATTCTACTCAACCTCCTTATACCATTCACTTAACCAGTTCAGAAGCGGCCAATCCGCAGAATGTTCAGGTACTGCAATCCATTCTCAATGCGGTCATTAGCGGGATCAATCAGCAGCAGTATCCTGCAGCGCCAACCATTGCTTACATTAGTAAGGAAGTGAAAAAGATTCCGGGCAGGGTATACAGAACCATCGATTTTATTTTGCCGGGACAACTGGGTTTCTCCCTGTTGAGTGCCGGTGTTTTTGGGGTAGCATTTCTGTTTTTTAATTTGAGACAGCAGCTGGTGCTAAAGCGTTTTTTTGCAACACCCATTCAGCGCCCTTATATTGTTTTAGGGGAAGCATTGAGCCGTGTTATTTTTCAGTTGATTACAGCAGTTATCATTATTCTGATTGGTCATTTTGTATTTGATTTTACACTGGTAAATGGTTGGGTAACATTTGCGCAAATCATGGTGTTGAGTTTTATTGCTTTGTTGCTTTTCATGGGCTTTGGCTTTATCGTGAGCAGTGTGGCTAAAACCGAGAGTACGATTCCGCCCTTTGCCAACCTGATTACTTTGCCCCAGTTTTTACTCGCAGGCACTTTTTTCTCTATTGATAATTTTCCTTCCTGGTTGCAACCCATTTCAAGAATATTGCCGCTGACGCATTTCAATAATGCCATGCGCAATATTGCTTTTGAGGGAGCAGGATTATCCGACTGTTTCTTTGAATTGGGTGTATTGGGTATCTGGATGGTAGTGGTGTATGCCATTGCATTTAAAACTTTTAAATGGGAGTAAATGAAATTGATAAAACTGGGATTGATTAGTTTTTTAGTGCTGGGTACCATTGTGACTTCAATCGGGCTGTTGTTCCCTTCTACCGTACTGGTATCCAGAGCCGTTGATGTGAACGTTAGTGTAACGAAAATTAAACCCCTGGTTGCCGATATGCACCAATGGCCATTGTGGATTGAAGGAATGAAAGATGCTTCTGTAAAAATACTTTCTGCTTCCAGTGCACAATTCGGTAATACTTCCGTAACCATTACAGCTGTTACAGATTCTACTATGGAAGCCAAATGGAAAGGCGGGGATGGTGTAGAGCAGATCAGTACCATGCGCATGATTGGAAAACCGGAAGCGAATACGGCCATTGTTCAGTGGCAATTTGTTCAGCAGATTGGCTGGTATCCCTGGGAGCGTTTTGGATCAATGATGAACGATAAAATCATGGGCACGCAAATGGAAAAACATTTGCAGCTGCTGAAACAAATAGCAGAGAAATAGGAACAGCAATAATCTACGTAAAATACATTCGTTGAAAAAAACATTGGATAAATGGAAAGCCCCGTTCGATTGCTCGTAACGGGGCTTTTTACCAACTGCTTGGGGGAGAGACTCTTTATTATCCAGCCGGATCGGTTGGTGTATTAGGGTTGTTGTCGCGCTCTCTGCTTGGGTAAGGGAAGAAGGTTCTCTTACGTTCTGCTGCAGGACGACCCAATCTTCTGTTGTCTTCTAAACGCATACCGCTCATGCACAATTCAATGCAACGCTGACGATAAATTTCGTCTAACAATGCAGGTGCAGAAACAGTACCGGAGTAAGCTGCCAATCCTCCACCTACGCCAAAAGCATCAGCTGCAGGTAATTGTGTTCTTACTGCATTGATTTCTGCAACAGCGGCAGTTAAATCCGGTGCAGCCTGTCTTACATAACATTCCGCTTTAATTAAACGCATTTCATCAGGTAAGTACAAAGGCACAGACTGAGTAGCTGCACTGAAGAATCCTTTGATTCTGTAACGTGGCTGAATGGTTGGATTGATAGCGGTATAGAATGCAATACGCTGATCATTTAAATCCGGTGCTAATGCTGCAGGCAATCCAAGGGTAGAATCCAGAATCTGGAATACGTTATTGGTTGCAGTAGCAGTGGTGAAGATAGGATTGGTAACAATCGCATCAAAACCAAGCACAGCTCCATTATAACTTAAATTTACCGCGTTGGCTGCAGTGATAGCACTTGCATAGTCGCCGGCAAATAAACTGTAGCGGGCAATCAACGCACTGATGGTATTATTGAAATACGCAGTAGTGATATTGGTTGGCACATTCGCAAAGAAAGCTGCACTGGGTGCATTGGCTCCTAAAGCAGTTTGTGCCGCACGTAAGGTAGTTACTGCTCTTCTGAAACCATCTACTCTGCTTTGGAATGCAGCAGGAGTGGTTTGTGTGCCCGGTGCAGCAGGGATTTGTTCAAAGAACATAGCCAGGTTACCAATGGCCATTGCTTTGTAAATACTTGCATAGGCAATTAATCCGGAAGCGTAGTTTTTGTCTCCCAATTTATTGGCACCTTCCAGTACTTTGTCTGCGTCATAAATGATCTTGTTGTTCCAGGTCCACATATTGCCTACAATGCCGTTCAGGTTGTCTACAACAGCACCCCCTTGAAATAACTGGAACTCGTCGGTGTTACCTGCGTTCATTAATCTGAACTCATTGGTTAAAGCACCTGCGGCTGTAACGCCGTTGTACAATGGACTTAAACGGCCATTGCTGTAAACGTTCTGTAATCCTACAGCTACACCCGCTAATCCTCTGGGTGTAGAAAATGCATCTGTATCTGAAATGGCACCCGGATTGGTGAAGTCCTGCTTACAAGCAACCAGACTAACCCCGGATAAAATGATGAATAATATCTTTTTCATAATAACTTTTTTGTTGGGTTAGAAATTAGCTACAACTCCAAATTGGAAGGTTCTTGGAATAGGTACGTTACCAAAATCTACGCCTCTGAACAAGCTGCTCTGGCCTGTAGCGTTGGTTTCAGGATCGTATCCTCTGTAGTTATCCCATGAGATCAGGTTTCTTCCGGTTAAAGTAACAGTCAGGTTGTTGAAGATATTCTTCACTTTACCAAATGAATAGCCTACAGATAGTTCACGCAGTTTGGTGAAAGATCCATCATCTACTCTCCACTCTTCAATACCATAAATACCACTGATATATCCTCTTGGTAATTCACCTCTGTGTTCTTTTTCGGCTGCTTCGCTTCCGTTACCTACTCCTTGTCTTGTTCTGAAGTCTGCGTTAAATACTTCAACACCGGCAACACGATCCAACTGGAAACCAACCGTCCAGTTCTTGTAAGTGAAGCTGTTGATTAAAGTAGCTGTATAAGTTGGGTTAGGTGAACCCAATACAGAACGTAAGATGGTTGAGTTAGGTCCGGTTGTGTAAGGCAATCCTGTTGCAGGATCCAAGGTTGGGGTGCCAAATGGCTGACCATTGGCAATAGGGCCTCTTGCCGTTACAGGAATACCTGCTGCATTTTTCACTTCTGTTCCGTTTGCATTTCTTGCGAAGAAGGTAGAATAGAATACAGGTGCATCATATCCTGGAATCAAAGCAAATACCGCACCGGTAGGAGCTGCAAATGAAATGAAAGGAACACCTAGGTTTTCAATTCTGTTCTTATTCTTGTTGAAGTTACCAGTGATTTCCCAGCTGAAGTTCTTGTTCTTAACAGGAACAGCGGTAATCATGATTTCGAATCCTTTGTTGCTCAAAGAACCTACGTTCTTGGTTGCAGTAGGGAATCCGGAACTGGGTGCATTGGTAATATTCGGTACCAATAAGTCAGTTACTTTCTTGTTGTAGTAGTTGAAAGTGAACTGTAGTCTGTTGCCGAACAATGCGATATCTGTACCAATCTCCAATTCTTTCTGACGCTCAGGCTTCAGGTTAGAGCTGATGGTTGCAGAAGGAGAAGTTAAACTGGTTCTGCCTAAGAAAGGAGAGATATTGTAAATGTTGAAACGATCGTATGCGCCTATACCGGTAAGGTTTCCGCTCTCACCATAAGCAGCGCGGATCTTAAATACATCCACTGAATTAGCTAAAGAAGATTTCTTGAAGAAATCAGTTTCAGAAATGATGTAGTTACCACTTACTTTAGGGTAGAAGAAATTACGGTTGCTCTTGTCGAATACAGAAGATCCGTCAACACGTCCTGCAACAGTTACGAACAACTGATTGTTGAACTTAAAGTTCTGCTGCAAGAAGAAACCACGTATGGTTCTTTCACTTCTTCCGTCAGCGTTTGGCAATAATGTGCTACCGCCGGTTGCAGTTGAAATACCTGGTAATAAACCACGGCTTTGCGCCAGAATATATTGTGCTTTCTCGTACTGCTCAGAATAACCAAACTGTGTTACAGAAGACAGTTTACTGGTTATGTTGGTTGTGTATGTGAAGTTTAAATCGTGGTTAAAGAAAGTAGAGTTAAAGCTGGCTGCACTGGCATAACCGTTCTGAGTTGGATCCAGTGTTGCACCACCACCATAGAATGCAGGGCTTGCATTGTAAGGGAAGGGAGGAATATAAGTAGTTCCGTTTTGTGCAATATTATCCAAACCTGCAGTGTAATCAATTACTAAACCTTTTACAGGGAATAGTTTGAAGCCAACATTGGAAACAGTTCTGTTGGTAATGTTACGCTGCTTAATATCATTGATAATAGTTAAAGGATTCACTCGACCTCTTTCACCTACAGCCAATAAATTACCATTTGCGTCCCTTGCTCTGATATTGTGGAAGTTGCCAATGATGGTCATAGAGTTGATAGGAGAGAAGAAGCTATTGCCATCTGGTTTTTCATTGGTAGCATTGTTGGTATAGTTGATACCTGCATTCCAGCTGAACCAATTGTTCACTTTGTTATCTAAATTTAATCTGAATCCAAAACGCGTGTTGTCTGTTCCTCTGATAATACCCTGGTTGGTATTGTAATTCAAAGAAGCGAAATATCGCATTTTGTCCTGACCGCCAGTAATTGATACGTTGTTATCAGTTCCATATCCGGTTCTGAAAATATCGTCCTGATAATCGTAACGTGTTACAGGGGATGTATTTGTTGCAGAAGTAATTAAAATGTCTTGCGTTAGTGCACCAGGTCCATCGGTAGGTCCGCCAAATTTGGTAGGAGCACTGTTAAACACCAAACGCTTTCTTAAAGAATTGGTATTTACTTTGGAGCTGAAAGTGATTTTAGGTGCACCTGTAGATCCACGCTTGGTGAATATCTGGATTACCCCTGCATTCGCACGGCTACCATAGATAGCAGCAGCTGCCGCACCGTTCAAAACTTCAATTCTGTCGATATCGTTCGGGTTGATATCCACCATACGGTTTTGACCTACGCTACCAGAACCATCGTAATCACTCTGCGCATTGGTTACTCTTGCATTGGAGTTGTTCAAAATAACCCCGTCAATGATGTATAAAGGATCTGAAGAACCTGAGATAGAACTTACCCCACGTAATTTCACACTCATGCCACCCGCAGGATCACCTGAGTTTTGTGTGATTTGTGCACCTGGAACTTTACCTTGTAAAGAAGCAATGGCATTGGGAGAACCCGCATTGCTCACCTGGCTTCCTTTCACGGTTCCAATAAAGTTCCCCAATTGTTTTTTGGTAGTTCCCTGAGAAGTACCGGTAACCACCACTTCATCCAAACCTGTAGCATCTTCCTTTAAACTCGCGTCGAAACTGAAGCTGCCGGTAGTGCTGGTTACGGTGATTGATTTTTCAGCCGATTTAAATCCCACAGAAGAAACGACTACATCGTATTTCCCTGCTTTTAAATTGGCAATTAACTGATACAAACCATCGGTTCCGGTAGCAGTACCTGCACCTGAATTCTTGATGGTGACAGAAGCGCCTGGAACAGGCAGCCCTTTGCTGTCGGTAACTTTTCCTTTAATGGTTGTTTGAGCTTGCAAGCCGATTGTCAATGCCAGACCGAAGAGAAGGAAGCACATCTTCGATAGAACACTGCTCTTGCCAATGTTGACATTCATATGCATATCGTTTTGGAGTTTTGAAAAACAAGATAAATATATAATATGTGCGGGTATTTCTTGGTTTTGTTCATAATTTTCCCATAAAATGGGGACAAATTGGTCTAATTTTTTATAAAATTGCATAAAACCGCAATTATTTTACGGATTTGTGATTTGCGCCCATTTGGGGTTTTGCTCTTACAGCCATTTGAGATTTCTGCGGATACCGCCGTATCTTGCTCTTTTTAAAGGGGACTCCCTGAATGTGGCTTTAAAAACTTCTTCGGTCATTTCTTCCCACTCCTGTGTGGTTAAATTCAGAATGGCGGGGATGGGCTCAAACGCCGGTTCCTGATGAGGTTGGCTGAACCGGTTCCAGGGACATACTTCCTGGCATACATCACAGCCAAATAACCAGTTGTCAGTTTTAACGGATGTTTGTTGGCTTAGTGCTTCTTTTAGTTCAATAGTATAATAACTGATACACTGGCTTCCGTTGATTTCCTTGTTGGGTAATATGGCATCGGTTGGACAGGCTTCAATGCATTGGGTACAGGTGCCGCAATAATCTTTGGCATAGTGATCATCGTATTGAAGGGGAAGATCAACAATTAAAGTAGCAATAAAAAAATAAGAGCCGCTTTGTTTGCTGATGAGGTTGCCGTTTTTCCCTACCCATCCCAATCCCGATTTTACGGCCCAGGCTCTTTCGAGTACCGGTGCAGAATCTACAAAGCCTCTTCCGTTTACTGCACCAATCTCCTGATTGATTTCGGCGAGCAATTCCTTGAGTTGCGCCCTGATCACTTCGTGATAATCCTTGCCCCATGCATAGCGTGCAATTTTGGGACTGTTCTCTTGTTGCTTTGTTTTTGGATAATAATTCTTCATCAGGGTGATGACAGATTGGGCCCCGGGTACCAATAGGGTCGGGTCAATTCTTTTGTCAAAATGATTCTTCATGTATTGCATGCTGCCTTGATGGTTTTTGTTCAACCATTGCTCGAGTCTTCTGGCATCCTCATTTAATTTCTCTGCCCTGGCAATACCGCAATAACTAAAGCCCAGCCTGGCAGCTGTTGCTTTGATGAACCGGGTATATGCTTCTACGGGCAACATGTTTACTGGCAATTCGATGCAATTTGTTCGTCAATCTTTTTCTTGAGATTCAGGTATACATCCCTTCGGTCTTCGCTCATGAATTCTTTGGCAAAAAATACCACTGCATAATTTCTGCAAAGGTCAATCATGGGCCAGGTGCCAAATAATCCCGGTGAAGCCAGTACAGAAGGGTTGCCGTTTACATCGGTTTGAATAACCCAGGAGCCAGCAGCATAATTATAGCCCTCTGCCACTTTTGGAGCATATTTAATCATGGAAGAAGTGGTATGTGCCTGCAATAAATATTGCACGGAAGCTTCTGATAAAATTCTCTTGCCATTGAACATGCCTTTGTTCAAAAGCATTGAACAGAAGTTAATATAATCATTGGCAGTGGATTGTGCTCCGCCCGATGGATTGATGGCATTCAGGCTGGAGAAATTGGTGCCGCGCATTTGTAAGGGTCGTAAAATTTTTTCCTGCATCAATTGTTCAAAGCCTCTTCTCAGTGCAAGTTCTATGTAACGGCCTGCAAGGTTTAATCCAACATTGCTGTATCTGAATTCCAATCCCGGGTTGGCAATAATTTCTCTTTTGGTAACAAATTCGGTTACTTCTTCTTCCAGACTGCTGTAACGGCTTCTTCTGATGATGTCGCTTAGTTTAATGGGGTCCGATGCAATACCCGTTAAATGGCTCAGGCAATGTCTGATGGTAATAAAGCCCTTGCTGTATTTGTTCATGTCGGGAATATACTTGCTCAGTTTATCGTCCAGCGAAATTTTGCCATCGTCTACCAGTGCCATAATTAACGCGGCCGTTAACCACTTGCTCGCACTGGCAATGGGGGCCTGTGTTTTGGGATTAAATTCTCCTGCTGATTTGCTGAAGACGATTTTTCCTTCTTTATAAACGAGTATGCTGTATTCCTTTCCCAGTTCTTTTTTGGATTGCTCAATCGTTTTTTCGAGTTCCTGAAAGTTATATTGTGCTTTCAGCGGCTGTAATAATAACAGAAAAATCACTCCCAGACTGACTATTGCGCAGTTTCTAACCATTTTTTGCGACATATTTTCCGAATTATTGAGTTGGATTATCGTTTGATAAATAAGATAAAGTTACATTAATCCACTTTACTATGAATTTGAACAATTATACCATTAAAGCGCAGGAAGCTATACAGTCTGCACAGCAGATTGCCTTTAGCAATGGCAACCCTTCTATTGAAACAGATCACTTGCTGAAAGCTTTGTTGAGCGACAAGGATTCAGCCATTGAATTTTTGTTAAAGAAAAACAATGTGAATCCTGTTTTTCTGGAAACCAAACTGGCCGAAAAACTGAATAAGTTACCCAAGGTACAGGGAGGAGAACCTGCTCAGAGTGCAGGACGTGATTTCAGTAATGCCTTATTGAAAGCAACAAATGTTATGAGTTCCTTTAAAGATGAATTCGTAACACCTGAACATCTCTTGCTTGCATTGGTGCAAATGAGTGATGCTACCGGAACCTTATTAAAAGCCGCAGGTTTAACAGAGAAAGGATTGACCACCGCTATCAAAGATTTGCGTAAGGGCGATACCATTCGTTCTCAGGCACAGGAAACACAGCTGAACATGCTGAACAAATATGCCAAGAACCTGAATGATATGGCCAGACAGGGCAAGCTGGATCCCGTGATTGGACGTGATGAAGAAATCAGAAGAACCCTGCATATACTTACCCGTCGTTCCAAGAATAACCCCATTTTAGTGGGTGAACCCGGTGTAGGTAAAACCGCCATTGTTGAAGGACTGGCCATGCGGATTGTGAACGGAGATGTGCCTGAAAATCTGAAGACCAAAATCATTTACGGGTTGGATATGGGGCAATTAATTGCGGGTGCCAAATACAAGGGTGAATTTGAAGAAAGATTGAAAGGAGTGGTGAAGGAAGTTAGTTCCAGTGATGGAGAAATTATTTTATTCATCGACGAGATTCATACACTGGTAGGTGCCGGTGGTGGTGAAGGTGCCATGGATGCTGCAAATATTTTAAAACCAGCATTGGCCCGCGGAGAATTAAGAGCCATTGGGGCCACTACTTTAAACGAGTACCAGAAATATTTTGAGAAAGACAAGGCATTGGAAAGAAGATTCCAGAAGGTGATGATTGATGAACCTACTGTAGAAGATGCTATTTCCATTTTACGTGGTCTGAAGGATCGTTATGAAACGCATCACCATGTGCGCATTAAAGACGAAGCCATTATTGCTGCGGTAGAATTATCCAATCGATATGTAACCGATCGTTTCTTGCCAGATAAAGCCATTGACTTAATTGATGAGAGCGCAGCCAAACTGAGACTCGAAATGAATTCCATGCCGGAAGAACTGGACAAGCTGGAGCGTCAGATTCGTCAGCTTGAAATTGAACGCGAAGCCATTAAGAGAGAAGACGATGAAGACAAGCTGAAAGAATTGAATATTGAAATCAGCAATCTGGCTGTGGAGCGAGATACCTTAAAAGCGAAGTGGACACAGGAGAAGGAGCTGGTTGAGAAAGTACAGTCTGCAAAAGCAAAGATTGAGCAATTGAAGCAGGAAGCAGAACAGGCAGAAAGAAATGGCGAATATGGAAAAGTGGCCGAAATTAGATACGGTAAAGTAAAAGAACAAGAGACTATTATTGCTACTGTTACAGAGCAGTTGATGCAGACTTCTGAAAAAAGATTATTGAAAGAAGAAGTAGATGCAGAAGATATTGCAGAGAGCATTGCCAAGGCAACGGGTATCCCGGTTGCTAAAATGTTACAGGGTGAGCGTGAAAAATTATTGCACCTGGAAGAAGAATTGCATAGCAGGGTAGTGGGTCAGGAAGAAGCGATTGCTGCGGTTTCTGATGCCATCAGAAGAAGCAGGGCTGGTTTACAGGATCCTAAAAAGCCGATTGGTTCTTTTATCTTCTTAGGTACCACGGGTGTAGGTAAAACAGAATTAGCCAAAGCTTTGGCGGAATACCTGTTTGACGATGAAACCATGATGACACGTATTGACATGAGTGAGTACCAGGAAAAACATACGGTTTCCCGTTTGATTGGTGCACCTCCTGGATACGTAGGTTATGATGAGGGTGGACAGTTAACTGAAGCAGTTCGCAGAAAACCATATAGTGTAATTCTGCTGGATGAAATTGAAAAAGCACATCCGGATGTATGGAATGTAATGTTACAGGTATTGGATGATGGAAGACTGACCGATAACAAAGGCAGAATGGTGAACTTTAAAAATACCATCATCATTATGACCAGCAATATTGGTAGTCATCTGATTCAGGAAGCATTTGAAGGCGTGGAAGAAAACGGTCTTGAAGATGCTGCTGAAAAAGCAAAGACAGAAGTGATGCAATTGCTAAAGCAAACGGTAAGACCTGAGTTCTTAAACCGGGTAGATGAAATAATCATGTTCAGTCCGTTGAATAAAAAGCAACTGAAGGGAATCATCAGCATTCAGCTGGAAAGTCTGAAGAAGCTGGTTGCAGAAAACGATATTCAATTGCGTTTCAGTGACTACCTGGTAGAATACCTAATGGAGAATGGATTTGATGCACAATTGGGCGCAAGACCTTTGAAGCGGTTGATGCAGAAACTCATTGTAAATGCATTGAGTAAGAAAATCCTTTCCGGAGACATCGATAAGAATCAACCGGTTCTGGTAGATGTGTTTGACGGAGTAGTAGTCTTCAGAAACGAATAAGCAAGTTCCGGACTATTCTATATTCAGTTGAATAGTGTATATTAGAGAAAGCTTTGTATGAAAATTGCACTGACAACTCTTTTTACGCTTTTCAACTTTTTTTTGTTTGCACAGAATATGTATGTGGCCAAACCGGTAACGCATTTTGTTGAAGTGTACGACGAAAAGGGAATGACCATTAGTGCTAATGTGGGAACCGTTAAGGGAAGCCCTTTGTGGCGAGATGAATGGTGCAATGCCAATGTTGAAATGTTTAACGGAAAAAAGTTTTCCAACCTGCCGCTGATCATCAATCTTGTTAATGGTTATATTCATTTTAAACAAGGTGATGCTGAGTTTCAATTTGTAGATGCTATTCAGAAAATCACTTTATTTTATCAGGAAGAGGGGGTTGCCGATTCCATTACCATTATTAAACTGAGTCCGGATAATCCGCTGCTGTATGAAGTAAAAAAATCTTCAGCAAAATATCAATTGCTGCAGATGATTAATAAAAAAGCCGTTGATACCTATGATTATGGCAAATCATCCGGTGGTAAACAGTTTGAGCTCTTCAAAGAAAATTTCCTATACCGTGTGGCCTCCCGTGAATTGGTTTCCATAAAAGGGAAATCCGTTGCTGAATTATTCACATCCGATGCAGAAGCCGCAACACAGATTTTACCTGCTGCCAAAAAACGCAGGCAATTGAGTGTGCAAGATATCAGTACCATTATCGCCGCGCTCTAAGAAAACTCTTTTTTATTAAATATTATTTAACAGGCAACATTCTAAAAATGCCTGGTATCTCCTTTTCATGGATATAACGCTACGCAAAGCTTGAACCATGAAAAAAACAAACCCCTTTTCTGGATGGCTGCAGTCGCCATCGTGTCTGTAGTGTTTTTGGCAGCTTGTAACAAGTCTGCATCTATTGAAAACCCTGTAGGGTCTCAATCTGTGTCTTTGGATTTAACAGATGCTCCTGGTGTTTTTGATAATGTATTGATTGATATTAAATCGGTTTGGTTACTGGTGGATACCAGTAAAAACACAAGAAAAAAAGATACCTGTGACTGGAATAGAATTGGCCCCTCCCGTGATGAAAAAAATGATTCCTCAATGGTTTGGCAAAATCTGGGAGTGGAAGCAGGTGTGTATGATATCTTAAAACTCCGAAATGGGGTTGATACATTGCTTACTACTGCAACGGTTCCTAAAGGTGCCATTCGTTTAATAAAGATTGAACTGGGTACAACAGATACTTTGATTAAAGACAGTGTAACCTATCCGCTGAATCTTCCATTTAATGAAAAAAAATTTCCTGTTTAATTGTGCCGACACTTTGGATTGATTACGTTAAAAAAATAAACAGGCTTATCATAAAGGTGATTAGTGAGGGGTGATATGGTGGATTCCCCTCAATACAGGTCCCAGCAAGTTTCTTGTCGGGATTTTGTATTTTACAGAATGCAAAACCAATTTTTACTTTACGGTGCCAATGGATACACTGGTAGATTGATTGCCGGCATGGCAAAGGAATATGGACTGGAGCCTGTTTTGTCGGGAAGGAATGCTGCGGCATTGCAAGCGATGGGTGCTGAGTTGGGACTGAATTATCAGGCGATTGATTTGTCAGATAAAGAAACATTGGTTGAGGCACTGCGTTCTTTCCCTTTGGTATTACATGCAGCGGGTCCTTTTGCCCATACTGCCAAACCCATGGTGGAAGCCTGTCTGGAAGCGGATACACATTATATTGATATTACCGGAGAGATTGCTGTGTTTGAAATGCTCAAAAGAATGGATGGTCTTGCCCGCGCAAAAAATATTATGGTTATGCCCGGAGTTGGTTTTGATGTTGTGCCAACCGACTGCATGGCTTTGTTTTTAAAGAAACAAATGCCTGATGCCCTGAATTTGAAACTGGCTTTTGCCAGTATTGGCGGAAGATTGTCGCATGGTACGGCTACTACAATGGCGGAAGGCATGGGAGAGGGAAGTGCGGTTCGTCTGAACGGAAAAATCACAAGGGTTCCATTAGGTCATAAAGGCATGTGGGTCGATTTTGGTCTGAAGAAATTATTTGTGATGACCATTCCCTGGGGAGATATTTCTACTGCTTTTACCACAACCGGCATTCCCAATATTGAAACCTATACAGGGGCTTCTCCTAAAACATTTAATTTATTGAAATGGCAAAAAACTTTTAACTGGATTTTGAAATTGTCGGTTGTCAGAAATTATTATAAGAAAAAGATAAAGCAACAGCCCGCAGGACCCAGCGAGGAAATGCGTGCAAAAGCAAAATCCCTTGTCTGGGGAGAAGTGGAGAATGCCAGCGGACAAAAATGTGCTGCCGTTATGGACGGGCCGGAAGGGTATACTTTAACCGCTATCAGCAGTTTATTGATCACTAAAGAAATTCTTTCAGGAAATTTTAAGCCAGGCTATCAAACGCCCGCAGCCTGCTTTGGCGAAGACCTGGTGATGGAAATTCCCGGAGTGAAAAGAAGATTAGTAGCATCTTAAATAATTTTATTTCATATTTGCTACCTATGGCCTCTAATAAAAAAGCAGCAGTTGGTTTTATTTTTATCACCATTTTGATTGATGTGATTGGTCTCGGATTAATTATCCCCGTAGTACCTAAACTGATTGAAGAGTTATTGCACAATGGGAGTGCCAGCCTGGCAGCTACCTACGGTGGCTGGCTTACTTTTTTCTATGCCATCATGCAGTTTGCGGTTTCACCCATTTTAGGGAACCTGAGTGACCAGTATGGAAGAAGACCCATCTTGCTTTTTTCCTTATTTGGATTTGGTATTGATTATTTATTTGTTGCTTTTGCCCCATCCATTGCATGGCTTTTTGTTGGAAGAATTGTTGCAGGCATTACAGGAGCGAGCATAACTACGGCTTCCGCTTATATGGCTGATATCAGTACTCCTGAAAACAGGGCACAAAATTTTGGTATGATTGGGGCTGCTTTTGGATTGGGCTTTATCATTGGTCCGCTCCTAGGTGGTTTATTAGGTGAGCATGGTTCTCGTCTGCCTTTCTTCGTTGCTGCCGGACTGGCTTTGGCCAATTGGTTGTATGGCTATTTTGTATTGCCGGAATCCCTTCCCAAACACCTAAGAAGAAAATTTGAATGGAAACGAGCCAATCCTTTGGGTTCTTTGTTGCAACTGAAAAAATATCCTGCCGTTGCCGGTTTAATTGGTTCTTTGTTATTGATTTATCTGGCAGCTCATAGTGTACAAAGCAATTGGAGTTTTGTTAATATTGAAAAATTTAAATGGACACCCAAACTGATTGGGATTTCATTGGGTGTGGTTGGATTTCTGATTGCCCTTGTACAAGGATTATTGATTCGGGTAGTGAATCCACGCTTAGGCAATGAGAAAAGCGTGTATCTGGGTTTGAGTTTATATACTTTAGGATTGGTGCTGTTCACTTTTGCCACACAAACCTGGATGATGTTTGCCTTTCTGGTACCGTATTGTTTGGGTGGGATTGCAGGGCCTGCTTTACAGTCCATTATTTCCGGCAATGTGCCACCGAATGAACAGGGTGAGTTGCAGGGGGCCCTTACCAGCTTGATGAGTCTTACTTCTGTTTTAGGGCCGATCATGATGACGAGCACGTTTGCTTATTTTACTGGGCCCACTGCACCGTTTTATTTTCCGGGCGCTTCTTTCTTGTTGGGCGCACTGCTGATGCTGTTTAGCCTGATCTGGGCATTCAACGCATTACATCTGAAAAAGGTGAGGAAATATACGTCATGAACTGATCTTATAATTTCTTGAGGTTGTTCAAAATAGCAGCCAGTGATTTTTTCTCTGGCTTAATGGAAACATAGGTTTTGTTATTCAGATAAGAATACCCTGTTTCGCTGTAATAAAACTGATTGCCAATTTCTGGCTTTTACCAGTTGGCTTTGGCTGGTTTCTGCCTGTATGTTAAGCATTTCTGCTATTTCATTGTGACTATAGCCCTCTATCACACTCATGTTGAACACCATTCTGTGTCCTTCAGGAAGGGCGCTGATCAGTTTCAACAAGTCTTCCTCCCCCAGGAAATGATAGGAGCTGGGGTCAACAGAGGGAATGTCTGGCTGATGGTCATCAATTTCCTTAAAGCTCATTTTTTTCCAGATGCCGAGCGGTATTTACTACTATTCTTCTTATCTAGCCTTCAAATTTAAATTGACTGATATACTAAAATACTTTCACAAATGCATCCTTTAGCATGTCTTCTGCTTCCATACTATCCAGGGCATAGCGGAGACCAAACCCCATCATCTTATAAGCAAATCTTTCAAATAGCATATGCTGGCATGCGGAGTTCTGTTGAATATAGCCTTTTATCAACTCGTGCTCGGTCAAAAGAGGGGGGGTTAGGGTTGACATTTAATAGAGGGCAGTTTTTAGTAAAATGCTGCCTGACTCTATAGAACAATACAAAATTGTACCCAAAAGCCCCTGATTGACAGGGGCTTGGTTATTTTATGGAAATTTTAATCTTT
>JBDLUU010000013.1:0-5622 GCA_039805185.1 Bacteroidota bacterium
GCGGATGTAATCGTTTAAATGTACACGACTGGCTGATGAATCTGCCTTTCAGCGATCCTGAAAGCAGTTGCCGCGTGGTGGAAGTTAGCTTTAAACAAGGCAGCAGAAAGGAATACTATAGAAATCCTACACTACAATATTTTGAAAAAGGGGAATATGTTACCGTTGAAGGCGTTAGTGGATTTGATGTGGGGGAAGTAAGCCTTACCGGAGAACTGGTTCGTCTGCAGTTAAAGAAAAGGCAGGTTGACGAGTTCAGTCCTGAGATGAAAAAAATTCTAAGAAAAAGCACGGAGAGAGATATCGAAAGTTTTGAAATTAGTAAAGGCCGTGAAAAAGAAATCCTGGCCAGAAGCAGAACCATTGCAAGAAGTCTCAATTTACAAATGAAACTGAGTGAAGTTGAAATTCAGGCCGACGGTAAAAAAGGAACTTTCTTCTATACTGCCGATGATCGTGTTGACTTCAGAGAAATGATTAAAATTTTTGCCAGCGATTTTAAAATCAAGGTAGAAATGAGACAGATCGGTATTAGACAAGAAGCTGCAAAACTGGGTGGCATTGGTTCATGCGGAAGAGAGCTTTGCTGCAGTACCTGGCTGAACGATTTCAAGAGTGTAAATACTACCGCAGCACGCTATCAGAACCTTTCTATTAATCAGACCAAATTAAGTGGTCAGTGCGGCCGTTTAAAATGTTGCCTGAATTACGAACTGGATACCTATTTAGATGCGCTTCAGCAATTTCCTGATTATGCCGATACATTGGATACAGCAATGGGAACCGCTCATCTGATTAAAAAAGACATTTTCAAAAATTTAATGTGGTATGTGCTTCCCAACAATACCAAGCACTATCCTTTAACCATTGATCGCGTTAAAGAAATTAAACGCCTGAACAAGCAGGGTCAAAGAGTGGATGAATTACAGGCTGTTGAAATTGTAAGCAATAAACAAAAAGAGGCGGAACCTGCATTCGTGGAACTGGTTGGACAAATCAGTTTAAAAACATTGGAGAAAAACGATCGCAAAAGAAGAGACCAGCAAAGAAACAACCAGCGTGGCCAACACGGCAATGCACCTCAGGGCAGAAACCAACCCAATCAGGGACCCAACCGAGGCCCTCAACAAGGTGGGCAAAACCAGGGCGGACAAAACCAGGGGCAAGGACCTCGAAGACCACAGCAGCAAAATCCGAATGCTCCCCGTGGTCCACGTGGACCTCAGCCGAACAGACCCAACAGGCCTGCTCAACCCAACAATGGTCCTGCCAATAAACCCAATACAGGAAACAGTTCCAGACCGGATAACGGACCTAAGCCGGAATAAGCTGGTCCATTTCGGTTTTTACAAATTCCATCAGGGTTTTAATATAGGCGGGTGTTAAATTAAATTCCAGTCCGGCAGCCTTGTACAACTCTGGTAATGTTTGGGTACCACCCAAGCTCAGGGCATTCATGTAGTTTTCCAATGCTTGTTTAGGATTTTTCTTGTATTGCATCCAGAGACCAATTGCACCCAATTGTGCAATACCATATTCGATGTAATAGAATGGTACTTCAAACAAATGCAACTGCCTTTGCCAGCCAATAGCTCTGTAGGCATCCAGGCCTGTATAATCAATTGCTGTGGTTGAGAATTCGGTAAGAATATTCATCCAGGCAGTAGTTCTTTCTTCAACGCTATGCTGTGGATGCTCGTAAACCCAATGCTGAAACTTATCTATGATGGCAATCCATGGGAAGATGGTGATGGTTCTTTCCAATTGATGCTCTTTGGCTCTTTGTAAATCGGATGCATTATCAAAAAATGCCTGCCAGTGATCCATACTGAAAAGTTCCATTGCCATACTGGCTACTTCTGCAATCTCCATAGGATATTCCTTGAAAGCAGACAATGGCAACGGATGCGCCAAAAAAGAATGGACCGCATGTCCCCCTTCGTGCACCATGGTTGTAACATCACTCATTTGTCCGGCTGCATTCATGAAAATAAATGGAGCTCCGCTTTCTGCCAATGGACAATTGTATCCACCGGGCGCTTTGCCCTTGCGGCTTTCCAGATCAAAATGATTCATTTCTTTCATTTTGCGAAGACAATCCGCGAAGAATGGATTCAGCTGATCAAAACATTTTACTGTTTTTTCATATAAATCTTCGCCGGTTGTAAAAGGCTTCAGGGGTTGTGTTCCTGCAGGCTCTGCTTCTGTATCCCAGGGTCTTAGTGTATCCAGACCCAACTTCTGACGTTTTCTTTCGTAAATCTCATTTACCAGTGGCAATACATATTGCTTCACAGCTTCATGAAACTGAAAACAATCTTCCTTGGTATAATCAAAACGACCCAGTTCTTTAAACTTATAATCCCTGTAATTTTCAAAACCGGCATTCACCGCTATCAGATGACGTTTGGCTATGAGGGTTGAGTATAACTCATGCATTGCCTTTTCGTCTTGCTTTCTGCGATCCTGAATTTTATGGTAAACAGATTCACGTAATTTTCTATCACTGCTTTCCAGAAACTTGGCTGCCTGCTGTAGTGTGTATTCTTTCCCATCTACTTCAACAGTCATTTTTCCTGCAATAGTTCCGTATTGTTGCTGCAACACACTTAGCTCTGCAGCGATTGGAATATTTTCTTCCCTGAATAATTCAATGCTTTTTCTTACCGAACGCAAATAGGTATGATAAAGCGACTGATCCAGCTCGTTCGTGAAAGGACAGTTTATTAATTTTTTGTTCAGCTGATCTGCATAAGCCTGCAATTGGGGCTGAATTTCCATACAGAAATAAGTGAAGGCCTCTTCAAGGGTTTTATCGGTAGTATCGCAGGTCATTTTAATTTGTCTCCAGCAAGCGTCTTCACTAACAACAGCTTCGAGTTCACTTAAATCCTGCAACCATTGCGATAAATCAGCTTTGCTGTTAATGGTTCTTTCAGCCAGCTCCTTGAAATAGGGCTCCAGACTGTTCCAATCGGATACTTTATAATCAGCAGGTAAAAAACTTCTGGGAATCTTCTGTATTGCAGCTTTCGGATGCATATTCACTTAATTTAAGCGCAAATTTAGGGCAACTGTACCTTGCAGTTGGTTCAGGAATCTTATTTTTACAAACTTTTATTTTTTGAGTCATAAGCGCTGAAGACATTATTGTGAGTAATACTATACATCTTTTACCCGATCATATAGCCAATCAGATTGCTGCTGGTGAAGTAATTCAAAGACCTGCTAGTGCAGTGAAGGAATTATTGGAGAATGCTGTTGATGCTGGTGCTACACAAATACAATTACTGGTAAATGACGCCGGAAAGGCATTGATTCAGGTAATAGACAATGGCAAGGGCATGAGTCCGGAAGATGCCAGCATTGCCTTTGAAAGGCATGCTACCAGTAAAATCAAACAGATTGAAGATTTGTTCCGTATCAGTACCATGGGATTCAGAGGAGAAGCGCTGGCATCGGTAGCTGCGGTATCACAAGTTGAATTAAAAACCAGAAGAGCAGCAGATGAACTGGGTTGTTTGGTAGAAGTGGAAAATAGCAAAGTAATTCGTCAGGAAGCCTGTACTGCTGCAGTAGGCACCAGTATCAGTATGAAGAATTTATTCTTCAACGTTCCTGCCCGCAGAAACTTCTTAAAGAGCAATGCAGCCGAAATGCGTCATATTATGGATGAATTCATCCGGGTTGCCATGGCGAATCCTGAAATATTTTTCTCTTTAAAAAGCAATGGACAGGAAGTATATCATCTGGAAGCTGGTTCCCGCAAACAAAGAATTGTACAGGTATTAGGAAGCAGTTACAATGCCAAGCTGGTAACCGTTTCAGAGGAAACAGATTATATGAATATCAGCGGTTTTATCGGGAAACCAGATACTGCCCGTAAGACCAGAGGCGATCAATACTTTTTTGTAAACAATCGTTTTATTAAAAGTGCTTATTTAAATCATGCGGTTAATGCGGCTTTTGAAGGATTGATTGCAAAAGATAGTTTTCCCAGTTATGTGCTTTACATAGATTTAGATCCTGGTCAGGTTGATATAAATGTACATCCAACCAAACAGGAAATTAAGTTTGAGGATGAAAAAATTGTATATGCATTTGTGCAGGCAGCCATTAAACATGCATTGGCACAATTTAGCATTGCCCCTTCCTTAGACTTTTCATTGAATGCAGATATACAGGGTTTAGATGCAGTAAGTAAACCATTTACGAGCAACCAAAAGGATGCTGCCGTTTCTTCGAGTCTGTACAAGGCATTTTCTCAGAAACACCAGGCACATTTAATTGAGCCCAGTGCCAAATCGGAATTGAAAAGCTGGAAGTCTTTCTTTGAGCCTTCGGGTTCCGCTTCAGACCTATTGGGTGGAGATGCAGGAAAAGAGAAACAGATTTTTGAAGAATCATTTACAGGTAACCGTTTACTGAATTTACCGGTTGTACAACAGTATTTACAGGTACAGCAAACCTATATCATTGCTACAACCGAAAAAGGCTTTTTACTCGTACATCAGCAGCTGGCACATGAACGAATTTTGTATGAAAAGTACAGTCAGGCGGTACACAACAAACAAGCTCCTACACAAAAGAGCTTATTCCCAATACCATTGGAATTAACTGTTTCCGATAAAGTATTACTGGATGAATTGTTACCCGACTTACAATTAATCGGATATCAGATAGAAAAAGATGAACAGCAGGAATATTTAATTCAGGGTACACCTGCCGATATTACAACAGGAAACGAGAAGCATGCGATTGAAATGTTGATTGAGCAATTCAAGCATTTCAGCAGTGATGTTAAATTCAGTCAACGGGAGAAACTGGTTCGTTGCATGGCCAAACAACAATCCATTAAATCGGGCACAGGTATGGATGAGAGAGAAATGGCGAAACTGGTTAATGATTTGTTTGTCTGCAATACGCCTAATATAAGCCCCTCTGGTTCCCCCACTTTTATTGAATACAAAGGCAATTACCTGGAGCAGTTATTTAATAAATAAATAAGGATTGGTTTCTACTGTTCACTAATAATAGAGGTAAGAAACTGTTCTATCTGTTTTCTTATTACAGAGGCAGAAGATTGATGCGCATTTACCATAACAGAAAAAATTAATTCCTTCCCTTGATTGGTAACCAGGAAACCACTTAATGCAACATGATTGGAAAGTGTTCCTGTTTTGGCAAAGATTTTTCCTTCGTATCCTTTATACAGACCACCCAATGTGCCGGTATTACCAGTCGGGAAAATGGTTTTTATTCTATTCCAGCTTTGCTCCTGCTTCATTTTGCTTAATATCCAGATGAAGTCTTGCGGAGTCATTAAATTATAACGACTCAGTCCACTGCCATCCACCCATCTGGGAACTTGGGGCATTCCTTTCATATCCGACTTCAATAAAGTATCAATGGCCTGCGCATCATTCATGATTCCCAATTTCTGATTGCCCACCATTAATAATACCTGCTCTGCATAAAAATTATCGCTTCTATGCATCATGATTTTTAAGAGACTATCTGTAGACTGCGAATAATAGTTTTCCCACTTGGGATTATCCAACACAACATCATTGGCGTAGCTCAGGATTCTGTTCAGCGTATCTTCCAGCAAAGGAATCATGA
>JBDLUU010000014.1:0-63439 GCA_039805185.1 Bacteroidota bacterium
GAGAAAATTGTTAAGCCATACGAGGAGTATGTGAAGGTATTGGCCGATCATCAATATGCTAAAGAGGCATTGAATAGTTCTGATGATGAAATGCGGGAATTGGCGAAAATGGAATTACCTGAATTAGAGGAAAAAAAGGAAGCGTTGGAAAAGGAGCTGACCAAGTTGTTGATTCCTAAAGACCCTCAGGATGATAAAAATGCCATACTGGAAATCAGAGCTGGAACCGGTGGAGATGAAGCCAGTTTATTTGCAGGTGATTTATTGGGTATGTATTTGAAGTATTGCTCAAAGAAAGGCTGGAAAACTTCCATCGTGAGTGAAAGTGAAGGAACAGTTGGGGGTTACAAGGAAGTAGTAGTGGAAGTAAGCGGGGAAGATGTTTACGGAACTCTAAAGTTTGAAAGTGGTGTACATCGTGTGCAACGTGTTCCCAACACCGAAACCCAGGGAAGGGTACATACATCTGCTGCTACTGTTGCTGTGATGCCTGAAGCAGAAGAGCTGGATTTTGAATTAAAGGAAAGCGATGTAAAGATGGAAACTGCCCGAAGCGGTGGAGCAGGCGGCCAGAACGTAAATAAAGTAGAAACCAAAGTATTCCTAACGCATATCCCAACAGGTGTGGTGGTTGTATGTCAGACCGAGCGTTCTCAGTTAGCCAACCGAGAGAAAGCTATGGTCATGTTAAGAACCAAGTTATACGAAGAGCAGGTAAGAAAGCAGGAAGATGAAATTGCCCGCCAGCGTAAAACGCTGGTTAGTACTGGTGACCGCAGTGCCAAAATCAGAACCTATAACTGGCCACAGGGAAGGGTTACCGATCACCGAATTGGATTGACTTCTTATAACCTGGACGCGGTAATTAACGGAGATATTGATGAATTTATCGAGGCATTACAGATGGCTGAAAATGCAGAGAAAATGCTCAATCAATAAACTTTCTTATTTTAACAGTATGAAAAAAGTACTGTTTTGTTTTTTTATAATCGCATTCACAGGTAATGCCATTGCTCAGGAATATGGAACCCGGATTTTTTTAAAAGATGCTAACGGAATTGATATTCGCTCACAAGCTGCTTCAATCGAGAACGCGAATTATTTGTTTCATCCGGACTACCTGAAAGCTATCTTGTACACAAAAGCAGGCAAATTGTCCGGAGAGTTTAAGTACAAGCTTTTATTGCAATTTAACCGCTTGTATTATCAAGATCCTGCCGGAGCTGATATGGAAGTTGTAAGCCCAATTTACAAGGTTGAATTTGAAATGCCCAATGGTACCATTGCCGTGTTTGAAAAGGGTTTTGATCCTATTGATGCACTGGATCAGAATAACTTTTATCAAATTGTATCCGATGGTAAATTAAGGCTGCTTTTGGATACCAAATTTGCTACTGAAACCAAACAGGTTTATGGAACGGGCGCAGTAACCACAACCGATAAACTAGTTAACTTTTACGCTGCATCAGGGACTAAGATTTTTAAGATAAACAAAGAGGAACAGGTGCTTTCCCTGATGTCTGATAAGGCTGCAGAAGTCAACGCTTTTATCAAAAAAGAAAAAACAAAATTCAGAAAGCAATCTGATTTAGAAAAGCTTTTCAATTATTATAATCAGTTGACCAAACAATAATTGAAAGGGAGGGGCTTAAAATAAAAAAGGAAACAGATTTGGTTAGAATCGTTAGTTGTTAACCGCCTGATTGGCTTCCTGCTTCATTTTTAACTCCCATTTCCAGGCAGTATCCATCATTTCACGGATACCATGTTTAATTTTCCAACCCAACTTGTTTACAGCTGCATCATTATTTGCGTAGATAGCTATTACATCACCGGCTCTGCGAGGTCCAATTTCGTAGTTTAATTTTACACCGCTTACTTCTTCAAAAGTATGAATGGCTTCCAATACACTAACTCCATCACCAGTGCCTAAGTTGAATATATCGCAATTGGTTTCATTCTTGCCGTCCAATAAGTATTGTACTGCTAAAGTATGCGCGTGTGCTATATCTGAAACATGTATGTAGTCTCTTACACAGGATCCATCTTTTGTAGGGTAGTCGTTGCCGTGTACCCACATTTTCGGTAATTTTCCTATAGCTGTTTGTGTGATGGCCGGAACTAAATTCTGCGGTTTACCTACAGGCAGTTCCCCTATATTACAAGACGGGTGTGCTCCCACTGGATTAAAATATCTCAATAAGATGGTTTTGGTATGAACTGCTTTTGTAAAATCCTTGATGACCACTTCTCCCATTTGCTTGGTTGCTCCATAAGGAGATTCGGCAGGTTTTATAGGAGAACTTTCTGTTACAGGAATGGCATCCGGATTACCATAAACGGTACAGGATGAAGAAAAAACAAAGTTGGGTACTGAAAATTCCTGAACACATTTCAACAGGTTAATCAGACCAAACATATTGTTTTCATAGTAGCGTAAGGGTTCTTCTACAGACTCACCCACAGCTTTGTAAGCAGCAAAATGAATAATGCCATCAATGTCTGGATTTTCCTGAAACACAGCTTGTGTTTCATCGAAACTCTTTAAGTCAACAGTATAGTTTTTTACTTTTTTACCAGTAATTTTTTCAATACCTGCCAACGCAATGGTGGTTGATCTCGAAAAATTATCTATAGATATAACATCAAATCCATTCTCAATTAAATCTACAATAGTATGAGAACCTATATAACCAGCGCCTCCTGTAACTAAAATTTTTGCCATAAAAAAAGCGTATAATGTTTTATGCAATATACGCTAATTGAATGCTTTGGGTGATGATTTTATACAATCAGTTTGATAATTGCATAGAAAATACCGGCAATCATTGCAGAAATCGGAATGGTTAAAATCCAGGCCCACAAAAGATTTACGGTTACTCCCCATCTTACTGCACTTAATCTTTTAGTTGCTCCAACTCCAATAATAGCACCTGTAATAGTATGTGTAGTCGATACAGGGATTTTAAAGTGTTCGGTCATGAATAAAGTAATGGCACCTGCTGTTTCAGCCGCTACACCTTCCAAAGGCGTTACTTTGGTTATTTTGGTACCCATGGTTTTCACAATCTTCCAACCTCCACTTAAAGTGCCAAGACCGATACACAAGAAGCTGGTAAACGGTACCCATGGATAGGCTGTCACAAATGAGTTAAAGTCCATGATTACGCCATGCGCGTTCTTTTCGTAGAAAATGATGGCCGCACCTATAATTCCCATTACTTTCTGCGCATCATTTCCGCCGTGTCCAATACTGAATGCAGCAGAAGATACCAGCTGTAATTTCTTAAACCAGTTTTCCGCTTTATAAGGATTCGATCGTTTGCATAAATGCACTATGATAATAGTGATGACAAATGCAATGAACATCCCGATTAATGGAGCAAAGAAGATAAACAGGAAGGTAGGAACCACTTTTGCATAGTTGATTACATCACCGGCTTCCCCACTCAGACCACCTGCATGCGCCAAAGCAGCTCCTATGAATCCGCCCATTAATGTATGGGAAGAACTGGAAGGAATACCAAACCACCAGGTGATTAAGTTCCAGGTAATGGCCGCCATAATACCTGCCATCAAAACTTCCAACGTAATGAAATCTGCATTTACCCATTTGGCTACTGTATTACCAATACCAAATTCTTTAAAAATGTATTTGGAAATAAAGAAGGCCGCAAAGTTGAAAACCGCTGCCCACAATACAGCCTGGAAAGGGGTTAGTACCTTGGTAGAAACGATGGTTGCAATTGAATTGGCTGCATCATGAAATCCATTGATATAATCAAATATGAAGGCCAAAACAATAATGATCACTAATAGTGTAAACATAACTATGTTTAATGCCTCTTAGGCGTATTTAATAATGATGGATTCAATCACATTGGCAGCATCTTCACATTTGTCGGTTGCCAATTCCATTACCTGGTAGATTTCTCTTTTCTTGATTACTTCCTTGAAATCGTTTTCCTGCTGGAATAACATTTCAATACTCATATCAAACACATCATCGGCCTGGTTTTCAATGCTGTTTACTTTAACCATGGCTTCAGTCATTTCCCTGAGATTCTTCATATCTCTCAATCCTAAAACTGCTTTTTTGATTTCGATGGTTCCCTGAAGAATCAAATCTGCCATTTTCTGAATACCTGTATCGTTAGGGTTTACATTGTAGAAGTTGATTTTCTTGGCTGAAGCAAAAATATAGTCAGCAATATCATCCAATGCAGTTGCCAGATAGTGAATGTCTTCACGATCGAAAGGCGTAATGAAATTTCTGCCCAACTCAGTAAACACTTTATGGGTGTTATCGTCGTTTTTATGTTCCAGGTCTTCAATCTGGGAAAGTATGGCTCTTCTTTTGTCTTGGTCTGCTTCGCTAACCATTTCCTTTAGTTTGCCACCCATTTCATGTACTTTTTCTGCTACGTCTTCGAATAGTTCGTAGAAAAGTTTGTTTTTTGGCATGAAAAAACGGCCGATATTGTTTATGCCCATAATGTAAATTTTCAGCAAAAGTACCTCAATGGACAGGGTAGGGCAAAAGTTTACAGAAAGTTAATAATTAGATAATATAAGAAAAATAATATATGCAATCTATTTGATTGACAGAGTAAAACCTACTGAAGTTCCCACGTCAATTTTTGATCGGATATGTATGGTCTGATTGTGGGCCTCAATAATATGTTTACAGATGGCTAATCCTAAACCCGTTCCTCCAACATCCCTGCTCCTGCCCCTGTCTGTTCTGTAAAACCTTTCAAAAACCCTTGGTAAATGCTCTTCCGCAATACCAATTCCATTGTCGCTCAATTCTACCAGTACATGTTCTTCATCTGTCTTATATACACTGGCTATAATTAGTCCGTTTTCTTTTCCATACTTAATGGCGTTAACCACCAGATTGTTGATTACCTGTCTTATTTTTTCTTTGTCTGCAAATACGGTTATAGGGAATTCGCAACCTTTTTTGATGCTGGCATTTATTTTTTTGGAATCAATTTTTATAGACAGTGTTTCAAAAATCTCTTTAATCAGTTCCTGAATTACAAAGAATTCCTTGTGTAAGGGCTGTTCTCCTGTTTCCAGCCTGGAAATGGCATCCAGGTCTTTAACCAGATTGACCATTCTGGTTACATTTTTTGAAGTATTTTCCAGGAAACGAAGACTAACTTCTTTGTTGTCAATAGCCCCATCCCTTAAAGTGTCTATATATCCCTGAATGGCAAAAATGGGTGTCTTGAATTCATGTGCCAGATTTTGCAGAAACTCTTTTCTGAAAACTTCATTCTGTTTTAACAGTTCTATTTCTGCACTTCTTTGCTCTGCCCACTTTTCTACATCTTCTCTTACTTCATCTATACCTTTTTGGGGCAGAATATATTTGTAATAAGTCTCTTCGCGCTTACTGGCTTTGGTTTGATATATGAACTTGTAAATCAGTTTTATTTTTCGATAGATAAATGACTCCAGCACAAAGCCAATCAGAAAATAACTTCCCAGAAATGTGACAATCAAAGAAATAATAGCGATGGTGATATCAGGTCTGATAACCCAAATACCCAATGAAATTGGGACAGCAAGAATTGCTGCAGTAAATGCGGATAATTGTTTGGGAGAGAGATTTTTGGTGTTCAGCATGTAAGCAAATTACAGAATTGTAATTTAAGCTTTTGTCAAATTTCAAACTTATACCCAACCCCTTTAACTGTTGTAATGCAATCGATTCCTAATTTTTGTCTGACTTTTCTCACATGCACATCAATGGTTCTGTCACCCACAATTACTTCATTGCCCCAGACCTGAGTCAGAATTTCATTTCTTAAAAAAACCCTGCCTGGCTTGGATGCAAGCAGGTAAATGAGTTCGAATTCTTTTTTAGCGAGAACCATTTCTTTCCCGTCGATCGTTACCAGAAACTTAACAGGATCGATACTGATATTTCCAATCTGAAGCGTTTTGCCAGCTTCTTTAGTTGAAACCCTTCTGAATAATGCATTTACTCTGCTTACCAAAACCTTTGGACTGATTGGTTTACTGATATAGTCGTCTGCTCCCGTTTCCAGTCCCTTAATCTGAGAACTTTCGTCACTCATTGCAGTCAGGAAAATAATGAGGGTGTCCTGAAAGCTGGGTTGTGATCGTAAAATGGAGCACACTTCAACACCATTTTTTCTGGGCATCATGATGTCTAAAATAATCAGATCCGGATAGAGCTGTTTGGCTTTCTCAATCGCTTCATTCCCATCCTTTGCTGTATGCACTTCATGGCCTTCCATTTCCAGATTATAGCGGATTATTTCCAGGATATCGGGTTCATCGTCCGCAATTAAAATCTGTTTCGGCTTAACTTCCATGTTAACATTCTATTTACACAAAGTTAATTTCATTCCCCGGCATAAAGCGCATTTTGTATTATTATCTAATTGTTAACTCACTGATTGACTATTTTTACAGCCTATATGTATAAATATTTCTATTTCTTTTGTTTCCTTTTTCTGTCCATGCCATCTGGCTTTAGTCAGCAAGTTGACTCCCTGCCTGCCATTCCGGCTATGCGGCAGTTGCATCATGAGTACATTATCAGGTCCTGGGATGTAATCAAATTGAAATCAGTAGGTCAGCATTTGATTTCTGCTAATGAGCAACAAAATATTGAAAAGACCATATTTCAACTTAGAAATTTTATTGAGAGAACAGAGTTGATTGATAATAACGGGAAATATACCTGGTTAAGAGGCGTGAATGATCTTTTAACAGGTTTTTTGAATAATATGTCTGTTGACCGGTCCCAGCCAACTTCGGTTTTACAGCTTTTAAAGACTTATCAAACGGCTATGCAAGCTCAGTTAAAGGGAGAATCCATTGCGCCGCTCATGCAGTTTCTTGATCTTGAATCTGCCAGTTTATTTGCTGAGAATATTGCGCTTGCTTCCAATCCCGGACAAATGGCTGTAAAAGACAGTATTATTGTTAAGCAATGTGTCAGGAATCCGGAAAGGATTTTACCTCTTCTCGCAAAGAACCCTTCTACTGCATCTGCTGAAATTTTGATTATTCAGGCCGCCTACAGAAATCCGGAAGAATTATATAGTTATGCTGCTGCACCCAATGCCTTGGGAAAAAAGATACAATCTGTTAATCATCCTTTTGTGAAAATTGTAGCTCAGTTGGCACTAACGAGTACAGGCAGAATGTATTTCCCTTTTTTAGATCAGTTGTATACCGGGAAGCTTAAGATGGATTCTATCACCCGTTTTGTGGGTAATGATACTTCTTCAGGGTATTATAGTTTATTAGTAAGAACCCGGATTGATTATGCCAGAAGAATTCAGGCAGGTGACACGCCGATGGCATCTAAAGTGTTAATTGACAAACTAAAATCAAAAGGTATTGAACTCTATATCAATGAAATCAATGCCCTGCACAATGAAAACAGTGATGCGGTACGCTTCAAAATAATCAGTCGCCTTAGTCCCCAGGAGTTGTATTATCTGGCGGTAACAGGAGAAGAAGAGTTATATACTTCCAGTTTTGTTTATGGGGTATATCCAAGAATTTTTTCAGGGATGAAAGTTCCAAGGGCAGACTCCATTTTGAAATGGGTGAATTATGATTACTATAAAAAATTTATCAAAATTGCCGCTGCATATAATAAGCTTGACGACTTTTTGGGAAGAATGGATAAACAGGATGCGGAGAAGTTAATGAAAGGATTTGTCAATGGCCTGGAAAAAACGAGCTCTCTGGAAGATGCGGTTGATGTGGCCGATTCTTATGCCAGCATTTATAATCCTGCCCTAAAAAAACTAATGCTCAATCAGGTTCGTACAGAATTAAAACGTTGTACTGAAATCAATAATAAGAGAGGCAAAGTGATTTATGAATTGCTGGAGACCATTTTCTCTTCTCTTGAGCCCAATAATAAAATTGATTTATCTGCCAAGCTCGGAATCATGCCAATCTATGAGCTACCCAATAACTTGTTAAAAGATGAGTTGAATGGCAGAGTGGTTATGCAGCAATTCTTTTATGGGGACAAAGATGGAATGGTAATATTTAACGCATTCTTAAACCGATTCAGAAATCCCAACTGGAAAATCACAAAAAAATCACAGTGGGTGGAAGTGAGCTCCAGAAAAGGGGTACCTGTCACCATTTTTGCTAACCTGCCGCTGGACGAAACGGAAGACCTGGATACACAGTCCCAGGATAGTTTAATAGCTTATTTAAATGAAGAAAAACTGCATCCCAGTGTAGTTATTCACAGAGGACATAGTTATTACCTGAATCAGACAGTTCATAAAATGCCTTCTTCTGCCAAACTGGTTTTACTAGGCAGTTGTGGTGGTTATCAGCGTTTAAATGAAGTGCTGGAAATTGCTCCGGGAGCACATATCATTTCCTCTAAACAGATTGGCACAGGTGTCATTAATCAGGGATTAATCAATGTAATCAGTGAAGATATCCGGATGGGGAAGAACTTAAAATGGCCCAGTTTATGGAACAATCTGGCAGTAAGATTCAGTGGCAGTTCAAAAGAGAAATTTGATGATTATGTGCCACCCCATAAAAATCTGGGTGCCATTTTCATCACCGCATTTCAGACAGCAATGCAACAGGATTTATAATGCTACTTCAGGCCGAAAGTTTCTCAACCATGTCTCCTGCACTCTGTCTATTGTAAGAATGGGTTATTCCTTTTTTCATAGCCAATTGTTGTTGTAAGGCCATGTCCGGGATATACTTTTACTTCTTCCGGGAGTGTAAAAAGATTTTCTCTGATGCTTTGTAAAAGCCGTTCGTGATTTCCGCCAGGTAAATCTGTTCTTCCAATACTTTCTCTGAACAATACATCACCCCCAATCAAAAATGACTGTGATTCACTGTAGAAGCAGATGCTGGCAGGAGAGTGGCCAGGGGCAAATATCACTTTCAAGGCATCATTTCCCAGGGAAATAGTATCTCCTGGATGAAGGAATTGCAAGGGTCCGTTGTAGTTTTCAAAGGGCAGCCCCCATTTCTCACCTGAAAGAGGTGCCATTTTCAACATGGCTTCTTCGTCTGGATGTATATGAAGCGGCGTCCCAAAAGTTTCATAAACCCATTTGTTTCCAAAAACATGGTCCAAATGACAATGTGTGTTCAACAATTTAACCACTTCCAGTTTATTCGTTTGAATAAACTGGAGCAATTGTTCCTTTTCTGCCGGGAAATAGCAGCCCGGATCTATGATGATTGCTTTTTTATCTTCATTGTAGAGCACATACGTATTTTCCTGAATGGGACTAAATGTAAAAACCTTAACCTTTATCATACACCTATTTTACCTGCTTTTAATGGTAAATGACTAATTTTAAAGACCAAAGTTCGGATATGCAATTGAATAGAATCAGTAAACTCATTTTTTTTCTTGGAATCCTTGGTTCAGCAGAACTTAAGGCGCAGGTAAACAGTGTTGAATTTGGTAAGAATAGAATTCAACACCAGAAGTTCAACTGGAAGTTTTACCAGTCGCCTAATTTTAATACCTATGTTACGCAGGGCGGTGTTGAGCTTGGAAAGTTTGTTAGTCAGGTGGCTGAAGAGGAATTGAAGTCCATTGAAAACTTTATTGAATATTCTTTGCAGCGCAGAGCCAATATTGTTGTTTACAACAATTACAATGATTTCAAAAGCAGCAATATCGGATTGGGTTCTGATTGGCAAAATGCGGGTGGTGTGACGAAGCTGGTAAATAATAAAATCGTTGTTTATTTTAATGGGAATCACAATAAATTAAAAATCCAAATCAGAGAGGGTATTGCTAAAGTACTTACCGATAATCTTTTGTTTGGTGATGATATTGGTGAATTTGCCAGTAACCAGGCTTTACTTGATCTTCCTAAATGGATGGTAGATGGATATGTGGCTTATGCCGGACAATCTTGGAGTACAGAAAAAGATGATGAGTTAAAAAGTGCCATGTTAAGTGGCAGGTATAATTCTTTTTATCAGTTTGCTTTTGAAAAGCCGGTTTTAGCTGGTCATGCTTTCTGGAATTATATTGGTGAAAAATATAGAAAAGAAAATATTACTTATTTGCTTTACTTGGCAAGGATGTACAAGAATATCAATAATGCCTGTCTGAGAATCTGTAAGAAAAAGTTTAAGGATGTATTGAATGATTTTATGCAGTTTCAACAGGATCGTTATATCAAAGACATCCGTCAGCGTAGAAATCAATTAAAGGGACAATTGACCGTTACTGAAGAAATCGGGAAAAGGGATTATTTCCGATTCCAGGCCAATCCCAATCCCCGCAGCAACACTTACTCGGTACTTGAGTTTAAAAAGGGTATTTATACAGTGAAGCTGATGGAGAATTTCTATGATTCAAAAGTGTTATTGAAAAGTGGTGTTCTTACCAATGGTCAGGATGTGAATCCCAATTATCCTATTATGGCATGGGATGGGAAAGGTACAAGACTGTTGGTGATATACTGGGAAAAAGGCAAGATCAACATGTTTGTTTACGACCTGATTGCCCGTTATAAACGATTTAAACAGACCATTGATGGATTTGACCAGATTCTGGATGCAAGCTTTATGCTGGATGCCAATACACTGGTATTAAGTGCAGTTAAAAATGGCCATGCAGATATTTATACTTACAAAATAGAGGAGCAGAAAGTCACCCAAATTACCAACGATATTTATGATGATCTGGATCCTACCATGGTTTCTTTCCCCAATAGGGTAGGAATTATTTTTGCTTCAAACAGACCAGGTAACAATGCGCCAAATAAAGATACAGTGCTCCCCAGCCGTTATCCTTTTAATATTTACATGGTTGATATTCTAAACGGCAGCAATGAAAAACAAATTTCTCAACTAACCAATGTAAAACTGGGGAATGCCCGTTATCCAATGCAATACAATACCAATCATTTTACTTTTGTGTCAGATGAAAATGGTATTGGCAACCGTTGGGCAGGATTCTTCTCAACACAGCGAAATGGCCTGGATACACTGTATTATATTGGCGAAGAAATATTGCGTAATCCGGCACCCAAGGAATTTGACTCTACTTTGATGGCCTGGCAAAAGCAAGAGCCAGACAGTGTTAGTTATTTCCAGGTGTACAAAGACTCAACCTATACTTTCCCCATTACCAATTATCAAAGCTCTCTCCTGGAAACAAGAATCGCAGGCAATAATGGACAGGTAAGTGAAGTGAGAAGAGAGGGGGATTTCAAATTTGTTTACAAACTGAAGGTAGACGAACAAGCGCTGGCCAGAAGGAATGTTACAGCCAGAAACACGGAATATGTAAAGAAAATATTAGATGAGAAGAAATTGGCTGAAGGTAAAGCCATTCAATACAACAATAATAAGCCAGCTACTGATACGGCTAAAAAAGTAGTCGTGTTTCAGAATGAATTTGCAGATGAATTACCTGATACCACAGTTAAATTGAATCCGGTGGTAATAACCCAACAAAGGCAATCCAGTCTGGCAAAGTCAAAACTATATGATTATCGCCTGAAGTTCAGTTCCGATTATTTGCTGGGTGGTTTCTCTAATAATGTATTAATCAACCGTTATCAGCCTTATGCAGGTGGGGCCGGTCCTATTCGGTTAAACAACGGGAATGATTTCAATTTTACTTTCAGAGTAGGTGTTAGTGACCTGATGGAAGATGTAAAGTTTGTTGCAGGTATGCGTTTTGGAACCAGCCTTGCTGATAAGGATTTATTGCTTTCTTTCCAGAATAATAGAAGAAAGCTGGATTGGGGAGTTACCTATTATAGAAGTAATATTACCAACTTCTACAATACCCAGTTCAACAATATGTTGTATACGAACTTGTATCAGGGAAATATTACGTATCCAATTAATGAGGTAAAAAGTATCAGAGCAACCATTGGTTTGCGTTCTGATAGAGGTGTTTTGAAATCATTTGATAATGTCGCAGGACAGCCGAATCCCAATGCGCTGGCTTTCAGAGATACGGTTTCCAAATACATTTTATCGAGGTTGGAATTTGTGCATGATAATACCATTAATCCAACACAAAATATCTGGAATGGACTTCGTTACAAAGTGTACCTGGACGTTAACATGCCTACCCAGAAAACAGCTTTGAATAATGGAAAAGCGACTATGAATTTTGGTTTTGATGGCAGATACTATCACAAAATTTATCGCAACTTTATTTGGGCCGGAAGGGTTGCTGCAGATTTCTCATGGGGTAACCAGAAATTGATTTATTACCTGGGTGGCGTAGACGGATGGATTGGACCTAAATTCAATAACGGCAATCAGCCTGCTGCCGATCAGAGCTATGCATTTCAGTCACTGGCTGTAAATATGCGTGGCTACAGACAGAATGTAGCCAATGGTAACAATGCTTTTGTTATCAACAGTGAATTCCGTTTGCCTTTGTTTTCTACTTTCTTTGACAGACCAGTCAACAATGCATTCCTGCGTAATTTCCAGTTGGTTCAGTTCATTGATCTGGGAACTGCCTGGAACGGAAAGTACAATGGTATTAAACGTCCGGGAGAAGTGATTGCCAACAATCAGACACCTGTTGTTGTAAGAATTGACGCAGGTGGTCTTGGGCCTTTTGCCGGTGGATATGGTTTTGGCGTGAGAAGTACATTGTTAGGCTACTTTATGAAGTTTGATGCTGGCTGGCCTATGAAGGGAATATTTAAAGGAGCTCCGGTTTATTATTTCGCACTGGGATTTGACTTCTAAAATAATAAGCCGTTAAAAAGAAAAGCTATTTATTTTGCCTGGTCATTGTATCCTTCCTGAGTCGGTTCAAGTACAGGTTCTCTTAGTTGTACAGGTCTGGCTGTTTTGCTTCTGGCTTTCATATTCAAAAGCTCAACGATAAAGGAGAATGCCATTGCAAAATATACATAGTGCTTTAAATGTAAATCATGAGCCTTTTCTGCATTCCAGCCTTCTACCAGTAAAACCATACCAATCATTACCAGAAAAGATAAAGCCAGCATTTTAAGGGTAGGATGTTTATGAATAAAGGCTGAGATATTGGGGCTGAACAAGAACATAATAATCATGGCAATTACTACAGCTGCAATCATCACTTCCAGATGCTTGGCAGTACCCCCTGCGGTAATAATACTGTCAAAACTGAAGACCATATCAATCATGATAATTTGTGAAATGCCGCTGGCAATACCTAATTCTTTTGATTTTCTTCCTGCCAGGGCATCTTCTTCTCCTTCCAGTTTATGGTGAATTTCTTTAACCGTTTTATAAATCAGGAACAATCCTCCCAGCAGCATAACCAGACTGGCTAAATCAAAATCCTTTCCTGCAACGCTGAATACAGGCTTGCCTTTTTGTGAAAGCAACCAGCTTAATCCAAATAACAGAATCGTTCTTGAAATGATACCGGTAACCATCCAAATTAGACGAGCTTTTTTGTGGAAGGCCTTAGGCATTCTATTCATAATGATGCTCACAAAAATGACATTGTCAATTCCAAGTACTACTTCCAGAATGGTAAGGATTAAGAAACTAATTAAACTTTCTGTAGTGAATAAGTGCTCCATGTAAGGGGTTATTTATTTTTTGCTAAGTAAGTGCAAATATTTTTTACAATGGACGGCCCTTCATAAACAAAGCCAGTCCATACCTGAAACAAAGATGCCCCTGCTTTTAATTTTTCCATCGCGTCTTCACCGGTAAATATTCCACCGCTGGCTATAATGGGTATAGTGCCTTTGGTTTGTTCTGCAATGTACCCTACAATTTGTGTTGACTTTTCTCTCACCGGTTTTCCACTGAGTCCGCCCATACCAATATCCTTACTTAATGCTGCTGATTCATTGCTAAGATTGGATCTGTCCAATGTAGTGTTGGTTGCAACCAGGCCACTCAGTTGCATTTCCATAGATAAGTCTACAATATCATCTAGTTGTGGCTGAGTTAAATCCGGTGCTATTTTTAATAAAATGGGCTTGGGTTGCTTTTTTCCGGCGTTAATGGTTTGCAGTTCTCCGAATATTTTGCGCAGTGCGTCTTTCTCCTGAAGTTCTCTCAAGCCAGGCGTATTGGGCGAGCTCACGTTTACTACAAAATAATCTACCTCGTTGTGCAGCTCATTAAAGCAAATGGTATAATCTTTCCAGGCTTCTTCGTTTGGAGTCACTTTGTTTTTACCGATATTTCCCCCTACTACCAGATCACTGTTTTTTCCACGGCTATTCCAATTGACCAGTCTTTCTTTTATGGCATTCACTCCATCATTGTTAAATCCCATCCGATTAATTAATGCTTGATCTGCCGGTAATCTGAATAGGCGCGGGAGGTCATTCCCGGGTTGCGCTTTTGGTGTTACGGTTCCAATTTCTACAAATCCAAAACCCAATGCTTCCAGTTCATGCAGATAAGCCGCATTTTTATCGAATCCGGCACCCAGTCCTACGGGGTTTTTAAAATGAATCCCCATAACAGTTTTCTCCAGGTCCTTCCCTTTGTATTGGAAGGAATTTCTTATTAAGGTATCCCCCAGACCAAGAGAAGTGGCTATTTTCAGGCTATTCATTGAAAAATAGTGGACTTTTTCAGGTGGGGCCTTGAATAGCAGATTTCTGATTAATGTATACAATTGATAAGTTTTTGCGAAAATACCCCCAAAGCCTGATTTAAAATTTAGTTGCATAAACAACTTTTAAACCTTTTTCTTACATTTGATATGAATAAATTCAGTTTATGCAAGAAGCTTACATTGTAGCAGGTTACAGAACCGCAGTAACGAAAAGTAAGAAAGGAGGATTCCGCTTTTTCAGACCAGATGATTTGGCTGTTGAAGTAATCAAGGGATTGGTTGCCTCTGTTCCGCAGTTAGATACCAAACTGGTAGATGATGTGATTGTCGGGAACGCTGTTCCTGAAGCTGAACAAGGATTGCAATTTGGAAGAATCATTGCAGCGAAAGCATTGGGTATAGATGCAGCGGGGATTACAATTAACCGCTATTGTGCAAGTGGGTTGGAAAGCATTGCAACGGCAACTGCCAAGATTAGATCGGGCATGGCCGAATGCATTATTGCAGGTGGAACAGAAAGCATGAGTCTGGTACCAACTACCGGATGGAAAACAGTTCCATCCTATGCCATTGCAAAAGATGAACCTGACTATTATTTAAGTATGGGTTTAACGGCAGAAGCAGTAGCCAAAGAATTTAATATATCCAGAGAAGACCAGGATGAGTTTGCCTATCAGTCTCATATGAAAGCTAAAGTGGCTATTGAAAATGGCTATTTTAAGTCTGGTATACTACCCATCACCGTTGAGGAAACTTATATAAACGAAAAAGGTAAAAAAGCATCGCGTTCCTATGTAGTGGATACGGATGAGGGATTAAGAGCTGATACGACTGTAGAGGGACTTTCCAAGTTGAAGCCTGCTTTTGCGGTAAACGGATCAGTTACTGCCGGTAACTCTTCCCAAACCAGTGATGGTGCTGCATTTGCCATTGTGATGAGTGAAAGAATGATGAATTCTTTGGGGCTACAGCCCATTGGAAGACTAGTGAATTGCGCTTCTGCGGGCGTGCATCCCAGAATCATGGGTATTGGTCCTGTTGCTGCGATTCCTAAAGTATTGAAGCAGGCCGGTATGAACCTTGCCGACATTGATTTGATAGAATTAAACGAAGCATTTGCTTCTCAGTCTCTGGCAGTGATCAGAGAACTGGGTCTGGATCCTTCCAGAGTGAATATTAACGGGGGAGCCATTGCGTTGGGTCATCCTTTGGGTTGTACCGGATGCAAACTGACTGTTCAGGTTTTGAATGACATGAAGCGGTTGAATAAAAAATACGGAATGGTAACTGCCTGTGTTGGTGGTGGACAGGGTATTGCAGGAATTATAGAAAATTTATAATTCATGATTTTTTTCATTTTTTGTGTTGAAATTTAGTAGGAACTTCATGCTAAATCAGCGAATCATGAAAACCATTGTGCTACCTACCGATTTTTCAACAACTGCCAGTAACGCTGCAGACTATGCTGTTCATTTTGCAAAGCAGGTAAATGCAGAGCGCATTATTCTGCTGCATGCTTATGAAATACCTGTTGCCATTGATCCTATGATGCCAGGCATCCAGATTCCGGAAGTGGATGGATTCAGAGAAACAGCAGAAAACAGATTAATGCAGTTCAGGGCTGATTTGCTGGTAAAATATGCGGATAGCCATTTGATTTTTGATATACTTGCCGTTTATGGTTCCATTCTTTCTGCGTTGGAAGATTTACAGGAAAAAGATCCGATTGAACTGGTCGTAATGGGTGTAACCGGGGGAGGGGCATTGGAAGAAACGCTGATAGGAAGTAATACAGTGCATGTTGCGGAAAATACCAGCCTTCCCTTAATTATCGTTCCGGCCAATTGTGTTTTCAAGCCAGTTAAAAAACTCATGTTTGCCTGCGACTTCAATGATGCAGAAAAATATATTCCTGTTGATCAGATTGAAGCATTCCAGCATTTAACCGGCGCAGATTTAGCTGTATTTAATATTGAGGGGGAACCTACTGAATTTGAAAAAACATTTCCAGGGACTGTAATGGGAGAGAGTTTTGCCGTTCATACGGTAATGGATAAACTGAACCCAACTTATCATTATTCACATGCCAAGCATTTTCTGGATGGTGTAAATCAGTTTGTAGATGAACAGGGAATTGACTTGGTCATTACAGTGCCCAAAGAACATAATTTCTTTGAAAGAATCTTTTCATCGAGTCATACTAAGAAATTGGCATTTCACAGCCATGTACCTGTGCTGGTTTTGAGTAAGCAGGCATAGTTCTAATCTTTGGTAAACAATCCTTTGCTAGCTTAGGTATTTCCCTACAATTGGCATTCTGCGCCCTACGCCAAATGCTTTGGGTGAAATGCGTATAATCGGGCAAAACTGATTGCGTTTGTATTCATTGTTGTTGACCATTTTAATAGTACGGTCTACCAATGCTGCATCAAACCCTTGTACTTTCATATTATCAGGGCTCTGGCGTTTTTCAATATACTGATACAATAGTTTATCCAGCACTTCATAGTCTGGTAAACTGTCGCTGTCTTTTTGATTGGGTCTTAATTCAGCACTGGGTGCTTTGTCAATAATATTTACCGGGATAATTTCTGTGTTGCGATTGATGTATTTAGCCAGTGCATACACTTGCAGTTTATAGCAATCACCCAGCACACCCAGACCTCCGGCCATATCTCCATATAGTGTTCCATATCCGGTTGCCAGTTCACTTTTATTAGAAGTGTTCAATAGTACATAACCGAATTTATTAGCAATTGCCATTAATAAATTACCCCTGCTTCTGCTTTGAATATTTTCTTCTGCAAGTGAAAAAGGAAGTCCGGTAAATAAGGGTTCCAGTGTTTGCAAAAAGGATTGGTAAACAGTGTCGATCCTGATAATATCGTAAGGGTTGTTCAAATTTTTACTAAGAGCAACCGCGTCATTAACTGAATGATCTGTTGAATAAGGAGAAGGCATTAATATGGCTCTCACATTTTCGGCACCCAGTGCCTCGCAGGCAATGGCAAGGGTTACGGCAGAATCAATCCCACCGGAAGACCCAAGTATTGCTTTGGTGAATCCCATTTTGCTGAAATAATCCCGTATGCCGGAAACCAATGCACGATATACTTGTTCAATATTTAATTCGGGTTCCAGTTTAGCCGGATTCAACTCTTTTTCCGGTATTCTGCTTGCAGGTTCCAGTATAGGTCCGTTAATAGTTCCGTTATCGTTTACCTCAGCAAATTCCAACGCTTCTTCAAACATAGGAAGTGCTTTCATCAGGTTCGCATCTTTATCAAATACCAAAGAAGCGCCGTCAAAGACTATTTCTGTCTGGCTGCCGACTGCATTGCAATAAAAAAGCGGAATTTTATACTTTTGCACATTGGCTTTAATCACTGCCTTCCGGTCTTCATCGTGTGTATAGTCAAACGGAGAGGCGCTCAGATTCAGCATGATATCCGGATTGTATTTCATCAATTCATCCATCGGACAAATTCTATACAATGGGTTGTCTCCTAAATTCCAGATGTCTTCGCAAATGGTTACGGCTAGTTTTTTTCCTTTGAAGTGAATAATGTTCCACTCATATGCTGGTTCAAAATACCGGTATTCATCAAAAACGTCGTAAGTGGGTAACAGTGTTTTGTGTACGATTGCTTTTACTTCTTTTTCGTGTAAAAAGTAAGCGGCATTAAACAGGTCTTTGCCGCGCTGATGATTGTTTTTAACCGGACTGCCAATCAGCACGCCAATGGTATCGGCATGCTCCTTAATCTTATGTACAGCTTCTGTACATTTTTCAATAAAATCTTCAAACTCAACAAAGTCTCTTGCAGGATAACCGCAAACGGTCATTTCGCTGAAAAGTATCAAATCGCCACCTGCAGCTTTGGCTGATTCAATGGCGCTAATTATTTTTTCAGTATTCTGTGCAAAGTTGCCAATATGATAATTTTGCTGAGCTATGAATATTTTCATGTTGCAAATCTCAACAATTTAACAATAGGATGGCAATCCTTTCCGTTAATTCGCATATGAAAAAGTTTTTTCTGCTGCCAGTAATTGTTCTGGGCTTGCTTTCCTGTGGAAATCAGGATAAAACGCCGGATGTTTCTCATATCAAAGTAGATCTTGCTGTTCAGCATTTTGAAGATGATTTTTTTGCTATTGATACTACAAAGCTGGAACCATCCATACAATTACTCAATCAAAAGTATCCGGGATTTACAACCGATTTTCTATCCAATATTCTGGAGCTGATGCCGCAAAGGGAAACGGTTGATTTGAAGCTTTTTTATAAAGCATACCAGCCACTTTATAAATCGGGTGCAGATATTTTTAAAAGCCAATCGGCAGAATTCAAGACAGTAAAAAACGGATTGCAGCTGGTGAAATACTATTTCCCTCAGTATGAACTGCCCAAAAACCTCATCACATTTATAGGGCCTATTAACAGTTTTGCTACCATCATAACAGAAGATGCCATTGCAGTGGGATTACAACTGTTCATGGGGAAAGATCACCCGCTATATACCAGTGAAGAGGGGCAAATGCTATATCCTGCCTATATTTCAAGGCGATTTGAGCCAGCCTATATTCCAGTAAATGCCATGAATGCGATTGTGATGGACTTGTATCCCGGCCAGTATTTTGGGAAACCATTGATTGCACAAATGGTGGAATTAGGAAAGAGAATTTATCTGGCAGATCATTTGCTTCCATCCACAGCAGACTCTTTGATCATCGGATATCAGCAAAAACAGCTGGATGCCTGTTATGCCAATGAAAAGAATATCTGGGCTTTCTTTGTTCAGAATGACATGTTGTACAAAACAGATCCCCAGCTGATTCGGGAATATGTAACGGATGGGCCCTTTACCAATGCACTGGGTAAAGATTCCCCCGGAAATATCGGGCAGTTTATTGGCTGGCAAATTGTAAAAAAATGGGCAGCCAAAAATAAGGGGGTGAGCATGGATGCACTCATGAAAAAAGATCCGCTTCAGTTATTCGAAGAATCCAGATACAAGCCCGGCTAGTTAAGCGGGTAGGTTAGTTCATTTTAGAGGGAGCTATTAAATCGAAAGCAGGAATGGCTACTTTAAATGTTTCCTGTGAATATTGATTGATGAGGGTGTAACTTCCCTGCATTTTACCCATTTCGGTTTTTAAATTACAGCCGCTTACATATGTATATTGCTCTCCGGGAGCCAGAATCGGTTGTGCGCCCACAACCCCTTCACCTTCTACTTCTCTGTGTTCAGCATTGCTATCAAAAATGAACCAATGTCTTCTGAGTAATTGTACCGAAAATTTATTGTGATTTTCTATGGTAATTCGATAGGCAAACATGAATTCGCCTTTCAGTGGATTGCTGTAGTCGGACTGATAGAAAACTTCTACTGTGATTTCAATTCCTGCTGAAATTTTAGAAACCATAGATATGATGATTGATCATTGTAAATGTAGGTAAATTAACATTCTATATGGTCAATTTTAAGAAATTAACCTGTGAATAAATGCTTAAAATCATTGATTCGGCTGTACTTTTGCACCACAAAAATCAACGATTATGACTAAAATTGCCGTAGCTAAAGGAGATGGAATTGGTCCTGAGATTATGGACGCGGTTTTGTCCATTTTTAATGCCGCCAAAGTTCCACTTGAATACGAAGTGGTTGAAATGGGAAAATGGGTATTCGATAAAGGATACAGTAACGGGATGACTCCGGAAGCGCAGCAAACCATTGAATCGTTGGGGATTTTATTCAAAGGTCCCATGGAAACGCCCAAAGGCAAAGGGGTAAAAAGTGTAAACGTAACTGCACGTAAAACCTGGAATACCTATGCAAACAAAAGAACATTCCAGACTTTGCATGGTGTAGACACCGTTTTCAGTAAAGCGGGAGTGCCAATTGATATTACCATCGTCAGAGAAAATATTGAAGATACCTATGGCGGTATTGAACATATGCTAACCAACGATGTGGCATTGAGCAGAAGATTCATTACCCGTCCGGGTAGTGCTCAGGTAATCCGCTATGCTTTTGAAATGGCCAAAAAGAAAGGATGCAGAAGAATTACCTGCGGTCACAAGGCCAATATCATGAAATTGACAGATGGCTTGTTCCTTGAAGTGTTCTATGAGATTGCCAAGGAGTATCCTGAACTGAAAGCGGATGATGTAATTGTTGACGATTTATGTATGAAGCTGGTTAGCCGCCCTGATTTATTTGATGTGGTGGTGCTAACCAATTTACAAGGCGATATTGTAAGTGATCTATGTGCTGGTCTGGTAGGTGGATTGGGATTTGCCCCTTCTGCCAATATTGGGGATCATATTTCCATTTTTGAAGCCGTTCACGGAACCGCTCCGGATATAGCTGGTAAGAATATTGCCAATCCAACTGCTTTGTTGTTAAGCGGATTTGGTATGCTTCGTCATCTTGGATTGATGCAGTCCGCTGCCATGATTGAAAATGCACTATTGTATACCCTGGAGTCAGGTCAGCATACCGGCGACTTCGGAGAAAAGAATACACCGGCTTTAAATACTACTGAGTTCGCCAATGCCATTATTGCCAATTTTGGTAAGCAACCTGCCCATAGTCCCAAGCCATTGCTTCCTGATTCAGCCGTAACACCGACTATATTTAAACTGGAGCACAACCCAATGTTGGAGTCCAAGGAAGAAACAAATGAAACCATTGTTGGGGTAGACATGTTCATTGAAAGCAATGAACAACCTTCTGTAGTAGCTGAAAAATGTTTACAACATACATTGGATTTATTCAAACTGGTAACCATCAGTAACCGTGGCACGCAGGTTTGGCCTAAAGGTTCAGTTTTCACCAACCTGGTAAACCAATACCGTTGTCGCTTTGAAAGTGTAGGCGACCAGCCATTGACCCAAACGGATATTATAGAACTATATAAACGCCTGATTGCTGATTTCAAGGTATGCTCAACAGAAATTTTGAATATGTGGGGAGATAAAAAAGCCTATAGTCTGGCACAGGGGCAGTAATTGAGTTGATTTTTAACGTAATTTCACGGCTCATTTAAAGCAGAAAAGAACAATGGCTGAAGTGATATTAATGCCCCGGTTGAGTGATACCATGACTGAAGGGGTCATTGCCGCATGGCATAAAAATGTGGGAGATACCGTTAAAAAAGGGGATCTACTTGCAGAAATCGAGACAGATAAAGCAACCATGGAGCTAGAAAGCTACCAGGATGGCGTTTTGTTACATATAGGAACTCCTAACGGCGGAAAGATGCAGGTAAATGACTTGCTGGCCATTTTTGGTAAGCCGGGTGAAGATATTAGTGAATTGCTAAAGATTCACGGTACCAGTGGTGCTGCATCAGCTTCAATCCCTGCGCCAGCAGCAACTGCTTCCTCTTCAATGGATGTTTCTGCAATGGAAGAAGTGGTATTAATGCCCCGTTTGAGCGATACGATGACCGAAGGTGTGATTGCCTCCTGGCAAAAAAATGTGGGGGATGCGGTTAAGAAAGGAGAAGTATTGGCGGAAATTGAAACCGATAAAGCCACCATGGAACTGGAGAGTTATAAGGATGGTATTTTACTATACCAGGGAGCTCAGCCAGGTGAAAAAATTTTAGTGAATGATTTACTTTGTATCATAGGTAAGGAGGGATTAGACGTTGCGGGTATTGTAGCAGCTGTAAAAGCAGGGTCAGGTTCTGCTGCAACAGCTTCAGCACCAGCTGCAGCGACTCCTGCTACAACTCCGGCTGTTTCTGCACCTGCCAGCCCTGCTGCACCAGTGTCTGAACCCGCAGTAGTAAACACAGGCAGAATTTTTGCCTCTCCGTTGGCCAGAAGAATCGCCGCTGAAAAAGGAATTGATCTTAAGTATGTAAAAGGGTCAGGCGACAATGGCAGAATTACCAAAATAGATATTGATCAGTATACCCCGGCAGCAGCTGCTTCAGCTCCTGCAGCTAAATCAGCCGCAACACCAGTTGCCAGCAGCGCAGTTGTTGGACAGGTAAGCTTTACTGATGTGCCTGTTTCTCAGATGCGCAAGGTAATTGCCAAGCGTTTGAGTGAAAGTTTATACACTGCACCTCATTTTTATTTAACCATGCAAATTGATATGGATGCAGCTATTGCCGCCAGAACCAAAATCAATGAAGTGGCTTCTGTAAAAGTGAGTTTTAATGACATGGTGGTGAAAGCCACTGCAATGGCATTGAAAAAGCATCCTAAAATTAATAGCAGCTGGATGGGCGATTTCATCCGTTACAATGATCATATCAATATTGGTGTGGCAGTAGCGGTTGATGAAGGTTTATTGGTTCCAGTTGTACGTTTTGCAGACAGTAAGTCTTTAACACAGATTGGTGCGGAAGTAAAAGACTTTGCTCAGAGAGCCAAGGATAAAAAATTACAGCCATCAGACTGGGAGGGTAGCACATTTACCATTTCCAATCTGGGTATGTTCGGTATTGATCAGTTTACGGCAATCATTAATCCTCCGGATGCCTGCATTTTAGCAGTAGGAGGTATTTCTCAGGAGCCTGTTGTGAAGAATGGTCAGGTTGTTCCCGGAAATATCATTAAATTGACTTTAAGCTGCGATCACAGAGTAGTAGACGGTGCAACCGGTGCTGCATTCTTACAAACCTTGAAGCAGTTGCTGGAAGAGCCTGTAAGAATGTTGGTATAATCAATAGCATCTAAGGCTTTTAGCTTTTGAAATAAATGAAAGAGGCTGTCTTTATCGGACAGCCTCTTTACATTTTAAAGACCCCACTCGCATCCTATTGGAGCTCCTGGAGGAATTTCCTTGTGCTGTGGTAGTGCAAGCTCTTTTGGATTATTGATCCTTTCAATGGCATAACTGAAATGTGCTTTGTCGGTGGAACTGTTTAATTGTGCAGATGCATATTTTTTTAATGCATCCAACCTGTTGTAACAAATTGCCTGAACTGTATAATTAGCCTGCTCATTTTTGCTTAAGGCAAGTAACCAGGTTAGCACCATTTGCTGTGTTTGTTTTTGAACTTCTCTTGCCAACCCCTTTTCTGGTGCAGCTTTCCAGGTTGCATTAATGATGGCATCCAGAACATCATCCCAGCCTGGTGTTCCAGCCATCGCTTTTAATTGTACCAATCGGTTTGCACGTTCTGCGTTAAACAGAAAAGACAATTGAAAATGTGCCAATGCTTCTGCAGCAGCCAAAGGGTCAAAGCTCATGCCTGTTCTTTTCGGAAAAGTTTCCCCTACGCCATAATACATTGGAGGACGGGGTGGAATCATTTGTACAATCCTGTCAGGAATGGTTAGTACTTCAGGAGATAAACTTTTGAGAACAGCCTGTAATGCCTTTTGCTGAATAGCGGCAGGAATCACTGTAGGCTGTACCTGTTTGTCTCCTCTAACATTGTAGCTGTAATTTATTCCGCCAATTAACTTGCTTACGGCTTCTACCTGATAGCGATGGTAATTGTAAACAGGAACCAACACATCTTCCAGCAAACTCATGGGCTCATTGGGGCGAATGGCGTTCTCGCTGAATTTTTCCAATGCTTTTTTTCTAACTGCCATTACATTACCCAGCTCAGATACAGGATCTGCGCTATTGTCCCATAAATGGGCATCCGGATGGAATCCGCCTGCAGCTCTTGCATCTGCATCTGCTATGAATAATAAACCCTTACGCTGATTTTCTTCAAGAAGGGCATTGAGTGCATTTTTTTCATCAACACCATCCGCAAAATGAGTATATCCATACTGAATGGCTCTTTTATCCCACTCGCCAATTTCGTTGGTGTATACATTGCTAAAGTCAATTTCACCTTTGTTGTTTAGCAAAACAGCAGGATGCGGATAATCCATTACAGATGCTCTGTTGTTAACGCTGGATGCATAATTGTGCTGTAAGCCAAGCGTGTGTCCAATTTCGTGTGCCGATAACTGGCGGAGTCTTTGTAAAGCAGCCTGGCGCATGGTTTCCGGAACCTTTTTCCCGGTTTCATATGGAGAAAGCAATCCGGTAAATATTAAATAATCCTGTCTTACTCTTAAGGATCCAAGGGTAACCTGACCTTTGATTATTTCTCCGGTGCGGGGATCTGTAACAGATGCTCCATAACTCCAGCCTCTTGTGGAACGATGCACCCAATTGATCATGTTGTAACGTATGTCCATCGGGTCTGCAGAATCCGGAAGTATTTTTACAATGAATGCGTTCTTGTAACCAGCTGCTTCAAAAGCCTGATTCCACCATTTGGCTCCATCCAGCAATGCAGACCTGATTGGCTCTGGGGTACCATTGTCCAGATAATAAACTATCGGGTTTACCGGCTCACTTACAGGAGCATTGGGATTCTTTTTAAACAAACGATGTCTGGATATCACCATTTGCTGAATGGGTTCTGTAAAATCGCTGCTATAATCGAAGTAGGATTTTCCGAAGTACCCGCTTCGGATATCATATTTTCTGGGCTTATACTGATTGTCGGGAAGTTGTACGAAAGAGTGATGCATCCTTACTGTAATGGCTTCTGTGGAAGGGCTTACCGCTCTCACCAATCTTCCGGCATCTGATCCGCCAACAAAACTGATGATGGCTTCAAACTCTGAGTTGAGTGGAAAATTCTTTGTGTTATTAATGTAGACAGCTGAACGGGCTTCATTAAAAACATAGCTTCCCTGACGCATGCTTCTGATTTTATCTGCAACACCATGTGCATCTCTTAAAAGAAAAGAAGTCATGTCAATCAGGTAATTGCCATTTTCTTCAGCTTCTATTGTAAATGAGGCCAGTGTAGAAGAAGCAAAGGATTCCGCTACTGCTTTTTGTTCCTGAATATCTGCAGAGCTAGCCCTATAATTATAGTTGGGCTGAATCAGTAATAATTTTTTCCCGACTTTATGAAAATAAACAATGCGTGTGTCGCCCAGTTGTCCTCTGTCTAGTCCAATATCATTGGATCCCAGGCCTGCAGGCAAACTATTCACATACAAAAATTCGGAATTGATTTTATTCGCCAATAACCAGATTTTCCCATTTGCTGCATCATACCAGAATGGGAAAAATCCATCCATTTTTTTCATGGATTTTGTTTTTTCTGATATAGATGAACCTACTTGTGCCTGGAGCGTAATTGCCAACAAACAGGTTAGCACGGTTAACCATCTTTTCATTTTTTTTCATTTTAGATTTTGGGCAGAGTAAAATAAAAGACCCTGCTCTTATTCAATAAAAACAGGGTCGAATATATTGTTTCAGCTAAAAATTAACCGTTGTTTTCTGTTCCTGATGTTTCAGGTGTAAACAGCGTTGGAGCCTCAGTAGCAACTGGTGCAGGTGCTGGTGCAGCTGGTGTTGCTGCTGCAACTGGTGCAGGTGTGCTTACTTTTTTAGCAGGCTTTTTAGCAACGGGTTTTTTAGCAGGTGCGGCTTTTTTGGGAGCGGCTTTCTTAGCTGCTTTTTTAGGGGCTACTTTTTTCGTGGCTTTTTTGGGAGCGGCTTTCTTAGCTGCTTTTTTGGGTGCAACTTTTTTAGTAGTCTTTTTGGGAGCGGCTTTCTTAGCTGCTTTTTTAGGGGCTACTTTTTTTGCTGCCTTTTTTGGTGCAGCTTTTTTGGCAGCCTTTTTAGGAGCGGCTTTCTTAGCTGCTTTTTTAGGGGCCACTTTTTTAGGAGCGGCTTTTTTTGGTGCAGCTTTTTTTGCGGCTTTTTTAGGAGCGGCTTTCTTAGCTGCTTTTTTAGGGGCTACTTTTTTAGGAGCTGCTTTTTTAGCAGCTTTCTTTTTACTTGCTTTTGCCATGATGGTATTAGTTTGAATGAAAAGTTTTAGAATGCCAGTAAGTTAGAATTTTTTCCTAACAAATAATCATTAATAAGGGGTCTATTTTTTTCTGGTTTTTGAATAGCCGTTTTTCAGTAACCAGGTCAGGACTTTGTCCCGCTGATCTCCCTGGATAATGGCTTCGCCATCTTTCGCGCTTCCTCCGGTGCCGCAAAAATTTTTCAGTTGTTTGAACAGTTTTTCCAAGTCATCCTCTGTTCCAATAAAACCTGTAACCAGGGTGACCTTTTTTCCTCCTCTTTGTTTTTTGTCGAGTTCAATCCATAGGCGCTGATTTGCGGGGGCTAGCGTTTCAACCTGGCTGTCTTCCTCCCGGTTGAACTGGAAGTCTGGATTGGTGCTATAAACAAAACCCGCTTTATCTGCTGAATTCTTCTTTCTCATCATGAATTTTTTGGTAAAATAAGGGAAAATTGACTGCCTTTGCCAGGTTCACTTTTTTCCTGAATATTCCAGTTATGCAACTCCAGGTCTTTTTTAAATAATACAATTGCTTTTTTATAATTGTTCTGACTAATTGTATATAGAAGCCATGCAGCGGTAGGAAGCAGCCAGTTCCGGCAAATTATTCATCTGTTCATTCCATCTTAGTGCCAACGTGCTGTGTTAACAAAACCAGAGCTTGATTGGAATAGCTGGTAGCCAGGTTGGTTTTTGGCGGCTAAAAGTTCTGCGTAATCATTTAATACAGCCACTCGCTTAGTTACTTCCGTTTTTTGTTTATGATGGCATCAATACCATCTTTTGAATGATGTTGCGCAAAGCCGTTCATTATGAAAATGAATGTAAGGGTGAATCTAAAAAGATAAAATATCTTTTTGGCAGCAGGCTTAATGGTGGATTTTCCGGTGCTGGTAAATTACAAAATTTAGAAAGCTGTAGAATAATTATTTCTTGAATCCCCCTATTTGTTTCACAAAACTGGCTTTCAAGCTCAGGTCCAGGCTTCTGGCCTGATGTATGATTCCTCCTACACTTACAAAATCAACCCCTGTTTTTGCATAGTCAACAATGTTGTTCAGATTAATGCCACCACTAGCTTCTGTTTCAACCCTACCCTGAATAATGGAAAGTGCTCCAAGTATCTGATTGGGTTCAAAGTTGTCAAGCATGATCCGGTCAACTTTGTTTAGTGCCTTATTGCAAATAAGTGTAACATCATCCAGATTACGTGTTTCCACTTCTATCTTTAGCGGGCGGGTCAAACCCTGAGAATAGGTATAGGCTTTTTCAATTGCTTTGATGATTCCGCCGCAATAATCAATATGATTGTCTTTCAGCATAATCATATCGTATAAGCCAAAACGATGATTGATTCCTCCTCCAATTTTTACCGCTTCCTTTTCGAGCAATCGAAAATTCGGGGTGGTTTTTCTTGTATCCAATAATCGCGTATGAAAGCCATCCAGCAGGCGGGTATACTGTCTGGTTAGGGTAGCAATTCCACTCATTCTCTGCATGCAATTCAAAACCAGCCTTTCGCCTTTTAATATCGTATGAACACTCGCTTCAATTTCAAATGCAGTTTCCCCAACCGTCATTTGTTCCCCGTCTTGTTTGTAGACAGTAATTAAGGAGCCCGGTTCCAGTTGTCTGAAAATTTTTTCGGCAACCGAAATGCCCGCAAGTATACCATCCTCTTTAATTTTCAGGACAGCTTTACCTTTTAAATCTTTTGGAATACAACTAAGCGTGGAATGATCTCCATTCCCAAGGTCTTCTTTAATGGCATTGTCTACTAAGCTGGCCAGGGCAAGATCAAATGAATTCATGTAAATGGCTTAACTGATGCGCATGGTAATAATATAGAAATTGCCCGCTTTTTGTTTAAGCTGAACAGTGATGTTGAAGCTTTTACCAGAAGTGGTCAATTTGCCCAGAATATAAATTAGCGTTCCTTTTCCTCCCTCTGATACTTTTTCAAAGCCTTTAATATTTTGTTCGGTAAAGAATGATTTTAATGCCATGGCAGCCTGATTCTTACTCATATTTTTTACCTCATCCTTTTCCAATAATTTCAAATCAACAAAGTCGTCCAGGTAGGTGGTAATCATTTCAGAATTGCCGGTCTTTAAAGCCCTCACAACCATATCGGTGTCAGATTGTGCCTGAGTGGTGAATAATCCTCCCAATACAAAAAAAATCGTCAATATCCAGTGCTTCATAAAAACCATTTAACCTTAAAATCTGCTATAATCATGCCAAAATCGGCATTTTTTTCTGTCAGATAAATGTACAGCCAAATCCCGAATGATAAAAAAGTTAACTTTAACGTATGAGTAAGAAAGTTATATTAATTATTATGGATGGATGGGGGCTGGGCCAGGTTAAGGAAGCGGATGCCATCCAGCATGCCAATGTGCCATTTGTGAGTTCATTATATCATCAATATCCCAATACTACTTTAACTACTTCTGGGGAAGCCGTTGGCTTGCCGGATGGACAAATGGGAAACAGCGAAGTAGGTCACCTGAATCTGGGGGCTGGCAGAATTGTCTATCAGGAATTACAGCGCATCAATGTGGCAGTAAGAGACGGGTCTCTTGCAAAAAATCCTGCCTTGCAAGCTGCTATCAGCGAAGCTAGAAAACCAGGAAAAAAAATGCACCTTTTGGGATTGGTTAGTGATGGAGGAGTTCATTCTCACACGAATCATCTGAAAGCGCTCTGCAGTATTTTTCATGAGCAAGGTTTACATAATGTGTTTATTCATGCTTTTACAGATGGCCGGGACACAGATCCAAAAAGTGGACTGGGTTATGTGGAGTCGCTGGAAAATCATCTGAAAACGACTACCGGAACCATTGCTACTGTTTCCGGACGATATTATGCAATGGATAGAGACAAACGCTGGGAGCGTGTTGCGCTGGCTTATCATTGTCTGGTGCATGCAAAAGGGAATCAGGCCGTTTCTGCAACAGAAGCCATTGCCAATAGTTATGCAGCGGGTGTTACAGATGAGTTTATTTTACCAACTGTTATTACAGATGTAAACGGCCAACCCACAGCAACCATTGCGGAAGGTGATGTTGTCATTGCATTTAACTTCAGAACAGACCGCTGCAGGGAAATTACCGAAGTGCTTACCCAACGGGCTTTCCCTGAACACGACATGCAACCAGTGCCTTTGCATTATACAACCATGACACAATACGACCAGACATTTAAAAATGTACAGGTCATATTTGAGAACGATAACCTGACCAATACGCTTGGTGAAGTATTGGCTGCACATGGTAAAAAACAAATCAGAATTGCTGAAACAGAAAAGTATCCGCATGTTACTTTTTTCTTTAGTGGGGGAAGGGAACAGCCTTTTGAAGGAGAGTCCCGCATTCTGGCGGCGTCTCCCAAAGTGGCCACTTACGACCTGAAGCCTGAAATGAGTGCGGATGAGTTAACCGAGAAATTGTTGCCAGAGATTGCAGCAGAATCTGCAGATTTTATTTGTCTGAATTTTGCCAATGCGGATATGGTGGGTCACACAGGCGTATTTGAAGCAGTTGTAAAGGCGGTGGAAACGGTTGACAGGTGTGTAGCTAAAATTGTTACACTGGCACTGGAGCATGGATATACCATATTTTTAACAGCTGATCATGGTAACGCAGATTACCTGATTAACGAAGACGGGTCTCCTAATACTGCGCATACACTGAATCCGGTGCCCCTGTTTGTGATTGATAAAACCTGGAAAGGTGAAGTGAAGCCTGGAAAATTAGGCGATATTGCTCCCACCATACTTTCATTCATGAATATCCCGGTTCCTGCTGATATGACGGGAAATATTTTAACCCACTAAATCTTTACACATGTTTAAAAAAGTATTGCTTGCCCTGCTTGTTGTATTACTGATACTACAGGTATTCAGACCTGAAAAAAATCTGTCTGGCAAGAAAGACAATGATATCAGTACGCTCTATGCAGTTCCTGCAGAAGTAGACCAGATTCTGGTAAAAGCCTGTAACGATTGTCATAGTAATCAAACGGTATATCCCTGGTATGCAGAAGTTCAACCCATAGCCTGGTGGTTGGATGACCACGTAAAAGATGGAAAAAAGCATTTGAATTTCAATGAATTTGCGAGCTACAGATTGGCTAAGCAGTACCATAAACTGGAAGAAGTATTTGATGAAGTAAAGGGTGGTGAAATGCCTTTGGAATCTTATACTGTGGTTCATCGGAATGCCAAACTGACCAACGAAGAAAAAGACATGCTAATGAACTGGTCTTTAGCAGTCAGAGATACTATGAAAGCCAGATATCCGGCTGATAGTTTAATTATGAAAAAGAAGAAATAACCAAGCTTGACTCCCCGCAAACTAGTTGTTGGTGTTTTACTTTCTATTCAGGTTTTGCCCTTGTTACTGTTTGCTTTTTTACAGCTGCAGAAACAATGGGTTAAATTGGAGATGGAGAAGGCGCTTGCATCCGATAAACTGGAAAGATTTGTTTTAGAACGCCATGAATTTACCTGGGTAGAAGAGGGGAGGGAAATGAAGATTCGCGGTGTTATGTTCGACGTTGTAGCTTTTACTCAGTTGGCTGATGGTCGTTATCAGGTAGATGGATTAACGGATCACAGGGAACAGGCTATTCACGAAAAAACCAATCAGCTAATACACCATAAGGGAAAGTTCAAAGATTTTCTAGTTAAGCTCATTGTTATTCAATCTATGGGTGTAGTGCAACAGGGTTTACAATTGCCTGTTCATTGGATTTCTTATGTCCGGATTTTTTTTACTGCATCTCAATGGACCAAACATATTTATCTTGATATTATTGTGCCTCCACCAAGGGGTTGATTCTATGTAACGTTTTTTTATTGCAACCTAGCTCAGGCTATTTTTTATTATTAAACATAGAATCAATGATCAAGAGAGTATTGACCATTATTCCTATGCTGTTTGCTGTATCTATATCAGATGCACAAAACACAAAGGATAGTGTTCAAAACAAAATTACCTTGTTAGATGATGTAATGGTGTATTCCAGCCGTTTTGCTGAAAAGCTAAAACGGGTGGCGCAAACCATTGATATCATTAACAACAAACCACAATTAAATTTTCAGAATAACACAGCGGATGCCATTATTCAGTCGGGTAAGCTATTTGTTCAAAAAAGTCAGCAAGGAGGGGGAAGTCCCGTTATCAGGGGCTTTGAAGCCAGCAGAATTTTAACCGTGGTGGATGGCGTTAGAATGAACAATGCCATTTACCGTGCGGGACATTTGCAGAATATTATCACCGTGGATAATATGGTACTGGACCGTATTGAAATTTTATACGGACCTTCTTCTACCTTATTTGGCAGCGATGCTTTGGGCGGCGTTATCAGCCTGACTACGCGGAATCCGGTCCTGTCGTCAACCAATAAAACAGAAGTGACCGGTTCGGCTACTCTGCGTTATGGTTCAGCCGTTCAGGAGAACAGGGGGAATATTCAATTTAATATTGGAGGGAAAAAATGGGCCTCTTTTACCTCAGTAACCTACGGAAGTTTTGGTGATTTAATTCAGGGCAACCAACGTTCTGCAGCTTATCCCAATTTTGGTAAAAAGGATTTTTATGTTATTCGTTCTGGCAATACAGATATCTCTGTTCCCAATCCTAATCCGAATAAGCAAATTGCTTCAGGGTATAAGCAGGTGGATGTTACGCAGAAATTTTTGTATCAGGCCAGCGACAAAATACAGCATGTATTTAATCTTCAGTTTTCTAATAGCAGTGATATTCCCCGGTATGACCGTCTTTCCGAAAAAACAGGAAATACGCCTGTATTTGCTGAATGGTATTATGGACCGCAAATCAGAAATATGGCTGCTTATCAGTTAAGTGCCAAAGAACAGCATGGTTTTTTTCAGGACCTGAAACTGACTACCAGTTTTCAGGATATTGAGGAAAGCAGGATTACCCGAAGATTTCAAAACAACAACAAGGATTTTCGCTGGGAGAGAATTCAGGTATTTGGTGTAAACTTTGACGCCAAACATTATGCAGGCAATCATGAACTGCATGTGGGTGCAGAGTCCTATTCTAATTTTCTGCGTTCTACTGCTGAAAGAGTCAATATTGTTTCCGGGAATAAATCCAGAATAACTACCCGTTACTCAGATGGTCCAACCAGTATGAGTACGCATGCGGTTTTTGCCCAGCATACCTATAAGATTAATCAGCATTTTACCCTGAATCAAGGGCTGAGATTCAATTTGGTTCAGTTGAACGCGCAATTTGTTGATACAGGGTTAACCCGCTTTCCTTTCACTAAAGTCAGGCAGGTAAATAAAGCAATCACCGGAAATATTGGTGTCGTTTATGCCAGTCCGAATAATCTGCGAGCTGCGTTGGTTTTCAGTACCGGCTTCCGTTCTCCGAATATAGACGATCTGGCTAAAGTGTTTGATTCCAGAACCGGCCTGGTGGTTGTGCCCAATTTGCAGATTAAACCTGAATACACTTACAATATTGAAGCGAATGTTCAGCAATACGGAGAGCGCTTCAGTTTTGGTGCTGCGGTATTTTACACTTCTTTCACCAATGCACTGGTTTTAGACAAGTTTTTATTTAATAACCAGGATAGTATTTTTTACAGTGGGGTTAAAAGTGCCGTGTATGCATTGCAAAACAAAGCCAAAGCCCATATCTATGGCTTTAGTGTAAATGCATCCTTGCAAATTATGCCGAAGCTAAATGTAGAAGGGGTGGTTAATATTACAAGGGGACAATTTACCGACGCAGTAAATGGACGTATTCCACTGGATCATGTTCCTCCAACACACGGAAGATTCGCGTTAAAAAAATCCGGCGAGAAATGGAATGCAGAGTTGTTCGTTTTGTTTAACGGCTGGAAAAGACTGGCCGATTATAATCCCAACGGAGAAGATAACCTGCAATATGCCACACCCGATGGAATGCCTTCCTGGCATACTGTGAATTTGAGAACAGCGTTGCAGATAAAATCTGCTTTGCAGTTTCAGGTTTCCCTGGAAAATATCTTCGATAAAAATTATCGCTATTTCGCCAGTGGTATCTCTGCTCCGGGCAGAAACCTTTCTCTTAGCCTGAAAGCCTGTTTTTAATTGGGTGAGTTAAAGGATAACTTATAGCATATAAGTAAGATTTAAAATGGCTTACCAAAGATTAGCCCCTGCCAAACGTTAGTTGGTGGGGGCTTTTGTTTAATTTGCATTATGGAAATTAAAAAAGCAACTTACCTGATTTCTAATGCAGACTACAAATCATGTCCCAAACCCGACAGACCTGAATATGCATTTATTGGGCGAAGCAATGTAGGTAAGTCTTCTTTAATTAATATGCTTTGCAAAAACAATAAGCTGGCAAAGACTTCTTCTGCACCAGGTAAAACTCAGTTGATCAATCATTTTGAAATTGAGAGTGTACAAAAGAGTTCAAAGGGTTTCAGTAAATGGTATCTGGTAGATTTACCCGGATATGGTTTTGCCAAAATTGCACAGAGCACCCGCAGACGCTGGGAACAGATGATTGAAAATTATCTGCGGAAAAGAGAGAACCTTATCAATGTGTTTGTATTAATTGATAGTAGACATCAACCACAGAAGATTGATCTGGAGTTTATTAGTCAATTGGATAAATGGCAGATTCCCTTCAGTCTGGTATTTACCAAAACGGATAAAGAAAAACCAGCGGTGGTTGCGAGAAATATTGAGGCTTTTTTTACCATCTTAAGAAGCACCTGGCAGTTTCTACCCCAGCATTTTGTTACCAGTTCAGAGAAAAATATGGGAAGGGAAGAATTGCTTTCTTTTATTGAACTAAAGAATGAATCAGTTGCCTAAAACCCTTTCAATGGCTTTGGCTTTTAATAAACATTCCTGATACTCCTGTTCCGGATCGCTGTAAATGGTAATTCCGCTGCCAACCAGGTAACTCAGGTATTTGTTTGAGTCATTGTACAAAATGCTCCTGATAACAACATTAAAGTCAAAATCCCGGTTGGGTTCAATATAGCCGACAGCACCAGAAAATATTCCCCTTTCAATGGGTTCGTACTGACGAATCAATTCCATGACCCTTTTCTTGGGTGCTCCGGTCATACTGCCCATAGGGAAAGTGGCATGGATAATTTCATTCATTCCAATGGAGTGAAGGAGTTCTCCGGTAATAGTTGAAATCATCTGATATACCTGAGGGAAAGGGTAAACGCCAAATAATTCAGAAACGGTAACTGATCCTGCCTGGCAAACCCGACTTAAGTCATTTCTCACCAGGTCTACCACCATTACATTTTCACTTTTGTCTTTTGAACTATTGATAAGCTGGTCTCTTAATTGATTGTCTGCGTCAGCATTATTCAGGTCTCTTTTGAGCGTACCCTTAATAGGTTGTGACAACAACTGACTTCCTGCTTTTTTTAACCATCTTTCCGGGCTTGCACATAGTAAATGGGCATTGTTTTCTTTATAGTAGCAAGCAAAAGGATTGGGTGATAAATGCATTAACTTCCGGTAAGCAGCTATTGGATCAATCTCAATATTTTCTGCAAAAAATTCCTGACAGAAATTGATTTCATAACAGTCTCCATCCTGAATATGCTTAAATAAATGACGGATGGTATGTAGGTATTCTGCTCTGCTTATTCTGGGGGAGCAATGAATAGAATGCTGAATCCCTTCTTTGATTTCTGTGTTTCTGATTTCACTGAATATGACTTCAGGATCTTTCGAATAAGACTCAATGATTAGCTCCTGATTGCTCAGGTGCAGAATATGATCGGGTCTGAAAAAAAAAGCATCACTGAATCCTGCCGGATGCTTAGGCTGTACTCTTGTATAATCGGGCGTATTGTATTCGTAGGAAAAATGACCAAATAGCCAGTCTTGCTCTTCTTTGTAAAACGCATCAATGGCAGCTGCAGTATCCGTGCCGCTAATTACCTGAATGGCACCTGCAGCTACTAAACAATCTACAGAATGGTAAGGTAACTGGTATTGATGATTATCTAAAAAAGAGCAAACATCAAATGGTTGAATCCATTGTTGTATTTGCTCTTTAAAATGTGGCATTTCATTTACTGAGAATGCCTTTTTATTTCTTTTCAAAAATGATTCTTATTTAGAAGTCATCGTCTTCGTCATCATCAAAGCCGCCACTCTTATCGTTGAACAGATCAAATTCCTTAAAGTCTTCGTCTACTTTAAAATCATCTTCTTCTTCGTCCTTCTTCTTTCCTCCTGTCGCTTTTTTGCCTTTGCTTTTTGGAAGATCAAATTCATCAAAGTCAGGATCCCAGCTGTCGTCATCTTCAGAAGCTTCCCAGTCGTCTTCAATATCTTCATCTTCGTCATCGATGTCTTCGTCGTCATCGGATTTTTTCTTTGCCGATGATTTGGTGCCTGCTTTCTTGGCGGTAGACTTTATCTCCAGTTCATCATCTTCAAAATCATCATCATCGTCGTCATCTTCTTTCTGCTTTTTTGCTTTAGGAGATGGTTTACTTGCTGCTGTTTTAGCGGGCACTTTCGGGGTGGAGGATTTCTTATCCTTATCAGACTTCGCTGCCATATTTCTAATAAGATTTATTGCGTAAAATTTGTACGCAAAATTATATTAACCAAATAAATTTTTCAATATCAAATCAAATGCCAAAACTATAGGGGCACAATCTGGTCTCTTCCGGGTCCATTAGAAACATACTTAACAGGCGCACCTACATAATTGTTGATGAAATCTATATAAGTATTCATTTCTGCCGGTAATGAATCAGGTGTCTTAATTTGGGAAGTATCTGTATTCCATCCTTTAAAAGATTTCATTACGGGGCTGATTTTTGCTCTTGAAATCTGGTATGGAACTTCTTCGGTTACGGTGCCATTCACATCATAAGCGGTACAAACTTCCAGTTTTTCAAAACTATCTAAAACGTCAGCCTTGGTCATAATGATTTTGTTGACCCCATTAATCATGCAGGTATATTTCAAAGCAACCAAGTCGATCCAGCCACAACGTCTGGGTCTGCCAGTTGTAGCCCCAAATTCGCTACCTATTTTTCTTAATTCTTCACCGGTTGCATCTTCCAGTTCAGTAGGGAATGGACCACTACCCACACGGGTACAATAGGCTTTGGAAACACCCATTACGTCATTGATTTTCTTAGGTGAAACACCAAGTCCTGTGCAAACGCCCGCTGAAATGGTATTGGAAGAAGTTACAAATGGGAAGGTTCCGAAATCAATATCCAACATGCTTCCCTGCGCACCTTCGGCCAATACTTTCTTGCCTTTGGTAATTTCATTATTGATGAAATATTCGCAGTTGATTACATTCAATGTTTTCAAGAACTCCAATGCTTCAAAGAATTCATCTTCCCAGCTGGAAATGTCTTCAATGAAATGGAAATTGTCCAGTAATTTCTGGTGCTTAAGACGAAGCTTAATATATTGACTGGTAAAATTTTTATCTAGTAAATCGCCCACTCTCAATGCGTTTCTTCCAGTTTTATCCATGTAAGCAGGTCCAATGCCCTTAAGCGTTGATCCGATTTTGCTTTCTCCCTTGGATAATTCAGATGCTTTGTCCAAAGCTCTGTGGGTTGGAACAATAATATTGGTTCTTTCAGAGATGAACAGATTTTTGCGAACGTCAATCCCATGAGCAGCCACCGCATCACACTCTCTTTTCAGGGTTACCGGATCCAATACAACCCCACCTCCAATGATGTTGATTTTATTCTGATGAAAAATTCCGGATGGAATCTGGTGCAAGACCATTTTTTTACCCTCAACATATAATGTGTGTCCGGCATTGGGACCACCCTGAAAACGGGCTACGATATCATAATTGGGTGCAAAATAGTCTACTATTTTACCCTTTCCTTCATCACCCCATTGTAAGCCTAATATTACGTCAACCATAGTTTATTTTCTAGGGGGCAAAAATAAGGTATAAGAAGAAGAGTTAACAGTAAAACTTTAGGCTTCTTTCTCTGTATCAAATCTGTCAACGGTTTGAATGCCGTTTAATGATTTCAGGCGATTCACCAATTCTTCCAGTTCTTCTTTGTCGTGTACGAAAACTTTGATGATTCCTTCAAATAATCCTTCTTTGGAATCAATACTAAGTCCGGAGATATTAATGCGCAAATCTCCGCTGATTACATTGGTTATTTTGTTAATAACACCCACATCGTCCAATCCAACAATCTTTAAACCAGTCAGGAAGGAGATTTCCTTGTTCTTCGCCCATTTGGTTTTCACCACTCTGTGTCCGTAATTGGCCAGTAGCCGGGTGGCATTGGGGCAGTTGGTTCGGTGTATAATCAATCCCTTTCCTGTGCTTACAAAACCAAAAACGTCGTCGCCAGGAATGGGGCTGCAGCATTTGGCAAGCGTGTACATGATTTTATCACTGCTCTCGCCAAATATGATTAATTCAGATTCTTTCTTAGAAACGGATTTGCTGGAATCAACCACCGTTTCGGGAATCACTATTTTGGGTTTGGGAATTTCAATTTTGTCGCCCAGAATCTGAAAGTCTTTCAGCTCTTTCAGGTCGATGGCTTTGGTAGCAATTTTATAGTGAAGGTCCAGTGCAGAATTCACTTTGTAAAACTGGGTCAGTTCCTCAATATTGTACTGACTATAAGCGGCTCCCAGCGATTCCAGTCTTCTCTGTAAAACGTATTTGCCGTCTTCTGCAATCTTTCTTTTTTCTTCCCTTAAACTGTCTTTTATTTTATTCTTGGCCTTGGCGGTAACCACCATATTCAGCCAGTCTTCGGATGGTTTTTGTTTGTTGCTGGTTATGATTTCAATCTGATCGCCGCTTCTTAATTTATGCCCAATCGGAACCAGTTTGTGGTGCACTTTTGCGCCAATACATTTGGTACCAATTGCAGAGTGAATGGAAAACGCAAAATCAAGAGCCGTGCTACCCGTTGGCAACATTTTTACTTCCCCTTTGGGCGTATAAACATAAATTTCTTCCGCTAGAAATGAGGTTTTAAAATCCTGCAGAAAGTCTACTCCATCTGTATCTGGAGCACTCAATACTTCCCGGATCTGTCCGAACCATTTGTCAAAACGGTCTTCATCGTTTCCTTCTTTACCTTCCTTGTATTTAAAGTGTGCGGCAAGTCCTTTTTCGGCAATTTCATTCATCCTCTTGGTTCTGATCTGCACTTCCACCCACTTACCCTGGGGCCCCATCACTGTGGTGTGCAAAGCTTCGTATCCATTGCTCTTGGGGTTGCTTAACCAGTCTCTTAATCTTTCCGGGGAGGGATTGTACTCGTCGGTAATCATAGAGTACACTTTCCAGCACTGTTCCTTCTCTTTTTCGGGAGGGGCATTCAATATAACACGGATGGCAAACAAGTCATATACTTCTTCAAAAGCAACTGCTTTTTTCTTGATTTTATTCCAGATGGAGTGAATGCTCTTGGGCCTTCCGTAAATTTCAAAATCAAAATCGGCCGCAATTAGTTTTTCCCGGATAGGACGAATGAATTCATTGATATAACGGGTTCTTTCTCTTTTGGTTTCCGCCAGTTTCTTCGCAATATCCCGGTAAGCCTCTGGTTCCATGTATTTCATGGAAAGGTCTTCCAGCTCTGTCTTGATATTGTATAATCCCATGCGGTGAGCCAGGGGAGCATAGACCCAAACGGTTTCCGAAGCAATCTTCAATTGCTTCTCCCGTTTCATATGGTCCAAAGTACGCATATTGTGCAGTCTGTCAGAAAGCTTTATCAGTATTACTCTTGGGTCATCGGTTAGTGTCAGCAATATTTTTTTAAAGTTCTCTGCCTGCTGACTGGTATTGGTGTCCATAACACCGGAAATCTTGGTGAGTCCGTCCACAATTTTGGCAATCTCGGTGCCAAATTCCATTTCAATATCTTCCAGCGTAATATCTGTGTCTTCCACCGTGTCGTGTAAAAGTGCACAGATGCTGCTTCTTACCCCCAGTCCAATTTCTTCCACACAAATCATGGCCACGGCAATCGGATGCAGTATATAGGGCTCCCCACTTTTTCTGCGCATGGTCTTATGGGCATTGGCTGCCATTTCAAAAGCAGTACGCAATAATTCCTTGTCCCCTTTTTTTAATTTGGGTCTAAGCGCTTTCAGTAAAGCACGGTAATGGCGAATGATTTCTTTTTTTTCCTGTTCTTGGTTCAGGGTATACTTGGCTAAAGCGGGCTCTATAGGCTGAATTGGGGCTGCATCCATACCTTACAAAGATACAAAATGCCTGATTTTATTTTCTGTTTACCTTTGCGCACCATGAGTGCAGCCGAAAAAAAGAAAATATTTGACTTTAGTGTTTTACAGCGCATCTTTTTTTTCGTTCAACCCTATAAAAAATATTTCTATCTCAGTCTCTTGCTGGCCATTTTCATGGCCATTGCAGCCCCCATCAGACCTTATCTGATTCAGCTTACGGTAAACGGTGCAACGGGTAAAGTGAATCAGGTGCCGGATTGGGTTCGATTTGTATTGTTTGGGCATGATTTAAGCGATGTCAGCCGCTTTATTATTTCGGTAACCGTTTTTCAGATTGGGTTTATTTTAATGGAAACCAGTATCCGTTTCTTATTCTCTTATATCACGGCCTGGATGGGGCAGCATGTAGTGAAAGATTTACGGGTAGCAGTATATAAGAAAGTGCTGGGGTTAAACCTGAGGCAGTTCGATCAAACCCCCATTGGCACTTTAACCACCCGCACCATTAATGATATAGAGAGCATCAACGAGATTTTTTCGGATGGCTTAATTCCTATTGTGGCCGACCTGCTTACCATTATTATTACCCTGGGCACTATGTTCTATATGGACTGGAAGCTAACCCTTGTTTGTCTTACGCCATTTCCCATCATGATTATTGCCACTTATTATTTTAAGGAAAGCGTTAATAAAAGTTTTATTCAGGTGCGCAATGCCGTGGCTGCTTTGAATGCCTTTGTGCAGGAACATATTACCGGAATGCAGGTGGTGCAGGCTTTTGCTGCCGAGGAGAAAGAAGCCAATGCATTTCAGGAAATCAACAAAAAACACCGCGACGCCAATATCCACGCCATTTTTGCGTATAGTGTATTTTTCCCTGTTGTGGAAGTGGTGCTGGCATTGAGCATGGGTATTCTGGTTTGGTGGATTGCAGACAGATCCCTGGATGCGGGGATGCTGGTGGCATTTATTTTGTACCTGAACCAGATTTTCCGCCCCCTTCGCGTAATTGCCGATAAGTTCAATGTGTTGCAAATGGGGATGATTGCCGCTGAAAGGGTTTTGAAAGTGTTGGACAATACCGATGAATTGCCTCCTCCACCGGCGGATGCTTACCGACCTGAAAAGATTCGCGGGGATATTCGATTTAAAGAGGTAAGTTTTTCCTACACGGGCACGCAGAACGTATTGCATGGAATTAATTTTGAAGTAAAAGCCGGGGAAACGGTAGCCCTTGTAGGGCATACGGGAAGTGGTAAAACATCTATTATTAGTCTGCTCAATCGGTTGTATCAGATTCAGGAAGGGGAAATTTCTATAGATGGGGTGGATATAAGCCACTGGGATACGGACTGTCTGCGTAATGGTATTGGCGTTGTTTTGCAAGACGTTTTCCTGTTTTCGGGTACCATTCTGGATAATATTACTCTTCGCAATCCGGCGATTTCAATCCAACAGGTAGAAGAAGCCGCCAAAATGATTGGTGTTCATGATTTTATCATGCAATTGCCCGGGGGATACCAGTACAATGTAATGGAAAGGGGTAGTACCCTAAGCCTGGGACAAAGACAGCTGATTTCCTTTATCAGGGCTCTATTATATGATCCTGCTATTTTAATTCTGGATGAAGCCACGTCTTCTATTGATACTGAGAGCGAGTTGCTGATAGAAAAAGCCATTGACACCCTGATTGCCGGTCGTACTTCCATTGTGATTGCTCATCGGTTAAGTACCATTCGTAAAGCCAACCAAATCATCGTGTTAGACAAGGGAGAACTGAAGGAAAAAGGAAATCATGCCGAGCTCTTAAAGGAGGGAGGATTCTATGCCCGTTTGCACGAAATGCAGTTTGGGAAAAAGAAAGCCGTTTTGCAATAAATATACCCCATCTACCCTTATCTTTGCCGCAAATTTAGAGATGGGTATGGCCTCAAAAAGCTTAAAATCTTTACTAGTAGCTGCTTTCAGCGTGTTCAGCCTGTTTTTTTCTGTGAACACTTTTGCCAGCGAAACACCTGCGGGCGGTGCAAAACACGAGGAAACTGCTTTTGATCCTTCTAAGCTCATTATGGAGCATATTATGGATGCCCATGAATACCATTTTGCTACCCTTGGCGAAAAGCATATCAGCATTCCATTACCTGTGATTTTATATTCTCCTCAGCGTGGCTGGAGTATGTTTAATTATTCCAAATTCAATCATGGTCACGATACATATCAGGGCTACAAATCCGAAGAAGGTCATATTATCCCTGTAAATGAAGCAGGTGAACATGATACAACAGTTACTGTATACGACTTGAGTCTTACCCGTAATGTGGTGCAAATGTTTATTGCAGTTGCTTTATTATGCTTCTTAATGATTAAAGTTGCTAATAAGTACAAGCGCAACGGGTCTAAAGTAGCTCCATCTGGTTTTCAGAATGCAGTTGAGCCTGTAATTACTTTTGTAAGAGACGAAGTGGGTAAACCCAACCTAGGTAATGCTTATGAGAAATACATGCCTTATTTATTAACTGTTTTTTTCTTTATTCTAATCAACAACTTATTGGGTCTAATACCTGGCTCTGCAAATGTTACCGGTAATATTGCATTCACCATTGTGTTGGGATTCATTAGTTTTCTGGTGATTGTTTTCAGCACTAACAAACATTTCTGGGGACATATTTTCAATCCTCCGGTACCAGGGTTTGTGAAACCTATTTTGGTGCCAGTTGAATTTTTTGGAATTTTCACAAAGCCTTTCGCGTTGATTGTCCGTTTGTTTGCCAACATGGTTGCCGGACACATTGTAATTACCTGCTTCGTTATGTTGATTTTTATTTTTGGAGCAATGAGTAAAGTTGCGGGCTGGGGTTTTGCACCCGTATCCCTTGCGTTTACGATTTTCATTTATTTCATAGAGATATTAGTTGCGTTTATTCAGGCGTTCATCTTCACTAATTTAACTGCCGTATTTATTGGCCAGTCAATGGAAGGTGCTCACCACGATGAAGCGCATCATTAATTTTTTTCATCATTAAAACAAACAATATGTCAGTTCTAAACACTTTGTTGGATGTAAGCATGAGCCACTTTGGTGGTGCTATTGGTGCAGGATTAGCTGCAATTGGTGCCGGTATTGGTATCGGTCAAATTGGTAAGAGTGCTGTTGAAAGCATCGCTCGTCAGCCAGAAGCTTCTAACGACATCCGTGCAAACATGATCTTGACTGCCGCTTTCGTTGAGGGTGTTGCCCTTTTCGCGGTAATCGCAGGTATCTTGGCTGTATTAAAAGCCTAGTTGCACAAACTCATTACTGCATCGTGCGCACAGGGCAAGCGGTGCAGTAATCTTTACCTTAACTATTGAAGTTTTAAAACTATAATATGGAATTGTTAAACCCCGGATTAGGATTGTTGGTATGGACTTTACTGGCATTCCTGGTTGTTTTCTTCCTTTTGAAAGGCCTAGCCTGGAAACCCATCCTTTCTTCTTTGAAGGAAAGAGAAACCAGCATTGCTGATGCAATCGCTTCTGCTGATAAGGTAAAAGCGGAAATGGCTGCATTGAAAAATGAGAACGAAGTGATGATGGCCAAAGCCCGTGAAGAAAGAGCGGTGATGATTAAAGAAGCAAAAGAAACTGCTGACAAAATGGTTGCAGATGCGAAAGAAAAAGCGAAAGCTGAATTTGATCGTATTGTAGCTGAAGCACAAACTGCTATTACACAACAGAAGAATGCAGCTTTAACTGATGTTAAAAATCAGGTTGGCTCATTGGTGATTGAAGTAGCTGAAAAGGTATTGAGCAGAGAGCTTAGCAATAAGAGTGAGCAGGAAAATTATATTAAACAATTAGCTGAAGGCGTTAAATTGAACTAAGCATGTCGAACCCAAGATTAGCAGACCGTTATGCCAAAAGCCTGGTAGATCTTTCCATCGAGAAAAATCAACTGGATGCTGTGCGTGCTGATATGCTATATATTCAGGCGGTTTGTAAAACCAGTCGGGATTTCCTGAACATGTTAAGAAGCCCGATCATCAAAGCTGACCAGAAAGAAAAAATTATTTCTGCGGTGATTAATGGTAAAGTGTCTGAATTAACTAGTTTGTTCAGTAATCTTTTGGTAAAGAAGGGACGCGAAAGCGATCTTCCTGAAATTGCCAATGCATTTATACAACAGTACAACAAATTAAAAGGAATTCATCAGGTTAAGTTGATTACAGCAGTGCCTGTTTCAGATGAATTAAAAAAATCAATTGAAGCCAGCGTTCAAAAGGAAAATAATTTTGCTACTGTAGAACTGGAAGCTTTGGTGGACGAGAAACTAATTGGAGGATTTGTACTGGAGTTTGATAACAAGCAGGTGGATGCCAGCATTGCCAGCGATTTACGTGCTATCAGAAAGCAATTCATGGAAAATCAGTTCGTCTCTAATATTAGATAACAAATACATTAAGATCAACTTTTAAATCATACAAAATGGTAGATATTAAACCAGATGAAATATCAGCGATACTGAGACAGCAACTCAGCAATTTCAATGCTTCTGCCGAACTGGAAGAAGTAGGAACCGTATTGCAGGTGGGTGATGGTATTGCCCGTGTGTACGGCCTTAACGGTGTACGAAGCGGTGAGCTGGTAGTATTTGACAATGGTGTTAAAGCGATTGCGCTTAACCTTGAAGAGGACAATGTGGGTGTGGTATTGATGGGTGAAAGCGGAAGCATTAAAGAAGGTGCTAAAGTTAAAAGAACCGGTCAGATTGCTTCTATCAAAGTAGGTGAAGGAGTAGTTGGTCGTGTTATTAATACTTTAGGTGAACCTATTGATGGTAAAGGTCCTATCAGTGGTGAATTATATGAAATGCCTTTGGAGCGTAAAGCACCCGGGGTTATTTATCGTGAGCCGGTTAAGGAACCATTACAAACCGGTATCAAGGCTATTGACGCCATGATTCCTGTGGGTCGTGGTCAGCGTGAATTGGTAATTGGTGACCGTCAGACTGGTAAAACTGCCATCTGTATTGATACCATCATCAACCAGAAAGAATTCTACGATGCAGGTAAGCCTGTATATTGTATATATGTTGCGATTGGTCAGAAAGCGTCTACTGTTGCCGGTGTAATGAAAACATTGGAAGATAATGGTGCTATGGCTTACACAACTATTGTATCTGCTTCTGCTTCTGACCCAGCTCCATTGCAGTTCTATGCTCCTTTTGCCGGCGCTGCAATTGGTGAGTTCTTCAGAGATACCGGTAGACCAGCATTGATAGTATTTGATGACTTGTCTAAGCAGGCGGTTGCTTACCGTGAAGTTTCTCTACTATTGAGAAGACCTCCGGGACGTGAAGCTTATCCTGGTGACGTATTCTATCTGCATAGCCGTTTGTTGGAAAGAGCTGCGAAAGTAATTGCCAACGATGAGGTTGCTAAGAACATGAACGATTTACCGGAATCTATCAAGCATCTGGTAAAAGGTGGCGGTTCTTTAACTGCTTTGCCAATTATTGAAACACAAGCGGGTGACGTATCTGCCTATATCCCTACCAACGTAATCTCTATTACCGATGGGCAGATCTTCTTAGAAGGTAACCTGTTCAACGCAGGTATTCGTCCGGCTATCAACGTAGGTATTTCTGTAAGCCGTGTGGGTGGTAATGCGCAGATCAAATCCATGAAAAAAGTAGCAGGTACCCTTAAACTAGACCAGGCGCTTTACCGTGAGTTGGAAGCCTTCTCTAAGTTTGGTGGTGACCTTGATGCAGCAACCAAGTCTGTAATTGACAAGGGTGCAAGAAACGTGGAAGTGTTAAAGCAGGCTCAGTATACTCCATTTACCGTGGAAAAGCAGGTAGCGATTATTTATCTGGGTACACAAGGTTTACTTCGTGAAGTTGCCGTTAAGAAAGTGAAGGAATTTGAAGCTCACTTCCTAATGGAAATGGAAAATAAGTTACCAGATGTGTTAGCAGAGTTCAAGAAAGGTAACTTACCTGAAGATGGATTGAAGAAAATGACTGATTTGGCAAAAGGAATTGCTGAGCAGTACAAATAATAAAGTTGATTTACTTGAAAGGTCGCCCAAGGGCGGCCTTTTTTTATGCTCCTGATACCCCTTTCAGATTTAAATGGACTTAAAAATATTTTTTATTAGGACATTTCTATAAAATAATTTGGTTTATAAAATAAACCAGTTTATGTTTGTTCGGCAAATCGATACAATGAAAGCAATTCTAATATTTATAGCTGGGCTAATGCTGGCCAGTCTATTAAAAGGGCAGGTTCTGGTTAAGGGGACAGTTAAAGATCAGAAAGGTCGCATTTTGGCGGGTGCCAATATTGTTATTAAGGATAGCTATGATGGTACTCTTTCGGATTCTACAGGCGCTTTTTCCTTTAAGACCACCGAGAAAGGAAAGGTAATACTGGTTGTAAGCAATATCGGCTTTAAAACGCTTGAACAGGGATTTGATTTGGGAATTGATACAATGGCCATAGCTTTTACTTTGAAGGAAGAAATTAATGAGTTAAAAGCAGTCATTATAACTGCTGGTTCCTATGAAGCCAGTGATAAGAAAAAAGGTACGGTTTTAAAAGCCCTGGACATTGCTACTACAGCAGGAGCCAATGCGGATATTTCAGCTACCATTCAAACATTGCCCGGCGCACAGAAAGTGGGTGAACAGGAAGGTCTGTTTATCCGTGGGGGTTCCGCAGAAGAAGCAAAAATCATCATTGATGGAACCGTAGTTAATAATTTCTTCTACAGTAGCGTACCGGGTATATCACAAAGAGGAAGATTCTCTCCGTTTTTATTCAGTGGCACTGTGTTCAGCAGTGGAGGGTATTCTGCTTTGTATGGTCAGGCTTTAAGCAGTGTGTTGAATTTGGAAAGTCTGGATATACCTGAGAAATCAGAATTGCAACTGGGACTTTCGCCATTGTTTGCCTCCCTGGGTTTACAGCAGGTGGCATCCAATAAAAAATCCAGTTATGGATTCAGTTACAATTGGACGAATTTAACTGTGTACCAGAAACTGGTACCACAGGCTCCAGACTTTTTTAAGGTTCCCGATTTTCATACAGCAGATGCCAACTACCGTTTTAAAACCAGGAAAAATGGGGTTTTCAAGATATATGCATATTATAATTCTGGATCATTGGGGGTAAGAAATCCTTCGCTGGATAGTATAGGATTGTGGAATGCGTTTCAGCTGAACAATCAGAACCTATTTACCAATTTGAGTTTCCGACAATTTTTAGGAAAAGGTTGGAAACTGAATCTGGCAGGGAGTATCAGTTATAACAGAGATCAGATAGCAAGTCAGGTTCAAAATCAACAATATCAACCTGTGCAGCCTACACAGATTTCTGTAATTGATCAGGCGTCTTTTACCAACCATGCTACTCAATGGATGTTCCAGTTTAGGGCAGTAGCAGAAAAAAGATTCGGTTCCATTAATACTTTGCGATTTGGAGCGGAGGTCTGGAATAACCGGGACAGCGCTCGTTTCCAGAGTGTATTGGGTTTGTATCCCTCTCTGGTGAAAGACCGGTATACGGCTGGTTTTGCTGAAGCAGATTTATATATTACCAATGATCTGGCATTTCGTCCAGGTGTTCGGTTAGAGTACAGTAGCCTGCTGAATAAAGTGAATATAGCACCGAGGGCAGCCTTGTCTTATAAGCTTTCCAAGAACAGTCAGCTTTCTGCCGACTATGGAATTTTTTATCAGACACCTGAAAGAAGGTATTTGGTTAACCAACCTGCAGCAGACTTTTTAAGAGCAGATCATTATATTTTAACCTATCAGCATATTTCATCCAGTTACACTTTCAGGGCACAGGCTTTTTATAAAGACTATGTGAGTCTTTTGAAAACATCCAGCGGATTTCCGGTAAGTGTAAACAATAATGGATATGGTTATGCAAAGGGTATTGAACTATTCTGGAGAGACCGCAAGACGTTTAAAAATTTTGATTACTGGATCAGCTATTCTTATCTGGATACCAAAAGAGATTACAATAATTATCCCGCATTTGTGCAGCCAGGTTTTGCTGCAACGCATAGTGGTAGTGTAGTGCTGAAAAAATTCTGGGTAAAAAATATGTTTGGTGTAAACTGGAGCTATAACTGGAGTACAGGCAGACCTTATTATAATCCAAACCGTTCAGCCAAAGAGTTTTTAACCGATAAAACCATTGCTTACAGTACCAATAATTTCAGTTTGAACTGGTTGCCTAAAATTGGTAAAGCCAATGCAGTTGTAGTGTTGGGCATTAATAATGTATTTAATGAGCGACAAATTTTTGGATACAATTACAGTAGCAGGGTAAGAGATGCGGATGGATTATTGATTCGTTCTGAAATTAATCCCCCAGCTTCCCGTAGTTTTTTCCTTGGCATTTTTCTAGGCTGGGGCGTAGACAGAACACAACAAAATATCAACAGCAATTTATAAACAACTAAAACAAATAACATGAACCATCTTACTGAAAACAAGGATGAAATTCTGTGGCAGATAGCCAAAGAAAGAGTAGGCTTTAAATGGAGCTTAGTCAGTTATCTTATTGTCAATCTTTTCTTAACTGGCATCTGGTTTAACGCTTCACGTGACTTAGGTCATTTCTGGCCAATCTGGCCCATACTGGGTTGGGGCATAGGGTTGGCTTTTCAGTATGCAAAAGCCTATCACGGTAATCAAATCAACAGTGTAGAAAGAGAATATCAGAAACTTAAAAATCAACAATAACCATTTAAAATATATAGTATGAAAAAATTATTATCTGTACTTGTACTATTTTCTGTTTTGGCATTGAATGCACAACCGAAGTACGAATCTGCCATGCAAAATGGATTTGCCAAATTAAAAGAATCCAAAGGAGCAGAAGATTTTCAAGCTTTAGGGGCTTATTATGAGCGTATTGCAGAAGCAGAAAAAACACAGTGGTTGCCCTTTTATTATGCAGCCAGACATTATACCATTGCAGCTTTCATGAATCCTGCTGCTGATAAAGACAAAGCAGCTACCAAGGTTGCTGAATTAATAGCAAAAGCAGAAGCCATTGAGCCTTCCAATGCAGAAATTTATTGTTTAAAACAACAGACTGCTGTTATGCAATTAGTAGTAGATCCTATGTCTCGCTGGCAAACCTATGGTGCACAAGCTTCAGAAGCCATTGCCAAAGCCAAGGAGCTTGAGCCGGGCAATCCCAGACCTTATTTGCTGGAAGGTCAGTATTTAATGAATGTGCCTGAAGCTTTTGGGGGAGGTAAAGCCGTTGCGAAAAAGCTTTTTGAAAAATCCCTGGAGTTATTTGCCAGTTTCAAGCCATTAACTGCCCTGCATCCGAACTGGGGAAAAGAACAGGCGGAACAATTGTTGGCGGCTTGTCAATAATTTGTGAATCCATTCTAATTTATCATTCATACAGTTGGGTATCTTTAACCAATTAATGCATTTCTAATGAGTCAGACAGAAAAATTTTCTGCAGTTGAAAGCCTTGCTTTAATCGAGAGCATGATTAATAAGGCCCAAAACAAATATTCTGAAAACGGAACATTGTATCTGCTTTGGGGATGGGTGGTTTTTATATGTGCCGTCGTGCATTATGGATTATTAACTTTTACTGAATTGGGAAAGTCTTCCAGTCAGGTCTGGCTTCTTACACTTTTGGCGATGGCATATCAGATTTATTACATCACAAAAAAACAACGTAAAGCGCCCGTAAAAAATTATACAGATGAGATCATAGGCTATGTTTGGGTGGTTTTTGGAATATGCATGGGGTTGGTAACATTTATTATTTCTCAACTGGGAACCTGGCAACTCCTATACGCATTCATTCTTCTTTTTTATGGTATGCCTACTTTTTTAACGGGTGCAATTATGCGGTTTAAGCCTCTTAAGTTCGGGGGGATTCTTTGCTGGACATTGGCAGTTTGTTCTGTTTTTGTTCAGAGCCGCGAAATTATATTGTTACTGATACCCGCTGTTTTAGGTGCCTGGATTATTCCGGGATATCTTTTAAGAGCAAAATTTAAAAATTCAATCAATGGCTAAGGAGTCTACCTTCTCTGAACAGGAGAGTTTACAGCTGATTGCTGAAATGATTAAAAAGGCAAAAGGCAGTTACCACGATACGGGCATTGGGTCTTTATTGTGGGGAGCAGTAGTTGCTATTGCTTCAGGAGTAAATTTTTTGCAAAGAGAATATGATTTTAAACTGGGTTTTGATATCTGGTGGCTGGTGCTGGCTGCCATTATTCCTCAGGTTTATTTATCCATACGAGAAAAGAAAATTAAGAAAGCGAAACAGTATGATGATGATCTGATTGATTCTGTTTGGCTGGTTTTCGGAATCAGTATTTTTGCCATGGGTTTTTATCAGAATATAGTGCCTGTGCAAACCGAGAAGTTAATAGCTCAGGAGGGATGGACTATGATGAAACACTATGCAGATGGCAGACCTGATGAAGTCATCAGGCCGTTTACCCCTTCCTTGTATTCAGTTTATATTTTATTATATGCTTTTCCAACCATGGTAACAGGGATGGTTAAGAAATTTATACCTATGAAAATAGGTGCCATTGTTACTTATGGGTTGTTTATCCTGAGTTTGTTTACCGAAAGCCGATACGATATGTTGCTGGGTTCCATTGCTGCATTGGTTTGTTGGTTCATTCCCGGCATTATTTTAAGAAAAAAATACCTGCGTCAGGCGTCTGTGAATGTTTAAAGAACTAGATCCCATATTGCATTCGCAGCTAAGATTGGCAGTAATGAGTTTGCTCATTAGTGTAAAGGAAGCTGAATTCACTTTTATAAAGGAGAAAACCAATGCTACTGCCGGTAACCTGAGTGTGCAGGTTCAAAAGCTAAAAGACGCCGGTTATATTGAAGTAAATAAGCAGTTTAAAGACAATTATCCTCAAACCACCTGTAAAGTAACTCCCGAAGGAGTCAAAGCTTTTGAAGCCTATGTGCAGGCTTTGCAACAATACCTGAAAGTTTAAACATCTTTACCCATTCTGCTGTTATACCAATCAATGCAACAGATAGTAAAAGTTTCAGGTTTATCGAAACAATTCGGGTCCTTTACTGCGGTGGATCAGCTCTCTTTTTCGGTGGAAGAAGGTGATGTTTATGGTTTTCTGGGTCAGAACGGTGCTGGTAAAAGCACCACCATCAGAATGCTCCTTACTTTGATTACTCCCACAGAAGGGAATATGGAGCTATTTGGTTTACCTCTGCAATCGCATCGAAAGGAAATACTTCAGCAAATTGGTGCCGTAATTGAGAAGCCTGATGTATATAAATACCTGAGTGCATACGAGAATTTAAAATTATTTGCCAGATTAAGTGGTATCAAACCTACTCGTACTGTGTTGATGAACCAGCTTGAACTGGTAGGATTGGCAGACAGAGCGCATGATATTGTTAAAACCTTTTCTCAGGGAATGAAGCAGCGACTGGGTATTGGTATTGCGCTGGTGCATAATCCGCAATTAATTGTACTGGATGAACCAACCAATGGGTTAGATCCTCAGGGCATAGCAGATATCCGGAATTTAATACTCTTCCTTTCCAGAGAGCAAAAGAAAACAGTGATTGTGTCTTCTCACTTATTAAATGAAATTGAACAGATTGCTACCCGAATTTTAATTATTGAAAAAGGGAAGAAGCTGGTGGAGGGAACTGCGTCAACATTGATTAATGCGGAACAGGCAATTCTGGAAATGGAAGTTTCCAATAAAGAATCCGCAAATCGGATTCTTGCATCTTCCGAATGGAGTAATCAGATTCTACCGGAGAGAGAGGGTAAGTTGCTGGTAAAAATTAAAAGATCGGACATCCCTGCTTTTAACCGAATGCTTGCTTCGAATGGGGTTGATATATATTCTTTGGCTTCCAGAAACAATCTGGAAGATTATTTTTTACAAGTAACAGCTGGAAAACAATATGTGGGAACATTTACAAATTGAATTGTACAAGGTCTTTAAAAGACCCAGAACCTATTTGTCTTTTGCAGCCATTACTGCATTGATTGGCGTTATTCAGTTGGGCTTATGGGTGGATGGAAAGGAGTATGCCGATTTTGTAATGGCCGACTTTGCCAGCTCTTTCAGTGTGGATGGAAAAATTCTGAATGGCTATTTTATCTGCTATGTAATTCTGCAATTGTTGCTGGTGCATGTTCCTTTGCTGATTGCGCTGATTGCTGCTGATATGATTTCGGGGGAAGCCAATATGGGAACACTTCGTTTGTTAATGACTAAACCACAATCCAGAACATCTATTGTGCTGGCAAAGTTTCTGGCTTCTTCTATTTACACGGTTTTGTTGTTGATTTGGATTGCCATAATGGGTTTGTTTTTAAGCATGCTGATTTTTGGAACCGATGATTTGTTCCTGATGAAAAGCAGTTATGTGGTAATTGTAAAAGAGTCTGATGTGTTCTGGAGATATGCAGGTGCATTTTGTTTTGCTGCATTGGCCATGATAACCGTGGCAGCTTTGGGTTTTCTATTATCCTTTTTTGCAGAAAATTCCATTGGTCCCATTGTTGCCACGATGAGTATAATTATCGTAAGTACCATTCTGAGTACCATGAATATTCCCTTATTCAATTTAATAAAGCCCTATTTGTTCACAACCCATATGATTACCTGGAAAGAGTTTTTCGATTTCAAGGTAAACGATGCAAATGAAGCCATTATAGGCAGTATTCAGAACCCACAAAAGATTGTTCAGTCGGCCAGTATCCTGTTCATTCATATTGTTTTATTTGTAGGAACAGCCATTGCCTTATTCAGAAAAAAAGATATTCTTAGTTAGTTTATGAAAAATTCAAGCATGAAATTATTATTGTTTGTACTGTTTTCTTTTTTGGGAGTGGTAAGTGCTGGCGCGCAGGACATGAATGCATTGGTGATGAAGGTGAAAGCCAAGCTGGATAAAGTAAAGGACTATACCGCTGACGGTAAAATGAAGACCGATGTGGCATTTATTAAGGCGCCCATTGGAAAAGTAAAAGTATTTTTTAAAAGCCCTGATAAATTTAAGTTGCAAAGAGATGGAGGCATTTCTGTTTTACCTAAGGGGGGCGTAAGCATTAATATTGGTAGTATGGTGATGCAATCAGGCTTTGTTGCCATTGACGCAGGATTGAGTACGGTTCAGAATTTTCCGGTGAGAGTAGTCAAGTTATTGCCAAATGCCGATGCAGGAGATATTATTTTATCTACCTTATATATTGATGAACAGAACTTGTTGATTCGAAAATCGGTTACTACTACACGTGAGAATGGTACCTACGAAATGGAATTAATGTATGGCAAATACGATGGGTACGGCTTGCCTGATAAAGTTATTTTCAGCTTCAATGCAAAGGATTACAAATTGCCCAAAGGAATTACCCTTGAATTTGACGATACAGACAAAGCCATCAAAGACAAGATGAAAGGCAGGAAGGGGAGAGTAGAAATCAACTACAGTTCCTATAACATCAATACTGGTTTAAGCAATAGTATTTTTAATAAACCGTAACGCTCCAGGTTCTCTTGAAAATTTCACCTGGCACCAATAGATTCATGCCCTCTTTCTGTCTCAGTTCTCCTGTAGCATTTACCGAGTCTGCAATACCGCACCAGGGTTCAATACAAACAAAGGGTGCATCTTTGGCACTCCAGATTCCCATATAAGGGAAGTCTTTCCAGGAAAAAACAAATCCATGTTTGGATTGACTGTTTTTTAATTCAATGGAATTCGACTTCAAATATTTAAATACCAGCGCATCCCCATAAAATAATTCTTTGGTTAACGCAATCTCATTGTTATTATCAAAAAACGGGAGTGATTTTTCTTCAATTAAACCATCTGCAGAAATAGGCCATTTCCCTTCTGATTCTTTTTCACTAAAAACCAATTTGTAATCGCTGAAATCAAAAGCGGATTCCAGGGGTACTTTAAATGCAGGATGAGCGCCCACAGAAAAGTACATGGGTTTAATATCAATATTAATTACTTCGTATGTACAGCTGAGCTGGTTTTTGTTCAGTTCGTAAATTATATGCAGTTTGAATAAAAAGGGAAACTGAGTTAGTGTCTCCTGATCTGCCTGAAGGGTTAAGCATACCCTGTTCTCTTTTGATTCTGTTATTTTGAAATTCATATCACGGGCAAAACCATGTCTGCTTAATGTATAGGAATTGCCATTGTGATGGAAACTATTGTTCTTTAGTGTGCCAACGATGGGAAACAATACCGGACTTTTTTTGCCCCAGAATTTGGAGTCGCCACTCCACAAATAGTCTAGTTGAGTCTCTTTGCTGAATATTTCCTGTAATTCAGCTCCTTTCTCTGAAATGGATACACGAAGGCTGTTGTTTTCTAATACTATCATGGTATTTATCCTTCGTTTTCTTCAATTCTTTCATCAACAGCGTTGGCCAGCATACGAGCACTGATTTTTCTTAGTGGGTTTCTGTTTCTGTCAGCATGTCCCATCCGGTGATGAATAATGTTAATGCATTCAAATGTAGCGGCCAGGAAAGAAGTATGGTCCGCTTTCCCTTTACCTGCTATGTCAAAGGCTGTTCCATGGTCAGGACTGGTTCTGACAGCAGGCAAGCCGGCTGTGTAGTTAACGCCCTCACCAATTGCCAGGGATTTAAATGGAATCAATCCCTGATCGTGGTACATGGCCAGTACGGCATCAAATTTTTCGTGCATGCCTCTGGCAAAGAAAGCATCTGCAGAATAAGGTCCAAAAACCAATGATTTATTCTTGGCCTCTTTGATGGCGGGTTTTATAATTTCTATTTCTTCTTTTCCAATGAGGCCTTCATCTCCGGCATGCGGATTTAGTCCCAGAACAGCAATCTTGGGTTTGTCAATGCCAAAATCCTTTTGCAAAGACTGATGCATGATTTGTAATTTACTCAGGATGGATTCCTTTGTAATATGTTTGGCAACATCCTCAACCGTTACATGTTCGGTAACCAAACCGACTCTCATATTTTCTGCTACCATGAACATGACCACATCTTTAACATTAAAGAATGCCTTGAAATAAGGCGTATGGCCACTGTACTGGAATTGCTCAGACTGAATATTTTTTTTGTGTATTGGTGCGGTTACCAAACCATGAATATGCCCTTCATGCAAAGCCTTAGTGGCTTCTTCCAATGACTTCAAAGCATATTTGCCACCCGTTTCATTCAGTTCCCCCGGGGTGATGGTTACTTCTTCTTCCCAAACGGTAAAAATATTTACCTGCTTAGGATTCAATTTGGAAAACTGATTGATATTGGTGCAATTAAAGTTGGAATCGGGTATACTCTTTCTATAAAAGTTCAGACATTTATTATTGGCAAAAACAACGGGGACACAAAAATCAAGGATTCGCTGATCCATTAACGATTTGATGATTAGTTCCAATCCAATCCCATTGATATCCCCACAAGTGAAGCCAATAATGGGTTTTTGTGTTTCGTTACTCATTTACCACGATTTAGGTTGCTAAAATACTACTTTTGCAGTCATGCAATATACGCTCAAAAAGTCGCTGGGACAGCATTTCCTTACGAATGAAAATATCTGTAAGCAGATTGTGGCTGTAATGAAAGAAAGACCAGAAAACCTGCAGCAGGTATTGGAAGTTGGACCCGGCGCCGGTGCCCTGACCCGGTATCTGCTGGAATTGCCTATTCAGCAATTCAAAGCAGTAGAACTGGACAATGAAAAAGTACAGTATTTACAGTACCAGTATCCGGCACTTTCAAACGCTATTATTGAAGGAAGTATCCTGGATGTTCCGGTACCTTTCGAGGGGGAATTTACCCTGGTGGGCAATTTCCCTTATAATATCTCTACACAGATTGTATTCCGGGTGCTGGAATGGAAATCGCAGATTCCGGTAATGATTGGGATGTTTCAAAAAGAAGTGGCTGAAAGAATTGTGTCGGGCCCGAATACCAAAGTGTATGGTATCTTAAGCGTATTGGTTCAGGCTTTCTATGAAGTAGAATACTTATTTGATGTTCCCCCGGAGTCTTTTAATCCTCCACCCAAAGTAATGAGCGGTGTTATTCAACTGAAACGGAAAGAAAATCCGGTAGCAGTAAGAAGCGAAAAAGCCTTATTTACGCTGGTAAAAGCCGCATTCGGACAAAGGAGGAAAATGTTGCGTAATCCAATGAAACCTTTTTTTGATGCAGCTGTTTTACAGGAAGAAATTTTTACCAAAAGAGCAGAGCAATTAACCGTAGAGGACTTTGCTGCACTGACTTATAGAATGGCTTAAAAAATAGAAGCGAATGAAAGTAATTGTTACGGCTAAAGTCCATCCTTATTTAATAGAAATGCTAAGTGCGAAAGGATATGAAGTATCTTATGAGCCAGCCATTACTTATGAACAACTCTTATTGCAAATAAAAGAAGCTATTGGATTGATTGTTACTACCAGGTTACGTATTGACCGCTCCGTTATTGACGCAGCTCCAAAGTTAAAATGGATTGGCAGGTTGGGCAGTGGTATGGAGTTAATTGATGTTGCCTATGCACAGAGCAAGGGTATTCAATGTGAAAGCAGTCCGGAGGGAAATTGCACTGCAGTGGCAGAACATGCATTGGGTTTGTTGCTGAACCTGATGAATAGAATCAATTCTTCTTATGAGGAGATTAAAAAAGGACATTGGTTAAGAGAGCAAAATAGAGCCGATGAATTGACGGGGAAGACAGTTGGAATTATAGGGTATGGAAATACCGGTTCAGCTTTTGCCAGATTGCTTGAACCATTTCAGGTGAAAGTGCTGGCTTATGATAAGTATAAGCTAGGATTCGGGAATAGCTATGTTAAAGAGTCTTCTCTTGAGCAGATTATGCATGATGCCGAAGTTATCAGCCTTCACCTTCCGCTAACAGAAGAAACCTTTCACTTTGCTAATTCAGATTTTTTTACTCAACTTCAAAAACAGCCTTATTTCCTGAATACCTGCAGGGGTAAAGTGATGAATACGGCAGCAGTTTTAATGGCTTTGGAAAAAAAGCATATCAGGGGAGCTGGTTTAGATGTATTGGAGAATGAGAAGCTGGAAACCTATACTGAACAGGAAAGGAAGAATCTGACCGAATTAATGGCTTATCCCAATGTAATTATCACACCCCATATAGCAGGTTACAGTCACGAAGCCTTCTTTAAAATGGCGGATATGGTCCTAAAAAAACTGGGCCTGAATTAAAATTGAATTAAAATCCCTATCTTTGGATTTATGCAACGCCGCAGTCAAATGTGGCGTTGTATTTTTTTTTACCAATCTTAAAGCCGGAACTATGAGTGAAACCAACATGTATGTTACGAAAGAGACTTTCGATAAGATGCGCGAGGAATTGCAGAAAATGAAATCTATAGACCGTCCTGCTGCTTCCAAAGCCATTGCTGAAGCCAGGGAGAAAGGTGATTTAAAGGAAAATGCAGAGTACGATGCGGCTAAAGAGGCGCAAGGCATGTTAGAGGCCAAAATCAAACAATTGGAAGGCGCCATTGCCAATGCTAAAATTGTAGATACCAGTACCATTGATACCAGTAAAGTAACCATCCTGACCAAAGTAACCATTACCAATATGGCCACCAAGAAGACAGTGACCTATCAGATTGTGGGTGAAAAGGAAGCCGATCTAAAGCAAGGAAAAATTTCCGCGTCTTCACCAATTGGGAAAGGACTGTTGGGTAAAGTAAAGGGTGAAGTTGCAGAGGTGCAGGCGCCAACAGGTATCATTAAGTTTAAAGTAGAAGATATTACTGTATAAATTTTATACATGACTATTTTTTCCAAAATCATTGCAGGCGAAATTTCTTCTTATAAAATTGCAGAGAACGATCGGTTTTTTGCCTTTCTGGACATATTTCCATTGGTAGAAGGCCATGTGTTGGTGATACCCAAAACAGAAACCGACCGTTTCTTTGATTTATCGGATGAGTATTTATCTGAAATGTTGCTCTTTGCCAGACCCATTGCCAAAGCAATAGAAAAAGTATTCTCCTGCAATCGTTGTGGTATTAGTGTGGTAGGATTAGAAGTGCCGCATGCGCATCTACACTTGGTTCCCATTAACAGCGCTGATGATTTGAATTTCACCAGAGGAAAATTAAAAATGACGCAGGAGGAACTAAGCCAAACTCAGCAAAAAATACTGGCGGCATTGCAGTAATCCAACTGCGGATTCCTCTGCATGGTGGTGAATTTTATCCGGAAATTATTTCCTTACTCTATCCGGATTTTTATTGAGGAAGTCATCCCAGCCTTTTAAAGGCTTGCCTTTTGTAGCCAGTGGACTGTTGCTTTGATAAAAATGACAAAGCGCTACTGCCAGTGCATCGGTTGCATCAAAAGAAACGGGTTTCTTTTCAATATTTAAGGTAAGCTGCAGCATTTTCCAGACCTGATCTTTATCTGCATTGCCATTGCCAGTAATGGATTGCTTTACCTTTTTTGGCGCATATTCTGTAACCGGAATCTGGGATTGCATGGAAGCCGCAATGGCGACACCCTGGGCTCTGCCGAGTTTTAGCATACTTTGAACATTCTTGCCAAAAAAAGGAGCTTCAATAGCAAAACTATCGGGCCTGTATTGTTTAATTAAATCTGTGATGGTTCGGTAGATGATTTCGAGACGGGCATAAATGTCTTTTTCTTTGGTAAGCTTTAATGTGTCCATGCGAATCAAAGAAGGTTTGCCCTTTTGGATGCCTAATAATGCATACCCTAAAATCTGCGTGCCCGGATCAATGCCTAAAATAACAGAATCGTATTTCATTGTGTTGTGAAAATAGGGATAAATAATAAACCATATACACCCTTAACTTTACAAAAACGGTGGATTGACAAAACGAACAAAAAATATTCTGAATTATATAGTTGGACCTGCTTTATTTATATGGCTTAGCTGGGCTATCTATAAACAGTTGAAAACGCAGACGGATTTAAAAGCGTCCTGGGAAGTTATTTTAAGTGCATTGAATGGATCACAAAGTTGGAAAATTGGTTTCGTGATTTTTCTTACGTTTTTTAACTGTGGGATTGATGCTCGCAAATGGCAACTTCAGGTGAGAAGCATTGAGTTACTTTCTTTTGTACAGGCTTTTAAAGCAGTACTTGCCGGACATGCGATGGGTTTCAGTACCATCAATCGTATTGGAGAGCCAGCGGCCAGAGCAGCGTATTTAAAAGAAGGCAATCGAATAAGAGGTGTTGTTTTATCTATTCCTGGTTCTATGTCTCAAACCATTGTATATTTTATAATGGGAACAATTTCTTTGTTTTACATGCGCTGGTATATTCTCAATCCAGAACGTCAGCTGGAAGGTCTATCTGTTTTTTGGCTGGATGGATTCATCTATGTAATTGGGATGGGTATCTTGTTATTTACTTTGGCCTACTTTAAGTTGAATGGTTTAATCCAATTGTTTGCCAAGATCCCTTGGATTGCTCAGTATCATTTTTTTCTAGAAAAGCTTGCATCAATAGAATTAAATGACTTACTAAGATTATTGTCTCTGTCTTTAGTTAGGTATTTGGTAATTCTTTTCCAATATTATCTCATAATGCAAGTTTTCAATGTTAACTTGCTTTTGCTGGATGCATTTGTTCTAGTTGGTGTCATGTTGATTGTATTAGCCGTAATCCCCTCTATGGCTTTGGCAGAATTGGGATTTCGCGGGAAAGTGAGTTTGCTCTTATTCGGTCTTCTAAGTGAAAATTCAGTTGGTATCATTGCATCAGCTGCGGGTATCTGGTTAATTAACTTAATCTTACCAGCCATTCTCGGTACTTTGTTTATATTAGGACTAAGAATATTTAGAAACAAATAATCGTGCTGAAAAAATCGCTAGTCGTTCTCTTAATGATTTTGATATCCCGGCCTTTAACTGCAGGGGATGAATTCTGTGGTATACGCAATTATGCATTTCAGTCAGGTGAACAGATTTCATTTACTGTTTTTTACAATGTGATAGGCTTGTACGTGAATGCAGGTACGGCAACGTTTTCCGTGAATTCGGAAAAATTAAACAATGAACCTGTTTATCATTTAGTTGGCGAAGGTTCATCTAATTCCAGGTATGACTGGATTTTCAAGGTAAGAGATAAATACGAAAGTTATATTGATACGAGTAATCTACAACCCATTAAGTTTATTCGCAACGTAAATGAGGGTGGGTACAAAATCAATGAAAACGTAAGCTTTAACAGAGAAGCCAATACGGCAACCAGTGAGAAAGGAACAGTTAAGGTCCCCAACTGTATTCAGGATGTTTTGAGCGCCATCTATTATGCCAGAAATATCAATTTCGAAAAATACAAACCGGAAGATAAAATTCCTTTCACCATGTTTCTCGATAATGAGATTTTCAATCTCTATATAAAATATATGGGGAAGGAAACCATCAAAACCCGTTACGGAACTTTCCGGGCGATTAAATTCAAGCCCTTGTTGGTTAAAGGAACCTTGTTTGAAGGCGGAGAAAAAATGACGGTATGGGTTAGTGATGATGCCAATCATGTTCCCTTACGCATTGAAAGCCCCATTGTAGTGGGTAGCGTAAAAGTAGACATGATGGGTTATAAAAATCTTAGATACCCTTTTAGTTCATTGGTTTCAACCAGATAGGTCTGATTGACCAACTCTTGCTACTTAATTAATATCCGCTATTTTGAACACTTCCTTCATTCTTACCCCCTTTTCTGTTTGATGAAGGGTGCAACATTCTATGCCGGGATCGTGTTCAAAGAATAAAATATACTCCCTGTTCACCGCTTCAGTTAAGAAAGATTTTTTCTCCTTCAGGGTGGTCAGCGGGAACATGTCATAGCCCATTACATATGGAAGAGGTATATGAGAAGCAGAAGGCAATAAATCAGCCATGTATACAATGGTTTTTCCCTTGTATTGAATCTGCGGTAACATCATGCTCTTGGTATGACCATTTACAAAACGGATGCTGATGTTTTTTGTAAAGGGAACCGATTCCAATAAACCATCGTTCGTAAATTCATTGTTAGGTGCATCAATCATTTTTAATTGTCCGCTTTCCTGAATGGGTAAAATATTTTCCTTTAAGAAAGAAGCTTTTTCTCTGTCGTTGGGATTCACCGCCCAATCCCAGTGTAAAGGGTTGCTCCAATAAGTTGCGTTGGGAAATGCCGTAATCAGTTTGTCTCCTTGTTTCTCTATGCTGCCCCCACAATGATCAAAATGTAAGTGGGTGTGAAATACATCGGTTATATCGATTCTGGCAAATCCAATTTGTGCCAAAGCTTCATCCATCTGCTTTGTGTCTGACATACCATAGTGTCCAAAGAATTTGGCATCCTGTTTAAAGCCCATGCCTGTATCAATCATTATCAAACGACCTTCGTCTTCAATGACCAAACTGCGCAATGCCCAGTTGCAAAGATTGTTTTCGTCAGCAGGATTGAGTTTATTCCACAATGATTTAGGAACAACGCCATACATGGCTCCGCCATCCAACTTAAAAAAACTATGATTGATGCTATGCAGTTTCATGTGTCTTCTGTTTAGCCTGCAATTTAGCGCCTGAAAACAGAATCAACAATCCAATCACAAAAAATATGACCAGGACCAGTACAGAATTTCTTTGAGAGCCGGATAGTTCATTGATATAACCAAAACTAAACATGCCTACTACGATTGATATTTTTTCAGTTACATCGTAAAAACTGAAATACGAAGTAGTATCATTGGTTTCTGGCATCAGCTTGGCATAGGTACTTCTGCTGAGTGCCTGAATACCCCCCATTACAAATCCAACCAATACGGCCAATCCATAAAATTCATAAATGCCGTTTCTGGGTAAAGTGTAACCAATTACGCAAAGCACAATCCAGAATGCAATCGTAATCATCAATGCCTTGAAATTACTGGTGATTTTAGACAACCAGGCAATGGTATAGGCACCGGGAATGGCAATAAACTGAATGATCAAAATGGCGATGATTAAATTCATGGTTGGGATATTCAATTCGCTCTTTCCATATAAAGTGGCTACCAGCATTACAGTTTGAACGCCCATATTGTAAAAGAAAAAAGAGAACAAAAACCTATTGAGCACTGGCATGGACTGAATTTGTTTCCAGACCTTATTTAATTCTTTATAGCCTCCTGCTAAAACCTCTCTATTGGATCTGGTTCCGCCCGCTGGAACTGATTTGGGTAACCTTTTTAAAGCCAGTTGTCCAAATCCCCACCACCAGATTCCTACAAATAAAAAGGAAAGCTGAGAAGCTTTACCTACGGTAATGCCAAAAGTATCAGGCGATAACACAAATACAAAACAGATAACCTGCAAAATCATACTTCCGATATAGCCCATGGCAAACCCTTTCGCACTCACTTTATCTCTGTCTTCTGGGGCAGCAATCTCCGGCAGAAAAGAGTTGTAAAAAACTAGACTGCTCCAGAATCCTATGCAGGCAATAATTAAAGAAGCCAATCCAAAAGCTAGATTGGTCTTGTCGTAAAAATATAAGGAAGAGCATGCTCCACTACCAAGGGTACAAAAGAAAAACAAAAACTGTTTTTTATTGCCCTTGTAATCTGCGATGGAAGAAAGGATTGGAGATACTAAGGCAACTACAATAAATGCAATGGACAAAGCATAATTGTATAATGCCGTATTAACGTATTCTCTTCCAAAAAGCGTTACGGTATCATTCAGGGTTTGATCGTTACCGTCTCCGGTAACGGCTTCATAATAAGCAGGGAAAATGGTAGACGTAATAACCAGATTGTAAGCACTGTTGCCCCAATCATACATAGCCCAACCATTGATGACTTTTTTGCTGGCTGTAATAACAGACATGGTATTTATTTCAGGTGTCCTGTTAAGATAAGGATTATTAGAATCAGTCCAACAATTACCCTGTACCAGCCAAATAGTTTAAAGCCGTATTTCTGCAAATACGTGATGAAAAATTTGATAGCCAATAAGGCCACCAGAAACGCTACTGCATTTCCCAGTCCCAATAAAATCATATTGTTTCTGGTAAATATTAATTCAGGTGTTTCTGTGTAAGCTTTCAATAATTTATAGCCGGTAGCTGCGGCCATGGTAGGCACTGCCAGGAAGAAGGAAAATTCGGCAGAAAGTTTTCTGGTTAATCCCTGTTGCATACCTCCGATAATACTGGCTGCACTTCTGCTAACGCCGGGTATCATGGCTACACATTGCCAGAAGCCAATGATGAATGATTGCTTATTGGTAATTTCTTCGTCAATAGAGATTTTTGGATTCTTGAAAAAGGAATCAATAAAAATTAAAGCGACACCTCCCAGAACCATGGTGATTGAAACTACCATCGGACTTTCCAATAAGGCATCAATGGTGTCGGAGAATGACGCGCCTAAGATTAAAGCAGGTAAAACAGCAATAATCAGTTTTAAATAGAACTTCCAGCGATTCAGTGGAAAGAATTTCCCCCTGAATAAAATCACTACCGAACAAATAGCGCCCAGCTGAATGGCTACTTCAAATAGTTTGGTGAAATCGTCTTTGGCAATTCCCATAAAAGAACTGGCAATAATCATATGACCAGTGGAAGATATTGGAAGAAATTCGGTAATACCTTCAATGATAGCGATGATGACAGCTTCTAAGTAGGTCATTATGCAGTCTTTGGTTTCTTGAAAATCGCGTACACTTCAATCAATAGCCCTACTACAATTAAAATAGGTGCAATGGTAATGCGGGTTTTGCTATAGACTTCGGAATTAGAAAACACACTAGGATCATCACTTTTACCACCACTCATTAAATACATACCCA
>JBDLUU010000015.1:0-6784 GCA_039805185.1 Bacteroidota bacterium
GAAATCAGTGTAGCCGGATATTTGTTTTTTACAGCTTCAATAACAGGAATAACCCTGTTTATTTCTTCTTTTACTTCAACTATCTCACTGTTAGGACGGGTACTTTGTCCGCCAATATCTAAAATGAATGCACCTTCCTCAATCATGGTGCCTGCTTTGATTAGGGCGGCTTCTGTTGTAGCAGCTCTGCTCCCCCCGTAAAATGAATCAGGAGTTGCGTTAATAATTCCCATGACAACAGGCTGATCGATTGTAAATAAAGTTCCTTTGCTGTTTAGTGTGAACATAGCGGCGTTTCAATTAAATTGCAATCAATTCAAAGATATTCTTAAAATGCAGGATACCAACAACCAATACTTACAGGCTGTTCAAACAAGTAAGGACATTTTTATTAAGAAGACCAAAGATTATGGAACTGCCTGGAGGGTGTTGAGGACCATTTCGGTAGTAGACCAGATTTTTATTAAAGCTTTGCGGATCAGAACCATTCAGGAACTGAAGACCCAGAAAGTAGGAGATGATATCCGCTCAGAATTCATGGGTATTCTGAATTATGCCATCATTGGATTGATACAACTGGAACTGGGTAATCCAACGGTAGAAGAACTGCCCGTAGATACTACAGAGCAATTGTATCAGAAACAGGTGCAGTTTGCCATGGATACCATGCAATCCAAGAATCACGACTACGGCGAAGCCTGGAGAGATATGAGCCAGGAAAGTTTTGCCGATTTAATACTGATGAAACTGCTGCGCATCAAACAAATTCTGCAAAACGATGGTAAAACCTTGATCAGTGAGGGGATTGATGCCAACTATGTTGACATTATCAATTATGCGGCATTTGCCTTGATTTTGATTCAGGAAGGAAAACACTAAACCATGAAAAATTTGCTTTGGCCGATTCGTTGGATTGTAGGGCTGCTGTTTATTTTTTCCGGATTGATTAAAGTGAATGACCCGATTGGACTCAGCTATAAAATGCAGGAGTTTTTTGAAGTATGGGGCCTGCATGGATTCAACGATTATACCTTGTTTCTTTCAGTAGCAATGAACAGCTTTGAAGTTCTGGCCGGGGTTGCTATTATCATTGGCTGGAAGATGGAGTGGTTTAGCTGGCTATTGTTGTTGCTGATTATCTTCTTTACTTTTTTAACAGGCTATGCGCTTTTCTCCGGTAAAATAAAAACCTGCGGATGTTTTGGGGATTGCATTCCTTTAACAGCAGCACAGTCTTTTTATAAAGACCTGATATTACTGGTGCTGATTTTATTTCTGGTTATTTTTCAGAATAAAATTACGGCCTCATTGCCATTCAGCTGGAGTGTTGCCATGGTGGCAGCTTCTTTGGTATTCTCTGTTTGGGCGCAGTTACATGTACTGAAGCATCTGCCCTGGGTAGATTGCCTCCCGTATAAAGTGGGTAATAATATTTTAAAGCTAATGGAAACACCTGCAGGCTCAACCAGCGATAGCATGCAGATTATTTTTACCTATCAGAAAAACGGGAAGTCTGTTTCTTTTGATCAGGACCATTTCCCTGATGATTTTGATGATAGCTACCACTATATAAGTCGCAAAGATGTACTGGTAAAAAAAGGGAATGGATTGAAACCAGCCATTGTTGATTTTGCTTTGAAAACTTTGAGTGGCACGGACACAACAGAAGCCATTTTACAAACAAAGGAACAATATTTGATGGTGCTGGTAAAAGATGCCAGCAATCTTGAGCAGTGGAAGGAAAAGCTTGCAGCTTCTTTAAATGATTATCGTTTTTCGCAAAAAAATATCCCAGTCATTTTTGTTTCTGCGGAAGGATCCAAAATACAGGAAGCATTTCCAGTGTATACCGTATTAAACTGTGATGCTACTGTACTAAAAACAGCTGCTAGGGTTCAACCTACATTGGTTTTAATGGAAGGGGCAACCATCCTCAAAAAGTTGAGTTATCTGGATGCTGAAAAATTGCAATAATGACGTACGATTTTGAAATTTGACCCGTTTGACCGAACTTAGTGTAATATCAACACAATCATGAATACAGTCAGACATATATTAGATAAAAAGGGTCCTTATTTCAATGGTGTTCCTTCTTCTCTTAAAGTAATTGAAGCACTTTCCTTAATGAAAGCAGAAAACCTTAGCTATGTAATTGTTAAGGATGGAGACGATTTTAAGGGAATTATGACCGAAAGAGACTATGCACAGAAAGTAGTTTTGTTAAATAAGAATTCTACCGATACAACAGTAAGTGAAATCATGACCACGGGGTTACCCACTGTATCCTTAGCAACTACTGCGGAAGAATGTATGAAACTGATGAACCAGCACAAAACCCGTTACCTGGTTGTATTTGAGGATTTTGATTTCAGAGGGATTGTGACCATCCACGATTTAATGCGCGATAGCCTGGAAGCGGGAGATGAGTTTTCTGAGCCGGTGTATTAATTACTGAATAATCACTTCTTCAATTACCTCTTCCCCGAAAGCTTCATTCACTCTCGCAATGATTTGTGGCTTCTGAAAGTTGAGTTCATTTTTTAATGGACCAATGGGGGTATGTATGAAAAGTTTCTTCTGAATGATTTGAATTTTTTCTGTGTACTTGGCTACGGTTTTCCCCATCAACTGTTCCCAGATATCTTCAATTTGTGCAGAGCGAATACCTTTCTTGAGATGATTCAGGCCTTTCAATTGTTTAAATGCGTCTCCAATTTTTACTTCTCCCATAGTGCAAAGTTAGGCTTAAATTACAATTGTATCAGTTGGTAGGGACGATTGGTTCCTTCCAGTTTTTCCCTGATTCTGTCTGCATGAGTATCCGTAATAAATACCTGTCCAAATGGTTCCTGAGAAACGGTATTTAATAAATGAGCCATTCTGCTTTCATCCAGTTTTTCAAAAACATCATCGAGCAGTAAAATAGGAGGCGTCCCAATTGTATTTCTCAGGTATTCCCACTCTGCCAGTTTAATGGCAAATAATAAACTCTTGCGCTGCCCCTGTGATGCTTCTGATTTGAATGGGCAATCGTTTAAGAAGAAGCCTATATCGTCTCTGTGCACACCGCTGGAAGTTCTTTGCAATGCCAGGTCGCGGGATAGATTGTCTTTTAAAATGCTGGCAAAGCTTTTTTGAAGAAGCGGACTTTCGTAGCTCAATTGCAGATCTTCTGTTTTACCTGCTATCTGCTGGTAATTGGCACCAACCTGTGGAAGAAAAATGCCGAGAAATTGTTGTCTGCACGCAAAAATATATTGTCCGGTCTGTATCAGTTGATTATTATAAACCTCCAGCAATTCATTCCCCATTGAAGGGTTGTCTGCCAGTTGTTTCAGCAAACTGTTTCTTTGCTGCAGAATTTTATTGTAAGCAATCAGCTGATCCAGATAGGTTTTATTGGTTTGCGACAAAATACTATCCATCAACTTTCTTCTTTCTTCGCTGCCACCTGTAATCAGTGCAATATCATCCGGGGCAATCATCACACAGGGGAATTGTCCAATATGATCAGACATTTTCTTAACCGGAACACCGCCCACATTCAGCTCTTTTTTGTTATTCTCTCTTATGATGAAAGAGACTTCAAGCAATTCATTTGACTTCTGATAAGTGCCGGCAACCCGCATGCCTTGTTTGCCATGCTGAACATTCTGTGCATCGGTTCTGCCAAAATAACTTTTGGAAAATCCTAGATAATAAATGGCATCCAGCAGATTGGTTTTGCCGGTTCCATTTAACCCGCAAATAGCCACAATGGGTTCAGAAAACGAAACAGTGGTTGTTTCATAATTTCTGAATTGAATCAGGTTTATCTGGTTTAACTGGAGCATTTGCGCAAAGTAAAGAAGAACCAACAGAATTATTCCCTTTTAGAATGGAATAAAGCCTTTAATTTTATTAAAAATTGGGAGATTGAAAACGATATTATCCGCAGAGCAAATGGATTTGAGTATTCAAAGACTGGCTCATCAGATGTTAGAAAATAATCAGGACCTGGACAACACCGTCATTATTGGTCTGCAGCCAAGAGGGATCTTTTTAAGTGACAGAATTGTGGCGGCATTAAAATCGATTGTGCCCCAGCATAAAATTCAATATGGCAGACTGGATATTACTTTCTACAGAGATGATGTAAGAAACAGCCTGCATATTGCCAATACAACTGATATCCCCTTTAGTATAGAGGGTAAATCTGTTATACTGATTGATGATGTGTTGTACACGGGTAGAACCATCCGTGCTGCGTTGGATGCATTGCTCGATTTCGGAAGACCTGCAAAAGTTTCCTTATGTGTTTTAATAGACAGAAGATTCAGCAGAGAACTTCCTATTCAACCTGATTTTGCCGGAAAGGCCATCGATACCATTATTACCGATAAGGTAAAAGTGAATTGGAAAGAAAAGGATGAAAAAGACGAAGTTGTTTTGGTCTAAAACTGTAATTTTGCTTTTTAATGAAACTATCTACCAAACACTTACTTGGTATCAAGGACCTCCAGAAAGAGGATATTCAGCTGATTCTATCAACAGCAGCACAATTCAAAGAAGTTTTACAAAGACCCGTTAAGAAAGTTCCCTCTTTAAGGGATGTAACGATCGTGAATTTGTTTTACGAGAATTCTACCCGTACCAGAATGTCTTTTGAACTGGCGGAGCGCAGGTTGTCAGCAGATGTCTTAAATTTTACTGCCAGCAGTTCTTCAGCTGCCAAAGGAGAAACTTTGCTGGATACAGTGAATAATATCCTGAGCATGAAAGTGGACCTGGTAGTAATGCGACACAGTGCATCCGGGGCGCCCCATTTTCTGGCAAAGCATATCCCTGCTGCCATTGTGAATGCAGGTGACGGAATTAATGAACACCCCACGCAGGCTTTACTGGATGCATTTTCCATGCAGGAAAGAACGGGCAAAATTGAGGGATTGAAAGTGGCGATCATCGGAGACATCATGCACAGCAGGGTGGCACTCAGCAATATGTACCTGTTGAAGAAAATGGGTGCAGAAATTATGGTAGTAGGACCGCCCACTTTGATACCCAAATACCTGGAACAAGCTCTAGGTGTGAGGGTTACGTATAACTTACAGGAAGCATTGCAGTGGTGTGATGTAGCCAATGTACTCAGAATACAATTGGAAAGACAGAATCAGCCGCTGTTTTCTTCATTAAGAGAATACAATCTGGCATATGGTATTAAACAATCCGTGCTGGATAAACTAAACAAGGAAATTGTTATCATGCATCCGGGGCCCATCAACAGAGGGGTAGAACTGGACAGTGATGTAGCAGATGGGCCAAATTCCATCATCTTGAATCAGGTAGAAAACGGAGTAGCTGTTAGGATGGCAGTACTATACCTATTGGCTGGAAGAACCAACGAAAATTAATCCCAATCCCTATGCAAAGAATCTGTTTATTTCCTGGAACCTTTGATCCTGTTACCTTGGGTCATACGGATATTATCAAAAGGGCACTTCCCTTATTTGATAAAATAGTGGTAGGTATTGGTATCAATTCTATCAAGAATCCTATGTTCAGTGCAGAGCAGCGGATGCAATGGTTCCGCGAGATTTTCATTGATGAGCCCAGAGTAGAAAGCGTGGCGTATGATGGATTAACCGTTCAGTTCTGTAAGCAGATTGGTGCGCGTTTTATTTTAAGAGGTATCCGATACGTCAGTGATTTTGAATACGAAAAAACCATTGCGGATGCCAACCGCACATTGGATAATCAGATAGAAACCATTTTTCTAACTGGTGAACCTAAGTACACTTCTGTGGCTTCTACCATTGTAAGAGATATCATTAAGAACGGGGGAGATGCTTCTCCCTTCCTGCCGCAGGCAGTCATCAATACGCTAAAAAAATAAGGCATGATCTGGTTTAATAAGCAGTTGTCCATCGATCAATTTGATGGAATGGGAAAAGATACATTAGGAGAACACCTGGGTATGAAGTTCACTGAAATTGGTCCTGATTATTTAAAAGCTACCATGCCTGTTGATCACAGAACCAAACAGCCTTACGGATTATTGCATGGCGGAGCTTCTGTAGCATTGGCTGAAACCCTTGGTAGCGTTGGTGCTGCGTTGGTTGTAGATCACAATGAATTTATTTGTGTTGGTCAGGAAATCAATGCCAATCATTTGCGCAGTGTACGCAATGGCATGGTTACCGGAACCGCTAAACCAATCCATATTGGTGCCAGCTCACAGGTTTGGGAAATTAAGATTCACGATGAAAGAGATCACCTGGTTTGTATTAGTCGGTTAACCGTTGCTGTTTTGAAAAGAAAAGACCGGTAATCTCCCGAATCGTATCAAAACTATTTTCAAGCAATGCAGGAACCTCATGCAAAGGCACCCATCTGATATCGGTAATATCTTCTTCTGTTTGCGGAATCAAAGCCGGACTTCCCTTTACATTCATTGCATACCAATGCGTTTCTTTAATCACTTCCTCTTTTATGTAAGGGTCAAAGTATTGATGTCGGGTGATGCCCAATAATCCGCCTGATACCAGATTGCCAACCCCTGTTTCTTCCTCCACTTCTCTAAGGGCACAGGCTTCCATGGTTTCACTTTCATCCAGTTTCCCCTTGGGCAGGTCCCAGGCGCCCCTGCGAAAAATCATCAGCAACTCATGGTGTTCATTCAGTAACAATCCACCCCCTGCAACTATTACTTTCATTTCGTTTCCCTGTATCCTGTGCATATTTCCATCTTTACGCAATGAAAATAGGAATTACTTTTGTAGCATGACAAACGAAAAAGCAGTAGCAG
>JBDLUU010000016.1:0-13443 GCA_039805185.1 Bacteroidota bacterium
GTGGTGATGAGTGTAGTTTCCTTAAAAATCAGATAAGCAAAAGTGAGTAACAATATCATCATATTAGGCGGAGGCGAAAGCGGAGTAGGTGCTGCGGTATTGGCCAAGCACAAGGGACTCAACGTGTTCCTGTCCGACGGCGGCTCACTCAAGGAAATTTACAAAGCGGAACTGCGCGCTAACGGAATTGATTTTGAGGAAGGTGGCCATAGTGCAGAAAGAATTTTAGCAGCAGATGAAGTAGTTAAGAGCCCTGGGATTCCTGAGAAGAATGAAATGGTGAAAGCCATTCGCGCCAAGGGGATTCCGGTGATTAGTGAAATTGAATTGGCGTATCGTTATAAAGGGGATAGCAAAATTATTGCCATCACCGGTAGCAATGGTAAGAGCACCACTACGGCTTTAATTTATCATATCTGCAGAACAGCTCAACTGGATTGTGCTATGGTGGGCAATATTGGTTATTCTTTTGCCCGTCAGGTGGCAGAAGATCCCAAGCCCCTCTACATTATTGAAATCAGTTCCTTTCAGTTGGATGATATCAAAACCTTCCGACCCAATGTGAGTGTATTGCTCAACATTACGGAAGACCATTTAGACCGTTACAATTATGTGTTTGAAAATTATATCCGGTCTAAGTTTCGCATCATCGAAAACCAGACCGAAGAAGATTTCTTCATCTTCTGTTTAGACGACGAAGTGATTCAACAAAAACTCCCATTACTAACTATCCATACTAACCCACTACCATTCTCTATGAAACAAGAAGTAAAAAAAGGCGGCTACATCAAGGGCGACCAGATGATGCTGCGCATCCAGGAAGAAAGAGTAAGCATGAGCATTTATGATTTTGCCCTTAAGGGGAAGCACAATCAGTACAACACAATGGCAGCGGGTATTGCAGCAGCAACCATTGGCATCCGTAAAGAAAAGATCAGGGATGCTGTCAAGAACTTCCACAGCTTAGAGCATCGCATGGAATTTGTGGCGATGGTTCGCGGCGTTGAGTTTATCAACGACAGCAAAGCCACCAATGTAAACAGTACCTGGTATGCATTGGAGAGTATGAGCAAGCCAACCGTATTAATATTAGGTGGTGTAGACAAGGGGAATGACTATTCATTAATTGAAGACCTGGTTAAAGAGAAAGTGAAAGCCATTGTTTGCATGGGAACAGACAATAGCAAAATCATTGCTGCTTTTAAAGATATCGTACCAACCATCATAGAAACCGACAGTGCCAAGAAAGCAGTGAACGCTGCTTTTAAAGCGGCCGGAAAAGACGAAGTGGTGTTGTTAAGTCCTGCTTGCGCCAGCTTCGATTTATTCAAGAACTACGAAGACAGAGGAACCCAGTTTAAAGAAGCCGTTAAGGAATTATAATGTCCGAAATAAAAGATACCCTATTTTCTCAGATCCCTTCGGTAGAAGGTGTGCGCAAGCAATTGCTTACACGAACCCGTGGTGATAAATACATCTGGGGTATTGTATTGATATTGTCCCTGATTTCAATATTGGTAGTGTATAGCGCCACCGGATCATTGGCCTATAAAATGTACAAAGGCAATACCAATATCTATTTATTTAAACAGCTTTCTTTCTCTATTCTGGGTTTGATTATCATGTATTTTTTGCATCGGGTCAACTATACTTTTTTTTCAAGGGTGGCTACCATCTTGTTTCTGCTATCCATTCCCTTGTTGTTGTATACTTTGTTCTTTGGTGCCAAAATTAATGAAGGAAGCCGCTGGATTAAATTGCCAATCATCAATCTGACCATTCAGACCAGTGACTTTGCCAAGCTGGCCTTGTTCATGTACATATCAAAAATGCTGAGCAAGAAGCAGGAAGTGATTAAAGACTTTAAAAAAGGATTTCTTCCGGTGGTAACACCAGTGATAATTATTTGTGCGCTGATTATGCCGGCTAACTTATCCAATGCTTTATTAACGGGTGCAACTTCTTTGTTGCTAATGTTTATTGGCAGGGTTAGTTTCAAACATATTTTACTCACCATTATGGTAGCGCTGATACCCGTTGCATTCATTGTTTCGGTGGCCGTGCTTAGCTATGATGGAAAGAAAACAGAAGATATTGCCAAACCGGTTGTGGCAGAGAAACTGAAGTCCATGGGGCGTTTTGGCACCTGGGTAAAAAGGGTGCAGGACTTTATGTATGCCAAAGACACTGAAGTGCCTTATCAGGTGCAGCAGGCTAAAATTGCGATTTCGAATGGTGGGATATTGATTGGATTGGGACCGGGTAATAGCCAGCAGCGTAACTTTTTACCGCAGGCCTATAATGACTTTATTTATTCCATCATCATTGAAGAGTATGGATTGCTGGGTGGAGCATTTCTGATATTTATTTATTTGGTCTTCCTCTTCAGGTGCATCAGTATTTTCCGAAGATGTCCCTATGCCTTCGGTGCATTCCTGGCACTGGGGTTAAGCTTTACTTTAGTAATACAGGCAGTAGCCAATATGGCGGTGAATGTGAACCTGGTTCCTGTTACCGGTGTTACACTACCCTTAGTGAGTATGGGTGGATCTTCTTTCTTATTTACCTGTGCTGCCATTGGTATTGTTTTGAGTGTAGGCCGAAATGTTGAGCAGCTGGAAGGAAAAGCGCCGCTGGAGACAGGAGTGGCGCCGGTGGATGATATTTCTCAAACTCAAAATCCACTCGCAGATGCCTAATCGTTTTATCATAGCAGGTGGAGGTACGGGTGGCCATATATTTCCTGCCGTTGCTATTGCCCATGCGCTTAAATATGCGCAGCCCAGTGCTGAAATCTTATTTATTGGCGCGAAGGGAAAAATGGAAATGGAGAAAGTGCCGCAGGCAGGGTACGAAATCAAAGGCCTGGACATTGCGGGTTTCAACAGAAGTTCTTTAATCAAAAATATTTCCCTGCCTTGGAAACTGGTTAAAAGCTTTGTGCAGGTGAGAAGCATTTTTGCCTCCTTTAAACCAACCGCAGTAATTGGGGTAGGTGGGTATTCTACCTTCCCTGTTTTAAAATATGCCCAGAGCAAAGGCATTCCTACTTTTATTCATGAAGCCAATTCATTCGCGGGTAAGAGTAATATAATATTGGGAAAAAACGCTACGAAAATTTTTGTAGCTACGCCTGGTATGGAGCGTTTTTTCCCGGCAGAGAAAATACTGGTTTCCGGTAATCCGGTACGCGAGAATATTGTACGCAACGCTATTCAAAGAGAAGACGCGCTTCGCTTCTTTAAACTGGATCCCAACAAAACCACGGTGTTGGCAGTGGGCGGTAGCCTGGGTGCGGCTAGCATCAACAATGCATTGATGGAACAGTTGGATGCTTTTGAAAAGAATGATTTGCAACTGATCTGGCAAACAGGTAAAACCAATAGTGACTTGTATAAAAATGCAGCTGCAAAATATTCGAATGTTTGGGTGGGTGAATTCATTACCCAGATGGAATATGGATATGCTGCGGCAGATATGGTCATCAGCAGGGCGGGCGCCATGGCTGTTACCGAATTGTGCATCACGGGTAAAGTAGCCATCCTGGTTCCTTTTCCGCATGCGGCGGAAGATCATCAGACAGCGAATGCCATGCAATTGGTTAACAATGGTGCAGCCATTTTAGTGAAAGATGAAAATGCGAAGGCCGATCTGGTGAATGAAGTAGTGGCGCTTTCGAAAGAAGTAATGAAACAGGAAGAGATGAAAGCAGCGATTCGCAAACAGGCTTTGTGCAATGCAGCTGAATTTGTTGCTAAAGAAATTTTACAATCCTTGTCATGAGCAAATTAACAACCATACATACTATTTATTTCATTGGCGTTGGTGGCATTGGTATGAGTGCTATTGCTCGTTATTTTTTGTCGAAGGGCGCCAATGTGAGTGGTTACGATAAAACACCTACGGTGTTGACGAATCAGTTAGAGAAGGAAGGAATCAATATTCACTACACCGATGACATCACATTGGCGCCACAGAACCCTGATGTGGTGGTGTATACTCCTGCCATTCCCAAAGACCACAAAGAGCTGAATCACTTCATCAACAATGGTTTTACCGTGATGAAGCGAAGTGATATTTTACAATGGATTACGGAAAACAGTTTCAATATCTGTGTGGCGGGTACGCATGGTAAAACTACGGTTACTTCCATGGTGGCGCATCTCTTGCGTCATACCGGCTATGGCTGTAATGCTTTCCTGGGTGGGATTTCCGCTAACTATCATACAAACTTCTGGAGCCACGAACGCAATGTGGTGGTAGTGGAAGCAGATGAATACGATCGCAGTTTCTTAAAGCTCGCACCCAATGTGGAAGTGATTACTTCTATGGATCCGGATCACCTGGATATTTATGGTACAGCTGAAGAAGTAGAAAATGCATTCGTTCAGTTTGCAGGAAAATTAAAGCCGGGGGGAACGATTGTTGCGAAGCATGGGTTGAGCAGAGCCGCCGAGTTACGTGCGGATCACTTGTTTACCTATGATCATAAAAACGAGGCGGCGGATATTTTTGTGAAAGACCTGAAAGTAATGAACGGCGTGTATCATTTTTCTGTTCAGGCACCTGATTGGTCCATTGATAACCTGGTATTGCATATGGGTGGCCTGCACAATATCGACAATATGATTGCTGCCATTACGGTTGCCAAACAACTGGGGATTGATTCCGATAAAATTGCGGCTGCCGTTGCTGATTACAAAGGAGTGAGAAGAAGATTTGAATATGCATTGCATACGCCTCAGCATGTAGTGATTGACGATTATGCCCATCATCCGGATGAGCTGAAAGCCTTGTTGTCTGGGGTTCGCAGCATTTTCCCTGATAAGAAATTAACCCTGGTTTTTCAACCGCATTTGTATAGCAGAACCAAGGATCAGGCAGCGGGCTTCTCCGCAACACTTGATCTGGCAGACGAAGTGATTTTATTGCCCATTTATCCGGCAAGAGAATTACCCATGGAAGGCGTGAATAGTGAAATGTTGCTGAACAATATGCAGCTGAACCAAAAGCAGGTGTTGGAGAAGACGGCTTTTCTGGATTGGGTAAAAACCAGTCAACCGGAACTGCTGGTAATGGCGGGTGCAGGTGATATAGATACACTGGTGAATCCCGCAAAAGAATTATTAATGAACCACTCGCTATCATAACAATGAAAAAGTTGAACTGGAAAAAAATAATCATCCTTACGCTCTGGGCAATTGCTGCCGTGGGGGTAGTGGTGTTATTGGGTGCTTCCATCCGCCAGAAAAACAATCGAAAATTAAAAGGGGTAGTGGTAGAAATCAGGGGAGCAGAAAAGCATATGTTCATTGACGAACAGGATGTTCTGCAATTGGTGAACAGTCCGGCTCCGGTAACCGGTAGCCCTATACTTGCCGTTCCTTTGCGCAAGCTGGAAATGCAGGTGAAGAAAAATCCCTGGGTAAACAATGCCGAAATGTATTTTGATAACCAGCAAGTATTGCAGGTTAGTATTGTAGAGAGAGAGCCCATTGCAAGAATTTTTGAAACCAATGGGCAGTCTTACTATATTGACACAGCCATGAACCGTATACCGTTGAGCACCAAGCTTACGGCCAGAGTCCCTGTGTTCACAGGTTATCCTGCTAGCAAAAAGACCGATACCACTTTACTGCAGTCTGTTATTTTGCTTTCCCGTTTAATGAATGCTGATTCATTCCTGACTGCACAGATTGCACAGGTAGATATTGTTGCCAATAAAAAATTTGAAATGATTCCTGTACTAGGCGATCACCTGGTTGCATTCGGCGACTCTTCTCTTGCAGCAGATAAGCTCAACAGGTTAAAAGCATTCTATCAGAAAGCCTGGTTGCAGCATGGAATCAATACATATAAAATTATCAGCTTAGAATATAAGGGTCAGGTTGTAGCCATAAAAACACAAAAAAATATAGTAGCAGAAAACAATATATCGATTCAAATTCCGTTAACAAGTAAAAGAAATACCCTATGAATCACAATGAAGCACCTATCATTGTTGGACTGGACATTGGTACCACCAAGATTGCCGCAATTGCCGGCCGCAAAAACGAATATGGCAAGTTAGAAATTGTTGGTTTTGGTCGCGCCAACAGCAGTGGTGTACTACATGGTCAGGTGTTGAATATTGACCAGACCATCAAAGCCATTCAGGCCGCTTTGGAAAATTGTGCTCAGAGCAATCCCGATTTAGAAATCAACGAAGTGTATGTTGGTATAGCTGGTCATCATATCAAGAGCCTGCAAACAAGAGGTGATATTGTTCGTCAGGATGCCGATATTGAAATCAGCAGAGCAGAAGTAGAACAGCTCATCAACAATCAGCGTAAAACCTTTATTCCTGCAGGTGATCAGATCATTGATGTGATTGCTCAGGATTTTCACGTAGACAGCAACCAGTACATCAAGGACCCTGTTGGATACAACGGGGTTAAAATGGGTGCGAACTTCCATATTATCACAGGCGACAGAAACGCAATCCGCAATATCAATCGTGCCGTAACCAGAAGTGGTTTACAAACCAAAGACCTGGTATTACAACCACTGGCTTCTGCAAGTGCTGTTATGAGCGATCTGGATATGGAAGCAGGAGTTGCCATCCTGGATATTGGTGGTGGTACTTCTGACCTGGCTGTTTTTTATGATGGCATTTTAAAACATACTGCTGTTATACCTTTTGGTGGTGAAAACATTACCAATGATATCCGCTTAGGTCTGGGTGTATTAAAAACACAGGCAGAAGCCATGAAGGTTCAGTTTGGTTCTGCTTTGGCCGACGAAGCAAAAACCAATTCCTTCATTACTATTCCTGGTTTAAAAGGAATGCCTGCAAAAGAAATTAGTGTGAAGAGTCTTGCACAGATTATTCAGGCAAGAATGAGTGAGATCCTCGATTTTGTTACCTATCATTTAAAGCAGGTGGGATTGGATTCCCGCGCCTTGAATGGTGGTATCATTTTAACAGGAGGTGGATCACAGTTGAAGCACCTGATTCAGTTAACTGAATATGCAACTGGCTTAAACGCCCGTATTGGTTTGCCCAACGAGCACCTTGCGCCGAATCATATTGATGAGTTGAATAAACCTATGTACGCTACCTGTATTGGTTTGATTCTGAAAGGATACAACGATTACGATCAGCACCACAAGGAATTCAAAGAGCGTTTTGTAAAACTGGAAGTACCTGCCAACCTGAAGAAGAAGGTAGATGCTGTTCCTGAAACACCGGTTGCTGCACCAGTAAATGAAAGCCCTGCTGAAGCACATAAAGTACAGGTTGATATAGGCCCACGCATTAAATTCTGGGACAAATTCAAGAACAACCTGATTGAATTATTCAAAGAAGAAGAAGACCAAGTAATAAGATAAAACCCGAACCTTAATCCCTACTAACCCAAACCGTCCGCTATGATTCATTTTGATCTTCCTAAACAAAAATCATCCATCATCAAAGTACTTGGTGTAGGTGGTGGTGGAAGCAACGCCGTAAATTTCATGTTTGAGCAAAACATTGAAGGGGTTGATTTCATCATTTGCAATACCGATGCCAAAGCAATTGAGCAAAGTAAAGTGCCTAATAAAATTCAGTTAGGGCCTCATCTAACCCAGGGTTTGGGTGCGGGTGCCAATCCTGAAGTTGGTAAACGTGCAACAGAAGAATCGCTGGAAGAAATTCAACGCATTCTGGAAGTGAATACTAAAATGGCATTCATTACAGTGGGAATGGGTGGTGGTACTGGAACCGGTGGTGCACCCATCATTGCTAAAATTTGTAAAGACTTAGGCATATTAACCGTTGGGATTGTAACCACTCCTTTTGGTTTTGAAGGGCCGCGCAGACAATTGCAGGCAGAAGAAGGTATTAAGGCATTGGAGCCTTATGTAGACACATTGCTGGTTATCAGCAATGATAAATTACGCATGCAGTATGGCAATTTGAAAATGAAGGAAGCATTTTCAAAAGCAGATAATGTATTGGCTACTGCCGCTAAATGTATTACCGATGTAATCAATAGCCGTGGACATATCATTGTAGACTTTGCGGATGTTTGTACCGTAATGAGAAATGGTGGTGTGGCTATTTTAGGTAAAGCCGAAGTAGAAGGAGAGAACCGTGCTCAAATGGCAATTGAAGAAGCATTGTCTTCTCCATTACTAAACGATAGTGATATCAAAGGTGCCAAGTGGATCCTGATTAATATCAACAGTGCCGAAGGTGAACACGAGTGCACCATGGACGAACTGGAAATCATCAACAACCATTTACGTTTACAGGCCGGTGAAGATGCCGATGTAATTGTAGGTATGGGTTACGATAATACCCTTGACAAGAAAATCGGAATCACATTGGTGGCTACCGGATTTAAACAAAAAAATCCGTTTGCTAAACCAGAAGTGGTAAAGCAGGAAGAAGTCAAGCCTGAAAAAATAGTCATGACATTGAAGGTGGATCAGCCTGCTGTTTCTACAGGTCCGATTACGGCTACAGCTCCAGTTGTGGAAGCGACTCCTGCCCCTGTTGCAGAAAGCCTGATCCCTTTTGTTGCAGAAGAACCAGCTACACCAGCAGCACCAGCAGCACCTGAAGAAGCTACTCCTGCTCCTGAAAAAATTTATGAGACACTGGAAATGCCTTCAACGGCTTCTCCTGTTATTGTGTTCGATTTAGAACCAGCAGAGGCTGAGCCTGTTATGCAAACACCTCCTGCCGTGCACACTTTTGAAGAAGAAGTAGAAGTAACATTGCCTTCTATTCCAACAGCAGTACATTCAACCTCTACTGGTTCTGCTTTAAGCAAGCCTGCTAATATTTATGCTTCTGAAGCACCGGCTGTCAAGCCCGCTGCACCAGCACCTGTAGTTAGCGCTACGCCTGAAGTTGCCACTCCGCAGGTAGAAGAAGAAGCGAACTTGTTTGATATGCAGCTGGTGGAAAAACCTGAAGGCTATAGTGCTCCTCAGGCTACCATGAGTGCTGCTCCTTGCAATGAGTCTGCCGATAATGGTGGTGATTATTTTGATGATGTGGAAGAACAAAAAAGAAGAGCTGCTGAAAGAATTCAGAAACTTCGCAACCTTTCTTTCAACATGAATAATGCTTCTGATTTGAATGGTGAGTTTGATGCAGTTCCTGCTTATGTAAGAAGAAACATGGAATTGTTTGGTAATACTTTAACTTCTGTAGAAAATTTTTACAGCAAGTATACAGTAGGCAAAGATGAGAACGACCAGACACAGATTAATACCATCAATACTTTCCTCGATGGTAAGAAGCCCGATTAACATATGGCAACGGTTTTGATTACCGGTGGAACGGGAACTGTGGGTACTCGTTTAACTGAATTGTTGATGCACAAAGGATATTCGGTTATCATTGTGGGCAGGGGAGGCCGTCGTAAAAAAGTATTTGATACAATTGGTAATTTCAGTACCAATCTGCGTTATGCAAAATGGAATATAGCCACCCAGACCATTGATGATTGGGCTATTCGCAAAGCAGATTTTATTATTCATCTGGCCGGAGCTGGCGTTGCCGATCAACGATGGTCTGCTGCCAGAAAAAAGGAAATTGCGGATAGCCGTATTCAATCCGGTAATTTACTGGTGAAAGCGCTTAAAGAAATTCCGAATGAAGTGCAGGCAGTGGTTAGCTCTTCTGCTATTGGTTGGTACGGTCCTGATCCCTTCAATAATCCAGGATTTACAGAAGACGCAGCTGCTTATTCAGATTTTCTGGGGACTACCTGCCAGCAGTGGGAAGAAAGCATGGCTCCGGTTTTATCGATGAATAAAAGACTGGTGATTCTGAGAACAGGTATTGTTTTGAGCAATGCAGGCGGGGCCTTGGTTGAATTTAAAAAACCATTGATGGCCAGAACCGCTGCTATCTTAGGAAACGGAAAGCAAATGATCAGCTGGATTCATGTTGACGACCTCTGTTATCAATTCATCTATGCCATTGAAAACAATCGTTTGCAGGGCGTATACAATGCTGTGGCACCCAATCCGGTGAATAATAAGCAGCTTACTTTAACCCTTGCCAAAAAAATGTGCGGGTCTTTTTATATTCCATTTTATGTTCCCGCTTTTGTACTCAAAGCAGTGCTGGGCGAAATGAGTATTGAGGTACTGAAAAGTGCTACTGTTAGCAGTAAAAAAATTCAGCAGGCAGGATTTACCTTTCAATATCCTACCATTGATAAAGCGCTGGATAACTTAATTCAGGTCCCGCTTGCTGTGCACTTTAAAACAAATCAACCAGATAATTAAAGTATAAAAGCAAGTGATTACTACCTGTTCTCCAACAAGGGTAATGGCCAGCTGATAAGCTTCTTTGGAGTCTTTACCAAAATTACCTGTGAAAGCTGGTGCAATCAGAATATTGTCGGAAGATTCTATGGGTAGAAAACGGGTGATGGGAATCTTCTTGTATTTTAAATAAGCCACCAGAATATTTTCCACTACCAGATAGTAGAACACAAAAATGCCCAGGGCAATGAAAGCTTTTTTTACTAAGTATCCCAGCAAAAAGGCAATGGACAGTTGTGCAAAAGTCTGCAGGAAAAACATGGGTATATAATGCAGTTGCTCTGCAATTCTTCCCAGGTTGTCCGGATCGGCATATAAGCCAAATCCCATGGCTACCAGCATAAACACCATCATGACTACAAAAGAAATAATAGCTACATCAATTAGTTTGCTTGCCATGAATTCTTTTCTGCTCCATCCGTCAATGATATTCTGTTTATGTGTTTTGTAATTGTATTCGTTGGTGATTAGCATGATTACCAGAATGCCCGGAAGGATCACAAAGAAGGAAGAAAAATATGCGACAGTATGAAAGGTTTCCGGAAAGGCAAACGGATTTCCCAATAACATTTTGGCAATACTGTTGGTCATTTCCTTTCCCTGTGTTACCTGCTGATAAACATTGTAAAACATGTAATTGATGCTGGGATAAGTCAGCATCACAATCACCAGCATCCACCAGAATGCTGGATACTTTTTAATTTTTAGCCATTCTATATTGATGAGTGAACCCATTTTATTTTTTTTTGCTGATTCGGAATAAATTAATCGTTGGTGAGTTCAAAGAATTTACTTTCTAAACTTTTCTTCTTGTTCAGCAGATAATTAAGTGTAATACCCTTGTTAAAACAGAATTGATTCACTGCTTCCAAGTTGGCCGTGCCTGCAGGAAAGTGTACCTGTAAACGATTGTTGTCTTCTTTTATAGACAACACATTTTCCATATTGATCAGGAAGGATTTTAATGCAGGTAAATTGGCTGCCCCAATTTCTACAATGTCTTCATTGCTCAATACTTCATCTACCGGGCCACTGGTTAATAGGGTTCCTCTTTTTAATATGGCCACATGCGAACAGATTTTTTCTACTTCATCCAGTAAGTGACTGGCGATAATGATGGTAATGCCATCGTTTGCCAGTCGTTTAATCAGCTCTCTTATTTCCAATATACCGACGGGATCTAAACCGTTGGTGGGTTCATCCAGTAACAACACTTCCGGATTGCCGAGTAGGGCAGCGGCAATGGCCAGTCTTTGTTTCATGCCCAAACTATAGGTGCTGAATTTTGATTTTTTTCTTTCGGTAAGTTTTACAATTTCCAATACCGCATCAATATCGGCGTTCGTTCCCCTGCCACTGATGGCAGAAGTGATTTTTAAATTGTCTACTGCAGATAGGTAATGATAAAAATTGGGTGTTTCCAGTAATGAGCCAATTCTTTTTCTGGCATCGGCACTGGGGGGCTGATTGAACCACTGATAGGTTCCGGTGTCTGCTCCCAGCACATCCAGTACAATACTCATGAGAGTGGTTTTACCACTTCCGTTGGGGCCTAAAATGCCAAATACACTGCCTTTGGGAATGGTAAGGGAAACTTCTTTTAATGCTTTGACGGATCCGTAAGATTTACTTACAGCCATTAATCGCAATACTTTTTCCATCATTTTTTATTTTTATTCCTTCAGCCAGTTCTTCAGTTGCTTCATTACTTTCTCGTCTTTGAATATAACAAACTTATCGTTGTAGTCACACGACACAGTGGGTATTTCAAACTGGTGCATCAAACTGGTGATATCTCTAAGGTAGGCAGATTTTGATTTGGCATCGGCTATTTTCTCTATTTTTATTGCCTATAAACGCTAACGGATTATAAAGCGTGAGACTGAAAAAAACTGATTATGGAAGAATCAAACCAAAGATTGCTGGAACAGTTCGATATTATTCCTGAGGTAGAAAAAGCCGCGATTGCCCTGGTGGAGGCTGCCAGCATTAAGCAGGTAAACCTCCAGGTTCATCTCTCTCCATACGAAATAATGGTAAATATTGATAAAGGATATTTAGGTCATATTTTATTAATGCTGCTTTCTAACGTTATTCGGTTGATCCCCAATGGTTCTGTTGTAAGTATTCATGCCAATGACCTGGATGGGTCTTGTATAATTGAGATCATCAATAAGACCCATAGCCCTATCGGCATGGAAAAATTGGATAAATATTTTAGCCGAGTAATCAATTCTACACAATCTGATTTGACCATCAATGACCTTGGCATGGGATTTTCTATTGCCAAGCAGCTAACCGAAGAGATGGGAGGTTTGCTGAATTATGAAAGCAATGTAAATGTTGGAAATTATTTTAAAATCAAATTCCAACTGGCTTAGTTTACCTACTCTAAAGTAGTAAAACACCGAAAAATAAAACCCTGCTTTGTCGGTGGTACATATTCTTATTGCCCATAACTCGATAGTGTATGCTATTCGTTAAGCAGTTTGGTATTACTGCTTTTATTTAGTTTCTGATGGGTCTGCCACTTTTCAGTACACTCTGTATTCTTTCCAAAGATTTCTTTTCACCGCAAAGGCTCAAGAAAGCTTCTCTTTCCAGATCGAGTAAGTATTGTTCGCTTACCAATGTTTGAGCACTTAAGTCGCCACCACACATTACATAAGCCAATTTGCGAGCAACCAATGCATCGTGGTCAGTGGCATATCCGCCTCTCCACATGCCATTGATACCCGCCAGCATAGCGCCTAATCCGGACTTGCCCAATACTTTGATATCGGTTCTTTGAACAGGTGTATTGTATCCTGCTTCATGTAATTCCAAAACCGACTTCTTGGCTTCGGCAATTCTTCTTCCAATGTTCATGACTACTTCGTCCTGCCCCTGTCTTAGAATGCCCATTTCAAATGCTTCATGAGCAGAAGTGGCCACTTTCGCTGTTGCAATAGAGAAGAATCTTTTCTTCAATGTATTGGTTTCCGGTTCGTCTTCGTGTAATTCATCGCTGGCTCTTAACGCAAACTCTTTGGTTCCGCCACCGCCAGGAATCAAGCCCACACCCAGTTCTACCAGTCCAATATAGGTTTCTGCAGCAGCGCAAACCTTGTCTGCATGTAAATTCATTTCGCA
>JBDLUU010000017.1:0-22515 GCA_039805185.1 Bacteroidota bacterium
GCGCGCTGATGGATTTTTTTGTAACGGCTGTCTGAAATATTTTTCTGCGCGTTTGCAACAGATACAAAGCAACAGAGTGCAAAAATCAGGTACTTCATTTGATGGCTTTGGCTAAAGCTAAAAAATTTGTACTGCAATCAACAGAATATTTCTTTGATTGGGTCAACAGCCAATTTATATTAAAAATTTTACTTAATTTATAAAATCAACATCCGTATTATTTAACCGGATTCTTCGAATTATATAATGTAATATTTATCCAGCAATCAGACCAGCTGCTCTGCTTATATCCATCATTCTTTCCATAGGTTTTAGTGCTTGCATTCTCAATGATTCGTCCATATGAATTTCAGGAAGTTCATATTTCATACAGAGGTATATTTTCTCAAGGGTATTCAGTTTCATATAAGGACAATCGTTGCAGGCACAATTATTATTAGGTGGTGCAGGTATAAATGTCTTGGTTGGATTATTCAGCTGCATTTGATGTAATATGCCAGTTTCTGTAGCTACTATATAAGATGTATTGGCGTCAGTCTGTGTGTATTTTAGTAATTGGGTGGTACTTCCAATATAGTCAGCTATATTTAAAATAGCTTCTTCACATTCAGGATGAGCTATGAGTTTAGCTTCCGGATGTCTAATTTTTAATTTAACTATCTTCTCCAGACTGAATATTTCATGAACTACACATGCCCCATTCCAAAGCACCATATTCCTTCCGGTTTTTTTATTCAGGTAAGCTCCTAAATTTTTATCAGGAGCAAAAATAATCGGTTGGTCTTCCGGAATGCTTTCTATAATTTTTTCAGCATTTCCACTGGTGCAAATAATATCACTGAGTGCTTTTATTTCTGCCGTACAATTAATATAGGAAACAACCAGATGATCAGGATATTTTTCTTTAAACGCTTTAAAAAGCGGGGCAGGAGCACTGTCAGCTAATGAGCATCCGGCTTTTAAATCAGGTAAAAGAACTTTTTTGGTTGGATTTAAAATCTTTGCCGTTTCTGCCATGAAATGTACACCGGCAAATACGATAATATCCGCTGTAGTTTGTTTTGCCTGTTGTGCGAGTCCCAGACTATCCCCAATATAATCTGCCACATCCTGTATATCTGTATCCTGGTAGTAGTGTGCAAGTAAAACGGCATTTTTTTCTTTCTTTAATTTTTCTATCTCTGCAAATAGATCCAATTCAGGATCAATTTCCAAATCTAAAAATCCTTTATCTGCTAATTTCTCTTTTGCGATGTGAATATTCAAAGTAATAATATTTAATAATTATTTATATAAAATCAACTACTATTATTAGTCATGTGTATATCGGGAAAACTTAGTTACACACATAGTGCAAAGCTAAGCTTAGTTGTTTTATTCACAGCTATTCACAATTTTATTAAGTTGTTTTTTTCTTGTTTGTATTTGTTTTGTCGTGTTTATTAACAGCTATGTATAACTGAATTAACAGAAGCTGATTTAGGTTATTCACTTTTGTTTCACTGTTAATTAACAGGTATAAATACCTATGGTTTTGTTGAATGAACCCTGATTGTCTCGGATTTTTACCTAGTTCTTCTTTTTCTTTTCACAGTTTTTTATGTAAAAAGGTAAATTTTCCACCGGTTTTCGGGTTTACTAACAGATCTATGTGCATATTTTTCCACATCTTATTCTACTTGATTTTCCCTTATTTTTGCCTCCCCGTGTACAATCGGGATAAATTATATATTAATTTTTTACTATGTCTGTAATTCAAACAATTCGTGATCGCGGTACTTGGATCATTTTTGTAATTATTGCTGTTGCTTTAATTGCCTTTATTCTTCAGGATGGTGCAGGACGTGGAGGTTCTGCTTTTTCAAACAGTTCAGTTATTGCAAAAGTGAATGGTACTACTATTGACAGAGGTACTTTTGAGGAGCGCCTAAAAAGTCAGGAAGCCATGTATGCCGGTCAGGGAGCTACCCGTGAGCAATTAATTGGTAATGTGTTCAACATGGAGGTAGATAATATAGTATTAAACCAAGAGTTTGAAAAGTTAGGTTTAACTGTATCTGCCAAAGAATTGAATGATATTTTATTCGGTGAAAATTCTCCATTGCGTCAGGAATTTACAGATCCTAAAACCGGAGAGTTTAAAGTAGATGATGCTAAAAGAGCTTTTGCACAAATTAAAAAAAGCAAGAACGCAGAACAGGTTAAAATGATTACTGCAGGTTATATTGAACCAACCATTCAAAATAGCCTTAGGAATAAATACCAGAATCTATTACTACAATCTGTTTATGTACCAAAATGGTTAGTAGAAAAACAGCAGGCTGATAATAATGCGGTAGCGAATGCATCTTATGTATTATACCCATATGTTGCTATAGCTGATTCAACTGTGAAAGTTTCTGATGATGACATTAATAGTTATGTAAAGAAACATAGCACTGAATTCAAGAAAGAAGAAGAAACCAGATCTGTCGTTTATGTAAACTTTAGTGCTGCACCTACTTCCGCTGATTCTGCTGCAACCTTATCTCAGATTAATTCCCTTAAAGCAGAATTTGCTACTACCACAGATGCTGCGGCTTATTTAGGTAAAGTGGGAACAGAGTTACCTTATTATAATAGCTATTTCGGTGGAAGCAGAATCCAGGTAGCTAATAAAGACTCTATTACACGTTTACCAGTTGGTGGTGTATTTGGACCTTATATTGATGGCAATAATTATGTTATTGCTAAAATGGTGGGTATTAAACAGTGGCCTGACAGTGTTTCAGTTAGACATATTTTAGTTGGAACCAATGACCCTCAATCTGGTCAAATGGTTCGTGATGATTCTACAGCTAAGAAATTAGTAGATAGCATACAAACTGCAGTTAAAGCTGGTGCCGATTTTAATAGTCTTGTGGCTAAATATTCTGATGACGGCGGAAGTAAAGACAAGGGTGGTGTTTATGATTATTTCCCTCAAGGCCAGATGGTGATTCCATTTAACGATTTTGCTTTTGATAATACTGTCGGAACTAAGGGAGTTGTTAAAACAGATTACGGATATCACTATATTGAAATTTTAGGTCAAAAGAATCGTGCTGCTGCTTATAAAATTGCTTATTTAGCAAAACCAATCATCAGCAGTAACGAAACAGTGAATGAAGCCAATACGGCTGCAGCAACATTTGCGGCTTCTGCAAAATCTGCAAAAGCATTTAATGAAAATGCTGCCAAGCTTGCCAAAACTATTTTGCCTGCCAGCGATATTAAGAAGAACGACTTTACTGTTGGTACTATGGCAAATACACGTTCTTTGGTAAGATGGATTTATGAAAATAAAGAAGGAGCGGTTTCTGATCCTACTGAAGTAGGAGACCAAATAATCGTTGCCATGATAACCGGAATTAATAAAGCCGGATTAATGAATGCCACTGAAGCCAGACCATTGGTTGAGGGTGTTATCAGAAATGAGAAGAAAGCAAAAATTATCATTGATACCAAAATGAAAGGAAATACGCTTGAAGAATTGGCGAAGTCTTCAGGAGCTTCTATTTTAAGAGCGGATAGTATTGCTTTTAATGCAGGATTTGTAAATGGTGTGGGAAATGAGCCTAAAATGGTTGGTGCTGCATTTAATAAAGCAAATGTTGGAAAAGCCTCTACTTTAATTGCGGGTAACGCTGGTGTATATGCTGTTAAAGTTGAAAACATTGGTGCAAAAGCAGCCGATGCCTTACCTGAATCAGTTAAACAAACCTTAATCCAAAATAGAAAGATGGCTGCATACCGCAGTGTGGAAGCACTAAGAAAAGCAGCAACTGTGAAAGATTATCGTTTCGATTTCTATTAATCGTTAGTCTAAATAAAAGGAACCCACTCAACTGAGTGGGTTTTTTTTGCGACTCTCGTAAATGAGTTTTGCCGAAACAGTCTAATTTTACATTCTTATGGAACCCATTGTTAATAAAGTTGAACAAAGCGGTATTATAAGCCTTGATTTAGAGACTTATTTTTCAAAAGACCCTATCAAAGTTTTTGACTTAAAAGATTACCTTTTTATGGGTTTAATTTTAAAGGAAAAAGAATTCAGGGCCGCTTTACTAAATACGGATTGGGAAGTATACAAAGATGCACATGTTGCCATAACCTGCAGCGCTGATGCAATCATTCCCATGTGGGCTAATATGTTGGTTGCTGTTTACTTAACTCCTGTAGCAAAGTCTGTTTATTTTGGTAATGAAGGTTCTTTAAGAGAGCATTTATTATTAGATGCGTTAAATACCATTAATCCATCTGATTATACCGATCAGCGTGTTGTAGTAAAAGGCTGTGGTGAAGATCCCGTACCTGCTTCCGCATATGTAAAGATTACCTCCCTGCTTAGACCTTTTGCTAAGAGTATTATGTATGGGGAACCATGTAGCACAGTTCCGCTATTCAAGAAAAAATAACCGCAGATTAATGTGCTTCTAACCAGTTGTTTCCTCTTCCAACTTCTGCTTCTACGGGTACCTCATTTGGTAACGGTAAGGCAGATATCATACAGTCAATAATCAGCTTCTGAAGTTCATCTGCTTCTTCAATAACCGCATCAAAAACCAATTCATCGTGCACCTGTAAAATCATTTTTGATTTCCAGTCTCCTTTTTTCATTTCCCGATGAATACTAATCATCGCCATTTTTATCATGTCGGCAGCCGTCCCCTGTATAGGCGAATTAATAGCGTTTCGCTCAGCGAATCCTCGTACCGTAAAGTTGGCACTATGAATATCTCTTAACCATCTTTTTCTGCCCATTAAGGTTTGCACATAATCATTTTCTTTGGCAAAATTGATTTGATCATCCATGTACTTCTGTATATAAGGAAACTCTTTTTTGTAATTGTTGATGATTTCCTGGGCTTCTTTTCTGCTGACTCCTAAATTTTCAGCCAGTCCAAAAGCCCCCTGTCCATAGATGATACCGAAGTTTACACTCTTAGCTTTGTATCGCATTTCCTTTGTTACCTCTGCTTCTGTTACTCCATATACTTTTGCAGCAGTAGCTGTATGAATATCTTTTCTTTCTTTAAAAGCCTCACACATGTTAGGGTCTCCACTAATAGCTGCAACTATTCTCAACTCAATCTGTGAATAATCTGCACTTAATAAAATTCTTCCTTTTTCTCTGGGAATAAATGCTTTTCTTATTTCTCTACCTCTTGCTGTTCTGATTGGTATATTCTGCAGGTTAGGATTATTGCTACTCAATCTTCCGGTTACGGCTACCGCCTGGGCATAGGAAGTATGCACCCTTCCTGTTCTTGGGTTAATCATTTCAGGAAGTGCATCAACATAGGTTGATTTCAATTTTGTCAATTCCCTGAAACTTAAAATATCATCAACAATTTTGTGTTCTCCCGCCAATTTCAATAATACATCTTCTCCTGTTGCGTATTGGCCGGTTTTTGTTTTTTTAGCTTTCGGATCTAACTGTAATTTATCAAACAGAACCTCACCTAATTGTTTGGGTGAGGCCAGATTAAATCGAACCCCCGCCTGTTCATATACACGTTCTTCACATTGCTTTGCCTCTTTATCTAATTCATTACTATAGTCATTCAAAAAGGATTCGTCAATTTTAACCCCTTCGTATTCCATATCTGTCAATACTCTAACCAATGGATTTTCCACTTCATAGAATACTTTCTCAACTTCCTTCTGTTTTAATAAGGGAGCAAAGCAATGTTTCAGTTGGAGGGTTATATCCGCATCTTCTGCAGCATATTCCTTAATCTTATCAAGGGCAACATCCCGCATATTTCCCTGATTCTTTCCTTTTTTTCCTATAAGTGTTTCAATGGAAACGGGTTCATATCCAAGGTATTGAGCGCTTAGTAAATCCATACTACGCCTTCCCTCCGGTTCAATTACATAGTGTGCAAGCATGGTATCGAACAGGCCGCCCTTGGGTTCTATTCCATACCATTTTAATATAAGTAAATCGTATTTGATATTTTGTCCTATCCAACAAATTGACTCATTATCAAACAGGGTTTGTAATTGTAATATTTTTTCTTTTGCAGCTTTCTGATCGCTGGAGAATGGGATGTAATACGCTTTATTTTTTTCAAAGGAAAAACTCATTCCAACGATTTCTACATTATTTGCATCCGTACCAGTTGTTTCCGTATCAAAGCATATTTCCTTTTGTTGATTCAGTAAATGGATTAAAACCTTTAGTTCATCTTCCGATTCAACCAATTTGTATTCGTGTTTCGTGTTTTCAATATTCTTATCAGCAACCAGTCCATAGCTATTATCTTCATCCACTATTAATTTTTCTGTCGGCTTTTTTTCTTCTACAGGGTTCCCGAATAAATCGGTTTGTACTGCTACAGTTGCCGCCTGAAATGCATTAAATGTTTCTCCTAAAATTCTCTTACCTAATGTCTTAAATTCTAATTCTGTAAATACGGTATTCAGTTCCTCTCTATTCCACTCTTTCAGCCGAAAATCTTCTTCATGAAATTCAACAGGAACATTCGTTATTATCGTTGCCAGTTTTTTACTGATGATTGCTGATTCTTTTCCTGCTCGTACTTTTTCACCCAACGCGCCTTTTATTTTGTCTGCATTTTCCAGAATATTCTCAAGGGTATCATATTCTTTCAACAGTTTGGCGGCTGTTTTTTCTCCAACGCCCGGGATTCCAGGAATATTATCAACTGCATCTCCCATTAGTCCCAACATATCCACCACTTGTTCAACCCTTGCAATATCCCATTTGGCACAAATTTTTTGTGCATCTAATATTTCTTCTGCATTTCCATACGCAGGTGGTTTATAAATATATACATGTGGGTGAATTAACAATTGACCATAGTCTTTGTCTGGTGTAACCATGTATACATCATATCCTTTATCAGCTGCCTGCCAGGCCAGTGTTCCAATGATATCGTCCGCTTCATAACCATCAATTTCTACAACAGGAATATTAAATCCACGAATAATTCTTTGTATATCCGGAAGAGAGGCCAGTAAGTCTTCTGGTGCTTCCTGTCTGTTTGCTTTGTAATCTGTAAAATCAGTATGTCTTTCAGTTGGGGCATGGGTATCAAAACATACTGCAAAGTGTGTGGGTTTTTCTTTATTGATTAAATCAAATAAAGTAGAGGTAAAACCAAATTGTGCGTTTGTATTTATTCCTTTAGAAGTAATTCTGGGATTTCTGATTAAGGCATAATAGGCTCTATATATCAAAGCAAGTGCATCGAGCAGAAAGAGTTTCTTTTCCATTCAGCTAAGGTAATAAATACGCGGTTGCCCCGCTCTCTTATGTAGATTTCAAATAAAAATCCCGGTTGCCTTGTCTTGGTAACCGGGACTAAAACTTATTCAACTTTGTTTTTATTAAAGACGGACGATAAATAGGTACTACTGCTTATTTGATACCATACTTATATTTATATCTCTCGTAAAGCTGTTTATGCTTATCATCCAGTACAATTTTTCTACCCTGGATAAATGCTTGTTCAACTACGCTGGTATGCATATCAAGGATGTCTCCGGCACTAATGACAATATTCGCATCTTTACCTTTTTCTATCGATCCGGTTGTAGCATCTGCCCCCAGTATTTTAGCAGCATTCAGCGTAATGGCGCTTAATGCTTCTTCTTTAGTTAAGCCATAAGTTGCTGCTGTTCCTGCATTAAAAGGAAGGTTTCTTCCACGGTTTTGGGGATCATCATCGTTGATACAGAATAACACTCCTGCTTTTTGCAAAACAGCCGGTGCTTTGTAAGGCATATCAATATCATCATCATCCAATGTTGGTAAGTCGTGCATTTGAGAAAGGATCACACCAATATTGTGTTGTTTCAATAATGGAGCAATCTGCCAGCTTTCAGAACCACCGATGATTACCACATTGAAGTCAAATTCCTTTGCAAAATCAATTGCCAGCAACATTTGTTTTACCTGAGATGCATGTACAAATAACTTTTGTTTTTTCTCAAACAAACCTCTTGCAGCTTCCAGTTTCAAATTCACTTCTTTTGGCGTACCTGCTAAATAAGCTTTTGCCTCTCTGAAATAGTTTTTAACAATTTCTAGTCTCTCCAATGCTGCTTTTGTAGGATCAGCTGGAGCCTGCGGCATAAACTGTGCAAACAGTGCCCCCAAACGACCACCAGGTCTGCCCATCAAACTAGGCATATACAAATGCATACCGTTGTCCATTTTATAGGCAGCATCTTCCCAATGCCATGCATCCAGTTGAACAACGGATGACTGACCCGCCAGCAAAGCACCAACAGGGGCAGTGTGCGCCAATAAAATACCGTTTGACCTTAGTGTATTGGTAATTTTTGAATCTGCATTGTATGCTGCTATAGAACGGATACTTGGATTCATTTCACCAATTTCATTAAAATCGTTGGTAGCACGAACTCCTGTAATTTCAGAAAGTCCAAGATTAGAGGCAGGTAAAATCAAACCCGGATAAACCTGTTTTCCTGTTGCATCAATAACCTCAGCACCGGATGCTGGTACAGCAATATTGGTTCCTACTTCTTCAATTTTACCATTGTTAATTTTAACCGTTGCATTTTCAATAACTGTTCCGTTTCCTACGTGTACGGTACCGTTTTTAATATATACAACTCCTTTTTGTGTTTTTGCAGGATAGATGGTTTCCTGTGCATTGCTTACCCCAACCAGGAGCAACAACATATGTAGTGATAATACTATCTTTTTCATGTTTAATTTTTTTTAGTGGTTGCTATTGTGTTGCAATTCTTCTTCTTCGCCAGCTTCAATTTCAAGTAAGCCCAGTTTATGACCGTGGTCTAAGCAGGTATGAATGTATTTGTAGCTGGGTGTAAATGGTGCAACCGCTGCCCCGCTTCTTTTTTCGCCTACCATTTTATTAATTAAACGGGTACGTTCTGCTTTTACCTCTTTACGCATTGCTTCGTCTTTTGCTCTGTCAAAATAGATGGTTCCATCTACAACAGTATACAAGGATTTTGCATAAATGCTTAAAGGATGATCAGACCATAGTACCAGATCAGCATCTTTGCCTTCTTTAATACTTCCCACTCTGTTATCAACATGCAACATTTTTGCCGGATTGATGGTAACCATTTTCAAGGCTTCAATTTCATTAACCCCGCCGTATTTAACGGTTTTACCAGCTTCCTGATTTAATCTTCTTGCCATTTCAGCATCGTCAGAATTGATGGCAACATTTAAACCAACCTTATGCATGATGGCAGCATTGTAAGGAATGGCATCCTGCACTTCGTTTTTATAAGCCCACCAGTCTGAGAAGGTTGATGCTGCCGCTCCGTGTGCTTTCATTTTGTCAGCCACTTTGTATCCTTCCAGAATATGCGTAAATGTATTTACTTTAAAACCATATTTTTCAGCTACGCGCATAGCTACCACAATTTCACTGGCAACATAACTGTGACAGGTAATAAAACGCTTGCTGTTCATGATTTCTACCAATGCTTCCAATTCAAGATCCTTTCTGAAAGTACTAGCAGCAGCGCCTTTTTTCTTGGCGTTTGCTTCGTGCTCTTTCTTAGCGGCTTCATAAATTTTAGCACGGTTAAATGCATCATTTAATACTTGTTCAACGCCCATGCGTGTATCAGGGAATCTTACATTACCTTGCGTAGAAGAAGAACGTTTTACGTTTTCACCCAATGCAAATTTGATGAATGGATCTGCTCCTTCAAACATCAATCCCTTATCATCGGTTCCCCAGCGAAGTTTAATTAACTGAGTTTGTCCTCCAATGGTATTGGCAGATCCGTGTAAGATATGAGAGCTGGTTACTCCACCACTTAACTGCCTGTAAATATTAATGTCGTCTGGATCTAAGTTATCCTGCATTCTAACTTCAGAAGTAACCGATTGGCCACCTTCGTTAGTTGATGCAGATGCTATATGTGAGTGTTCATCAATAATACCTGCGGTCAAATGTTTACCGGTAGCATCTATTTGTTTCGCACCCGCTTCGTTAATGTTTTTACCAACTTTGGCAATTTTACCATTCTTTACCAATACATCTGTTCCTTCTAATTTTCCCTCTTTCTCACTGGTCCATACCGTTGCATTTTTAAACAGGATGGTCTCTTGCTTTGGAAGATTCTCTTCTTCGTTACCGAAAGCGGTAAACGGATAAAAAGATTTTCCAATTTTAGGCGCAGTTTTTGGTTTAGCTTCTTCAGTTTTTGCTGTTGTCAGGCTGATGGGTTGTGCAGTCCAGGTTACTGCATTTCCTAAAGAATCTACACCCGTCCCGTTCCAGCTGTTTCCATTGGAATAACCGCTTAATTTATTTGCATTCGGAGGGAGTGTAACTGCTGCGTTAGCGGCACCACCCATTCCAGGTCTACCAGCTCCTGGTCCGGCGCCTCTTCTTTGTTGAGGAGCAAAATTGATTTTAACAGTTTTGCCGTCAAAGCTGAAACGTACAGCCATTGTATCTTTTCCAACCAATGTAGCAGAACTGTTCGATTTAACTTCTAAAGCATAATCTTGTGTTCCATCTGCATTTTGTACGGTTAATTTGTAGTTCCCATTAATAGAATACCAGGCGTCTTCTTTTACTGCATATTTATTTCCATTAACCCAGTTGTGAAGAATAATGGATTTTTCAGAAAATACAGGTGCACTTGTAATCATGAAATTGGCAATCTTGCCTTCGTCAAGGCTACCCACTTTATCATACACACCCAACCAGGTAGCTGGGTTTTTAGTTAAAGCTTCCATTGCAGCCTTTTCACTAAGACCATATTCCATAGCTTTTCTTAGGTTATTTAAGAAAGTTTTTGGATCTCTTAGGTCTGCAGTAGTTAAGCAAAAAGGAATTCCAGCTTTTTCAATCGCTGCCGGATTGGTTGGTCCCAGTTCCCAGTTTTTCATGTCAGCCAATGAAACCAATCTTGCATCATTCGGATCTTCAACATCCTGTGCCTGAGGAAAATTCAGGTTAACAATCAAAGGAGCTTTGGTAGATGCAACTTCTTTAATTCTCTGATATTCTTTACCTGTTGCTTTAATAATATATTGTACACCAAACTCATCACCAATTCTATCGGCTCTCATCAAATTCCACAAATCAACACCTCTGTCCTGCGCTTCAAATATCTGTGGTAAACTTTGCTGATCGTTAAAATATTTTAAGCTGATATTGTATCCTTCTTTTGTAGCAGCTTCCGGATTGTTTTTATACCAGGCAGCGTCATTGTATGTTTGACGTAGCAAGGCAATTGAACCCATTAATGAAGAAGGATAGGTTTGTGTTGAACTTCCTTTGCTGAATGAATAGTGAGCACTGGCTTTATCTTTTACAATTACAAAGTTTTCTTTTTCACTAGCCAATGTTACCAAAGTTCCTGTCCCTCGGGCAATACCATCTCTTTGGTGTGTAAGTACGGTACCAAAACCAGCTTCTCTTAGTGCTTTTGCTTTAGCATCATCTACGCTAAATAGTTTGTAAGCATTTACATCTGTTTTGATTGCCTGATTCCAGCCGTAAGCACCTTTTTGATTACTGGTTAATTGAGCAGGGCCTCCAAAACCACCACCAGTGGGTCTTTGAACCTGCGGCATACCATAATCTGAATAGATATCTATAAAGGAGGGATAGATAAATTTGTCTTTACAGTCAACCACTACCGCATCCTTTGGAATAGATACATTGGTTCCAACCGCAATAATTTTTCCATCTCTGATAACCAGAATACCATTACTAATGGTGTTTTGAGCATCTTTAACAATGGTAGCATTGGTAAATGCATAGCAGCCATCTCTTTTATCTGCTACACCATTCACGGGAAATGTTTCCTGGGCCCGCAACATAGTTGTGAGTACCAAACAAGAAAACAACAACTTGATTTTTCTCATAAGTAAGGTCGTTTTAGTAGGATTCTAAAGCTACTAAAATTGTCCTTCTGATACTAAACCAGTTTTTTTTAATATGATGAGTGGATGAATAAGATTTATCTCCCCATATATACCATCAGGATCTGTATATCACTTGGATTCACTCCGCTAATTCTACTTGCCTGACCCAGTGTAGCCGGTTGTATTTTTTTCAACTTTTGCATTGCTTCATTAGAAAGCGCAGTAAGTTTATCGTATTCAAATGGAGCTGGAATTTTCATGTTTTCCAAATCGCTCATTTTATCTACCAGTTGCTGCTCCTTTTCAATATAACGTTCATACTTAATTTGAATCTCTGCTTGTAATAATTCATCCTCTGTATATTTCTGGAGCTCCACGGCTAACTCTGGCAATCGGGCCGTCATATCTTCTAATGATACGTTTGGTCGTAGAATTATTTTGGACGCTTTTTGTTTTTCCGTTAAAGCGGCAGATTGTATAGTTTCAAAGTAGGGATTGATTAAAGCCGGTTCCACAGCAATGTTGTTCATAGTCTGTTTGATTTCGGCTACATGTGCTTCTTTATCAGATACCGCCCTCATTCTTTCTTCTGATGCCAGACCAATTCTAAAACTTTTTTCTGTTAATCTTAAATCGGCATTGTCTTGCCTTAAAAGGGTTCTGAATTCTGCTCTACTGGTAAACATCCTGTAGGGTTCATCAGTTCCTTTATTAATAAGGTCATCAACCAATACACCAATATATGCTTCTGATCTTTTTAAAATAAAAGGTTCTTTGTGTTTTGCTTTCTGATGTGCATTGATACCAGCAATTAATCCCTGACAGGCTGCTTCTTCGTAACCTGTAGTACCATTAATTTGTCCGGCAAAGAATAAGTTGCTGATTTGTTTGGTTTCCAATGCATGTGTCAACTGGGTAGGCATGAAATAGTCATATTCAATAGCATAACCTGGTCTGAAAATTTTACAATTTTCAAATCCGGGAACCTGGCGTAAAGCAGCCATTTGAACTTCTTCTGGTAAAGAAGTAGAAAATCCATTCACATATATTTCTACTGTATCCCAACCTTCGGGTTCTACAAATAACTGATGACGATCTCTATCTGCAAATCGACTTATTTTATCTTCAATACTTGGACAGTATCTTGGACCTACTCCTTCAATTCTGCCTTGGTACATAGGTGATCTGTCAAAACCTGTTTTCAATAAATCGTGAACAGTGCTGTTTGTATAAGTAATGAAACAGCTCCTTTGTTGTTCTGGCTTTACCCTTGGAATATTCATATAAGAAAAACCAACAATATGTACATCTCCTTTCTGTTCTTCCATTTTAGAGTAATCCAGGCTTCTCCCATCTACTCTGGGTGGCGTTCCTGTTTTCAATCTGTCGCTTTCAAAACCCAAAGAGACTAATTGTTCAGTTATTCCGGTTGCCGCTTTTTCGGCTACTCTTCCTCCTCCAAATTGTTTTTCTCCAATATGGATAACCCCGTTTAAAAATGTACCGCTGGTAACGACAACCGATTCAGCCATAATCTCATGACCCAAACCAGTAATAACACCACAAGCTTTATTATTCTTAATGATAATCTCTTTTACCATGTCCTGGTAAAAATCTACATTGGGTGTTTTCTCTAACCACTCTCTCCATTTTGCAGCAAAGAGCATACGATCGTTTTGTGCTCTCGGACTCCACATGGCCGGCCCCTTACTCATATTCAGCATCCTGAATTGAATGGTACTTAGATCGGTAATGATTCCACTGTATCCACCTAAGGCATCAATCTCTCTTACAATCTGTCCTTTGGCAATTCCACCCATTGCCGGATTGCAGCTCATTTGAGCAATGGTTTGCATATTCATGGTAACCAATAAAACTGAGCTACCCAGATTGGCGGCTGCCGCAGCGGCCTCACAACCTGCATGACCCGCGCCTACTACAATAACATCGTATTTTGAAAACATGGTGCAAAGATATTATAGGATTCCCCCTAACCGAATTTTTTTAGGATTTCTCTTTCTGTAAGAACGGCCTTGGCGGATTCTGTTTCCAGATATTGGTCATATTCCTCTTTAGTAAAACCGGGAATCGCTTCCAGGTCTTTCTTATTCAATCGAATATAATCCAACTGTTTCTCCGTTAGGCCTAAACTGTTTTTGTTTGTGATGGCATCAATTTTTGCAATGAACTTGCTTGTCTCGGCATAGCCTGTGATGGCATCAATTTTTTCGAAATAAGCTTTTGCAAAAGATAAATCTGATTGAAGGGCTCCCCCTTCCAGTGAAGCCACCCGAATATTCAAATAGTTCCAGCAAAGCTTTAGTTCATCCTCTTCGGATAAATCAAATAAGGAAACAGGAATTACGTGTTCAAATTGCCAGGCAGTTCCAAAGTTCTCCCAGCTTTGAATCCCTGTAAACTGAGACTCAAACCATTCCCTCAATGCTTTTCTGTGTAGTCCAAAGTAAGGGGCATATTGTTCACTTGGGCTCCCCTCCAGTACGAACCGCCTAAATGCGACCTGCCACTTTCTCTTTTCGTTCTTGTTATCTGTGCCTGCCATTCCCCAAAGGTAAATGTGATTCGTGGAACATGGGAAAAAATGTTTCGGGGTGAAACGGTTGTCCGTGGAACCTTCTAGTGTGGCAGCTTCTTATTTATGAATCTCCTCGCACCCCAATTCCTGTACGATAAGTGTTTGATCTCCGTCTAGTTGTAGGGAACTAACCCCCATTTTGCTATAATTGGGATTCAATAGATTCTTGCGGTGTCCAAGGTCTGGAAGGTTGATGTCTAGGTAAAGCAAGAGCAGAGAACTTAAACCCCAATTGTCCTTCCCCAAGGAAATATTTTCTGCGGTACAGCCCCTGTACCCTACTTTTCTCATACGGTCTCCAAAGCTGGAACCATCCGATGAACGGTGGCTTACGCTCCCCCCATTCCTTTGAATATCTTTTGCATGGTCTCGGGCGGCCTTACTTAGTTTCTGCTCAGGATCTAAAAATGGCAGGGCAATGTCTTTGTCCAGGGTTTCCAATAAGCTATTGGCATATTTCCCTTTTAGTCTGGGCTGTTGATGTAAATAAGGTATCAGCGCAGAATCCCTGAATTCTTTTGGAAACAGTCTGGAATAGTTTACCCAATACATAAAGGACTGAGATATCCGGTCTGCATTTTGAAAAACCGGATTCTGTTCCAGCCTTTCCTTGATTTCTTTCTTGATGCCAATAGTTGGTTCAAAGGGAATATCCGTTAATACCACCTGGCTATATCCCTGCGCTTTGGTTGTTTGTATTGTAAGAACAAGATTCAATAGAAAGCAGAAAGCAAAAACACTCCAACGCATTGATTATTTTCTTTTGGCAATCAACTGCAAATACTGGTCCTCTTTTGCCCGCATCTCCTGAATTTCACTTTTCTTTTTGTCTTTGTAGCCGCAAAGGTGCAGGGCACCATGAAAGAGTACCCGTTTCATTTCATTTTCGTAAGCAACTCCATGTTGGATGGCATTGTCTTTTACCCGGTCAATACTGATATAGATTTCAGCTTCAATGGGCTGACCGGGTTCGTGTAAGCCGAAAGTAATAATATCGGTATAATAGTTATGCTGTAAAAAATCCTGGTTGATCTTTAGAAGCATTTCATCAGAACAAAAGATATAGTTGATACCTCCCAGTTCTTTTTTCTCTTTTTTAAAGATGGATTCAATAAAAGATTTTAATCCGGTTTTATCTGGAAAAATAAATGGTCGATCTCCGCTTCTGAAATTGATTTTAGCCATAGTAATTGATTACTCCAAAATTCGTAACAAAACCAATACGCAAGGGTTTACCTTTATATTATAATTGCGAATATGAAAAGATTGTCTGAGTTAGCGGCAGGAGAAAAGGGCATTATTGATTCATTTGAAAAAGACGAGATCTTTATAAAGCTGATGGAAATGGGCTGTGTGCCTGGAGAAAAAGTAAAAGTGGAACAAATTGCGCCACTGGGAGATCCGATATCCATTTGTGTTTCCGGTTACCGACTTAGCTTACGCTTAAGCGAAGCAAACAGTATCTTCGTAACAGAAGATATTTAATAAAACATTGATAATCAGACACTTAGATGAAAATCGGTCTTTACTTCGGTTCTTTCAATCCTGTTCATACCGGGCATTTAATCATCGCAAGCCATGTACTGAATGAAACCAATTTACAACAACTCTGGCTGGTTGTATCTCCTCAGAATCCATTTAAACAAGAGCATAGTTTATTAAGTGAATATCATCGGCTTCATCTGGCAACACTTGCTGTAGAAGATGACGAACGTTTAAGGGCTTCAGACATTGAGTTCAAATTACCGAAGCCCTCCTATACCATTGATACAATGGTGTATTTAAAAGAGAAATATCCGCAACACGAATTCACGATTATTTTAGGATCAGATAGTTTTCAGAATATTCATAAGTGGAAAAACGCTTCCATCCTTTTAGCTGAATATTCTTTTGTGATTTATAATCGTCCCGGATTTGTTGCTGAGATACCTGAAGGAGCAAGAGCTGTAATCCTGGATGCGCCCATGCTTTCTATTTCTGCAACACATATCCGAAAAAATATTAAAGAAGGAAAAAGCATTCAATACCTGGTTCCCGAAAAAGTAAGGGAGTATATTGAGGCCAATCACTATTATAAATAGTGTCGTTTATCCATTCATAAAAAACCCGGCCCAGGAAAATATTTCCTACACAGAATACAATAGATTTATTCTCTAAACCAAGAGTATGAGAAAAATATTTCTATTGCTTTCGCTGGCATTGGTACATGTTGGCTTTTCGCAGTCTTTAACGGTAGACTATATTATGCGCGATCCAAAATGGATGGGAACATCTCCTTCCAATGCATTTTGGAGCCATGACAGCAAAACTGTTTACTTTAACTGGAATCCTCAGAAAAACATTTCCGATTCTTTATATGCATTTGCCATTCATGCAACTGCTCCAGAAAAAGCCAATAGCAATATCATTGAAAAAAACAATGCACTCAGTAGTGCTGTATACAATACCGCTGGAACACAGTTTGTATATGGCTTTCGCGGAGATATTTATTGGACAGATATTAAAACCAATAAAACAACAAGGGTAACACAAACCGAAGAACAGGAATTCAATCCCTCTTTTATTTTAAACGACGAATGGGTTTCTTTCAACAAATCCGGTAATCTTTTTGCCTGGCATACCAAATCGGGTGTGCTCATGCAGTTAACCAATATTGGAAGCGGGGGGAGCACAACTGCCGGTTCTTTCAATCGCCCATCAGGATCCATCAACACACAAACACAGGATGGATGGTTGCAACAACAGCAACTCGATTTGTTTGAAGTGCTGAAAGAAAGAAAACAAAAAAGAGATCTCCGCAATGAGTATATCAGGAAAAACAGAATTGTTTATAACGATACGATCAAGCGAATTGCCACAGGTGATAAAATGATGCAAGGCCTGCAGATCAGTCCGGATGCCCGTTTCGTAACCTATCGCTTGTATCAGGCGCCATCCGGAAATAAATCCACGATTGTTCCAGATTATGTAACAGAGTCAGGATACACTACAGACTTAAATACAAGAACCAAAGTGGGTAACGCTTTGGGCAAATTTGAATTTTATGTTTGGGACAGACAGCGCGATACCTTGATGCTAATAAAAACAGATGGTATACCGGGTATTCAGGATTTACCGGACTATGCAAAAGATTATCCAAAAAGGTACGAAGGCAAAAAGCCAGCAAATAGACCCGTTGCCATTTATGGACCTTACTGGAATGCAAGTGCAACCTATGCCATTGTAGATATCCGTTCTCAGGATAATAAAGACAGATGGATTATGCAACTGGATGCGGCTTCTGGAAAATTGCTTCTGATTGATCGCCAAAGAGACGAAGCCTGGATTGCTGGTCCTGGTATTGGTGGCGGAAACTTTGGAACAAAAATTGGCTGGATCAATAATGACCAGTTTTACTTTCAAAGTGAAGCTACCGGCTATTCACACTTATATATATACGACACAAAAACACAAAACAAAAAGGCACTTACTTCCGGAAACTATGAAGTGCAGGATTTGCGTTTGAGCAAGAACAAACAATATTTTTATTTACTGAGCAATGAAACCCATCCCGGAAAACAAAACTGGTATCGAATCAAAATTGATGGTACAGCAAAGGAACGAATCACTCCATGGGAAGGTGGCTATGAAGTAAGCATGAGTCCTGATGAAAAATGGATTGCGTATCGTTACTCTTATATTAATAAGCCCTGGGAATTGTATGTACAGGAAAATGCCCCCGGTAAAAAACCAATCCAGGTGACCAATCTTTCCATGAGCGATGAATTTAAAAAATACAATTGGAAAGAACCAAAAGTAACCACCATACCAGCCAGAGACGGACAGTCCATCTATGCAAGAATTTATGAGCCTGCACCGGAAAAGAAAAACGGAGCTGCGGTGTTTTTTGTGCATGGTGCCGGCTATCTGCAAAACGTGCATTACTGGTGGAGCAGTTATTTCAGAGAATATATGTTCAATAATTTACTGGCCGACAAGGGATACACTGTAATTGACATAGACTACAGAGCCAGCAGCGGATATGGAAGAGACTGGAGAACGGGTATCTACAGACATATGGGAGGCAAGGATTTAACCGACCACGTGGATGCCGCAGAATACCTGGTAAAAAATTATGGCATTGATAAAAACAGAATTGGATTGTATGGTGGTTCTTATGGTGGCTTTATTACGTTGATGGGATTGTTTACTACTCCCGATGTATTTAAAGCAGGTGCTGCATTAAGACCAGTAACCGACTGGGCACATTATAATCATGGATATACTGCCAATATATTAAATGAACCCGTACAGGATTCTATTGCGTATGCAAAGTCTTCACCAATCAACTTTGCGGCAGGTTTAAAAAATTATTTATTGATTTGCCACGGCATGGTAGATGTGAATGTACATTTTCAGGATGTGGTACGCTTATCACAAAAATTAATTGAACTTAAAAAAGACAATTGGGAACTGGCTGTGTATCCAGTGGAAGATCACGGCTTTGTAGAACCCAGTAGCTGGACAGATGAATATAAGCGCATATTAAAATTATTTGATACACACTTAAGCAAATAAAAAAAGGGCTCCGAAAATTCGGGGCCCTTTTTTTATTTAGGTTATCTGTTCATGCTGGCCAGGAACTCTTCATTGTTCTTGGTTCCGCGCATGCGCTTCAGCAATTCGTTCATGGCTTCTTCTGAATTCATGTCGTTTAAGAATACGCGAAGAATATTCATACGCTGCAACACTTCCTTGTCTAACAACAAGTCGTCGCGACGGGTAGAAGAACCCACCAGGTCAATTGCAGGGAAGATACGTTTGTTGGCCAGTTTTCTTTCCAGCTGCAATTCCATATTACCGGTACCCTTGAATTCTTCAAAGATTACTTCGTCCATTTTACTTCCTGTTTCAACCAGGGCAGTTGCAAGAATGGTTAATGAACCGCCGTTTTCAATTTTACGGGCAGCACCAAAGAATTGTTTGGGCTTCAATAAAGCGTTTGCTTCCACACCACCACTCAATACCTTACCACTGGAAGGAGCAACGGTATTGTGTGCTCTTGCCAAACGGGTAATTGAGTCCAATAGAATCACCACATCGTGTCCGCACTCTACCAAACGCTTAGCTTTTTGTAAAGCAATGGAAGAAACTTTTACGTGTTTTTCTGCAGGCTCATCAAAAGTAGAGGCAATCACTTCTGCATTTACGCTACGCTCCATATCGGTAACTTCTTCCGGACGTTCGTCAATCAGAACAACCATCAAATACACTTCCGGGTGGTTGGCCGCAATGGCATTGGCTACTTCTTTCAGCAACATGGTTTTACCCACTTTAGGTTGTGCCACAATCAATCCACGCTGACCCTTACCAATTGGGGTAAACAGATCGATGATACGGGTACTATAGTTGCTGGGTGAAGTAAATAAATTTAATTTCTCGAATGGGAACAAAGGAGTCAGGTAATCAAAAGGAACCCTGTCTCTAACTTCATCCGGGCGCTTGCCGTTAATGAAATCTACTTTTAATAAGGCAAAATATTTTTCACCTTCTTTCGGTGGGCGAACTGATCCTGTAACCGTATCTCCCGTTTTTAATCCAAATAATTTTATCTGAGAAGGCGATACATACACATCATCTGGAGAAGACAAATAATTGTAATCAGAGGAACGAAGGAAACCGTAGCCGTCCGGCATCATTTCCAGTACCCCTTCCCCTGGGATAATACCTTCAAATTCTATATTGAATGCAGGTTCTTTTTTAGGTTGGTGCTGGTGTCTTGGACGTTCCTGTTGTAAAGAAGTCTCCGGTGCCTGTGCCTGATCACCATTGTTTTCGCTGGCTTCCAGTGTTTGAATAATGGCAGCAGCAATATTGGCTGTTGGATCAATTTGGCCTGCTTCTTCAGACTTGGCTCCTTCCACTTCCGGATTTTCCAAACGAGGTCTTGGCCCAGGTCCTTTTTTATTGTGAACCGCTTTTTTAACCGGGCGACCCTGACGGGCGTCTTCTCTTTTGGGAGCCGCTTTTTCGGGAGCAGCAGGTTCAGCAACCACAGGTGCATCCTGCATTACTTCTGCTTCTTCGGTAGATCCGGTTGAAGTTTTAATGTTTACTGCTTTTTTAGGTCTGCCGGCTTTTTTAGGCGCACCGCCTTCTTTTGCCGTACTTTCCTGTACAGCCTGTGAATCAAGGATCTTATAAATTAATCCTTGCTTGTCTAATTTTTTAGCTCCGGCAATTTTTAAATTTTCTGCTATATCCAGTAGTTCTGGTAATAGCATGTCATTTAACTGAAGAATGTCATACATAAATAGAAATGTTGTTTGGGGGGTATCAATTTCAAACGATAAAAAAGGTTAATCCTGTCTAAGGAAATCAAACTCAGAAAGGCTAATTGGGTTGATTTGGAAAGAGAGTAACTGAAAATTAAGCACGTAAAAAATCGACTTATCAGCAGTGTTTCCAGTGCAATGTTACAAAATATTGATAAAACCAACCATTTTAATTGATAAAAAATGATCAAACTAACCTGAAAACCTGTTGAATCTCCCATCAAAAGCCCCGTTTGGTTATCTTTGCGCCATGTTTAACACAAGAATCAAGATAAAAACCCTGTTGGCCAGCGGAAAACCAGGCGATCAGGTAACAGTAATGGGTTGGGTGCGTACGTTTCGCAACAATCAGTTTGTGGCATTGAATGATGGCAGCACCAATAATAATTTACAGGTAGTAGTAGAATTGGGTTTGGTGGACGAGGAAACGCTAAAGCGGATTACAACCGGCGCTTCTTTAAAGGTAACCGGCGAAGTGGTAGCTTCTGTAGGTAAGGGACAAACCATTGAAGTAAAAGCGGCGACCCTGGAAATACTCGGAGACAGTGATGCAGAGAAGTATCCGCTCCAACCGAAAAAACATAGTCTTGAATTTTTAAGAGAGAAAGCGCATTTGCGTTTTCGTACCAATACATTCGGCGCGGTATTCCGCATTAGACATTCGTTGGCATTTGCTGTGCACCAGTTCTTTAATCAAAAAGGATTTGTGTATTTGCATACGCCTATCATTACAGCGAGTGATGCCGAAGGTGCAGGAGAAATGTTCCGTGTAACCACTTTGCCAATGGATGGCACTGCACCAAAAGATGCAGCCGGTAATATAGATTACAGTGAAGACTTTTTTGGAAAGAGCACCAACCTTACCGTAAGTGGTCAGCTCGAAGGAGAATTAGGGGCGATGGCGTTTTCTGAAATCTATACATTCGGTCCAACTTTCAGAGCAGAGAATTCCAATACAACCCGCCACCTGGCTGAGTTCTGGATGATTGAGCCTGAAATGGCCTTCCATGATATTGAAGACAATATGAATCTGGCTGAAGAGTTTATCCAATACCTGATTCGTTATGCCATGGAGCACAACAAAGAAGATCTTGAATTCTTAGACCAGCGTTTGGCAGAAGAAGAAAAACAGAAGCCACAGAATGAACGTGCAGAAATGGGCTTATTGGAAAAACTAAATTTTGTCATCAATAACCAATTTGAACGCATCACTTATACGGAAGCTATTCAGATTTTATTGGATAGCCCGGCGTACAAAAAGAAAAAATTCAAATACGAAGTAAGCTGGGGTATAGATATGCAGAGTGAGCACGAACGCTACCTGGTAGAGAAGCATTTTAAGAAACCCGTAATTGTTACAGGATACCCTGCAAAAATCAAGGCCTTCTATATGCGTCTGAACGACGGATGTGAACCAGGAAAAGAAACCGTTGCAGCAATGGATATTCTGGCACCAGGCATTGGAGAAATTGTAGGTGGATCACAAAGAGAAGAACGCCTGGAAAAACTGGAAGCACGTATGAAAGACATGCATATTCCTGCTGAAGAAATGAGCTGGTATTTAGATACCCGTCGTTTTGGAACCGTTCCACATGCCGGATTTGGATTGGGATTTGAGCGTATGGTGCAGTTTGTAACGGGTATGACCAATATCAGAGACGTGATTCCATTCGCCAGAACACCAAAGAATTGCGAATTCTAAGAAAAAAATAGTGGAT
>JBDLUU010000018.1:0-47042 GCA_039805185.1 Bacteroidota bacterium
CGTCGTTATGCCAATATTGGACCAACTTATCTGGTAGGTGTGAGCGTAACTGATATCAATCAATTACCGGTTGCAACGGATGAAGCAACTTCTGTATTCAGATCCATTAGAAAACTGGAACCCAAGGAAGACAATAATTTCGTGATAGAAAAAAGCGACAAGTTTGCGGAAATGTTCATTGGATTCTTAAGCAGTATAACCGGTGCAGCCAGTGCCATTGGGTTAATTACATTGATTGGCGCAGCGATTGGTCTGATGAATATCATGCTGGTTGCGGTAAATGAAAGAACCAAGGAAGTGGGGCTGGTGAAAGCCATTGGAGGTAAAAGTAAATATGTACGTCAGCAATTCTTGTTTGAAAGCATGATCATTAGTTTGTTGGGTGCCTTGTTTGGAATCATCTTGGGAATATTGGTAGGTAATATTTTTGGAATCATACTAGATACAGGTTTTGTAATCCCATGGGCATGGGTGTTCATAGGAATCATTATATGTACCATCGTAGGGCTGGTAGCAGGCATTTATCCTGCTATGAAAGCGGCCAGACTCAATCCAATTGTAGCACTGAGATACGAGTAGATTAGTTGCCAAGTAATGATGGAATCATTATGGGAGCGCTATTTTCTCCTCTCCTTCAATTTTTCGTTGATGTAATACTTTACGTCTTCTTCTTTTGGATTCTTTCTTAACCATTCGTAAGAAGGTCTGTAACGTTGCATGAACACCTGCAATTCTTCTCCTTTCAGTCCACTGTATTTGGAAACGATTGCTGTAGAAAAACGATAGTCAACATAAGCCTGTTTCTCACTGGCATTAAATATTTTAATGGCATTTCTTTTGTTCTTTTCTCTTTTGCTGAGGCTGTTTAAACTAATGCCAAAGCCAGCACCTGAATTGGCCAATTCTACTGATTTAACAGGCGGGCTCACTATTTGGTCAGTGAATTCCCTTAGTCTTCTTAAGCTATCCAGACTGTATTCATTGGCACCTGTATTCTGAACAGTTACATCATTCAGTTCTCTGCTGATGGGTTTTAAATAAAAAGTTACTGTATCACTGGCACTAATGATACCACTGTATAAAACGGTATCGAAATGATAGCCAATAGCAGCCACTGAAAGTATATCGTTTTTACTCACTTCAATTTTAAATAATCCTCTCTGATTGGTGATGACCGTATTGTTTTTATTGGTATTGGTAATACTGGCCATTTCAATGGGTTCGTTGGTGATACTGTCTTTAACATACCCCCAGATAACTTTTTGTGCCTGAACGGAGTTGCCCGCTATTAATACCAAGAGAAGAATCAGTAATTTTTTCATAGTGTAAAGATACAGTAAGTAACCGCTCAGGTAAAAAAAAACCGCAGGCAATATGCCTGCGGTTTCATCTCTTTTGTGTAGCGTCTTATTCAATAAGACCAATTACAAAAGGAATTATTTAGGATCCAATGCTTCTTTAATTCTTTCAGCCAAATCAGCTAAATGAATCTTGCTCATTCTGTCGGCAGTGGTTGTAGCAGCAGCAGAAAGCTGACCGCGTAAGCTAACCAATTGCGCTCTTACGATTGCAGTCACATCCGATTTCTTGGCGTCAATAGGAGCACTTAATCCACCAAAGCTAATAGTGATGCCTCCAGCAGAAGATGGAGCAGGATTGATGATAGAAGCCAGACGATCTACATAAGCTCTCTGTAGCATTCTCTTATAAGTGTCAATGGCTTTCTTGCTGCTCAGTTCACTGAAAATAGTTCCCTGAACATCATTCAACAGTTCCATTGCTGTATAAGCTTTATCAGCACCAAATCTTTCAGCGCTCAATTGTAAGCGGCCTAGGCGATCTGTGCTAACTATGCTGTTGACTGTTCTTTCCTGAAGACTCATGATTGGGTCAGCAGAAATTGGGTTGTTGAATTTATTCCACATAGCACGATCAACCAACCAGGTTGGTGTTTCAAATACATGTTTGTTGATGAAACCAACAGCTTCTTTCTGGCGGGCTTTTGGAACGATTTCATAAACCGCTTCGTTTTGCTCAACTGTTTTAAAGGTTTCATATACGCCACCAATATTGGTGCTCACGTGACCAACATATCTGTTGAACTGACCTAATGTTTGTCCGTACATATTGGCAAGATTGCTGTACTGATCGCCTTCTTCCTTAGTCCACTCAGGTAAACCTTTCATTACACGTTTTAAATTTAAAACGCCGTATTCGCTGGCTTTAACAGAGTTGTCACCCAGGTCTTCACTTTGACTTCTTGGGTCTACGCGGTTACCACTTTCATAAGTACCAAACCAATGACGAGGGTTTTCTTTTAAAGCAGCAGTAACCATTTTGTTACTATTGTTTTTAATTTCCTCTTCATCTTTTCCTGGGATATAACCATAACCCCATTTGATTGCCCAATTGTCGTAATCGCCGATTCTTGGGTACAAACCTTTTCTGCTGATATTGTCTTCAGGTTGAGCTACGTAGTTGAAACGGGCATAGTCCATGATAGAAGCGGTATGTCCGTTTGCTTCAACCCATTGCTTGTCTCTTAATTTTTCAACCGGAGTCTGGCTACTGCTTCCCATGTTATGGCGTAATCCAAGTGTATGTCCTACTTCATGAGAAGATACAAAACGGATTAAGTCTCCCATTAACTGGTCGTCGTATTTCATACTGCGGGCACCCGGATCGTTTGGAGCTGCTTGTACCATATACCAGTCGTGTACCAGCTTCATTACATTGTGGTACCAGCCGATATGGCTTTCTAATATTTCACCACTTCTTGGGTCGTGAACGTTAGGGCCATATGCATTCGGGATATCAGAAGCAAAGTAACGTACAACAGAGAAACGTGCATCTTCCATGCTCATAGTTGTATCGTTCTCTGGCCATTCTTTACCAACAATCGCGTTTTTGAAACCAGCTTTTTCAAAAGCAGCCTGCCAGTCGTTGATACCTGCAATCAGGTGAGAGCGCCATTGTTTTGGTGTAGCAGGATCAATATAATAGATAATTTGTTTCTTGGGTTCTACCAATTCACCTCTTCTCCATTTTTCCCACTCCCCGTCTTTAGGCTCCAGTCTCCAGCGTACGGCAAAACTTAGTTCCTCAACTTTTTGCTGCGTATCACTGTATCGTACAAAGTCATCTGTAAAGTATCCTACACGCTTATCCGCAATTCTACGCTGCATAGGTACTTTGGGTAACAACAACAATGAAGTGTTGATTTCCATAGTAACCGCACCAGCATCTCTAGCAGCAGCCAATGATGTACCAGAAGCAGGTAAACCTGGTATAGAAGGACCAGCTGCTGCAGAAGCATTAAATGTTTTAACTGTTACAATCTCGGTATTGATTGGGTAAGTGCTGATCTTGCTGATATAAGAACGATCCTGAGCCAAAGCAGTTAAGCTGTATCTTCTCTTGATGTTCGGATTAACGCTTACCGCCTGGTTGTCGCCACTAAAGAAGGCAGTAACGTCAATTACTACACCGGTAGAGTCTTTTCCTAATGATGCAACAGGAAATGCAGACGCGATGGCGTTTAAGTTGGAATTGGTAACAGCCTTGTAAATATCCTGGTTCTCTTCTGCCTTATTTACTAAGGTAACCGTTCTCAGGAATACATTGTTATTAGGTCCTTTTTCAAAAGTGAGGGTTTGCTGATTCGCAATCTCGCCGCCATAACCAGCACCTGCCGGTACTTTAGCAAAACGAACAACAGATAAAATCTCTCTTCCAAAAAGGGAATCAGGAATTTCAAAATAATATTTGTCTTCCACCTTGTGAACGGTGAACAAACCTGTTTTGGAAATAGCTTTAGCTGTAATCACTTCTTTATAAGGTTTGGGCCCCTGGCGCTGGGTATTGTTCATCATATTAGCCAAATTGCCCATGTTAGGCCCCTGTGCAGGAGCACCCGTGCCAGGCGTCTGGGGAGGGGTTTGAGGTCGCTGTTGAGCCACTAAACTTAGGGCAAGCATCAGCGCAGTACTGGTGAATAATAGTTTTTTCATTGTTGCAATTAGTGTAATTAAAAAAATAATGCCTATAAAGATAGGGTTGTTAACTATCTAACAATCAAATAATAATAAGGATTGGATGAATGGTGAAGAATTTTTAAAAATCGGTAAAAATCACTCAAAGAAAATAAACCTTGTGTTTGTTGCTTACAATAAAATACCTATTTTACAACCCCTTTTCAGTGCTGGTTTAAATTGTTTTAAAGAATTTGAAACAATTTGTTAATTCAGAATAATTTTCATTAGCATTGTGAAGTAATTTTTTAAACCATTAGTTATTTTTTTAAAAAATCAAAAACCATTTGAGTCATGGCTGAAACAAAACCAACCGCTGCAGTGAAAAGTGCAACTTCTACTCAACCGAAGAAGAGCAGCAACATTATTTCATGGATTGCTCCTTTTGCAGGAGTTCTTATTGGGTACATTCTTTGGAGATTTGTACTAGGAACCAACAGTAACTTTACCAATCCAGATTTAGCTGGCGGTTTCTGGCCTAACCACAAAGGACCGTTGACTGGACTTGCTAAAATGTATGAAGGTGGTATCGTTGTACCCGTATTGATTGGTAACTTCATTATTGTATTGATTTTCGTTATCGAGCGTATGCTTACTGTAATCAAAGCAACTGGTACAGCAAACAATGCTGAGTTTGTGCGTAGCGTACAGTTCCATCTTGCTAACAAAGAAGTAGACAAAGCTCTGGCTGCTTGTGATAAGCAAAAAGGTTCTGTAGGTAATGTAATGAAAGCTGGTCTTAAGAAGTACAAGGAAATGATTACCAATACAGAATTAGAGACAGAACAAAAAGTATTGAATATCCAGAAGGAAATTGAAGAAGCAACTGCTCTTGAATTGCCAATGTTAGAGAAGAACTTGGTATTCTTGTCAACTATCGCTTCAGTAGCAACCCTATTAGGTTTGTTCGGAACGGTATTAGGTATGATCAAATCATTCTCTGCCCTAGGTGACGAAGGTGGTGGTGATGCTGCTCGTGAATTGTCAAAAGGTATCTCTGAAGCCTTGTTTAACACTGCATTAGGTATCGGTACTTCTGCTGTAGCAATCATTTTCTATAACGTGTTTACTACTCGTATCGATGGTATCACTTATGGTATTGATGAGTCTGGTTTCACTTTAACTCAAAGCTTCGCTGCTAACTACAAATAATTTTTAGATTATTTGTGGAATCTGCAAAGATTTGAATCCTATATAAGTGAACAGTAAAAAACAAAACAATGGGTAGAGCCAAATTACCTCGGAAGAGTACAAATATTGACATGACGGCGATGTGCGACGTGGCCTTTCTCTTGTTGTCGTTCTTTATCTTAACGACCAAGTTTAAACCTGCTGAAGCCATTGCTGTTACTACACCCAATTCTGTTGCTGCAAAAGTGGCCCCCCAGAAAGATTATGTAATGGTAATTCTGGATGCAAACGGTAAAGTATTTCTTGAAATGGACGACGAGTCTAAAAAAGAAGCAATTGCCAATGCATTGAATTCTACCAGAAATCTGGGATTAAACACAGCTGCTTTTAAAAAGTCACTATTTTTTGGAGCGCCATTTGGTAGCCTTGCGTCTTTCTTGGCATTGCCTGAAGATCAGCGTAAGGGAGATAAACTACCTGGTATTCCAGTAATGGACACAGCTAACAATGAATTGGTTACCTGGATGAGAGTTACCAAAGAAGTTTACATGGGCGAAAAAGAACCAGCATTCCTTTTAAAAGGGGACAATGCCGCCAAGTATCCTGCATTCAAGGCGATTATTGATGCCTTTAAGAAAAATGATATTCTGAAGTTTCAGATGGTTACAACACCTGAAGCAGCTCCTGTAGGTACTGATCTTTGGAAAATGAATCAGAAAGGTGAAAAATTAGAAGAGTAAAATAATTTATAACGAAAACTAAATTCTACCGACATGGCAGAAATGGATACCTCCGACAGTGGTGGCCACAAGAAAGGCCCCGGGGTCAAGAAAGGGAAAAAATTATCAACCAGGGTTGACTTAACACCCATGGTGGACTTAGGTTTCTTGTTGATTACCTTTTTTATCTTCACTACAACCATGAGTCAGCCTACGGCAATGAAGCTCTTTTTGCCAAAAGATGCGGATAATCCGGAGGAACAAAATAAGGCGAAGGAATCTGGTGTTATTACCTTGTTACTAGGAAAATACAATAACGTCTTCTACTATGAAGGTCAATTAGCAACAGACGGGTCCAACTTTAAATCATCTACTTTCAAAGAAATCAGAACTGTTCTGATTGATAAGAAACGTAACACTCCTGAAAAGGATCTAGTGGTGGTGATTAAGCCTTCAGTTGACTGTACTTACAAGAATGTAGTAGATATATTAGATGAGATGGCCATTAATGTGCTTAAGCGTTATGCACTTGTAGATATTTCAGACCCTGAAGCACAGTTGGTTAAAATATCAGATGCAAGCGGTGCTGCGGCTGGTGGTGCATCTAATTAATATCAACAAGCAACTAACTTAATAACATTTTACAATGGACGTAAATAAAATTCAAACAGCAGACATTCTCGACATCATCTTTGATGGAAGAAACAAAGAGTATGGCGCTTATGAGTTACGTAAAACCTACAATAAGCGAATGGTTAAGGCTTTAGTAGCTACCGTACTCATCGTTGTGCTGGCATTGTTGGGTAACCTACTTGCCAATTCTACATCAAGTTCGAAGACAGAATTAATAGTGCAAGATGTGTCGTTGGAAAACGTGCAGCAGGAAGAGAAAAAGCCTGAGCCACCGCCACCACCGCCACCACCAAAGCAAGAACCTCCTAAAGTGGAAATCACCAAGTTCACTCCTCCTAAGATTGTAAAAGATGAGGAAGTGAAGGAAGAAGATGAAATTAAAGAGGTTGAAAAATTAGAAGATACCAAAATTGGTACAATCAATCAGGAAGGTGCGAAAGATGAAGGTATCGTTGCTCCTCCTGTTGAATCTGGTACTGGTGTGGTAGAAGCGCCTAAAAAGGAAGAAGATTACGATAAAATTTTCACTGTGGTACAAATCCCGGCGGAATTCCCTGGTGGTTTGCCTGCATGGGCAAAATACCTGGAGCGTAACCTGAACAGAGACTTACCAGTTGAAAATGGTGCGCCTCCGGGAAAGTACACTGTTGTTGTTTCTTTCATCGTAGCTAAGGATGGTACAATCAGTGACGTAGTTGCTGAAAACGATCCAGGTTATGGTACTAAGAATGAAGCGGTTCGTGTAATTACCAGAGGACCTAAATGGAAGCCTGCGGTACAGAATGGTAGAAACGTAATCTATCGTCACAAGCAAAGCATTACATTCGTGGTTTCTGAAGAGTAATTTCCTAAATAATCATCTTATAAACCCCGGTGCTGCAAAGTTCCGGGGTTTTTTATCTTTACTGAATGAATACGAGTTTACAGGGCTGGGACGATACCATTGTGGCATTGGCAACAGCGCCGGGGATTGGGGCGATAGGGGTAATCAGGGTGAGTGGACCTGCCAGTTTTAGTGTATTGAATCAACTATTTCCTTCTAAGGATTTGCTGAAGCAGGCCTCTCATACGCTTCATGTAGGTTTACTGAAAGAAGGGGATACCGTGATTGACGAAGTGGTACTTTCCCTATACAAAGGTCCTAAATCCTACACAGGTGAAGATGTAATTGAAATCAGTTGTCATGGATCTCCTTATATACAGGAACAGATTATTCAGGTAATTACTTCTAAAGGAATCCGTTTGGCAAACCCCGGGGAGTTTACGCAAAGAGCTTTTTTAAAGGGTAAAATGGATCTTGCACAGGCTGAAGCCGTAGCTGATTTAATTGCCAGTAATACAGAAGCCAGTAAGCGAGCTGCCCTGCATACGATGCGGGGAGGTTTTTCTTCTGATTTATCTCAATTAAGAGAAACCCTAATTCGTTTTTCTGCATTAATTGAGCTGGAGCTAGATTTTTCACAAGAAGATGTAGAATTCGCAGACCGGTCCGCATTTGCAGACTTGATTGCTCAATTAAAAATGGCTACGCAGCAATTAATTGCTTCTTTTAAGCTGGGCAACGTAATCAAGAATGGGGTTCAGGTTGCGATTATTGGAAAGCCCAATGCAGGTAAATCAACGCTGCTAAATACTTTGTTGAACGAGAATCGTGCTATTGTAAGTGATATTGCTGGTACTACCCGGGATACAATTGAAGAAGTGTTGAACATTAATGGCGTATTGTTCAGATTGATAGACACTGCAGGAATTAGAGAGCATACGTCAGATGCGATTGAACAGATTGGTGTGAGCAAGAGCAAGGAAAAAATGCGCGCTGCCGAACTGGTGATTTATCTCTACGATGTATTAACAACAACTACAGAAGAACTTGCCCAGGTAGTTGCAGAATTTGAAGCAGAAAATATTCAGTATTTACTGGTAGGTAATAAAGCAGACCTGGCTTCACAAGAACAACTAAAGTACTTTGAACATTTCTCCAATCACTTATTTATTTCTGCAAAGAACAACGAGCAGATTGAAGCACTGAAAAAAGAACTCGTGAATAAAACCATTCACGGAAACATTCATGCAGAGGCTACTATTGTAACCAATGCCAGACACAATGCGGCTTTAGTAGCATTGCTTCAGTCCATTGAGGATGTGGAGGCAGGTTTGCATAATAGGGTTCCCGGTGATTTACTTGCGCTGGATATCAGACAATGTCTTCATCATTTAGGAACCATAACCGGCACTATTACACACGAAGATCAGCTGGATTATATCTTCAGTAAGTTCTGTATCGGAAAGTAACAATACAGCAGTAGGAGGATCATTAACCATGACTTCGGTTAAACTTGGCTAAAGTTTAGCCTGTAGCGAAACAAAGAAGGTTCTGCCATCAGCTGGCAATGCACCAGGTCCGGGATAACCTCCTGCTCTTCTGGTAAAGTATCGGGTATCAAATAAGTTGTTAAGACCTCCTTTAATATTGAATTTAGTATTCATTTTATAGGTCAGGGTAATATCTGTAATGTTGTAGGCTGGTATTAAACCATTATTGCCATTAGTAGTTGGAATAAGTGTATTATTGGCATCACTAAATGCCTGTGAAACATGACTGTATTGCCAGGTAATCAACCATTTTTTGTAGCCAGCTGTTATGCCTGTTCTAAGGATATGTTCAGGCGCATTTTCAACACGTTTTCCTTTTGTATTGGCGTCTTTGTGGTCTCCGCTATATCTGGCGTCTGTATAACCATAAGAGCTAAAAACAATGAGGTCAAACAGAGGAGGTGCATTAAAAGCTCTTGCTGGATTAAACTCCAGATAGCTTTCAATTCCTCTGCTGGTACTGGCTCCAACATTGGTGATTAAACGATTGCTGGTTCCATTCGGCACAATAACACCAACCCGATTGTTATACTGTAGAACAAACCCACTGATGTCAAACTGTAAAAAATTTTTAATTTTTCCTCTGTATCCAAAATCTAAATTATAACCTTTGGAATCTCTTAAATCAGGGTCTACAATATCTGTGGTTGGAGGTGCCTGTAAATTTGCAAACTGAATAGGTCGGTAAGCTTGTGAATAATTGGCATAGATTTCTGTAGTGTTGGAAATATGGTATTCCGCACCTATACCTGCTAAAAGAAAGCCTCTGTTTCTGGTAATATTTTGTAGCAGTATTTCATTTCCATTCGCAGTAAATCCATTTCTGCCGGATGCTGATCCTTGTATCCATTCGTACCTAATGCCGGGTATAATGATTAGTTTTTCATTAATCCGGAAAATATTTTCAACAAATGCTGCTATATTATTCGATTTAAAAACAATATCTCTGGGATGTTTGCCACTGATACTGATATCATAACCAGTTCCATTTGAACCGACTCCATCAGCTTGTCTACTGGTAGCTCCGGTATACAATCGAATACCTGCCGACAAATTGTTCTGCATTTTGCCTAAAGTATAGCTGGTGATGATACGGCTCTCCAATCCATAATTTCTATACTGATCTAAGCTCACTGTTCTGGAATTGTAATTTCCTGTAAGGGCATTAATGGTATCTCTCACTGTAACCGGCAACATGAATCCAACACTGTTTCTATTGCCAATGGTAGCAAAAAGTTTTGTGTTCCATCTGGTGTTTTCGTTTATCTGGTAATTGGCAATCAATGCGGGTGTGGTCCAGGTAACATCAAACCAGTTTCTGCTTCTTAAACTTTGTTGAGCGTCTTGTAAAACCTGAGCGTCTGTTAATCCGCCTGGTTGCTGTGATCGCATATTTGAGCGCATCACTTCAGCTGTTAGCGAAAACTTATTCGTAAAATGATAAGTGATAGTTGCGTATCCGGAATTATTATAGAATCTACTATTCTCTCTCCATCCATTCCCTTCTCTGTGATCAAAAAAAGCGTAGTAATGAATTTTTCCTTTATTACCACCTATGGCATTATAAGAATTGAATAGTCCGTTGCTTCCAAAACTCTGCTGTGTTTCTAATTCAATGGGTTTATTTATTTCACTACCATTTCTCAGGATATAATTAACTAATCCGCCAAACTGTGGTCCATATTGCAAGGAACCCTGTCCTCTTACAACTTCAATTCTCTGTACTGCTTGTAGCTGTGGGTTATAATACGCTTCGGGATAACCATAAGGGTCCGCTGCAATATCGTATCCATTTTGTCTTACGTTGAATTCCCAGCTTCTGTTTGGGCTTAATCCTCTTGCTGCAATACCTATCTGAATACCGCTTGGGTCACTTTCCCATACATGTATTCCCGGAATTTTAGCCATGACCTGACGCATGGTATTGTTCACAACATTTCCCTGCACATTGTCCATTACTATTAAGGCATTCTTTTTACCTGCATAAATATTGGTTCCAACAATCTCAGGTATTTGCTGATAATCGCTTTTACTGTTTCTGCCAACTACGGTTATATCTGGTAAACTTTTGGTTGCTGCTGTATCTGTTAAAGAAGGCGACGTTTGTCCATTTAAAACCCAAGTGATACAAACCAATGCTAATACTAAAATCCCTTTCATTTTTTAAAATTTGAGCTGCGAATTTCAGTCTTCCCAATTTTCAGGGCTTATTAAATCAGGAATTCAGTTTACATAATCGGGAAATCCTGAATCCGATGTATCTTTAAAGCTTGTAATTTGTTAATGATTTGAAGACAAACTTTTTAGAAAAACTGCACAATTCTGCTTTCTTAAAAAAAAGGCTAATTCATTTTATTTTCCTGATATTTTTTGGAGCTAGTTGCAAAAACCATAATGCTACTGAGTCTTCAGCAAAGGAATTGAATCAAACAAAAGATTCTGCGCATGCCTGTATGCAAGGGTCTCAACGTTTTGGAGCAGCAGGCGATACTTTGTACAGAAATATGGTATTAATTCCGGGTGGAAGTTTTGATATGGGAGGAGATAATGATCAGGCAGATATAGATGAATACCCGAAGCATAAAGTAACGGTTGATTCCTTTTATATGGATATTACAGAAGTAACGAATGCACAATTTGCAGCTTTTGTAAGAGCAACCGGATATATTACCACTGCAGAGAGAAAACCCAACTGGGAAGAAATTAAAAATACGGTTCCACCCGGAACACCCAAACCCGCTGATAGCTTACTGGTGGCTGCCTCTCTCGTTTTTAAGCAAACCAATGGTCCTGTGAATCTGAATGATTACAGTCAGTGGTGGAGTTGGGTTGAAAGCGCTAACTGGAAGCAGCCGCAAGGGCCAGGCAGCAATATAAAAGGCAAAGAGAATTTTCCTGTTGTGCATGTAAGTTGGGACGATGCAATGGCCTATTGTAAATGGGCAGGAAAGCGATTGCCCACAGAAGCAGAATGGGAATATGCAGCCAGAGGGGGAAGAATCAATCAGATTTATCCTTGGGGAAATCAGCCGGTTAATCAGGGTACACCAAAGACCAATAGTTGGGAAGGAAATTTTCCTTATTACAATGAACAGAAAGATGGCTTTCTAAAATATGCACCGGTTATGTCATTCACTTGTAATGCTTTTGGACTTTTTGATATGGCAGGTAATGTATGGGAATGGTGCAGTGACTGGTATGATGCAGATTATTATAAAACCCTTTCAAGTAAAAACACGTTGAATCCAAAGGGTCCTGCAAAAAGTTTTGACCCACAGGATCCCTACACACCCAAGAGAGTATTAAGAGGGGGAAGCTATTTGTGTAATGATGCCTATTGCAGCGGCTATCGTGTTGCCAGAAGAATGAAAAGCAGTCCCGATACAGGTTTGGAACATACAGGGTTTAGATGTGTAAAAGATATTAAAATTAAAAAATCAAATGATGTTTGATTAATAAATTTTGCCACTTGAAAAATAACATAGCAAGTTTATTTGCGCTAGCGTTTGGGGCTTCGCCTCAGGTAATAGTTCGCTCTCCCGGAAGAGTCAATATTATAGGAGAGCATGCCGATTACAATAATGGTTTTGTATTACCGGCAGCCATTGATAAAGCTGCTTATATTGCTATATCGTTAAGAGAGGACGATGAAATTCACTTGTATGCCGTAGACCTAAAACAAAACTTTTCAACCACCATTCATACTTTAAAACCAATTGGTGATGTAAGCTGGCCCAACTATATTTTAGGTAGTGCCGCTCAATTTATCCAAAAGGGTATTTCTCTAAAGGGATTTAACGCGTTACTGACCAGCGATGTACCTATAGGTGCTGGTCTCTCTTCATCAGCAGCTGTAGAGTGTGCTACTGTTTTTGCTTTAGACCATTTATTACAGACAGGTAATGAAAGGATTGAAATGGTTCGTATGGCACAGAAAGCCGAACATGAATATGCGGGCGTAATGTGTGGTATCATGGATCAGTTTGCTTCCATTATGGGAAAGGCCAATCAGGTAATTAAACTGGACTGTCGTTCATTAGAATACGAGTATGTGCCATTTAAAATAGATGGTATTAAAATTCTCCTATTAAATACCAATGTAAAACATTCACTTGCTTCCACAGAATACAATACAAGAAGAGCCGAATGTACGCATGCGGTTGAATTAATTAAATCCCATCATCCATCAGTATCTTCTCTTAGGGATATAACTGTTGAAATGCTGGAGAAATATGTTTTACCTGTAAATGAATTGGTCTATCGCAGAAGCCGTTTTGTGGTTGATGAAATGGATAGATTAACCAAAGCATGCAACTATTTGGAGAAAAATGATATTGCCTCAATGGGTGAATGCATGTTTGAAACTCATGAAGGACTAAGTAAGCAGTATGAGGTAAGTTGTAAAGAGTTGGATTTTCTGGTTGATTATGTGAAAGATAAACCAGAAGTGCCGGGTGCCAGAATGATGGGAGGTGGATTTGGGGGATGCACCATTAACCTTGTGCAGGAACATGCTATTGAACAGTTGATTAGTGAGATTAAACCAGCATATGAAGCTGCTATGAATTTGCCCTTGGATTTTTATATTGCATCTATTGAAAATGGAACTGAAATTTTATAATCGCCTGATTGGAATCTCTACAGTCAATAGGTAAACTTTCTTCTTTGTTTTTTACTAAAATTCCAAATTAAGGTTTACTTTGAATGGGAATTTAAAGTTGAACGAATGTTACAAGTTACCAAAATATTCAGATTTGAAACAGCACATGCCATTCATGGCTACAACGGACATTGCAGAAATATTCATGGTCATTCTTATGTATTACATGTAACAGTTGGATCAGATGCCGATGATATGGCATACCTTCCTAAACCAGGATTCGTTATTGACTTCAAAGACCTTAAAAAGATTGTGAACCGGATTATCGTTGAGCAGCTGGATCATCGGTTGATTTTATCCAATGATTTTCTGGCAGAACATCCTCATGCTGCTGCATCCGAGAACCTAATTGTATGGGAAATGGAGCCAACAGCAGAAAACATACTACTTTATATAAGAAATCTACTGCTTGCAGAATTGCCTGCTGATATACGATTGAGGAAATTAAAGATTTATGAAACGAGTGATTCTTACGCAGAGTGGGAAAACACTGCGAGATAAATCATAAATTGAAAACTATTCGGGCATTCCTATTATTCTGTTCATCATTTAAAAGATTAATCCTGCATAATGAACCGTAAAAATTTCCTTCAAAAAACGGCTATGGCATCTGGTGTAATGGTATTGTCAGCCAGTATCCTATCAGCTAAGCCTTTGGCTTCTAAAGTAAAAATTGTGATTATTGGAACAGGTTTGCGTGGGCAAAACCATCTGGATCTTTTGCTGCGAAGAGAAGACGTAGAGTTAACAGCTATCTGTGATATTAATGACAGAATGTTGTCAACGGCAAAGGGAATGATTGAGAAGTCAGGAAAGACAATGCCGAAAGTGTATACCGGTTCTCCGGTAATCTGGAAAGAGATGGTGGCAAAAGAAAAACCAGATGGGGTTATTATTGCTACTCCCTGGGAACTGCACAAGGAAATGATTATTGGGGCTTTACAGGCTGGAATAAAATATGTGGGAACAGAAGTGATGCTGGGCACAACATTGCAGGATCATTGGGACGTGGTGAAAGCGGCAGAGCAATACAATGGTCAGGTAATGATGCTTGAGAATGTTTGTTACAGAAGAGATGTGATGGCTGCCTTGAATATGGTAAGGCAGGGATTATTCGGAGAAATTATTCATTTGCAGGGTGGGTATCAGCATGACCTCAGAGAAGTCAAATTCAATGATGGGGTTAAGCCCTATGGTGGCGGTGTGGAGTTTGGTGAAAAAGGCTTTTCAGAAGCGGCCTGGCGAACAATCCATTCGGTTTATAGAAACGGCGATTTATATCCCACCCATGGCATTGGTCCGATTGCGCATTATATCAATATCAATCGCGGTAATCGATTTTTATCTTTATGTTCTTTCTCGTCTAAGGCAAGGGGCTTACATAACTACGTAGTAAAGAAGGGCGGGGAGTCTCATCCCAATGCAAAAGTTCAGTTTAAATTGGGTGATGTAGTAACAACCTCAATCGATTGTAATAATGGCGAAACTATTTTGTTGCAACACGATACCAATTTGCCCAGGCCTTATTCGCTGGGCTTCAGGGTGCAGGGATCAGAAGGTATTTGGATGGATCTGAATAAGTCTGTTTACATCGAGGGTAAATCTCCCAGGCCGCATCAATGGGAATCTCAGACCGAATGGTTTAATAAATACGATCATCCGCTTTGGGTAAGATGGAGTAAGGAAACAGCGGGTGCAGGTCATGGCGGCATGGACTTTTTTGTCATTCACGCTTTTATTGAGTCTATCAAGAATCAGACACCAACGCCAATGGATGTGTATGATGCAGCTTCCTGGAGTGCCATTGCCCCATTAAGTGAGCAGTCAATAAAATTGGGTAATCAAACGGTAGAGTTTCCTGACTTTACAGGCGGTCAATGGATGTATAGAAAACCAGTATTCGCATTAAATGATCAATATTGATGGAAGCGATATTGCAGAAATTTGGTATCCCCTCCAACGCATTGATGATACCCATCACTTCAGGTATCATCAATAAAACATGGAAGGTTACCAGCACCAAAGGAAACTTTATTCTGCAGCAGATTAATAATCATGTTTTTATTAACCCGGAGCTGATACATGGAAATATTGCTGCAATTGCTGCTTATTTAAAAAAGAATTATACTAATTACTTGTTTCCTTCTCCTGTTTTAAATATAGAAGGAAAGCCATTGCTGAAGGAGTCGGATTCAGGCTATTTCAGGGTATTCCCATTTATTGAGGGTACCCATACCATAGATGTGGTTGAAAATACTAAGCAGGCTTTTGAAGCAGCGGAACAATTTGGAAGATTCACGGCTTACCTGGGTGGATTTGATTGTATAAAACTAAGAACAACCATACCCAATTTTCATGATCTTAGCTATCGTTATCAGCAATTTCAGGATGCCTTATCTACAGGCAACCAACAGCGGATTCAAAGCGAGAAAAATTTGATTGGGAAACTGGAAAAACTGAATTTTCTGGTAAAACAATATGATGCCATTACACAAAATCCTTCCTTTAAAAAAAGGGTAACGCATCACGACACCAAAATCAGTAATGTATTGTTTAATGAGCAGGATAATGCTGTTTGTATAATTGATTTAGATACGGTAATGCCGGGTTATTTTATCAGTGATGTAGGAGATATGATGCGCACTTATTTATGTGAGGTTTCGGAGAATGAAGAAGATATCAGTAAAATTGAAGTAAGGCCTACTTATTATTATGCCATTGTAGAAGGCTATTACAAGGAAATGGAAAATGAACTTACTGCTGATGAAAAAAAGCATTTCTTCTTTGCTGGCCAGTTCATGATTTATATGCAGGCATTGCGGTTTTTAACAGATTATCTGAACAATGATATCTATTATCAGATTCAATATCCAACACATAATTTAGTTCGGGCTATTAATCAGGTTGTATTGCTTGAACGCTTAATGGAATACGAAACTGAATTTAAAAAAATGAAATTATGATGCGCCTTTCACTTTTCTTGTTGTTCGCTTTTTCTGCCCTGCAAATGACAGCCCAACAGTACCAGCCATCGCCAGCTAATCTTCAGGCCAGAAAGCAGTTTCAGGACAATCGCTTTGGTCTATTTATACATTGGGGTGTTTCCAGTATGCTGGGCTCAGGAGAATGGGTTATGCAAAACCGAAACATTAAAGTGAAAGACTATGTTAGGTTGAAAGAAACTTTTTATCCAAGTCAGTTCAATGCAGCAGAATGGGTATCTGCTGCTAAAACGGCGGGGATGAAGTATATTGTTTTTATTACCCGGCACCACGATGGCTTTTCCAACTGGGACACAAAGCAATCAGACTGGAAAATTACTAATACGCCCTATGGGAAAGATGTTTTGAAAATACTGGCCGATGAGTGTAAAAAACAGGGCATGCAACTGGGCTTATATTATTCAACCTTGGATTGGTTCAGAGAAGATTATCCTTATTCAACGGGCAGAACCGGGCAGGGTACAGGAAGGAAGACTGGCGGCAATTACAATTCCTATCTGCAATTCATGAAAGCGCAGCTAACCGAATTATTAACCAACTATGGTGATATCATGTCCATTTGGTTTGATGGACACTGGGATCAGACCAATCCGGAAGGCTCAGCAGACAGGTCTTCCAGAATCAACTGGAAGTACGAGGAAATTTACACGCTGATTCATCAATTGCAACCCAAATGTTTAATTGGAAATAATCATCATTTGGATCCCATACCGGGAGAAGACTTCCAGATGTTCGAAAAGGATTTGCCTGGTCAGAATCATACGGGCCTTAGTTTTCAAAAGCCTTCTGATCAATTGCCACTGGAAACCTGTGAAACCATGAACAATTCATGGGGGTATAATATTACCGACCATGCTTATAAGTCTACCAGACAAATTATTCATTATCTGGTTAAAGCCGCTGCTTTAAATACCAATCTGTTGTTAAATGTTGGACCCATGCCCAATGGGAAAATACAGCCAGAGAATCTGGATACACTTAAACAGGTTGGGGTATGGATGGAAAAGTACGGCCAAACCATTCAAGGCACTTATGGAAATATTTTACCTGCACAGGAATGGGGGGTTATTACTGCGAAAGATAATTTGCATTATATCCATTTACTTAGCGAACAAAAAAATCCATTTGTTTTTATTCCACTGGCTGGAAAAAAATTAAAGAAGGCTTCGTTGTACTCCAGTGGTAAATCTGTTAATTTTAAACAGATTCCTGAAGGTGTTTTTCTCTATATGGAAGGTATTGAATTTCATCCCATCAATACGATTGTTGAATTAAGCTGGCAATAAGTAGAAGATAATATATGTTATCTTATTTATGTTTAAATGTATCTAGCACTTTTTTATTATTGAATTTCTGCTTTTTGTGTTTTGTCTGCAATTTCATAAATTAGTTTATCTAATGCTTCAGTACTCAGGAGCAGGTCATTTAATAGACCTAATTTTCCTCAGATTCAAGATTATTAATAATTACTGTACCTTCATTGTATTGAAAAAGGGCATTGCCATATTATTTCTCTCTATCTACCTCTGCACAATTACAGAGGCGCATGAGTTATTGAAACTGCCTGTTATATTTCAGCACTTTATAGAACATCAGACTAAAGATAACAATATCACTGTATTTCAGTTTCTGAAAATACATTACGGACAAACTGATGTTAAGGACGATGACTATGCCAGAGATATGCAGCTACCCTTTAAAACTACAGGTGAATTTTTTACTTCTTCCGTTTCACCCTTTGTTCCTTTAAATTCAATCATCGTATTGCCTTATCCTTCCGTTTTCTCGGAAAATCAATACAAAGGCCATCACCCCCTTAAGTTCTATTCGAACTACCAGGTCAATATCTGGCAGCCTCCCAAGTTTTGTGTGAATGCTTAATCACAAAGACTTACTTAAAAAGATATTTACAAAAATCATTTAACAAAACATAATGCTGACAAGAATTATTGAGTTTTCCGTAAGGAATAAACTCATAGTAGGATTGTTTCTGGTAGCGTTGATTGGGTATGGTTCAATTGAATTGACCCGGTTGCCTATTGACGCAGTGCCCGATATTACCAATAACCAGGTGCAGGTAATAACAGTGGCTCCTTCTTTTGGTGCCACCGATATTGAGCGGTTGGTTACCTTCCCCATAGAACAGGCGAACAACAATATATCAGGGCTGCTTGAAATCAGGAGTTTCTCCAGATTTGGTTTATCGCTGGTAACCATTGTATTTGATGACAAAACAGATATTTATTGGGCAAGACAGCAGGTAGCAGAGCGATTATTGCAGGTTCAGTCCCAGATTCCTGCGGGTATTGGAACACCCCAGCTGGGGCCAGTTTCTACCGGACTGGGAGAAATTTACCAATATGTAGTAAGACCCGAAAAAGGCTATGAAAAAGAGTATGATATTACTGAATTAAGAACCATTCAGGACTGGATTGTCAGAAGACAATTACTTGGTGTAAAAGGAGTTGCTGAAGTGAGTTCATTTGGCGGAAAATTAAAACAATATTCTGTTGAAATAGATCCGGCTAAATTACTAAGCTATAATATCACTATATCCGATGTATTCAATGCGCTGGAAAGCAATAACCAGAATACAGGCGGAGCCTATATTGAGAAAGGACCCACTGTGCTTTTTATCCGATCAGAAGGATTGTTGGGCAATATTGAAGACATTCAGAATATCGCCATTAAAAAAATTTCCGGAGGAACACCTTTATTCATCAGAGATGTAGCTGAAGTTAAAATTGGTCATGCAACCCGATACGGTGCCATGACATATAATGATCAGGGTGAAGTAGCAGGAGCAGTTGTGATGATGCTCAAGGGTGCCAACAGCAATGTGGTAATTAAAAATGTGAAAGAACGGATTGCACAAATTCAGAAATCTTTGCCAAAGGGGGTAGTTATTGAACCCTTCCTCGACAGAACCAAAATGGTAAACAATGCCATTGGAACGGTAGAGAAGAATTTGCTGGAAGGTGCACTCATTGTGGTTTTTGTACTTGTGTTATTTCTCGGTAATATAAGAGCAGGGTTAATTGTAGCATCAGTGATTCCACTGTCCATGCTTTTTGCTGTCATCATGATGAATCTCTTTGGTGTGAGTGGGAATTTGATGAGTCTGGGTGCACTGGATTTTGGGTTGATTGTAGATGGTGCAGTCATTATTGTAGAAGCAGTCATGCATCAGCTGAGTCATAGTAAAAAGTTTGCGGTAGTCAATCGGTTGTCGCAGCAGCAAATGGATAAAGAAGTGAATCATTCGGCCAGTAAGATGATGAATAGTGCCGTCTTTGGTCAAATCATTATTCTGGTTGTCTATCTGCCCATATTTACTTTACAGGGCATTGAAGGTAAAATGTTTAAGCCGATGGCACAGACCGTTGCTTTCGCGTTATTGGGTGCTTTCTTTTTGTCGTTAACCTATATTCCAATGATGAGTTCCGTATTCTTAAGCAAGAATATTACTCATAAGGCAACCTGGTCAGATAGAATCATGGGCCAGCTGGAAAGACGCTACAAGAACTTGCTTTCAAAAGTGATCAGCTTCCCTAAAATGGTATTAACCATAGTAATAGGATTGTTTATAACCGCCATGGTTATTTTGTCAAGTTTGGGTGGAGAGTTTATCCCTGCACTGGAAGAAGGCGACTTTGCTGTGGACACCAGGGTGCTTACCGGTAGCAATTTAAATACTACCATTGAACGGACACAAAGGGCAGCTGGTTTATTGATTAAAGAATATCCAGAAATAGAAAAAATAGTTACCAAGATTGGTAGTGGTGAAATTCCTACCGATCCCATGCCAATGGAAGCCAGTGATTTGATGGTGATTTTAAAGCCCAAGGAAGAGTGGACTTCTGCCAAGACCTTTAATGAATTGGCTGAAAAAATGGGGAATACTATGTCTGCGGTACCGGGTATTACTACCGGCTTTCAATATCCCGTTCAAATGCGTTTCAACGAATTGATGACGGGCGCAAGGCAGGATGTAGTTTGTAAAATATTTGGAGAAAACCTGGATAGTCTGGCTAATTATGCAGCCATCGTAGGAAAAATTGCCGGAACCGTTGAAGGGGCGGTAAGTGTGTATGTGGAATCTGTAACGGGAATGCCACAAATTCTTATCGAGTACAATCGCAATACCATTTCACAGTTTAATTTGAATATAAGTGAGATCAATAAAATTGTGAATGCCTCATTTGCCGGACAAAGTACCGGATTGCTCTTTGAAGGAGAGAAACGATTTGATTTGGTAGTAAGAATTAAAGGCGAATTGAAACAAAGCCTGAAAGACATTCAGCAATTGTTAATTCCTACTCCAGGCGGTGTTCAGGTACCATTGTCGCAACTGGCAACGGTTACCATTAAAGACGGTCCCAATCAGATTCAGCGTGAGGACGCAAAAAGAAGAATCATCATTGGGTTCAATGTGCGTGGGCGAGATGTGGAAAGTATAGTAAATGAATTACAGCAAAAGATAGAAAAGCAGTTAAAGTTTCCTCCGGGTTACTATATCACGTATGGCGGATCGTTTGAGAATTTAAATGCAGCAAAAGCCAGATTGATGATTGCGGTGCCGGTTTCTCTTTTATTGATATTCCTGTTATTGTATTTTGCTTTTAACTCCATTAAACATGGATTGCTGATTTACTCTGCAATACCCTTATCTGCCATCGGTGGTATTTTCTTCCTGGCATTAAGAGATATGCCGTTTAGCATAAGTGCCGGCGTTGGGTTCATTGCCTTGTTTGGCGTAGCTGTATTGAATGGGATTGTATTGATAGCAGAATTTAACCGACTTAAAAAAGAGGGTATGGAAGATCTGAGAGAGATTGTTTTAATGGGAACAAGTTTACGATTGAGGCCGGTGCTCATGACTGCATTTGTTGCTTCACTAGGTTTCCTTCCGATGGCATTGAGCAATGGAGCAGGAGCAGAAGTACAAAGACCGCTGGCAACAGTGGTAATTGGTGGTTTACTAATTGCAACCTTCCTTACTTTATTTGTGTTACCTATATTATATATTATGTTCGAAAAAGGGTTTAAAAATTCAGGTAGCCCTGCAAAATCAACAGTAATTATTGTAGGTCTCTTACTCTCTTTTTCCGGGTTGCAGGCGCAGAATAAACCCGGTACTGTTTCCCATAAATTAACACCGGATTATTCATTAAAAACAATAGGACTAAAAGCGGCCATTGATTCTGCCATCCAGAATAATCTGGTATTGAAAAATGAACAGCTAAAAGCAAAATACCAGGAACTATGGGTTGGTACAGCTGGTCAGTTGCCAAAGACGGCATTGATAAGTGAAATAGGACAAATCAACAGTATCTATAATGATACAAGATTTGGGATAACTCAGTCTTCTGCATTTCCAACAGTTTATAAACGTGAAAAAGCATTACTGCAAGAAGAATTCAAAAGCAGTGTATTGAATATTGCTGTGCAGGAAGCACTATTGCGAAAGCAGGTTCAGCAGGTATACTATGCTTTGGTTTATATGCAAAAGAAAAAAGCACTCCTGCAATTTTCGGATAGTTTGTATGCGGCCTTTTTTCAGAAATCAGCCTTAAGATTAAAAACCGGGGAAACCAATATTCTGGAAAAGACCAGTGCGGAAACTTTACTCGGCCAAATTAATGTACAAAAGGAACAGTTGTTAAAAGATGAAGCTGCCATGCAGATGCAGTTTCATTTGTTGCTGAATACTAATGAATTTCTGGTGCCAGCTAATGAAAATACAACGTTGGAAGTTTCGGCCATCTTAGATACGGCTTTAATCAATAATCACCCCGTACTAAAAAGCATTCAGCAACAACAGCAGATTGCACAGGCCGGGGTAGCTTTTGAGCAAAGCAAACTGTTGCCGGATCTTTCACTGGGTTACCTCAATGGAAGTATTCGTGGTATTGGTGCAGACGATGTTTTTTATTCGGGAAAAAGATTCAGTGCTTTTCAGCTGGGAGTGGGTGTTCCTATTTTTAACAAAGCGCAGAAAGCCAGAATCAATAGTGCCACCCTAAACGAAAAAATTGCTCAATCGCAATACCAGCAGGTAAAACAACAGATTAATACCGAATACCAGGTAGCGATGGCGCAGTACCAAAAGTTTCAATCAACCGTTCAGTATATGGAAAGAACGGGTTTAAAAAATGCACAGATCATTACAGAGACCGCCAACAAACAATTGGCTGTGGGAGAAATCAACTATCTGGAATGGGTACAATTGATTAATCAGGCAACCCTGGTTAAAAGTGATTATATAGAAGCTGTCAGAAGTTTAAACGAAGCTATTATCCAATTAATTTACTTTATTCAATCTAAATAATTATGAAACAATATTTTTTTATACTGGCCTTTTCAATTGCTTTTATTGCCTGTGAAACCCAATCTACACCCGAAGAAACGGAAGCTGCCGGTGGTTCAGGAATAGATACGATAACAATAACCGATGCCCAGATCAAAAACGTTGAACTTCAGACCGGGCCTTTGCAAACCGGTGAAATTTCTTCATTGCTGAAAGTGAACGGGAAAGTGGATGTGCCTCCTCAGAATATGGTTTCAATTAGTGTGCCTCTGGGCGGGTATTTAAAGACCAGTAAGTTGTTGCCGGGTATGCATGTGAATAAAGGAGAAGTAGTTGCCATTATGGAAGATCAGCAATACATTCAATTGCAGCAGGATTATTTAATGGCAAAAGTTAAATTAAGCCAGCTCGAGAAGGAATATGCAAGACAAAAAGAACTCAATGCCAGTCAGGCATCCAGTGATAAAATGTTGCAGCAGGTAGAAGCCGATTTAAAATCGCATAGAATACTTTCAGCTGCGCTGGCACAAAAAATTCAGCTGGTAGGAATCAATCCATCCAATCTTACAGAGAATAATATCAGTAAGAGTGTCAATATCTATTCTCCCATTGATGGCTATGTAACCCGCGTGAATGTGAATGTTGGAAAATATATTTCTCCCACAGAAATCATGTTTGAACTGGTGAATCCAACAGATATTCATCTGGCTTTAAAAATCTTTGAGAAGGATTTATCCAATTTATTTATTGGACAGGAGCTAATAGCATATACCAACAACAAACCTGAAAAAAAATACGATTGTGAGGTTTTGTTGATGGGTAAGGACATCAATGCAGAAGGCTATACCGATGTTCATTGTCATTTTGAACAGTATGACAAAGTGTTGATTCCGGGAACCTATATGAATGCAGAAATTAAAGTAAAGAACCGAAAAGCAACCGTTCTGCCTGAGGATGCCATTGTTCGTCATGAAGGAAAACATTTCATTTTTAAGGAAGTGGCCAAACAGCAGTATGCTATGCTCGAAGTAGCGGTGGGCGAAACCGAAAACGGGGTTACCGAATTGATTGTTCCGGAATCGATGCTTTCTGAAAAAGGTAATTATGTTGTAAAGGGGGCGTATACTTTGCTGATGATGTTAAAGAATGAAGCAGAGTAATTAAATTGTGTCCAATCTTAAGCAATATGATGAGTAGAGCAATCGCCAAAAGAGAACTGAAAAACTAAGAAGGTGCAATAGAAGATATCGGTTTTGCATTGGAAGTGAACGACGCCAATGCAAAACTGTATTTCAACAGAGGGGTATTAAAAGTCATTTTAACACAGAATGCTGCCGGCTGTCAAGATTTGCAAAAAACTGCAGCTATGGGCGTATTTGCTGCTACCATTGAGTTAGAGAAGTCCTGCAAATAATACCGTTTGTTGAATTAATATACCATTAACACTTATAAAAGTTAAAAATAATACCAAAAATGTAATATTGGAATTAGTTATTATACTAATGGAAAAAATTAAACCAACAAACATGAAAAAGTTATTCTTATCTGCTTTTGTATTAATTGCTGCAGTTATCAGTTTATCTGCGCAAACTGTTGATGAAGTAATCAATAAATATGTTCAGGCCATTGGAGGCGTAGAAAAATGGAGCAAGGTCCAGTCTTTAAAAGTAGAGGGCCAAATTGAAGTACAGGGTTTAGCCATTCCTTTTACCATGCAGGCCGTGCATATGAAAGGCATGCGGGTAGATGCGGAATTTCAGGGAAGTAAAATCATTGACATTACCACGCCAAATAAAGGATGGTCTCAGAATCCATTGATGGGTAAAACCAGTCTGGAAGAAATTACTGAAGATGAACTCAAATCTAAATTGGATGAACTGGATGTTCAGGATGAGTTTGTGAACTACAAAGAAAAAGGTTCTACCGTGGAATATTTAGGTAAGGAAGAAGAAGAAGGAGCTTCTTATCATAAAGTAAAATTGACCACGAAAAACGGTAACGAAAAAACCTACTACTTCGATCTAAATACTTATTTGATTTACAAAGAAGAAACTACCATAAAACAGCAGGGGCAAGAGATTAAGCAGGCTGTAAAATACCTGGACTACCAGACTTTGGAGAACGGTATCAAAATGCCTTTCAAATCTGATATGGGAATGATGATGATGGTATCTAAGAAAGTAACCATTAACCCAACCATTGACGAAGCCATTTTCTCAGGTAAATAAGTCATTTTATGCGCAAACTTTTATTGTTCCTGTTTACAGGAACTGCATCTTTATTACATGCACAGAACATACCCTCTTTTAATACTGCACAGTTTCAGGTGCTGGGAGCAAGGTCTTTGGGGCCTTCAACCATGAGCGGACGTATCACTGCTATTGAAGGAGGGTATGCAGATGGGCAGCTGAATTTATATGTGGGTACAGCCGGTGGCGGAATCTGGAAATCACAGAACGGAGGTCAGTCTTTTAGTCCCATTTTTGATAAATACACACAATCGATAGGTGCACTTGCCATTGAACCCGGCAACACGCGTGTAGTGTATGCGGGAACAGGAGAAAGCAATATGCGTAATTCGGTTTCATTCGGAACCGGGTTGTATAAAACAACGGACGGAGGAAATAACTGGCAAAAAATGGGTTTGGATAGCACAGAACATATTGCCAAAATTCAAATAGACCCGACCGATAAGAAAGTGTTGTATGTAGCCGCTCCGGGTCCGCTGTTTAAACCTTCTGCGCACAGAGGTTTGTACAAGTCATCCGACGGAGGAAAAACCTGGAATAAGATTTTGTACATTGATGAGAACACAGGCTGTGCAGATATTGCTATTAACCCGCAAAATCCCAATATCATTTTTGCATCCACCTGGGAATTCAGAAGAAAACCATTTTCATTTGTATCGGGTGGAGCTGGATCTGGTTTTTATAAGTCGACCGATGGCGGAAAAACATGGAAGAAATTAACGAAAGGTTTGCCTGAAGGCAATCTGGGAAGAATTGTTGTTACCGCTAATCCATCCAAACCTTCTCATTTGCTGGCGTTGGTAGAAGCCAAACAATCCGGATTGTATCAATCGGCAGATGATGGTGAATCCTGGACGCTATTAACCACTGCAACCGGATTAATGGCACGTCCTTTCTATTTCAGCACATTGGTGATAGATCCCAAAGATCCCAAGCGCGTGTACAGACCTGCTTATGAATTTGCTTATTCAAATGATGGAGGAGCCACTTTCAGTAATACCGTTATTGGAGGTGTAACACCACACGCAGATCATCATGCTTTGTGGATTAATCCTTTCAATACCGATATGTTGTTTTTAGGAACGGACGGCGGAGTTTATTTCAGTTATAATAAAGGGGTAACCTGGCAGTTCCTGAATAATTTACCGGTGCCGCAATTTTATCATGTGAGTGTAGACAACCAGACACCTTATAATGTATATGGGGGATTACAAGACAACAACAATTGGATGGCCCCTAATACTGCACCGGGCGGCGTTGCTGCAACAGACTGGAAAGCTTTGGGTGGTGGAGATGGCTTCTGGGTTCAGCCTGATGTTGTAGACGAAAAGATTATTTATGCGGAATCACAGGGAGGAGAAATGTATCGGATTAATCTGAGAACCGGATTGTCCAGCACAATGAAACCCAAAAAACAATCCGGAGAAGAAGATCACCGATGGAACTGGAATACCCCGATTGTAACGGGTAAGTCAAGTCTGAAAACTGCAGCCGGAAAACCGCTAAGTAATTTGTATGTAGGTGCACAATATCTTTTCAGATCAAGAGACAATGGGGTGAACTGGGAAAGAATTTCTCCTGATTTAACCACCAATAACAAAGCGATTCACAACAAGTCAGAAAATAGTGAAAGTATTACGGGTGATAATACCAGTGCAGAAAATCATGGCACCATATTTACCATTGTGCAACATCCTTCTAATGAAAATAATATCTGGGTAGGAACCGATGATGGTAATTTGATGGTGACTTATAATGGCGGTAAAACCTGGGAAAACAAAAATGCAGGTATCGCAAAAGCAGGTGTGCCAGCTCAAGCCTCGATCAGTAGTATTGAATTGTCAGTGCATAATCCAAAAAGAATTTTTGTAACCCTTGATCATCATATGTATGGAGACAACAATACTTATGTAGTGGTAAGCAATGATGGAGGCAATAAGTTCAACAAATTTGAATCGGAAGAATTCAGTGGGTATGCGCATATCGTCAGAGAAGATTTTAAAACACCTGATTTGCTTTTCTTAGGCACAGAATCTGGATTTTTTATTTCTTTGAATGCAGGCAAAACCTGGATGAGAAGTAAATACCAGAATTTGCCCTGGTTCAGCCCGGTAAAAGATATTAAAATTCATCCTGCCACCAGTGATTTAGTAATTGCAACACATGGAAGAGGCATTTATATTGTAGACAATATTCAGCCTTTAAGAGAAATGGTGAAATCCGATTTAAGTAAGTCGTTTTTATTTTATCCGATTCAACCTTTTAAATATGAATATGCTGCTCAGTATCCGCAGGCCGCTTCCAATTTAACAGGATATACAGGTGCGGCTAAATCATTGGCGCCAACATTCTATTATTATTTGAAAGAGAGAAGTAATGATGTAGTGAAGATTGAGATATATAATAGCGACAACAAAAAAATCAAAGACATCAATGGAACAGGAGTAAAGGGTTTAAACAAAGTAATGTGGACTTTAACATCCAATCCACCTAAAGTAGCCAAGGGTGGATTTGTTGCACAATCTTCTGTGCAATATGCGGGTGTATTTGGTCCGAAAGTACCTGCAGGAAATTACAGAGTTAAAGTGAAAGCAGGTAAAGACAGCGTAGAGCAGGTATTGCAGGTGTTGCCCAATCCTTCAGCAGGTTTAAGTACTGCTGCATTGCATAAATTATATCAGCAAAATATGCGGATGTTCAATTTGATTGAGCAACTGGCCGAAATGGTTAACAATATTGATTCCAGTTTAAACAGGTATGCAAAAGATACAACCAGCACTGAAGCAGGAGTATCGCAGAATGCTAAGACAAAAATGGCAGAACTGGATTCATTCAAAAAAGAATTACTCGAGTTGAACCGTAAGTCTATATTCTTTGATGAAGTAAAATTCAGAAGAAAACTGACTGATTTTTACCTGGATCTGGTTACAGCGCTTGAACCATTATCCCCTAATCAGGAAAAAGGAATCGATTTACTTGAGGCAGAGTTTAAGCAATACCAGCAGCGACTAAAATTAATATTTTAACATTTGACCTCAAAAGCCGCAAGAAATATTCTATTTTTTGCGGCTTTTTTTGTTAAATAATGCAAGAATTTGCGTTTTTTAAAAAAGTGTAACATTTTGTTCTTTTTCAATTCGATTCTTAATACTAATCCCAGCATATTTGCGTTAATAATCACCACTTTTTCCATTAAAAAGTTTATTTATTCATGCAACTTTTTAAAACGCTGAGTGGTCATAAAAAAGGTTCAATTCATTCATATATTGGTGTGAAATAAATTTTTCTGATTTTTCTAAGAAGAATTAACAAAAATTTTGTTTACACCAAAATATGTGTATTTTGTACACGCTTAATAACCAGTAAACTGCCATTTATGAATCTAAGACTGCTTGCTAGGCCCATATTAATGGGAGCCTTCGCTTGTCTGTTTGCCATCTTCTCGTATGCGCAAACAAAAACAGTTACCGGTAAGGTAACTGACTCAAAGGACGGATCACCACTCGCTGGTGCATCTGTAGTAGCTAAAGGAACTTCAACAGGTACCCAGTCGGGTGCAGACGGTTCTTTCAAGTTAACCGTTCCTTCTTCAACCAAAACCTTAGTGATTTCTTTCGCGGGTTACGGTAATGTTGAAGTGAACATTTCTTCTTCTAACACAGCCAATGCGCAATTAACATCTACCGCCGACGCGTTAACAGATGTAGTGGTAATTGGTTATGGTAGCAGAAAATCAAAAGACGTAACAGGTTCTGTTGCGCGTGTAACGGAGAAGGACTTTAACAAAGGTCAAATTGCTTCTCCTGATCAATTGTTACAGGGTCGTACTCCTGGTGTGTTGGTTACTCCATCCACTGGTGAGCCAGGTGCTGCTGCAACAATCAATATCAGAGGTACCGGATCTATCAGCGGCTCTCAGGAACCATTATATGTAATCGATGGAGTTCCATTGATTCAGGGTGGTACTTTGGGTTCTGCAAGTGGTGTTGAAGGAAGCACAACTCCTAAAAACCCATTGATCTTCTTAAACCCTAACGATATTGAGAGCATTACTGTATTGAAAGATGCATCTGCTGCTGCAATCTACGGATCCAGAGGCGCAAATGGTGTAATCTTAATTACTACCAAGCAAGGTAGAGGTGGTAAAGCTGGTGTTTTCAATTTTGGAGCAAACACCAGTTTGGCTAAAACTGCACGTCGTTATGATTTGATGAATGCACAGGATTTTTTATTAGCAGCTAAGAGAGCTAATATTGATGGTGGTGCAGATCCAGCTGCTGCTGCTGTAGCAGTAAGAGGTATTGACAACGGTGCCAACACCGATTGGCAGGATCAGATTTTCCGTCAGGCAATCTCTCAAAACTATAACCTAAGCTGGGCTTATAGCAACAAGGGAACAACTGCAAGATTGAGTGCTTCTTACGATGACCAGCAAGGTATTGTAAGAAACAGTGGTCTTAAGCGTATCACTACTCGTGCTAACCTTGGTCAGAAATTATTCAACGACAAGTTGAAATTAGAAGCGAATCTTACTTATTCTAATACCAAGAACCAATATGCTCCATTGTCTAACAATGCGGGTTATCAGGGTTCTTTGTTAGGTGCTGCTTTACAGTTGAATCCTACCAATCCTGTTTATAACAGCGATGGTTCATTCTACCAGCCTGGAGATCAGCGTAACCCGGTTCAAATGCTGGCTTACTTTGATGACCGTGACTTCGTAAACAGATTCTTAACGAATTTATCTGCTACTTACCAAATTACGCCAAGCTTATCTTACCGTGCTGTATTAGGTTTGGATAATGCTAAGTCTGAGCGTACAGCATTTGCGGATCCTCGTTTAAGTGCAAACGCTTATGGCGGTACAATCAACATTTTCGGTAAAGATTATCAGAATCCGATTCAAGGAAACGGACGTGGTACAAGACAAAATCTGGAAACCAAGTCTACCTTGATTGAACACTATTTAACTTTTGATAAAACATTTAATAGCGTTCACGCAATCAACGCTGTTGCAGGTTATTCTTACCAGAGCTTCCAGAACAGCTACACCGGTAGTTTTAGATGGAAGTTAAGGACTCCAGTAGTTGCACCAACAGATGTTTTTGTGAAAGATTACGATAGTTTTGTAGAAAAAGCAGACTTTGTTCCTGGTTTCGACAAGAACGAACTACAGTCTGTATTTGCTCGTGTTAACTATACTTACAAAGACAAGTATTTCTTAACTGCAACTGTAAGATCTGACGGATCTTCTAAATTCGGTGCCAACAACCGTTACGGTACTTTCCCCGCGTTTGCATTCAAGTGGAGAGTATTAGAAGAAGGATGGGCTCAGAATTCTTTGGGTAAATTATTCAGTGAGTTCAACGTAAGAGCTAACTATGGTAAACTGGGTAGCCAGGATAACCTGGGTTCTTATGCAGCCTTGAATCTTCAGCAGACTTATGATGTAGGTGGCGGTCCCGTTACACGTTTCATTCAGCAGGGTAACCCTGACCTTAAGTGGGAAGAAGTAGCAACAACCGGTTTCGGTATTGACTTCACTACTAAAAATGGTCGTTTCTCTGCAACTGTAGATTATTACAAGAACGAGCGTACCAATATGTTGTTCTTCGCTCCAACTCCTGGAGGATTTGCTCCAACCAGCAGCTGGTGGATCAACTTGCCTGGTAAGGTAACCAACAAAGGCTGGGAAATCAGTGCTAACTACAAAGTGGTTAAAGGCAATAAATTCAACTGGGACGTAAGTGCCAACGTAACTACTGTTGAGAACAATATCACAGGCTTACCTACTCCAATCAATACAGGTGCGGTTAGCGGACAAGGTTTAACCGGTGCTTTTGCACAAACCTTAACCAATGGTTCTCCAATCTTTACTTGGTCAATGCCTGTATTCCAGGGATTTGATGGTAACGGTAACGCACGTTATGCTGCAGGTGCTTCTAACCAATTGGTTGGAACCGCATTGCCAAAGATGTTTGCTGGCTTAACCAACAACTTCTCTTATGGAAGATGGAATTTAAGCGTATTCTTGAATGCGGTTAGCGGTCATTATGTTTACAACAATACAGCGAATGCATTGTTCTTAAAAGGAAGTTTGCGTAACGCACGTAACGTAACTAATGCTATTGGTAACGGTCCTGAGAATCCATTCAACCCGGGTTCTGTATCAACAAGATTCCTTGAGAAGGGTGATTTCATCCGTTTGGCTAACATGAACCTTAGCTACGCGTTCGACATTAAGAGCGGAAAAGCAATTAAGACTTTAACTGCTTTTGCGTCTGGTCAGAACCTTGCATTGTTCACGAAGTACTCTGGAATTGATCCTGAAGTAAACGTAGACAAGAGCATCAACGGTATCCCTTCACGTGGTTTCGACTACACTCAGTATCCTAGACCAATGGTTATTACATTAGGTGTTAACGTAGGATTTTAATAAAGAACAACATAAACATTGACTATTATGAAAAATATAATTAAAAGCTACATTTTACCTGCCGCGGCAGTAGGTGTACTTGCGATCACGTCTTGTTCCAAGCTTGATCCCAAGTTGGAGGCGCCAAACTCCATAGCTCCTAATCAGGCAGGTGGTGCTCCTTCAGCGCCCTCTATTGCTGCTGTGTACGAGCAGTTGAACCAATTGACCGGTGGCCAGGGTAACTGGTTTGGATTGCAAGAGCATTCCACCGATGAAATCATGGGACCAACACGTGGTACTGACTGGGATGACTTCGGTACATGGCGTCGTTTACACCTTCACACCTGGGGTCCTGATCATAACCAGATCAACGATACCTGGAATGGTTTGAATGGTGCATTATTCCAAACAACATTAATTGCTGAAACCAAAACAGGGTTAGAAAAAGCGGAAGGCCAGTTCTTACGTGCTTTCTTCCGTTTCCTAACTTGTGATATCTATGGTCAGGTACAATCTCGTCCTGCAACTGCGCCTGCAAGTGCAATTCCTGATGTATTAACCAGATCTCAGGCAATTGATGCTATCATAGCTGAACTAGAAGCCGCTGTTCCAAACTTACCAGCTTACGATGGTATAAACCGTGGACAGGCGACCAAAGAAGCTGCCTGGACTTTATTGGCTAAAGCTTATTTAAACAAAGCAGTTTACAAGCAAGATCCAACAAAACCAGCCGGTCCTTATACATTTGCTGCTGCTGATATGAATAAAGTAATTGAGTACTGTAACTTGATTGCTTCTAATCCCAAACTAGCTATTTCTAACTACTACTGGGATAACTTTAAGTGGGACAATGGCGATAAATCTTCTGAGAACATTTTTGTTCGTAAACCTGGCGGTGATCCAAGAGCTGGAAATGGTGCAAACCTGGTATGGCAAACTTGCCAAAGCTGGCACTATAACCAGCGTCCTTCAGGCTGGAATGGTTTCGTTGCTTTATCTCAATTCTACGATAGCTTCGACGGTAGTGACGTTCGTAAGAGCGATACTTTAGCGGGATACACTAATTTAGTAGGTCCAACTGTTGGTCTGTTGGTTGGACAAGCTCGCGGTCCTGTAAAACCAGGTAGTCCTAAAGAGCCAGGATCTGTTGGGGATCCAATTGGAAACTTATTCGACAGAAGTGGTAACCCATTGATCTTTACACGTAACGCATCTATCTTCTTTAATGGTGAAGCAAGTGGTATTCGTGTAAATAAATTTCCTCTTAATCCAAACGAAGTTAATGGTGGCGGATGGGGAAGTGCCAACGAGTTTCCATTCTTCCGTTTCTCTGATGTTCGTTTAATGAAAGCTGAAGCTTTATTAAGAGGCGGTACAACAGGTGCAAACGGTGAAACTGCTTTGTCTATCGTTAACGATTTACGTGCTAAGCGTAGAACTACTGCTCTTGGTTCAATCAACCTAACCAGTTTATTGGCTGAAAGAGGACGTGAGTTGTATTTGGAAGGTCACAGAAGAACTGATATGATTCGTTTCGGTGTATTCAACGCTCCTGTTGAAGAAAGACCAAATGCATCTGATGCATACAAAGTGGTTTATCCAATCCCAACCATTTCATTATCTTCTAACCCTAACCTGAAGCAAAACTTCGGATACTAATATCCAGGGTTAACATATACAATCCCTCCGCGATCATTTGATTTCGGAGGGATTTTTTTTACCATATCGCAATTCACTTTGGCTGAATTTTCACATCCAAATTATCTGCTTGAATAGCACACAATGCGTATTTTAGCACATGCGCAAAAATCAAATTTTATTCATTGGTTTAGTAGTAGGGTTGTTGGTTTCCTGTAAATCAAAGCAATCAGACACCCTTTTTGAAGAAGTACAAACCAATATTCAATTTACCAATACGCTTACTGAAACAGATGCCTTTAATGTTTTCAAGTATCGGAATTTTTATAATGGTGGTGGGGTTGCAACCGGTGATTTAAACAATGATGGATTGCCGGAAGTATTTCTTACGGCCAATCAAAGCAGCAATAAGCTGTATTTAAACAAGGGCAATTTTGAGTTTGAAGACATCACTGAAAATGCAGGTATTGTATACAACGGCGAATGGAGTACTGGTGTTGTTTTTGTAGATATCAACTCAGACGGCTGGCTCGATATCTATGTGTGCAATGCCGGCAATATGCTGCAGAAAGAAAAGAGAAAGAACAAGCTATACATCAATAATCACAACAATACTTTTACCGATAAAGCTGCCGAATACGGGTTGGCTGATGATGGCTATTCTACACAGGCTAGTTTTTTTGATTATGACTTAGACGGAGATCTGGATTGCTTTCTAGTAAATAACAGCCCTATTCCGGTGAATACGCTGAACTATGCAAACATGCGCAATATACCAGAAGCCAAAGCGCCATTTGCAGAATTCCTGAAGGGAGGAGGTGATCATTTATTCAGAAACGATAATGGAATTTTCAAAGAAGTTACTTACGAAGCAGGTATCTATGGAAGTATCATCAGTTTTGGACTGGGTGTAACAGTCGGGGATATTAATCTGGATGGCTATCCGGACATCTATGTTTCCAATGATTTTTTTGAGAAAGATTATTTATACATCAATCAGAAAAACGGAACCTTCAAAGATGAAATTGGAAGCCGAACACAGCATATCAGTTTCTCTTCTATGGGAGCCGATTTGCAGGACATTAATAACGATGGTAAGCCTGATATTTTTACAACCGATATGCTTCCCGGAGACGATTATCGTTTAAAGACCAATACCTCATTTGAGAGTTATGATGTATACATGCTCAAGAAAAACCAGGATTTCTTCAATCAGTTTACGCAGAATTCACTCCAGGTAAACAACGGAGAGGGAAAGTTTCTGGAAACCGCTTTTTATAGTGGGGTAGCCGCAAGCGACTGGAGCTGGGGAGCACTCATGTTTGATGCCGATAACGACGGATGGTCCGATATCCTGGTTTGTAATGGTATTTACAGAGATGTAACCGATCAGGATTTCATTGATTTTTTTGCCAATGATGTGGTGAACCAAATGGTATTGAACGGAAAGAAAGAACAGGTAAACAACGTGATTGATAAAATGCCCTCTGTTCCCATTCCCAACAGTATGTTTAAAAACAATCGCAACCTCAGATTCAGTAATGAGTCTGCCAATTGGGGATTGGATAAGCCGAGTTTTTCCAATGGCGCAGCGTATGCAGATCTCGACAACGACGGAGATCTGGATTTGGTCATCAACAATGTGAACCAGCCTGCAAGCATTTATAAAAACAAGCGAATTGAGCAGTTAAATGCAAATCCTGCACACAAATGGATGGCTGTGCAGTTGCAGTTTCAAAAGCCGAATCTCTTTGCCATTGGCAGTACCCTAAAAATTTTCAAGGGAGAAGAAATTATCACCCGTGAGCTAATTCCCAGTAAAGGTTTCCAAAGCTCTGTAGAATACAAACTGACCATTGGTTTGGGAACGGGCAGTGTAGATTCCTTGCAGGTAATCTGGCCCAACAGAATGGTGACCACTATTCAGCAACCAGCAGCAAATCAACTACACAAAATTTCCTATGATGCTGCAAAAGCTGTTCCTTTTATACCCATACAATCTCTATACAGCAATCAATCCGCAAGTAATCATTCCGGAAGCAAAACCGCTCCATTGTTACAGCAACAGCCCATGCCATTGGATAAACATACCGAAGACGATCAGGTTGATTTTTATATAGAAAGAAATATTCCTTTCATGTTAAGTAAGCTGGGGCCTAAGGCGGCAGCGGCAGATGTGAATGGAGACGGGATGGAAGACCTGTTTATTGGTGGGGCAAAAGGGCAAGCCAGTCAATTGTACCTGCAAACGAAGGCAGGAATGAAGAAACAGCCGGTAAAAGATTTTGAACAGTTTAAATTCAATGATGTAACCGCTGCATTTTTCTTTGATGCAGATCAGGACGGGGATATGGATTTATTTGTAGGAGGTGGCGGTAATGCAGCACCTGCCAGTTCAGATATGTATCAGAACCAACTGTATATAAACGATGGCAAAGGAAATCTGTCCTTAAAATCCGGTGCGTTTTTAATTAGTCATACCAATTGCGGAGTGGCTATTCCATTGGATTATGATAAGGATGGTCGCCAGGATATTTTTATTGGAAGCAGGAGTACCCCGCAGCAATATGGTGTGGCACCACAAAGTTTTCTTTACCACAACGAAGGCAACGGCGTGTTTAAGGAAGTGAGTGCCAGTGTTGCTCCCTTTCTGGCCAACCTTGGAATGATAACTGATGCTGTATATGCCAATGTGCTGGGGGATGATAAAAGCGAACTGGTGATTGTAGGTGAGTGGATGTATCCTCATGTATATCAGTTTAACGGCAAACAGTTTCAGGAACAAAAATCAGGGATGGAAGATCAGTATGGCTGGTGGCAAACAGTTGTGGCAGAAGATCTGGATAAAGATGGAGACCTTGATTTGGTATTGGGAAATCTGGGAGAAAATTTTTATTTAAAGACTTCGAAAGAAGCGCCCGTTAAATTATTTATCAAGGACTTTGATAAAAACGGTACGCTCGATAAAATATTCAGTCATACACTGAACGGAAAAGATATGCCTGTGTTTTTGAAAAAAGATATCACAGATCAGTTGCCCTATTTAAAAAAGGAAAACCTGAAACACCAGGACTTTGCGCACAAAACCATGCAGGAATTATTTCCGAATCAATTGGGAGATGCACAGATGTTACAGGTAAACAATGGGGCATCCATGATAGCCATCAATGAGCAGAAAAAATCATTTAAGCTGGTGTCTTTGCCTTATCAAATACAGCTCTCGACTGTAAATGCAATTGCTGTTGATGATTTTAATGGAGACGGTCATAAGGATATTTTAACAGCAGGTAATTTTATAGACCTGCTTCCACAGTTCTGTAGTATTGATGCATCTTATGGCAACCTCTTGCTGGGTAAGGGAAAGAATCAATTTGCAGTAAGTACGCCGCAGATGTCCGGTATCAGTATCAACGGACAAATCAGACAAATACTTCCGCTGAATATGCAGCAAAAACAAGGATACCTGTTTTTACAAAACAATCAGGTGCCACTGTATTTTACTAAAACCCTAGCAGGTAAAAAATAGTGTATGAAAATGAAATGGAATATTAGGGCTTTGGTGGGATTGATTACGCTGGTTATGGCCAGCGGCTGCAAACAATCGAATACCCCTTCTTTATTTACACCCATTGATTCAAAGGAATCAGGCCTCAATTTTACCAACACGCTTACACCAACCACAGACTTCAATTTGTTTTCCTACATGTATTATTACAATGGTGCAGGAATAGGTGCGGGTGATTTTAATAAGGATGGAAAAATTGATTTGTTTTTTGCAGCCAATCAAACGGGTAACAAGCTGTATCTGAACAAAGGCGAAATGCAATTTGAAGATATAACCACAGCAGCAAAAATCCCGAATGATGGTGCATGGAGTACCGGGGTGTCGGTAGTAGATATCAACAACGATGGCTTACTTGATATTTATCTGTGCAGGGTAGGTAATTACAAAGTGTTGAAAGGAAAAAATCAACTCCTGGTTTGTACGGGTATTAGCAAAGAAGGTATTCCTCAATACCAGGATCAGGCAGCGGCCTATGGTCTTGACTTTTCCGGCTTTAGTACGCAGGCTGCCTTTTTAGATTATGACGGAGATGGCGACCTGGATGTTTTCTTACTGAATCATTCAGTAAATCACGACGGCAATTATGCACCCCGGAAAAATTTTGAGAACACATTTGATGCGTTGGCAGGGCAAAAATTTTATCGAAACGATACCGGTAAGTTTACCGATATTACTACTACAGTAGGAATCAATGGATCTAAAATTGGTTACGGATTAGGCGTGGCTGTTTCCGATATCAACGTGGATGGTTGGCCAGATATTTATGTTGGTAATGATTTTCATGAAAACGATTATCTCTACATCAATAACCAAAAAGGAGGCTTTGAAGAAAAAGGCAGAGAAGCCCTGATGCATACCAGTCAGTTTTCTATGGGGGTAGATGTGGCAGATGCCAACAACGACGGACTTCCTGATATCATTTCAATGGATATGCTTCCTTATGAGTCGTATATGCTCAGAAGATCCTTATCCGAAGACGACTACAATATTTTTCAGAACAAGCTGGCATTTGGATATACCTATCAGTATGCCAGAAATAATTTGCAATACAATCGTGGGAATGGTCAGTTCAGCGAAATAGGCCAATATGCGGGCATTCATGCAACAGACTGGAGTTGGGCTTCTTTGTGGATGGACTTTAATAATGATGGAAAGAAGGATCTTTTTGTTTCGAACGGCATTCCTAAAAGAATGAACGATATTGATTATATCAATTTTGTATCCGGTGAAGCTTTGCAGGAAAAACTAAAAAACAATAGTTTGGAAAGCAAGGATTTAACATTGATCAATCAATTCCCTGAAATCAAAATTCCCAACCAGTTTTTTCAGAACCAGGGGCAGTTCAGTTTTAATAATATCACAGAGGCGATTGATAAAAATCCAAATAGCTTTTCTAATGGAGCAGTCTATGCAGATCTGGACAACGATGGAGACCTGGACATTGTTGTAAACAATATTAACGACCCTGTTTTAATTTACGAGAACAATACCAACACGGCCAAAACCAATCAACCCAATTATACATCCTTACTCTTAAAGGGAAGTTCGCAAAATACCATGGCGGTGGGAGCAAAGCTGCTGGTATATGCTAACCAGCAAGTGTATACATACGAACAGTATCCTGTGCATGGCTTTTTATCGAGTATGCAGATTCCCTTGCTGATTGGCTTAGAGAATATTCAACCCGACTCTGCCATTCTTATCTGGCCCGATCAAAGTTTTCAGCGGGTTCAATTGCAGCCGGGAAAAACTATGGAGCTTAGTTATCAGCCAGGTCTGCCTAAATTTGATTATCAGAAAAATGCTCTTCAGTTAGCTAATTTGATTACAGATATTACAGAAGCAACACAACTGAATTATCAGCACAAAGAAAATCCATTCAATGAATTCGACAGAGAGCCCTTGATACCGCATATGAATTCTGCAGAAGGTCCTGCATTGGCTATAGCAGATATTAACGGGGATGGTTTGGATGACGTATTTATCGGGGCTTCCAAAACGCAGCACAACGCCGTTTTCATTCAACAGTCCAATGGAAAATTCAAGCCATTACCCCAACCGGCATTGCTACTTGATTCCATGTGGGAAAATGCAGATGCTGTATGGGCCGATGTAAATAAGGATGGATTTAAAGATTTAATCATTGCCACTGGTGGAAATGAATATTATGGAGAAGACCAGCATTTGCTACCCTTGTTATACCTAAACGATGGAAAAGGAAAGCTGAGCAGAAAGGCAGATGCTTTTTCGGGAATCTATACTACGCAAAGCCGGATACTTGCAGAAGATTTTAATGGAGATGGGGCTGTTGATTTGTTAATAACCGGAAGAGCAGAACCCTGGAAATACGGATTCGCACCCAGAACCTATTTGCTGGAAAATGATGGCAAAGGAAATTTCAAGGACCAGACCATTCGTTATTCCAAAGATTTGCTGAATCCCGGAATGATTACCGATGCGCAGATAGCGGATGTTAATCAGGATGGTCAGAAAGATATTGTGCTAGCCTCTTTATGGGGAACGGTTGATGCTTTTATCAGAAAGGGAAATCAATTTGTGAAGCAGACTTTACTGAATCAAAAAGGTTGGTGGCAATCCATATCGTTGATAGATATTGACGGGGATGGAGACCAGGATATACTTGCAGGGAATTTTGGATTGAATAGCCGATTGAAAGCCAGTGCAAAAGAACCGGTTCGTTTGTATCTGAACGATTATGATAACAATGGCAGAATGGAACAGGTAATTACATATTACCTGCAGGGAAAAGAAATGCCTTTTGCCAGTAAAATACAATTGGAAAAATCATTGCCTGTATTAAAGAAGCAATTCTTGTATGCAGAAGATTTTGCTAAAGCCTCTCTGAATGATTTGTTTGGAAAGGAAAAACTGGAAGCTGCCACAAAACTGGAAGCAACGCAGATGGCCAGTATGGTATTGATTAACGACGGCAAGGGCAAATACGATGCCATGCAACTGCCTGCCGAGGCTCAGTTCAGCAATATCAGGGCAGTGATTCCAACAAGGGCTGGAGCCCTGTTGCTTGGCAACTTCGGATACAACAATATTGAAATTGGCAGACAGGATGCTAATTTTGGAACGGTACTTCAGATGGCAAAAGCAAAAAGCATTCAATTTTCTGCGATTCAATTACCGGGATTAATTATCAAAGGCGAGGTAAGAAAAGCAATGCCGATTGTTATCGGGAAAGAAATATGTTATGTGCTTGCAAAGAATAATGGGAATATTCAAATTCTTAAGCAACAAAAATAGAAAGCCTAAAATACTGGATAATTAATCGTGGTTCTCCATTTGGTGCTATCCCTTACTGTTCTTCTGTTGGTAATTAACCTTTCAAAAGCAATGGCGGGGCTCACTTTACGATGATCCTGCACATAATTCTTAACAGCTTCGTTGCATTTCTGAATAACGGTTTTATCACCGGTTACTTCACAAACCACCACATTGCCCAGCATCATGTTTTTCAACATGAATTTACCACTCGAAGGAATATCCCTTTCAGTAGGCACAGCCACCATGGCGGTATAGCTGGAAGAATCTTCTTTGAATACATTTAAAATAGGATAGTTCACAATTTTCACTTCCACACCTGCAATGAATTCATTTACTTCATCAATCAGCGCATAAATTTCATCGATAGTTGGTTCGTGGTCGTAAGTCTGTTTGGCAGAAACATAGGAAGAGTTAGGTACCTTCTGCATTTCAATAGGATAGCCATATACCTTGGAAACATCTGAAAAATAGTCCTGAATCTGATACAGTAATCTCTTACTGTCATCTTCCGCGCTATTCATCTGAAGAAATTGCTTGAAGCGAAGGAATGGATTGTTCGATAACTTCATTACCGTATTAAGGGTAAAACTGGTTTTTGCGTTATGGTCTGCAATAAAACTGAAATCAAGGGACACTTCCATGCCATCATTAATTAAAGTGCCTTTAAAGCCATTCATCAATACTTTGTGAATGGTAATTGGGTTATCGTAGTAAGTAAAAGTAGAATCGTTTACCTTTTTACCGGGGAACCATTTGGTCCATTCCTGGGAATTTGTCATTACCCGGGTAACCGCATCCACCGGCATCGCAACTGAGACGGTTTCGGTGGTAGGTTTCTGGGAAGGAAGCAGGTAAGAAGCACCAATAAAAAATAATACAGGAACCAATAAATACAATCCTTTTCTCATATCCGGGCTGTCGTTTAATTGAGGATAAAATTTAAAACTAATTCTTTTACATTGCAAAAATAAATACTATTTTTAGGGAGTTGAAAAAAGGTTTTACCATACTGTCCTTGTGTTTGCTGCTCTTTAGCTGGGGTGGCTATAACTTGCTTTTGAATTACCTTGAAAACAAGTCGGATAAGCAGTTTCAGGCCAGTCTGTACCAGGATCAGTACGATGAAGCCAATCTGATACACCTGAAAGTGGCCGCCAGTACCCCTTATGGTCCTAATAGCGAGGAATTTGAAAGTGCAACCGGTGACGTTGAAATCAACGGAGTAACCTATCACTTTGTAAAACGCCGCTTCTTTAAAGACTCGCTGGAATTATTGGCCGTGCCCAATATTGAAAAAATTGGCTTGAGAAATGCCAGAGATCAGTTTCTGAATCTGGCTGCCAACTTCAATAGTACTTCTCAAAAAGAATCTTCTACTAATCAGCATATTGTACTAAAGTTTTCATTGTCAGACTTCACGGGTGACCATTGCTTTACCTGGCAGTTTCGTTATGGAGACATTTCGAGGGAGTTGATTGTTGAAAATCCATTAGTACGCACTTCTGATTACGCAAACGCATTGGAACGACCACCGCAAGCCTGATGCTGGCATATTAAGCATTTTATATTTCTTTCATTTTTATAATTGAACTGTTTATGTTGAAGCGCTTTGCGGTGCTGGGCATACTTGTTATTGCCCTTCAATCCTGTAGTACGAATACTGAGTATAAAACTTTTTTACACGATCCACTTTTATATAGTCATACTGTTCATGAACTGAATACCGTTGTGATGGGGAACAACTTCCCTCCAATGGTAGCTGCAAGAAACTATGCTTATGCGGCTATTGCAGCTTATGAAGTAATGGCAGCAGCCAATCCGGAAAAGTATGAGTCGCTGGGTGGCCAGTTAAATGGCTTATCTCCTATGCAATTACCATCCCTTAAGCCGGAAACTGACTGGCAGCTGGCAGCTCTTCTTTCTTATATGAAAGTAGGTGAGTCCGTAACTTTTCCGGAAGGGAGTATGAAAGCCTACGAAGACAGTATTTTAACAGTAGCACGTAAAAAGGGCTTATCCAAAAAAGTAGAAGCAGCGTCCAGGGAATTCGCAGACAGCGTAAGTGCCGCTATTATTCGCTGGAGTAAAAAAGACAATTACCTGCAAACCAGAGGCGCAGAAAAATACACCGTAACAGATGAACCGGGCAGATGGGTACCAACCCCTCCTATGTACGCAACCGCGGCCGAGCCGCATTGGATGGAAATCAGGACAATGGCTATTGACAGTGCCAGTATATACGAGCCTGCTCCTCCTCCCGCATTCAACATAAAAGATAAAAACAGTAAATATTATCAGGAAGTAATGGCTATCAAAAATGCTATTGATAGTTTAACGCCTGAGCAAAAGCATATGGCCGAATTCTGGGACGATAATCCATTCAAAATGAATGTAACAGGACATGTGATGTTTGGTAGTAAAAAATTCTCGCCACCCGGACATTGGATGAGCGTTGTGGGGATTGCCGCCAAACAGGCCAAGTCTGATTATCCTGAAACCATTTATGCAACGGCTAAAACAGCTATCGCCCTATTTGATGCATTTATACAATGCTGGTATGTAAAATACAAATACAATACCGTGCGTCCGGAAACCGTCATCAATCAATACATCGATATTAATTGGAGACCTTATTTGCAAACACCTGCTTTCCCTGAATATACCTGTGGACACTCTACCATTTCTTCTGCAGCAGCAGAAGCACTGACCAGTGTGTACGGAGATAATTTTGCCTATACCGATTCAACCGAACTGGAATTTGGAATAGCCAACAGGAGTTTCAAATCTTTCCGACACGCGGCCGAAGAAAACAACTGGGCTCGCTTTTACGGAGGACTGCATTTTCACAATTCCTGTATCATTAGTACTGATATTGGTCAGAAAGTTGGACGCCATATTGCGTCTAAACTGAAGATGAAAAAGTAAGCTTCATTTATTTATTTCTTAACAGAAATCATTTATGAATTACATAATGAGGTCAACCGTATTCAGGTTGATCATGCTCGCTGCTATAGCAGGGACGCAACTGAATGCCCATGCGCAAACCGATATGGACGCGCTCATGATGGGTAAAAACAATTTTTGTACCGGCTTTATGGTCGGCAATAGCAGCTGGAAAAATTACTGGGAAGGAACACTAAAAAGAGACAATCCGAATTTAGGAACAGTAGGTTCAACCATGATTGGTATCATGGGAAACTATGGTATCAAGGACAACCTGAATATTTTATTCTCGGTTCCTTATATTTCCAACAGTGCATCAGCAGGAACTTTAGTAAAAAGACAAGGTATCCAAGATCTAACCCTTACTGTAAAGTGGATGCCCGTTGAAACAACCATTGGTAAAGCCGATTTTTCTGTGTATGCTTTGGGCTCTTATTCAACTCCACTTACTAACTATGTAACAGATTATTTGCCCTTGTCTATTGGCCTTGGTGCAAAAACTGCAATGGCCAGGTTAATGGCAGATTATCAGCTGGGTAATTTTTTCACCACAGCTTCTGCAGCTTTTTTTACCAGAAGTAATGTAACCATTGACAGAGTAGCGTATTATACAACACGCATGCATTATACCAATGAAGTAGAAATGCCCAATATGGCCAACTTCAATCTGCGTGCAGGTTACAGAAGCGGAAAGGGCTATGCAGAAGTTATTGCGGATATTATGCAAACCAATGGTGGTTTTGATATCACCAGAAACAATATGCCATTCCTGAGCAATCAAATGAATGCCAGCAGAGTAGGTGTAGGATTCAAATACAATTTTGGAAAAGTAGAAGGATTATCAGCAGTAGGTAATGCCATGTTTACCGTGGCAGGCCGTAATATGGGTCAGGCAACTTCTGTAAGTGCCGGCGTCTTTTACATTTTTGATTTCACTAAAAAATCTAACTCAAAAACACAAGAAAATGAAAGCAAATAAAACCATCAAATGGTTATGGCTTCTACTTCCGGCTTTTGTTGCTTGTGATAGAACCATAACAGAAAAAAATCTACAATACGAGTCTTTAAATCCAACCAGTACCGATGCTAATGCCGGAGACTGGAAGCCCGTGATATTATCTGTAGCCAATGAATTTCCTTTAGCGGCACCTACTTCAACCAATGTGGCAGTGTACAATCGTGAACTAACGGAGATCAAAGGATTTCAGGCAACTTTATCCGAAGAACAAAGAGCATCCATTCAATACTGGAGCGCAGGTGCAGTATTAAGATGGAACGAAATTTTGCGTGAACTGGTGGCAAAGCGAAATCTTCCTCCTGTGGCTAATGCAGACGGAACATATCCTGCACCGAGTGCCGCCAATCCTTTTGGCTATCCGCAGTTTCCTTTTTCCAACCCACCTTATGCGGCAAGAGCGTATGCTTATGTAAGTGTTGCCCAATACGATGCATTGGTTGCAGCTTACTACTATAAGCGTTTATACAATCGACCCGCTCCACATGCTGTTGATGCCAATATAAAACCATTGGTTCCAGCAACGAATCTTCCTTCTTATCCCAGTGAGGATGCGGTCGTAGCAGCGGTAAGTGTTGAAATGCTGAAACTATTGTTCCCTGCAGATATCGCCTATATTCAACAAAAAGCAGATGAACATATGTTGGCAAGAATCATGGCAGGCATGAACACCAGATCTGATATTGAAGCAGGTGTTCAATTGGCAAGACAAGTAGCAGCTAAAGTGATTGCACGTGCAGCGGGAGATAATATGTCTAAAGCAATTGGAACCCCTGCGCAATGGGCGGAATTAGAATCACAAACTGCAGCAACTGGAGAAATCCCATGGATAAGTCAGGAATTTCCCAAGCGGCCGCCTATGTTGCCTTTTTTCGGAAAAGTAAGACCATTTTTATTTGATTCCTTAACCACCCTTGCTATTCGTGCTAAAGCACCGCCTTCAACTAAATCTGAAAAGTTTAGAGCAGAGCTGGATGAAGTAAGATTCTATTCTAACAATGCGACGAGAGAACAAATTAGAATCGTGCACTATTGGGCAGATGGTATTGCCACCTATACACCACCCGGGCACTGGAATGAAATTGCCTGTGATGATTTCGTAAAGCAGAAATTCAGTGAAGTTAGATGGGCAAGGAACTTAGCCTTGTTGAACATGGCAGAAATGGATGCTGCGATCACCTGCTGGGATACCAAATTTGCCTATTATAATCCAAGACCTTCGCAGGTAGACCCAAGTATAAAAACCCATACAGGGTTGCCCAATTTCCCTGCTTATACCTCAGGCCATGCTACTTTTAGTGCTGCTGCTGCTACCATATTAGGACATATTGTTCCAGCAAGAGCCAGTGCCTATCATGCAATGGCTAAAGAAGCATCTGAATCCAGATTATACGGAGCTATTCACTATCGTTCTGATTGTGAGGTTGGATTGGCGCAAGGGGTGAAAGTAGGTAACTATGCAATCGCCCGCGCAAGAACTGACGGTGCGAATTAAAAACCAACATTCAATTTTGGACAGCGATTGGCTATTTAACTAACGCAGTTCAAACACAGCAAACTGGTAGGGCTCCATCACAAGGTATTCGTGATCGGGTCCTACCTTTTGTTTTTTACCCGTCCAGTGATCATGCACTTCTGTTGGCGCAAAGCCATGTTCTTTAAATAAGTACCAGGTAATATAAGCCGCTTTACTATTGAAGTTAAACAAGCAATAATAGTGTTTGCCTTCGCCATGTCTTATGAATCCGGCCACATGAATATTGTGTGGTGTTAACCAGGTAATATTTTTCTGATCACTAAAAGCAGCAATGGATTTTCTTAACTGAATCAATTGTTGGGTAGCAGTGAAAATTCGTTGCTCAACACTGCCGGCCACTTTTCTCAAATCATTCTTTTCCCAACGAATCACCGGACGATGCATCCATCTGTTGTCGTAGCTTTTTCCGGGATCAACCAGGTAACTATAGTCATTGGTATATCCTACTTCATCCCCATAAAACAACATGGGAATACCCCCCAACAGCAATGACTGTGCCTGCATCAAAATGATTTTGGAAATTGCAGTCTGAACAGCTTGGTTACTATTCAAGTCACCCGCAAGCGCTTTTTCCAGTCCGCAGAGGGACGCCAAACTGCCGCTGATTCGGGCATCCTGTGTTTTGGGATTCACCGAAAACAGCGCACCGGATGCGGGGCTGCCAGGATAACTACCGGAATAATATTCTTTCAAAAACTTACGATGCTCATACGCATTAAAACCAGCTGCTGTAATCATGGAATCATCGTATCCCAATCCAATATCATCGTGGCAACGGGTATAGGTAATCCAGGTAGTGCCCAATGGTTTTTGTAAAAGTTCGTGTTGAGCCGCCAGCATAACCCGTGTATCTCCAGTGGCCAGTGCATCCCATTGTAAAGCCATCTGGGTAGCATTGTAGGCAATATCACATTCCTTGGCAACGAAAGCATCCGTGCCAAAATATTTCATGATTTCTTTGGGCGCAACAATAGCTTCTCCCAATAAAGCCATACCCGGAGTGGCAATATGCATACAATGTTTAATCAATCGCAACAGCGTATGTGCCTGCGGAAGGTTTTGACAGGTAGTGCCCATTTGTTTCCAGATAAATGCAGGAGCATCAATGCGTAAAATATCAACGCCCAAATTGGCGTAGAAGAAAATATTTTCCAGCATGGCACTGAATACATCTGGATTGGTATAATTCAGGTCCCATTGATAATGGTGAAAAACCGTCATTACCCATTTGTTGCATTCAGGAACAAAACTGAAACTGCCAGGTGAGGATTCCGGAAAAATTTCAGGCATCGTTGCATCCAGCTGATCCGGAATGTCTCTGTTATCATACATGTAAAAAAAGTCCTGGTACTTTTTATCACCGGCTTTGGCTTTTTGTGCCCATTCATGGTGATGCGATGTATGATTGAGCACAATGTCAATCATCAGGTACATACCAGCAGCCTGCATTTTTTCCTGTAAACTTTTGAATTCATTCAGCGTGCCAAAACGCTTGTCTATTTTTCTGAAATCAGAAACCGCATA
>JBDLUU010000019.1:0-5030 GCA_039805185.1 Bacteroidota bacterium
ATCAATAGCCCTACTACAATTAAAATAGGTGCAATGGTAATGCGGGTTTTGCTATAGACTTCGGAATTAGAAAACACACTAGGATCATCACTTTTACCACCACTCATTAAATACATACCCAGGGCAATCACGATACCGCCAATCAGCATGAATAAAAAGTTTTCTTTTGCAAAAAGTGGAGTGGTTTTATTGTTAGCGCTCATATGATTTCTTTATAGATTATTTAAGTTTATTCGAATTGAGTTAAATAATTTAGGTTAATATAAATCATCCAGTTTCATCTTCAGGTATTTCAACACACTTCTGTGGGTACTTAATACGGAAATGCCAACACCCAGAATAATCAGCCCGCCAAACAAAAGCAGGGTATGATTGGTATTGCGGATGGCTTTTAATTGAGGGAACTGTGTTTCTGCCCAGCCAATTAAAGAGAACATCAATACTATGGCTATCCCCGAGCTGATCAGCCCATTGATGATGGCGCGAATATTGAGCGGTCTTGCGATAAACGACTGTGTTGCTCCCACCATTTGCATGGTCTTGATTAAAAAACGATTGCTGAACATGGCCAAACGAATGGTGTTGTCGATACTTACAATCACGATTACACAAAGGGTAATGGCTACTACCAGAAAGATCAGACCAATTTTAGAAGCTCTTTCATTTAAGCTAGTTACCAGGCTTTGCGGATATTGTAAGTCTGTAATCTGATTGCCATAGGCAGCCATCAAATCGGCACTGATGGCGGCAAGGCTGTCTTTGTTTACGTATTCTGCTTTTGCATAAAAATCAATGCTTTCCGGTAAGGGATTCACATCCAGGATCTTTGCCCAGTCTTCGTTGTTTTCTTTGTTCCAGATTTCCTTGGCGGTGTTTTTATCTACATACACCACATTCTTGGCGTAGGGCTTTCCCGCAATATATTGTTGAATCTGCGCAATGGTGTCTTTATTCAGGGTACGCATATAGGCGCTTAAACGAATGTCTTCCTTGAAAGTATTACCTACTGCGTTCAGATTGAGAAAGAACCAGCCCATGATTCCCATGATCAATAAAACAAGGGCCACGCCCACAACGGTATAGATATAATTGGGTTTTCCCCGCTTGAGTGATGCTTTTCCTGCCTGCGCCATATTGTATTCCTATTTTAACCGCTGCCGGGCAGCGGTGGTCTGCTTTCAAACGTTACAAATGTAGGGTTTTGACGGCTAATGACTTACATTTGCACCCTTAAACCTGCCTTGAAAATAAGTGAATATTTTTCGGCAGGCGTTAAAGAAACGCAAATAAATAAAAAGGGCAGGCAAGATGGACTATCAATTCAGAGCGATTGAACAAAAATGGCAGGAATCCTGGAAAGAATCCGGGGCATATACGGTTCCCAATAAGAGCGATAAACCCAAGTATTATGTATTAGACATGTTCCCTTATCCAAGTGGGGCTGGATTGCATGTGGGACATCCGCTGGGATATATTGCATCCGATATTTTTAGTCGCTACAAAAGACTCAAGGGGTTCAATGTATTGCATCCTATGGGATATGATGCATTTGGATTGCCTGCTGAACAATATGCCATTGAACATGGTGTACATCCTGCTGTGAGTACCGTGCAGAACATCAACAATTTTAGAAAGCAATTAGATAATATTGGATTTTCTTACGATTGGAGCAGGGAAGTTAGAACCTGTGAGCCGGATTACCACAAATGGACCCAGTGGATTTTTCTGCAATTATTCAATTCCTTTTTTAACCGACAGCTTCAAAAAGCAGCTCCAATTGCCGAGCTGATTGTTTCTTTTGAAAAAGAAGGAAACAGTGTGCATCCTTGCCCTGCCAATGACCAATTGACTTTTACGGCTGCAGAATGGAAAGCCTTTTCTGAAAAAGAGCAGCAGGATATTTTAATGCAATACCGTTTGGCTTTCTGCGGTTACGGTGAAGTAAACTGGTGTGAAGCTTTGGGTACCGTGCTGGCCAATGATGAAGTAGTGAATGGATTAAGTGAGCGCGGTGGGCATCCGGTGGTAAAGAAAAAATTGCGTCAGTGGTACTTGCGCATAACAGAATATGCAGACCGTTTAATTGAAGGGCTGGATCAAATTGAATTCAGCGAAGCCATGCGAGAAATGCAGACCAACTGGATAGGAAAATCTTATGGGGCAGAAATTGATTTTGCTATTGCAGATCAGGATGCAAGCAGCAAGCTAAGGGTATATACTACCCGACCTGATACTATATTTGGGGTAGACTTTATGGTGGTTGCACCGGAGCATGACTTGATTGATCAGATTACTACACCGGAGCAAAAAGAAGCAGTAGAAGCTTACATTGCTTATGTGAAAAGCCGCAGTGACAGAGAGCGTCAGGCAGAAAAGAAAATTACCGGGTGCTTCACAGGAGCTTATGCATTGAATCCGTTTAACCAGCGAAGAATTCCTATCTGGATTTCTGAATATGTATTGGCGGGATATGGAACAGGAGCCATCATGGCTGTACCTTGTGGTGACGAAAGAGATTTCAAGTTTGCGAAACACTTCAATATCCCCATCACCAATATTATCGGGGAGCATTTCAACGGAGAAGAAGCCAATTCAACCAAAGAAGTGTACTTGAGTAATTCTGATTTCCTGAATGGTGTTTTGTTGAAAGATGCTATTGCCATTGTGATTGATAAGTTGGTGGAAATGGGAATTGGCAAGCGTAAAGTGAATTATAAAATGCGTGATGCTGCTTTCAGCAGACAACGTTACTGGGGCGAACCTTTTCCAATTATCTGGAAAGATGGAATTGCCTTTCCTTTGGATGAATCTAAATTACCGTTGACTTTACCGCAGGTAGATACTTATGCACCGGGTCCGGAGGGAGAAGGACCGCTGGGCAATATTCCGGAATGGATTTATCAGTATGATGCTATTGTTCCGGGTGGTGCACTCGAAACCAATACCATGCCTGGTTATGCAGGTAGTAGCTGGTACTTCCTGCGTTATATGGATCCGCACAATAAGGAAAGTTTCTGTGATAGAAAAGTAAGCGATTACTGGAATCAGGTAGATCTGTATATCGGAGGAACAGAACACGCTGTGGGGCATTTGTTGTACAGCAGAATGTGGACCAAAGTATTATTCGATTTAGGTCATATTGGTTTTGATGAGCCTTTCAGGAAATTATTGAATCAGGGAATGATTCAGGGTAGTTCCAGATTTGTGTATCGAAACAAACAGAATCCGAACGAATTTATTTCTGCAGGATTAATTGATCAATATGAAACCATTCCATTGCACGTAGATGTAAACTTTGTGGATGGATTTGAATTGGATATCGCTTCATTCAAATCATGGAGAAATGGGGAGTATGCCAACGCAAGTTTTGTGTTAGAAAACGGCAAATACATCTGCGGTGCAGAAGTAGAAAAAATGTCGAAGAGTAAATTCAATACAGTCAATCCGGATGTATTGGTTGAAAAATATGGTGCGGATACTTTCCGTATGTATGAAATGTTCTTGGGTCCTGTTGACCAGAGCAAACCTTGGGATACCAAGGGAATTGAAGGCGTTCACCGTTTTCTGAAAAAACTCTGGCGTTTGTTTTACGATGAGTTGAAAGGAAAAGTCTGGAATGAAGACAGTCCCAATCCCGCAGAATTAAAAGTATTGCACAAAACCATTTTAAAAATCCAGGAAGATACTGAGCGCTTTAGTTTTAATACTGCCGTAAGTACATTTATGATTTGTGTGAATGAACTGGCGGATTTAAAATGCAATAAGAAAGCCATATTGGAGCAGGTGTTGATTCTGTTAACGCCATATGCCCCGCATATCAGTGAAGAACTTTGGCACCTGATTGGCAACGAGGGTTCTGTATTGGATGCAACATTCCCTGAATTTAATGCGTCTTATGTACAGGAGTCTTCTAAAGATTATCCGGTTAGTATCAATGGACGAGTAAGAACCAATATCAACCTGCCGGTAGATATGGAATCGGCAGAAGCCGAGAAAGAAGTACTGGCCAATGAGCTGGTGCTGAAATGGCTGGAAGGCAAGCCAGTGAAAAAATTCATTTTTGTAAAAGGAAGAATGATCAATGTCGTTGTATAAAATTTTTCTGGGCCTTGCCCTCGCAGTATATGTTAGCGTGAATGCCCAGGAAGCGGAAGTGCCAACGCCCAAAAAAACTTTCAGGAATTTCATCAATCCTGACTCCTTGCCATTAATGAATCTGAGAGTTGTTCCGATTCCCATTTTTACTTCTACACCCGAAACAGGAATTCGTATTGGCGGTGCGCTTGAATACTTTTTTAATGCGAAAGAAAAAGACAATGAAGCAAGGGGGTCATACTTGCATGGTCAGTTTACCTATAGTACCAAGGGGCAGATTGAAGTGAAAGGAACCTGGCAGGTGTTTACCAGGGGCGAAAGATTTGTGTATCGAGGTTCTGCTGGCTTCAGCACTTATAATGACCGTTTCTGGGGTATAGGCAACAACACTGTTGCAGAAGCCGATTATTTACCACAGGACTATAGTCGTATTTTTCTGGAATCCAGAACGTATCGTTTATTAAAAAATAAATGGTACGCAGGATTGAAGCTGGATTACAATGATGTGTATCAGGTAGTGAATGAAAGACTCCTGAAGCCATCTGAACAAAACGTGCCAGGCATTAATGGCAGTAAGACTCTGGGGATTGGACCTGCTATTTTGTATGAAGGGCGCGATTTCCCATTCAGCGCTCATAGTGGTAGTTTTGCAGAGTTTTACTATGCACGCAACTTCTCTTTCCCTAATAATCCATACGATTTTCACACCTGGTTCCTCGACCTCCGAAAATATTTTCCCCTAAACCCCAAAAGCACATTGGCTTTCCAGTTGAGTAGTATTCATACAACGGGCAATGTTCCTGTTCGGGAGTTGCCTCGTGTAGGTGGTTCCGTTCTGATGCGTGGGTATTTTACCGGGCGTTTCAGAGATAAGTCTTTTACTGCTTTACAGGCGGAGTACCGCTTTCCCATCTGGAAATGGATATCTGGTGCAG
>JBDLUU010000020.1:0-11166 GCA_039805185.1 Bacteroidota bacterium
GTTTCCCTGCATGTTCCGGAAACCCCGGAAACCAAAATGATGATTAATAAAAATGCCATTAAGCAAATGAAGCCGGGTGCCATTTTAATTAACTATGCAAGGGGAGAAGTGGTAGACTTAAAAGCTTTGGCCAATGCCATTTCTGAAAAGCATATCAGCGGTGCGGCCATTGATGTATTTCCGTGGGAACCGGAGAAAAACGGAGATCATTTTGAAAGCCCGGTACAGGGATTACCCAATGTGATACTTACCCCACATATTGGAGGTTCAACCGAAGAAGCACAACAGAATATTGGGGAAGATGTAAGCATTAAATTGTTTCAGTATCTGGAGAGAGGAATTACCAATGGATCGCATACCGTACCAGCTATTGGATTACCTCCGATTGAAGGAACGCATAGAATCCTCCATATTCACCACAATGTGCCAGGTGTGTTGAGTGCCATCAATACAGCTTTGTCTAATAACAAAATCAACATTGTGGGTCAGTACCTGAAAACCAACGAATCCATTGGTTATGTGGTGCTCGATATTGATAAAAAATTATCGAAGAAAGCGGTTGAGTTACTCAAATTGGTGAAGCATACTATCAAAGTTAGAATGCTATATTAATCTATCATCCGTTGATGATAGACTTAATTTTTTTAATCTCTTCAGCGTCTACAAAATCAATATCAAAGTCTTCGGGCATTAAGGGATTCTGATACTGGGTTGAGCTGGGCACCCTTATTCTGGCAGAAGTATGCACTTCCGAAACGCCCGCTGTATCAATGATACTTTTTACATTGCTGCTGTTCAAACCACTGCCGGGCATGATGATGATGCGCTCATTGGCTTGTTCTACTAAGCTTTTTACAAGCGCAAGTCCATCGGTCACTTTGGGATGCTGACCGCTGGTTAAAATCCTTGTACATCCGCACTGGATAATGGTTTCGAGGGCTTCTAAGGGATTCAAGCAACGATCGAATGCCCGGTGAAAAGTAACATCAAGTGGATAAGCTGCTTCCACCAATCGGGCAGTATTTTCTTTATCAATAGAGCCGTCCTGATTCAGTAATCCAAATACAACACCCTCAAATCCCAGTTCCTTGCAAAGCAATATGTCTTTACGAATGATTTCAATTTCATCAGAGGTATGAAAATAATCTCCGCCTCGTGGACGAATCATTGGGAAAACAGGAATGGATGTTTTTTCTCTTACTGTTTTTAAATATCCATAAGACGGAGTGGTTCCGCCATTTGCATAATTCTCACACAATTCAATTCGGTCAGCACCCGCATTTTCTGCAGCAACTGCAGTGGCGGTATTGAACACACAGATTTCTAATAACATGATATGTATAGTAAAAATGAAATGAGTTAATAAAACTGTTTAAATCAAAAACTTGCTGTCTACCAAAATGTTTTTATCGTCTGCATAACAAACAGCATAATTGAACCCTTTTTGCAAAGCATAGCCACCATAAACACCATCTTTGTTAATGGCAATCATGCAGGCCTGAATTTCTTTAGCCTTTGCGCCCTTAACCTTTAATAATCTTTCTACGGCTTTTTTGCAGGCCATTTCAGGTAACAATCCCTGGCGCATGAATTCCATTACTGCGTGAGCCCCACCAATCCGTATAATATCTTCACCCTGACCGGTAGCTACCACTGCACCCACTTCATTGTCTACGAACAAACCAGCACCAATAATAGGAGAATCACCAACGCGCCCGCGCATTTTAAATCCCATGCCACTGGTGGTACAACTACCACTTAAATTGCCATGAGCATCCAATGCAATCATGCCAATGGTATCGTGGTTCCAGGAGCCATCAGACAAGCGGGCAGGAGCAGCAATCATTGAATTTGATTGATTTTCTTTATTCTCCCGGTTAATGGCAGGCTTATATTCGCTTTTCTGCAACCATTTTTTGTATTCCCGTTCAGCACCTTCAGATAAACCTTCTTTTTCCAATGTAAAGCCCTGAGAAAGGGCAAATTGCTGAGCACCTTGACCCACCAGCATCACATGCGGGGTATTTTCCATGACTTTGCGGGCTACAGAAATCGGATGCTTGATTCTTTCCAAACAAGCAACGCTGCCACAATTCGCATTTTCATCCATAATAGATGCATCCAGCGTAACAAATCCGTCTCTGTCCGGATTGGCACCTAAACCCACACAACAATTCATTTCATTCTCGGTAATCATAACGCCTTGCTCAACGGCATCCAGTGCACGACCATTGTTTTTTAGAACATTCCAGGCGGCTTTATTAGCCCGAATTCCGGCATCCCAGGTAGATAAAACAATCGGTTTTTTACCGGCATATTTGGGCGCAAAACCTGCCAGAGAAAAACTACTTAAACCAAGGCTACCAACTTGTAAAAACTTCCTTCTGGAGAACATGAGACGATGATTTATGAATGAATATTTTTAAAAATAAGCATTGTTTCAATCCACCGCGGTAAATGGGTATAATTTCAAGCACAACCAATAAGAATCCACCTAAGCCACTGATAATCAGCTAAAATTAAAAATAACTTATTTCTCATAATTAACATTATGTTAAATCGCACACAAGGGAGAAAGAAGTATGCCTACTGGTACAATCAATAATCTGGAAATGAATGATATGAGAAAAACCGAAGGAACCTACTCCGCCACCAATCTTACAATCCTTCCTGGTCCTTCTATGGAAACATAAATAGAACCATCGGGTGCCTGACGAACGTGACGAATGCGGCCGACCTTGTCGAGTAGTTTGTGTTCTTTGACAACTTTGTTGTCCTTGATTTCTAGGCGGGCTAAATATTGTAAAGCCAGTCCACCGACCAATAAATTGCCGGTCCAGCTTTTGAATTTTTTATCGGTGATGAATGCCATTCCGCAGGCACCAATGGATGGTACCCAGTTGTGAACAGGATCTGTTAAACCTGTCATGGTTGGACTTGCCGAAACGGGTTTGTCGTCGTAATTAACCCCGTAGGAAACCAAGGGCCATCCGTAGTTGCTTCCTGCTTTAATAATATTTACTTCGTCGCCACCCTTGGGTCCGTGCTCTGCTTCCCAGATTTCTTTGGTGAAGGGATTATATACCAAACCCTGCGGATTGCGGTGTCCGTAGCTGTAAACGCTTGTGGGTGTCGTATTTCCGGGCAATACAGGGTTTCCGGCCGGAATACCTCCGTCCTGAGTAATGCGGTGTACTTTTCCCCAGGTACTATTGACATCCTGGGCATTTTTATTGGGTGAATTCGCTCCGCCATAACTGGTTGTGCCTCCTTCCCCAACACTTACATATAGATTTCCGGCTTCGTCAAAATCAATACGGCTACCATAATGACCAGTCATGGTATTGGCCGAATTGGAACTCAATAAAATCTTCGGTTCTGTAATTTGATCATTAACCAATTTAAAACGCATCAGATGAAAACTACCACCACCGCCCGGATGGTTACCAGCATAAGTAATGAAAATCCATCCATTGCTACTGTACTGAGGGGAAACCCGAACATCCAGCAAACCTCCCTGACCACTGGTATTGATAACAGGAAGTCCGGATATTTCTGTGATTTTATCTCCGCTTTTTCTGTGGAGTTTTCCTTTCTTTTCCGTGAATAATAAATCACCATTGGGCAAAAAATCCATGCCCCAGATCACTTCATAACCACTGATCAATGGCACTGTTTTCACAGTGGGTTCCACTGTCATTTGCGAAGTATCTTCTACTGTTCCTTCTTTTTTACTGGAAGAACAAGAGAAGATACCTGCAAATGCAAGGGATAAAAACAGGATACGGATTGGCATTATAGTAACTACTTTAACTTATTTAAAAGTACCATGTAATGCATCAAACTCTTTGTACTTAGCTTCATACTGATCAAAAAGCTTCGCATCTTTACCTCTGACACGTCCCATTTTGTAGTAATAGATATTGGCAATAAAGTCAACAGATTTATTCACTACACTCTTTTCTGTGTTGGTACGGCTTGCTTTATCTTTTAGTATGGTATAAGCTTTGGTTAACCAATCTGCAGCAACATCAGTCAATTCCATGGACTTCTTTTCAATTACTGCATTCTCGTTTTTAACGGCATCGGTCTTAGCCTTAAACTCGGCATCCGCAGCCGCTTTTTTCTTTGGATCTTTAACTACAGGCTTGTTTGCATTTAACTCCTGTAATTTTTTAATATTGGCAGCAAACTTCTCATCTTCCATATTGAAGTAGTTGTAGTAAGTAACCCCTACGTTGAAAGCGGCAATAGCATTGTTATTGTTTTTCTCGTATGCTTTTTTGAAAGCTTCAATTGCCTTACGGGTATACTTGTCTACAGATGCGCTATCCAATGCATCATCATTTTTGGCAGTGATGAAAACATCTCCAAACTGCAAATATTTGTTTTCAGTTAATTGACCAGCAGCATCCATCTGATCGTATAAAGCTGTTTTACCAGCTAAATCATAATTCTGATCAATGAACTCAATTTCAAAATCTTCCCAATTTTCATTAGGATACACTTCTTTACCTAATGCCATGTATTTCTCAAAAGAATCTTTGTTCTTCTGCTTGGTATAGTAATCTACCATGTACTTATAAATATCAGCGAAGCCCTCTCCTGTTACTTTGCTTTCTGCTAATCTTGCATAGTACTTAGCAGCATCGTCTGCCTTCTGTGCATTCTGGAAAGAATAAGCACAATACAAAATAGAAGTAGTATCAAATGGCTGCTGAGAACTTGCCCATTTGTTTTTGAAAATATAATCGCTATAGATTACTGCTTTTTCAAACTCTTTGGAAGCTTCGTTATATTTTTTATCCTTAAAGCTATTGATACCTAAGTTGAAAGAAGTTGAATACATATCAAAGTATCCATCAGGTCCTTTTTCCTTTGCCTTTGCCAAAGTTGGTTCTAATTCTGCAAACTTCTGGAAAGCAGCATGCGCTTCCTCTACTGCATTTGGATATTTTGCACGAGAAGTTTCATTCTGATAAAAAGCTGCATAAATGCGGGACTTCCAGTAGTAACCTTCTGCTTTGTCCTGATTCTTTGGATTGGCCATTGCTTTGTCCAACTCTGTTTTAGCATCTTCAAACTTCTTCAATAAAACGTTGGTTTCAACTTTCTTGAAATCCTGAGCAGTAGCAACTGTTATCATGGCTACGCTTAACAACAAGGAGAAAAAATACTTCATATGGTTGTTTTTAATCGTGTACTTAATTTAAAGGTTCTTCTTCATTATTACTATTCAATCCGGCATCTTCACTGCCAGCATTGCCATCTGATGATGTTTCTGTGTTATTAACGGAATCCGCTTGTTCTGTTAAACCATTTTCATCGCTCACCAGCACATCTTCCTCTTCCTGTTCTTCTATTTGAGAAATAGCAGCAATTTCATCCCCCTCATCCAGGCGAATCAGCTTCACCCCTTGTGTGGCGCGGCCTGCTTCTCTAATGTCTGCAATACCGGTTCTGATGGTGATACCAGATTTACAGGTGATGATTAAATCTTCAACTTCTTTCACATACAAAATACCCACCAGGCTTCCGGTTTTTTCTGTGACATTGATTGTCTTAACACCTTTACCGCCACGGTTGGTGATTCTGTAATCTTCTATAGCAGTACGTTTTCCGAATCCTTTCTCACTTACTACCAGCACCGTTCTCTCGGCATCGTCCTTATTTACACAAATCATGCCAACCACTTCATCTTTGGCATCATCTACTTCAATACCTGCAACCCCAATGGCACCTCTTCCGGTTGCTCTTACTTTTTCTTCAGGGAAACGAATGGCGCGTCCGCTCTTCACCGCCATCATGATTTCGCTGGAACCATTGGTGAGTCTGGCTTCCAGTAACTCATCTCCTTCCACAATAGTGATAGCATTTACTCCATTGGCTCTTGGTCTGCTGAAATCTTCCAGCGATGTTTTCTTGATAATACCTTGTTTGGTACACAATACGATATAATGGTTTTGTACAAAATCGGTATCAGAAATATCTTTTACATTGATGATGGCTTTTACCTTGTCATCACCCGGTAATTGTATCAGATTCTGAATAGCTCTACCCTTGCTCTGCTTCTCTCCTTCCGGAATTTCGTATACGCGCATCCAGTAACATCTTCCTTTCTCCGTGAAGAATAAAATGGTATCGTGGGTAGACGCTACAAATAAATGTTCAACATAATCTTCTTCGCGGGTCTTTGAACCAACAGCTCCTCTTCCACCTCTTTTTTGCTGACGATATTCAGTTGCTGAAGTGCGTTTGATATAACCCAAATGAGAAATGGTAATCACCACGTCTTCATTCTCAATAAGGTCTTCAATGCGCATTTCATCCGCCAGATACTGAATCTCACTCTTACGCTCGTCACCAAACTTTTCCTTTACTTCCAGTAATTCTTTTTTAATCAGCGCATAACGCAAATCTTCATTGGCCAACAAAGCTTTCAACTCTTTAATCAACGCAATCAAGCCATTGAATTCTTCAATAATCTTGTCACGCTCCATTCCGGTTAAACGCTGTAAACGCAATTCCAGTATAGCTTTCGCCTGAATCTCAGACAAGCCTTCTACCTGGTTGTACAACTCAGCGGTTAGCTCAGAGAACATAGCAGAATTCAAATACCATCTTTCTTCTCGGCTCTTCGCCATCAAAGCATCTTTGGCTTCTTCCGGCGTGCGGCTGGCGCGAATCAAACGAATTACTTCGTCCAAATGGTCCAATGCTTTCAGGTATCCTTCTAAAACGTGCGCTCTTTCCTCTGCTTTTCTTAAATCGTATTTCGCACGGCGAATCACCACTTCCATTCTGAATTCAATGAAAGCTTTGATCAGGTCGCGCAGATTCATGATGCCCGGTCTGCCATTGCTTAACGCCACATTATTGATACCATAACTGGTTTGTAATTCTGTGTATTTAAACAACTGATTAATCACCACCTGGGCAACGGCATCTTTCTTTAATTCAACCACAATGCGGGTACCATCTTTATTACTCTGGTTACCTACATCGGCAATACCTTCCACCACTTTATTGATAGCCAGCTGACCAATGCGGTCTGTTAATGTATCACGGCTTACCTGATAAGGTACTTCTGTAATTACAATCATTTCACGGCCATTCGGCTTGGTTTCCACGGTGCATTTACCGCGAACCACCACACGACCTCTTCCTGTCATGAGCGCCTGCCTTACTCCCTCCATACCATAAATAACACCACCGGTAGGAAAATCAGGAGCCTTGACATAATTCATCAATTCTTCAATAGTGATATCTCTGTTGTCTACATAAGCCACACATCCATCTACCACTTCGCTCAGGTTATGCGGCATCATATTGGTAGCCATACCCACGGCAATACCGGACGAACCGTTTACCAGCAATTGAGGAATGCGGGTAGGCAATACAGTAGGCTCTTCCAGCGAATCATCAAAATTCAACTGAAAGTCTACGGTTTCTTTTTCAATATCATCCAGCATGGCTTCTGCAATCCGCTGTAATCTGGCCTCAGTATAACGCATGGCAGCCGGTGGGTCACCATCCTGGTTACCAAAGTTACCCTGACGATCTACCAGTGTGTAACGCATGGTCCATTCCTGCGCCATACGCACAAGGGTATCATAGATAGCGCTATCACCGTGAGGGTGGTATTTACCCATTACTTCCCCCACAATACGGGCAGATTTCTTAAAAGGCTTATTGCTGTTATTGCCCAGCTCATTCATGGCATACAATACCCTGCGGTGCACGGGCTTGAATCCATCTCTCACATCTGGCAAGGCTCTTCCAACGATTACCGACATCGAATAATCGATGTAAGCCGTCTTCATTTGCTCTTCAATATTGACCTGAATAATACGGTCGTTATCGTTGGTTTGTTCCGGTAATAAATTTTCTTCCATTGGTACTTTCGGGTTCTTCTTTTTAATCCTTTTCAGACAAAAAAATATTCGGCTGAACGGAGGTCTGCGAAGATAGCTTTTTTGAGCCTTAAAAAGGCTTTAAAAGGCTGTTTTTTTACGTGTTTTATCCACAGGTTACACCCTTTATAAATCATTGATTTTCACGCATCGGCGGCAATTGTTCTATCTTTATTTTTTTTAATCTCATTTGCATGCATATTGTTGTATTCGGAGCAGGAAAATCTGCCACGGTTTTAATTGGTTATCTGGGTAGAGTTTGTCAGCAAAAAAACTGGACTTGTACCATTGCAGACAAGGATATAAAAAGTCTGGAACTAAAGATCAGCGGATACCCTTCTCTGAAAGCCAATGGACTCTCCATAGAGAATGAAATGGAAAGGCAGGGGTTGATGAGAACCGCCGATATCGTGATTTCGCTGCTACCGCCCGGACTCCATTTCTGGGTAGCACAGGACTGCCTGGCTTTACAAAAGAATTTATTAACCGCTTCCTATCTGGATGCGCAGATAAAAACCATGGAGCCAGCCATTCAGGAAGCCGGTTTGCTGTTCATTGGAGAAATGGGTTTGGATCCGGGCATTGATCATATGAGTGCCATGCAGATTATTGAAGAGATCAAAGAAAAGGGAGGTAACATTCATTCTTTTAAATCGCATTGCGGAGGATTGATTGCACCGGAATCAGACAACAATCCCTGGCATTATAAAATCAGCTGGAACCCTAGAAATATCGTTACTGCAGGCAAAGCAGGTGCAGTGTATAAGACCAATGGCACCCATGTAAATATTCCCTACGAACAGATATTTGTGGATTGCGAGCAACTGCAAATCCCTAAAGTAGGATCACTGGCTTATTACCCGAACAGAGACTCATTATCGTATATCCCATTGTATCAGCTGGAACAAGCAGACACTTTTGTCAGAACCACTTTGCGTTATGCTCCTTTTTGCACGGGCTGGGAAAAAATGGTGGCAGCACAGTTAACCAGCGATGAAGAAATCATCGATACCGATGGATTGAGTTATGCGGAATTTTTCAGTAGCCATTTTAGCAAGCATCATGTGCAATTAAACAATGCTGACTTGTTAGAACAGTTCAATTTCTTAGGGCTGAACAATCCTGCATTCATCAACAAAGGAAAGATTGCAACGGCTCAACTTTTGCAGGAAATCCTGGAAGAGAAATGGAAGCTAGCATCTGGTGATAAAGACCTGATTGTGATGCTGCATGAATTTGAGTATACCCTTGATAACAGGAAATATGCATTAAACAGTTCATTGGTAGTAAAAGGCGACGATGAACTGAGAACCGCCATGGCAAAGACCGTTGGATTACCCTTAGGCATTGCAGCAGTTTTAATTTTAGAGAACAAAATTCAATTGAAAGGGTTACATATACCAATCGTGAAAGAAATTTACGAACCTGTTCTGGCAGAACTGGCCAAGGAAGGAATTGCATTCAATGAAACAAAAAAAGAACTGGCATGAGTTTTTGGTTGATTAAGTCTGAGCCCTTTAAGTATAGCTGGGATCAGTTTGTAAAAGACAAGCAGACATTTTGGGATGGAGTAAGAAATTACCAGGCAAGAAACAATTTAAGGGCCATGAAAAAAGGAGACCTTGCCTTGTGGTATCATAGCAATGAAGGACTGGAAATTGTAGGGATTGCCAAAGTGGTTACAGAAGCCTATCAGGATCCCACCACAGAAGAAACGGCATGGGTGGTTGTGGATTTTAAACCCGTGAAAAAATTAAAGAAACCCATTAGCCTCGCTACTGTGAAAGCCGACAAGCGTTTGGCCAATATGGCATTGGTGAAAGCACAGCGTTTGTCTGTTCAGCCTGTTACAGATGCGGAATGGGACATCATTATGGAGTTGTCGGAAACCCAATAGCCTATTTGAAAAATATATAGGCGATGCCGATGGCTGCAATCACACCAATTAGATCGGCCAGCATACCTGCCCAGATGGCGTAGCGAACTTTCTTGATGCCTACACTTCCAAAGTATAAGGCAATAATGTAGAAAGTAGTGTCTGCACTTCCCTGAAAAGTACTGGCCAGTTGTCCAATAAAACTATCGGGGCCATGGGTTTTAAAAATATCCAGCATCAAACCCCTAGCACCTCCTCCACTGAATGGACGCATAATGGCTACCGGTAAGGCGGGAACAAAATCGCCGCTGGTTCCCACCGCCGTAAAACACCAGGTAATGCCGCTGATGATGGCTTCCAGGGCACCGCTCTCTCTGAATACCCGAATACTTACCAGCATCCCAACCAGATAAGGAATCACTTTTAAAATCACATCCCATCCCTGTTTGGCTCCTTCAATAAATGCATCAAATACATTTACTTTTTTCAGGTGACCGCCAATAATGAACGTACAGATAATCAGGAATAAAATGGTATTGCCCAGTACATTACTGAAAGTTTCTTTGGTCATTAAAGTGGGAACAGGAATATCTTTCTGAGAAGGCAATTGCTGAATGAACCAGGCGAATAAAAAGATGGCCGTGATAATGGCTCCCAGCCAGGCAATCAATACGCGGTCAAATCTCAATCGCTGATAAATGCCGGTAATAATGATACTGGCAACAGTTGCCACAGCCGTGGCCAGCATGAGCGGAACAAAGACGCTGGTAGGGTTGGTACTCCCCGCTCCTGCCCTATATGCGATGATGGAAAGCGGTATCAGTGTTAATCCACTCGTGTGTAAAACCAGAAACATAATTTGTGCGTTACTGGCTGTTTCTTTCTCCGGATTCAAGGTTTGCAGACTCTCCATGGCTTTTAAACCGAATGGAGTTGCCGCATTATCCAACCCCAGCATATTGGCGCTGAAATTCATGACCATCTGCCCCATGGCCGGATGTTTGTCGGGCACACCCGGAAACAAACGTTTCATAAAAGGATTCAGGATTCGGGCGAGGAAATTAATAGCCCCTGCTTTTTCCCCAATATTCATCAATCCCATAAAGAAAACCATCACACCTGTTAATGGCAGGGCAATATCCATGACACTGGACTTACTGGCATCAAATATGCCTTCCACCAGTTTTTTGAAAATTTCATAATCCTGAAAGACAATCAACTTGATGAGTGCGATGATCAGACCAATCACAAAAAATAGTATCCAAACATAATTCAGTGCCATGGGTCTAAGATAGTAAAACTTGCTATTGTAAGACCAGCCCTATGAAATCCTTTCCTTACCTTTGCGCCTCAAAATTTGTATAATGGCTTTACAAG
>JBDLUU010000021.1:0-3480 GCA_039805185.1 Bacteroidota bacterium
AAATATGTATTCAGCAATTCATTGGTAGGAAATTTCTTACCGGGCCATTTGTTCTGATCCCATCCTCTACCCTGTATAAATTTAATTTCAGGATGCGCTTTGGCAAAAGCCACAATACGATCTACCGTTTCTTCCCAGGTACTGGTATTGTATAACTCCACCTGAAACAGGGAAGATGCATATCCCAGAAAATGGGCATGCGCATCAATGAATCCCGGATAAACCGCAGCTCCTTTGGCATCCACCACACTATCCGCTTTGTATTTACCGGTAATGGCATCATTGGTTCCCGTTGCTACAATCTTGCCATCTTTAATGGCCATGGCTTCCACCACAGTAAAGGCAGAATCCACCGTATAAATTTTAGCATGGTGTACAATGGTATCCACTTTGTTGGTATTGCAGGCTGCAATAGCAGCAGCAAAAATCAGGAAGAAAACTTTTTTCATAATCCCTTTATTTATGTAAAAATGGAATTGTGCGTCTAATTAAAATATCTGTGTCTTGTCGCTCACATCTGCATTCGTCACAACTGTGTTGTGCTGGGCTTCTTCATGCTTGTTGAAGAATGTATTCTGGAAAATCAAAATGGCAATAACCCCAATGGAAATAGCCATATCAGCCACATTGAAAACGGGTCTGAAAAATTCAAACTCTTCGCCCCCTACAATCGGAATCCAGGTTGGATAGTGAGAGTTGGTTATAATAGGGAAATACAACATATCTACTACTTTCCCATGAAACAAGCCTGCATAGCCACCTCCTGCAGGGAAAAGAGTTGCAACGTTTTGTGTAAAGGGATTGCTGGCTTCAAAAATCAATCCGTAAAAAAGGCTGTCAATTAAATTACCCAATGCCCCTGCGTAAATCAATGCAGCACAAATTAAAAAGCCCTTGTGTTGCTTCTGACGAATAAAATTCCGGATGAGAAAACTACCCCAGATAACCGCTACCAATCGGAACAAAGTCAATGCTATTTTACCAAACTCTCCCCCGAATTTCCAGCCCCAGGCCATTCCTTCATTCTCTACAAAATGCAGACGGAACCAGGTGCCCAATACATTGTGCTCTTCACCGGTATAGTAGTTCAGTTTAATATAAAACTTAGACCCCTGATCTATCAGGAGGATAGCCAATATAAGAAGTATAATCTGTTTTGCTTTCACGGTTCTATTTTATCGTAAAAACAAAGATAAGGGGCAGTTATAGTATAAAATCATGAAATTTATTCCTCAATATACACACGCTTCACGCGTAAGCTAATGCCCGTCATGATTTCATAGGCAATGGTATCTGCTGCTTTGGCCACTTCCTGAATGGATATATGTTTTCCGAAAATTTCAACAGGGTCTCCTGCTTTTACACCGGGTATATCCGTTACATCTATCATGCACATGTCCATACAGATTTTACCAACCGTGGGTGCAATGCATCCTCTTACATACATTTTTCCATTGCCATTTCCCATCCTTCTGGAATAGCCATCCGCATACCCGATTCTTACGGTTGCAATGATGCTATCCCTTGTTAATACACCCGAGCGATTATAACTAACCGTCTCTCCTGCCTTCAGGTGTCTTACCTGTGCAACCGTTGTTTTTAAAGTGGCTACGGTTTGCAAGGAAAGTGCTTTGTCCTGCACATTATCGGCACCATATAATCCTATGCCCAGTCTCACCATATTGAACTGCCAGTTGGGATTTCTGCGGATGGCTGCTGTGTTGGCAATATGTTTAACAACAGAATATCCCAATACTTTTTCAATTTTATTACTGGCTTCTGTAAAAAGATCTACCTGATGCTGAGTAAAAGCATCTTCTTTTTTGTCTTCGCTTGCTGCCAGATGACTCAACACAGATTTAACGCGTAGTAATTTTTGCTGCTGCAACCAATTACAGAGTTGATCAATTTCAGCTGTATCAAATCCCAGCCGGTTCATACCCGTGTTTAATTTGAGATGAATGGGATATTGCGGTAAACCCTGTTGTGCTATATAATCATGAAACGCTTCTAAAATGGGGAAGGAAAACAATTCCGGTTCCAGTGAATGATTCACCATTGCATCAAAGGAATACTCATCGGCACTCATGACCATGATGGGTAAATGAATACCCGCTTTTCTAAGTGTTACCCCTTCGTCTGCATAGGCAACCGACAAATAATCAACTTGCTGCTGTTGCAATCTTCTGGCTACTTCTCCTGCCCCACTGCCATAACCAAAAGCCTTAACCATGGCCATCATTTTGGTCTGTGGCTGAAGCAGCGACTGATACTCCTTTAAGTTGTGCACCATGGCAGTGAGATTGATCTCCATGATGGTCTGGTGCACTTGCTGTTCCAGCCAATGTGCTACCTGCTCAAAGGCGAATTTTCTGGCTCCCTTCAGTAAAATATATTGCTGCTGAAAATGTGATTCGTTCAGCGCTTCTAAAAGATTACTGGTTTGCTCAAAGCAATGTACATTGAAAGGGAATATATGCTCAATTGAAATGGCATTGTTTGGTTCTGTTTGCTGAGCACTGGGCACAGAAAACTTAGCTCTCTGAAAGTAGCTGCACAGCTGCGGACCTACTGCATACAATTCCTTCACCCCTGCATTGGATAATTGTTGTACCACATGACCATACAACTGTTCCTGAGATTCTCCTGATTCAACAATATCAGAAAGTATGGCAACAATAGGTTGATTCCCTGCCTGCTCTTTTAAAAACTGCAATGCAAGTGAAAGCGAAACTTTGTCGTTGCTGTAACTGTCATTCAATACATAACTCTGATTGATGGCCCGCTTCAATTGCATGCGCATTTCTACCGGCTGCAATTGTTTTACTCTTTGTTGAATCACCGGAAACGCATAGCCCAGCTGCAATAGAACCAGCACACAGGTGAGTGCATTTTGAACAGAGACTTCGTCGGCAAAGGGAAGCACAAGTTCAAACTGTTCAGCAGATGATGCTGATTGGGAAAATGCTTTTGTATCCGGATTTGAGTGGCTAAACCTAAGCTCCACAGCCGTTTCCGCCTGCCGCTTCTCCTGCTTTACTACCAGTAGTTGCGGAACAGAACCACCGCCGATTTTCTGCGGTTTTGATCCCCACGAAACAACTTTTTCATTTTGCAAAAAAGAAGCAGGCATATAATCAGCCGCTGTTACAATCAAAGGGGTATGCTGAAATAGTTTGGATTTTTCTTCCAGCTTCTGCGTTGGATGATCAAATCCCTGATTATGGGCTTCACCCAAATTGGTGAATACACCGATTGTTGGCTGCACAATATTCGCCAATGCCTGCATTTCTCCTTTTGCAGAAATGCCTACTTCAAAAATGGCCAGTGTATGTTGTGCATTCATTTGCCATACACTCAGCGGAACTCCAATCTTAGAATTATAACTCCGTGGGCTTCTGACAATATGATAATCGGATTGCAATAACTGATACAACCATTCCTTTACAATGGTCTTTCCATTGCTGCCGGTTATTCCAA
>JBDLUU010000022.1:0-19426 GCA_039805185.1 Bacteroidota bacterium
TTTGAGTCAATAGGTTTTCTGTTGTCGCAGATAATTTCTGACATAATCATCAACTCCGGCTTCCAGCGAATAGAATGGGGCCGAATATCCGGCCAATTTTAACTTCTGCATGTCAGCTTCGGTAAAATACTGATACTTGTCTCTGATGTCTTCCGGCATATCAATGAACTCAATATTGGGTTCAAGGCCCATCCCTGCAAAAGTGGATTTTACCAGGTCGGTAAAAGTTCTTGCCTGTCCGGTACCCAGATTATAAAGACCGTTATTGGAGGCATCCCATTTTTTTTCTGTCATCAGCTGTACCATCCAGGCAATTACCGCAATCACGTCTTTTACATAAATGAAATCACGCAATTGTTCCCCGTCTTTGTATGCAGGATGATGACTCTTAAAAAGCTTTACTAATCCCGCTGATTGTATTTGATTAAAGGAATGCCAGATCACAGAAGCCATTCTGTGTTTATGCGATTCGTTTGGCCCATAAACATTGAAGAATTTGAGTCCGGTCCAGGAAGGAGGTTGATCAGATTGCAGTAAGGCCCATTTATCAAATTCATTCTTACTGACACCATATGGATTCAAAGGTTCAAGTTGCTCAACAAGAGAATGGTCATCTTTATATCCATTTTCTCCATTACCATAAGTAGCCGCGCTGGATGCATAAATCAATGGAATGCTTTTGTTTACACAATAATTCCAGATTTGCTTTGAATAAGTAAGATTCAAGGTTTCATGCACTGCATAGTCAAATTCAGTGGTATCTGTTCTGGCTCCTAAATGAATAATAATATCAATGTCAGGCTTATGCTCATCCAACCACTCAAACAATCCTGTTCTTTCGATAATGGCTAGAAACTTTTTTTGCTCCCAGTTTTTTCGCTTTTCTTCTACACCAAAATCATCTACGAGATATAACTGTTCATAGCCCAGATCATTTAAATGCTGAACCATGCAACTGGCAATAAATCCTGCAGCACCTGTAACCAATATGGTTAGCTTCTTATCCATTAACCTTGAATCAGTTTTTCTATTGCTGTATCGTATTTCTCTTTCCAGTTATGGATAGAACCCCAGTTGCTTCCGTTAACAACAACCGCATTTTCTGTTACAGAACCTAAAGTTGTCAGAGGTATATTATTCTCATTGGCCAATGCAGTAAAAGCATCCAGTTTTTCTGAAGATAGTGAAACCACTACTCTACCCTGGGCTTCTCCAAACCAATAAGCATCTTTGCGAATGGAAACAGCTGGATTTACATCAAAGCCTTTGTCACCGGCAAATCCGCTTTCCAGCAAGGTAATCATCAATCCCCCTTCACTAATATCATGTGCACTTTTTACCATCTTTGTTTTAATTGCATTGGCAAGAAACTGCTGCATAGCATACTCCTCATCCAGATTAAAATAAGGTGCCGGTGAATGACTGATTCCTTTTAACTTATGTAAATATTCACTGGAAGCAATATCGTTTTGCTGATTACCAATTAATACAATTATATCCCCTGCTTCTTTAAAATGCATGGTCATTTTTTGGGCCACATCATCCAGCACCCCTACCATTCCAATGGTTGGTGTTGGATAAACCGGACCATCCGGATTCTGGTTATAGAAACTCACATTACCACCGGTAACAGGGGTATTGAACTTCTTACATGCTTCACCCATTCCGGTTACCGCATGAACAAACTGATAATATACTTCAGGGTCATAAGGATTCCCGAAATTCAGACAGTTGGTAACACCAATGGGCTCACCACCACTGCAAACAATATTTCTGGCCGCTTCTGCCACAGCAATCATGCCCCCAACTTTAGGATTGGCAAAAACATATTTACTGTTACAGTCAACCGTTACCGCCAAAGCCTTGCCTGTACCTTTTGCCAGAACCACCGCAGCATCGCTGGGGTCGTTTGTACTGGTATTGGCTGCACCTACCATACTATCATACTGGGTATATACCCATCTTTTATTGGCAATATTAGGCAGGGATATTAAAGCCTCTGTTGTTGCTTTTATGTCTTCTGTATCTGCAACCTTACTTGGATCAAAGGAATTGATCTTAGCAAAATAAGCCGGCTCTTTATATTCTCTTGTATACTGGGGTGCTCCTCCACCCAATACCAGCTCATAGGCAGGTATACTAGCTTCTAATACACCATGCATATAGAAATTAAGGATACCATCATCCGTTACATGCCCGATGGTGCTGGCACTCAAATCCCATTTTTCAAAAACGGCTACCACTTCTGCTTCTCTGCCCTTTTCAACTACCATCAACATTCGTTCCTGGCTTTCACTTAACAACAGTTCCCAGGCTTTCATATTTTGCTGACGGGTGGGTACTTTCTCCAGATCAATATGCATTCCCACATTGCCTTTCGCACTCATTTCTGCAGTGGAACAAATAATACCCGCTGCACCCATATCCTGCATTCCTACCACAACTCCCGTTTCCAACACTTCCAAACAGGCTTCCAGTAATTTCTTCTCCTGGAACGGATCCCCTACCTGAACGGCAGGAAGTTCCTGAACAGAATCATGTGTAATATCGGCACTGGCAAAACTCGCACCACCAATTCCATCCTTACCTGTAGCACTTCCCACATAAATAACCGGATTACCCGTTCCCTTTGCTGTAGCACTAACCATTTTATTTGCCTGCATTATCCCAACACTCATGGCATTCACCAGCGGGTTGGTATGATAACAATCTTCAAAATAAACTTCACCGCCCACTGTTGGCACACCAAAACAGTTTCCGTAATGTCCTATCCCTTTAACCACACCAGCCAGCAAATGCTGGGTCTTTTTATCTTTCAGATTACCAAATCGTAAACTATTCAATGAAGCAATGGGTCTTGCCCCCATCGTAAAAATATCGCGCTGAATACCACCCACCCCGGTAGCAGCTCCCTGAAAAGGCTCAATGGCACTTGGGTGATTATGACTTTCAATTTTAAAAACAACACCAAAACCATTCCCCATGTCCATCAGACCGGCATTTTCTTCTCCGGCTGCCACTAACATTCTTCCTCCTTCCCTTGGTAGTGTTTTCAGCCATTTTATGGAGTTTTTATAACTACAGTGTTCACTCCACATTCCACTAAATGCACAGAGCTCAGTGAAATTGGGGGTACGACCTAATTTTTGTTTTATCAACTCAAATTCTTCTTCGTTAAGTCTTAATTGCTGGGCGGTTTTAACGGTGATTTCCATAATGCTGCGAAGGTACAAAACGAAGCTTTAGTCTCCGAATGAAGTTTTCCCAAAAAAATACATACAAATTAGTTGGTATTTAATACGTTTTAAGCGGCCTGGCACGTAATTAAAGCATTGAATCTGATGTTATACAGTAATTTAATACTAAAATCTAGTGTTATGAACCGCCCTATTCTCTCATTTGTCATTGCGTTGTTATTGATTTCCGACGGCCGACAGGTTCAGGCACAAAATTACACCTATCTGGGGGCACCTATACTTCGAGCGGGAAACCCAATTATCTGGTTACTCCCGGAGACAGCCTCAGCCCTTTTTTTAGAAAACTGATTGAAATTGCTTTACCAGAATACAGACCGTTTCAGAAAAAACGAAGGTGATGCATTAGGCATGGGTAATACTGCAACCTGAAAACTATTCCTTGATCATGAGGAAACCAGTACCGGTTCATTATTGAATTTTCCTGGTAAAGAATTGATATCAACCGCATTTGATCCAATCTACGATTGGCACACAGGGGTCTTAGATGTTACAACAACAACAAGGGTGTTGCTACCAATGGCAAGGTTTTATATACTGGAAACGATGTAAGCGTATTCGGTAAAGCCAATGGAATGGGTGATCTGGAATTGATTACAGCACCAACTCCTATTGAAATTGCTAACCGTGTAAGGTTTGAAGCAGATGCCGATTTAAGAGATAGTGACGCCGCATCAAACAATAATGATGCTGATATTTCCATTACGGCTGGAGTTAGTGGAGAAAATAACCATACTTACGACTTTGGTTTTGTTAGCATTGGCGGTGTTGGTGGTGAAATTCAGGTGTCCTAGAGAGCAAGAGCTTAGGTGATGCTATTGCATACCACGTTTACAACAGAGCATAAAAAAGTGAACAGGGTCCTGTAGACTACGCAAAATTGCCTTAACCCGATCAGTATATTTGTTATGCAGGTGCTTCTGTAGGAACCACGTTGAAACTTCAGGATATTTTACCAACCAAGTTGTCTAATGTTTATAAATCCTATGTTTCTACACCAACAGATATGATTTCTATTACCAATGCAAAAGAAATCATGTCGATTGATTTTGTAAATAATAATATTACCAAAGCAGTAGCTTTTGGAACAAGAACTGTTGGACAGGTATACGACCATACTGAAGCAATCTGTGAGTGCTTGAAAGTATATGAACTTATCTCTTTAGGAATAATTAAAGTAAAAGGCCACGAATTGGTACAATACAACCTGAGAAATTACAAAGGAGAAATTGTATAGCAATGTAACCAGAAACAAGGAAGACTTTAATATATTTAGAAATGTAGAAGTTTCAGGTACTACTCCTGACTATATAACTGTTTACAAATTATTAAGAGCAGGTGGGGTACCTCAGGCCTGAGCGCTTTCAAATCCTTGAAATTTACTGCAGCTAAAGAATACGCTGTGGGTATTGAAGATTTCAAGTCAAGTGCATTCAACGGTACGATTGATTTGAAAGATATAAACTCTATTGTTATCACTGTTGTTCCGTCAACAAAAGGAAAGTCATCCGATTTACAGTTGGCTATGAGCAGTATTTCGTTCAGTAAAGAAGATAAGAACTACCTGAACAGCATGAAAGAATTAAGCATCAATGCTTTCCCTAATCCGGTTACAGGCAACAAGTTCAATTCAAAAGCGAAAACACCAAAACACTTCAGTTGAAGTTAACTAATGCTGTTACTGGTAAAATAATTTTGACCAAACAGGTAAATGCTTTCAGAGGCGACAATATTGCACCTGTTGAAATGAACAACAACGGTATTCATAAAATCATGATCGTGAATCTGGATGGTGCCGGTGTAGATAACTCCAAATACAAGCCGGTTAAAGTCATGGCATGTAAATATTAATATAAATTATATGTGACCTTTTTAGGTGATTTTATTAACATTTTAAGCCTATTTGCCTGAAATATTTAATTATCAATGGCAAATAGGCTTATTTTTGCTAGAAATAAACCCAAAAAGTATGTCTTTACGTTTTAAAGCAATCAGTAGCATTGCAAACGATGCGGAAACCGAAATCCCCGAATTCAGCACAAAAATTACAGGTATTTTCGGTGAAAATGTATTTACATTAAAAACTGCCCGTGAATTTTTAAGCGACGAAGCATATAAGAGTTTAGTAACCAGCATTCGCGGTGGTAAAAAAATTGACAGAAGTGTAGCAAGTCAGATTGCCAATGGCATCAGAGCCTGGGCTGAAAGCAAGGGAGTTACCCATTACACACACTGGTTTCAACCCCTAACAGGTACAACTGCGGAAAAACACGATTCCTTTTTTACAATTAAAAGTGATGGGACTGCCATTGAAGAATTCGATGGAGCTGCTTTAATACAACAGGAGCCAGATGCGTCCTCTTTCCCCAGCGGCGGTTTAAGAGCAACTTTTGAAGCTCGTGGTTATACAGCGTGGGACCCTTCTTCTCCGGCATTCATTATGGAAATCGGGAAAGGCAAAACACTTTGCATTCCTACTATTTTCGTTTCTTATACAGGCGAATCTTTAGATTATAAAGCGCCGCTGTTAAAAGCTACTGAAGCTTTGAACAAGGCCGCTGTTGAAGTATGTAATTACTTTGATAAAAATGTAACCAAAGTAACCCCTACCCTTGGTTGGGAACAGGAGTATTTCGTAATTGATGCTGGTTTAGCTACTGCCAGACCAGATCTGGTACAGTGCGGAAGAACTGTATTTGGAGCTGCACCTGCAAAAGGTCAGCAAATGGAAGACCATTACTTTGGCTCTATTCCTGAAAGAGTATACGCGTTCATGAGAGACTTTGAGCAGGAATCTTATAAATTAGGAATTCCATTAAGAACCAGGCACAATGAAGTAGCACCTGCTCAGTTTGAGTGTGCGCCAATTTTTGAAGAAGTAAACATTGCAGTGGATCACAATATTTTATTGATGGATGTGATGGCCCGCGTTGCAAAGCGTCATAACCTGGCAGTACTTCAGCACGAAAAGCCATTTGCCGGAATCAACGGAAGCGGAAAACACAATAACTGGAGCCTTGCAACAGACACAGGCGTGAACCTTTTAGCTCCTGGCAAAACGCCAAAGACCAATCTGATGTTCTTGACTTTCTTTGTAAACACCATTAAGGCAGTACACGATCATGCAGACATCATGAGAGCGGCCATTGCATCAGCTTCAAACGACTACAGATTAGGCGCCAATGAAGCTCCTCCTGCCATTATATCTGTATTTGTTGGACAATATCTTTCTAAGGTACTGGCAGATGTTGAATCAAGAGTCGGACACAAATTTGATGAACAGGATGAAGCAATCTTAAAATTAGATTTACACAGAAGCATTCCGGAATTAATGCTGGACAATACAGACAGAAACAGAACTTCTCCATTTGCTTTTACCGGAAACAAATTTGAATTCCGGGCTGTTGGATCTTCTGCAAACTGTGCGAATGCCATGACCGTATTAAATACAATTATGGCTGATACGCTAAAGAAGTTCAAGGTGGAAGTGGATGGCATGATTGAGAAAGGTGAAAAGAAAGAAATTGCCATCATGCACGTAATTCAGAAATATATTGTTGCCAGTAAGAATGTATTATTCGAAGGAGATGGATACAGTGAAGAATGGCATAAGGAAGCAGAAAGACGTGGTTTGCCAAATCTCAAAACTACTCCCGTTGCATTAGACGCAATGATCACTGAAAAAGCCATGAATTTGTATCAATCCAATGGCATTTATTCTCATTCAGAACTGGAAGCCAGATACGAAATTGAGCTGGAGAAATACATTAAAACTGTACAGATTGAAGCTCGTGTAATGGGTGATCTGGCCATCAATCATATTTTACCAGCGGCTATCAAATACCAGAATGATTTATTAAACAATGTAAACGGACTGAAAAATGCCGGCCTAGATGAATCTGCCTACAGCAGTCAGTTAACCATTCTGAAATATATCAGCAAACATATTTCTGTTGTACACACCAAAGTGTATGAAATGGTAGAAGCCAGAAAAGTTGCCAATAATATTGTTCATAGCCGTGAAAAAGCGATTGCTTATGAAAATATCAAGAGCACTTATTTTGATGAAATCAGATACCACGTTGATAAACTGGAACACCTGGTAGACGACGAATACTGGACCCTGCCTAAATACCGTGAGTTATTATTCATTAGATAAGCAGAATTAAATAAAAAGAATGCCGACCTCAGTTGGTATTTGACCGATAAACTAATAGTGGATTCAAAAAATCCACTATTTTGTTTTATAAACTTACAAAAATGAAAAAAATAATCTCTTTAGCCGTATTTGCCTTAGCGCTTTCTGTAGGAAGTGTTCAGGCCCAGGGTATGGGTCAGATGGACCCTGCACAAATGCTTGAAATGATGAAGCAACGCGTAAAACCTCAATTAATAGAGAAAACTAAATTAACAGACGCCCAGGCTGATAAAGTTTTGGAAATTCAGTTATGGAGTCAGGGAGAAATGCGTGGAATGCGCGACATGAGCGAAGAAGAAAGAGCCACCAAAATGAAGACTGTGAATGAAGAAAAGACTAAAAAATTCAAGGCCATTCCTTTAACTGATGATCAGATTAAAGCGGTGAACGACTTCTATGAAGAAATGAGAAGAAACCGTCCTCAAAGAGGTGGTGGTGGTTCAAAGTAACCCAGCATTTTTGGAAATGCATAAAAAAGCCCCCGAATGTATTTTGGGGGCTTTTATTTTAGGTATCCATTAAATCGAAATGATACCAGATTATTCTTTATAACTGTATTACTTCATTGTAAAAGATTCAAGAAACTTGGTAGTGAAATTACCCTTTCTGAAATCTTCATTCTGCATCAGCTGTAAATGGAATGGAATGGTTGTTTTAACCCCTTCTATTACATATTCACTTAATGCTCTGTACATGGTATCAATGGCTTCTTCGCGTGTTTGCGCTACCGTAATTAATTTACCAATCATGGAATCATAATAAGGAGGGATTACATACCCCGCATATACATGACTGTCTACTCTTACGCCATGACCACCGGGTGTGAAAAGGTTCGTAATCTTACCTGGTGATGGTCTGAAATCATTATATGGATCTTCTGCATTGATTCTGCACTCGATAGCATGCAACTGAGGTTCATAGTTTCTGCCAGAGATTTTTTCACCCATGGCAATCTTGATTTGTTCTTTAATCAAATCGTAGCTCACTACTTCTTCCGTTACACAATGTTCAACCTGAATACGGGTATTCATTTCCATGAAGTAGAAATTGCGGTGCTTATCTACCAGGAATTCAATGGTTCCTACACTTTCATAGTTAATGGCAGCGGCCGCTTTAATTGCCGCTTCACCCATGCGGGCACGTAAATCAGCAGTCATAAAAGGCGATGGAGATTCCTCTACCAGTTTCTGATGTCGACGCTGAATAGAACAGTCTCTTTCGCTTAAATGGCAAACATTTCCGTATTGGTCACCAGCCACTTGAATTTCAATGTGACGAGGTTCTTCTACGAATTTTTCCATGTAAATACCATCATTCTTAAAGGAAGCAGCTGCTTCCATTTTAGCTGTAGTATAGGCTTTTTCAATTTCATCTTCGCTCCAAACCACACGCATTCCCTTTCCACCTCCACCGGCGGTAGCTTTCAGAATAACAGGGTAACCTACTTCTCTGGCAAGGGCCTTGGTTTGTTCAATGCTTTCCAGTAATCCTTCTCCACCTGGGACAACCGGAACTCCGGCTTTAATCATGGTTTCCTTTGCCGTGATCTTATCTCCCATTTTACTAATCATATCAGGAGTAGGGCCAATAAACTTAATACCATGATCGGCACAGATTTGAGAGAATCTTGCATTCTCTGCCAAAAATCCATAACCGGGGTGAATGGCATCTGCATTGGTAATTTCAGCAGCCGCCATGATATGTGCTATATTCAGATAGGAATCGCTACTCTGCGGCTTTCCAATACAAACCGCTTCATCTGCAAACTTAACGTGAAGGCTATCTCTGTCAGCAGTTGAATATACAGCTACTGTTTTAATGCCCATCTCTCTACAGGTTCTGATTACACGCAAAGCAATCTCACCTCTGTTGGCAATTAGTATTTTTTTAAACATGTAATTTTTTTTAGGTAAAGAATCGATTAAGCCGGTTCAACCAGGAACAATGGCTGATCATACTCTACTGGACTTGCGTCATCCACCAGTACTTTCACGATGGTTCCTTTCACTTCACTTTCAATTTCATTGAATAGCTTCATTGCTTCAATAATGCAAACAACTTTACCTGGCGCAATTTCAGTACCTACTTCTGCAAGGATTGGTTTATCTGGTGCTGGTCTGCGGTAGAAAGTACCAATCATAGGACTCTTGATCGTAATCAGGTTATCTGCCTTGGGTGCAGGGGCAGCAGCCGGTGCAACAGGAGTTGCAGCAGCAGGGGCAGGAGCCAGAGCAGGAGCAGCAGTAGTAAACACTTGGTGACTTGGAGCAGCAGCCACGGTAACAGCAGGCTCTTCCTTCTGCTTGATGGTTACTTTACCATCTTTATCCTCGATGCTGATTTCTCCGATATTACTTTTGTTGATGATTTTAATTAATTCGTGGATTTGCTTTAAGTCCATAAATGGCAATTTTAGGGGTAAAAACAGTTATTTTTTACTGAAATCGGGGGCAAAATAGCCTTTTTTTAATAAAAACAGCGGATTTTCTGTTTGTAAACAAAATGACCTGAATCGCAGTGTTCAGGTCATTTTTCTCCGGTAATCCAGTATATTATTCTTTTACGCGTTCTACATAATCTCCGGTTTTGGTATTGATACGGATTAATTCATCCTGATCAACAAACAAAGGCACCATTACGGTTGCTCCGGTTTCAATTGTTGCCGCTTTTAGCGCTCTGGTAGCTGTGTCACCTTTTAAGCCTGGTTCGCAGTAAGTAATTCTTACTACAATCTTTTCAGGTAATTCTGCTCCAATCGGTTGTTCAGTTTCTGTATTGATGAATACGAAAACCTCTGATCCATCCATTAAGAACTGTGGTGCATCAATCATTTCTTCTGACAAAGCAATTTGCTCGAAAGTTTCATTGTTCATCAGGTTGTAGCCAGTTTCGTCTTTGTAAAGAAACTGAAAAGCCTTCTTTTCTACTCTTACCGGGAAAATGGTTTCACCACTGTTCCAGGTTTTTTCAATAGAACGCTTATTGTCTACTCCTTTCAACTTGGCCCATACCTTAGCTGCAGCTCTGGCAGTCTTGTTTTCACCAAATTCTACAACAGAGTATAAATTACCATCCAATTTTAAAATCATGCCACGACTGATGTCGGAAGTTGTTGCCATATAATTTTTTTTAATATAGTGTCTGGATAAGACGGTTGCAAAAGTAGGAAATACGACGGAAACAACAAATTAGCTTACCATATAACCCATTATTGTCCAAATAAGTAAGCATATTTACGCAAAAGCCTAAAACTCATTTGAACATGAATGATTGCGGCAATGCTCACAATAAACATGATAACGGCCACTGTTTTGAACATACTTACCATTGTATCCATAGAAATCTGTCCGGACAATTCGGGTTGTTGCTCCATTACATCCGTTAACATTTGCTGCAACTGTAAATCCCCCAGAAAAAAAACGCCTGAAGAATTCAGGAAAAACATACCTGCAATAAACAAGGTTCCGTAGGCATTTACCTTAATCCATTCCCTGAGCGATGGACTACATTGACGCTGGTTACCTATTCCATTGAGTAAAAACCGAAGCGAGGTAAATACATAAATCACCAGACAAGCCATCACAAAAGCAATAAACAACATGGCAGGATTACCGGAAAGTCCCACCAGCAGGACAAACAGGTCTATTAAGGCAATGACAAAAGCAACAGGAACCAATATAAAAGAGAGAATTCTGTAAATAGTCAATTGTTTCATAAATACAAACGATAAATAGGCCCTAAAGGTAAAGAAATATAATATGGCGATTCCCAACTATGCCTAAGAAGCTGAATACACAGAAAAGTTATGCATAATTTTCTTATGTATTTATAAATTATGTATACTTGCAGTGACTAAACAAAAAAGAGTTATCAAAACAAAGCTGACATATGAAAAAATCATCTCTATACAAAGGATGCCTGGAACCCATTCTGTTGCGGCTATTAAAAGACAATGGCAGAATGTACGGATACCAAATGACGCAGATGGTTAAAGAAATTACTAAAGGTGAACTAACCATTACGGAAGGTGCTCTCTATCCCCTGCTGCATAAGCTGGAAGAGCAGGGAATTGTTGAAACAGAAACAGAGATGAACGGTAGCCGTATGCGAAAATATTACAGCTTAACCAAGGCCGGTAAAAAACAAACTGCAGTTGCCATGGATGAAATGAAAGCATTCATGCAAAGTTTGGAATTCATTGTAAACCCTAAACCCGTAATAGGATGACTACAGAAGCCCAATACGAAAGTCTCTATGCCTTTTGCAGAAAGCATTATGTACAGTATTATGATGTACAGGTGGAACTGGTGGATCATTTATCTGAAGCCATAGAAGAAAAAATGAAAGCCAATCCCAAACTCTCTTTTGATCAGGCATTGGATGAAGTGTACGCGGGATTTGGTATCAAAGGGTTTGCTGATATTGTTGCCACCCGCATGGAAATGGTGAGCAAAAAAAGCAGAAAACAAAAATGGAAACTGTTCTTCTCCTATTTCACTGTTCCAAAAATTGCAATGACCGTTTGCATTTATGCAGCAATGATGTTAATTGGCAAATTGTTGACACAAGAATATCATCGTGGTCTGTTCTTATTTATTGTAGGTATTGGTCTGTTTATTTTTGAGATCGTATACACCCTAAAAATGAACAAACTTTTCAAAGCACAAAAAAAAGAAATGATACTGACTAGTGAGCGGCTTTCCGGAATTATTCATTCAGGTTTATTTGTACAGCTACTTTTCTTTAACAGTTTATTTGATTATGCAGGAGTAAAACAAATGCACTTCACGGCCTATGCCTTAGTTGCACTCTTCATGTTGGTCATATTCATTTCTCTTCTGGCTCACCGCGATTTTGTAAAGGAGCTGCATCGCAATGCGATCACTTTATACCCCAAAGCTTTTGCCTGATTACTTCAAATTCAGTTTAATCTGCAATTCATCAAATTGCTTGTCATCAATGGTGCTTGGCGCATCCAGCATCACATCTCTCCCGCTATTGTTTTTTGGGAAGGCGATAAAGTCACGGATACTTTCGCTTCCGCCCAAAATTGAACACAAACGATCAAAACCAAATGCAATACCACCGTGCGGAGGCGCACCATATTCAAATGCACCCAATAAGAAGCCAAACTTATGCTGTGCTTCTTCTTCGGTCATACCCAAGGCAGCAAACATTTTTTCCTGAAGTGGACGCTGATAAATACGGATAGATCCCCCTCCTATTTCATTTCCGTTCAATACCATATCATAGGCATTAGCTTTGATATTGGAATAAGGATGTTCCAGGTATTTCTCTGCATTCTCAATCACCGGATTGTTATTGATCATAATATCAATCTGATCTGGCTTAGGTGAGGTAAACGGATGGTGTCGGGCAACCCAGCGATTCTCTTCTTCTGCATATTCAAATAATGGGAAGTCCATCACCCATAGCAACTTAAATTCATTGTCCTTGCGCAAGCCCAGACGCTTACCCATTTCCAGACGGAGTTCGCTGATGGCTTTTCGGGTTCTTTCTTCTCGACCTGCCAAAATCAAAACCAGATCACCTGATTTTGCACCAGCAGAATCTGCAATTGCTTTCAGTTTATCTTCTGTGTAAAATTTATCTACACTGCTTTTGTAAGTACCATCTGCATTGCATTTGATAAACACCAATCCCTGCATACCAATCTGTGGCCTTTTTACCCACTCTGTTAATTCATCTGTTTGTTTACGGGTATATTCTGAACAGCCCGGTACTGCAATCGCCAACACCGTTTCTGCATTATCAAACACACCAAAACCGGCACCATTAATTAATTCACCCTTTGCTTCAATCTTACCTGCTTTCAAAAAAGCACTCTTTAAATTAGAAAGTTTCATGCCAAAGCGGATATCCGGTTTGTCGTTTCCGTAATTCCACATGGCATCTTCCCATGACATACGCTCTACAGCTTCGGTATAATCAATATTCTTTACGTCCTTAAAAATGCGCTTCACCATTCCTTCGAACATCTGCAGAATATCTTCCTGTTCTACAAATGCCATTTCACAGTCAATCTGTGTAAACTCAGGTTGACGATCTGCACGCAAATCTTCGTCTCTGAAGCATTTTACAATCTGATAATACCGATCGTAACCACTCACCATCAGCAACTGCTTGAAAGTTTGCGGACTCTGCGGCAATGCATAAAACTGACCAGGATTCATTCTGGAAGGCACCACAAAATCCCTTGCACCTTCAGGTGTAGATTTAATCAGAAATGGGGTTTCAATATCCATGAAATGATTCTCGTGCAAATAGTTTCTGGCAGAACGATTCACTGCATATCGCAATTCCAGATTTCGCTTAACTGCATTTCTTCTTAAGTCCAAAAAGCGATACTTCATTCTTAAATCGTCCCCGCCATCTGTATCATCCTGAATGGTGAATGGAGGAATAGCAGACTTATTCAGAATGGCAAACTCAGTCACCATTATTTCAATATCACCTGTTGGGATATTGGGATTTTTATTAGTTCTCTCCTGCACCAATCCCTTGGCTTGCAGAACAAACTCACGACCCAATGGTTGCTCCTCCAGTTGGTTAGCTAGGTTTTCACCAAACAACAACTGGGTAATTCCATAACGGTCTCTCAGGTCTACAAAAGTAATGGCACCAAATTTTCTGACTGTTTGAACCCAACCCGCCAAAACGGTTTCCGAACCAACATTGGAGATTCTTAATTCTCCGCAAGTATTTGAACGATACATAATCTAACAGAAATTTATACCAGGCCAGGCCTGATTCTGAGCGCAAATATAACCTAAATGGGTCAAGTAGCAGGATTGAGGTATTTTTGCATCCTGAATGAATGATATGGGTCATAAATCTCTGTCGAAGCAAACGCATCGACTGGCAATCGGAACTTATTTTTTTATTGCTGGAATTACATTCGCTAGCTGGGCCAGCAGAATTCCTGATATCAAACATAAACTGGAACTTAATGATGCAGAACTGGGTGGTATTTTATTTGCCTTACCTACTGGATCCATGGTTAGTTTGCCCATTTCGGGCTGGCTGGTAGCAAAACTGGGGAGCAGAACTGTTATGTTACTGGCTGCGCTATGTTACCCGCTGGTATTGAGCTTGCTGGGAACAGCTGATTCTGTTGTTGTACTCACCAGCTTATTGTTTTTCTTTGGCCTATTAGGCAACATGATGAATATATCCGTGAATACCCAGGCAGTTGCTGTGGAAGAATTATATGGTAAATCCATCATGGCTTCCTTCCATGGTATCTGGAGTCTGGCAGGATTTACGGGTGCTGCTGTTGGTACCGTGATGATTTCCTTTGGATTGATTCCCCTGCAACATTTTCTTATTGTTGCACTTACCATGATGGCCATGGCATTGATTATGAAATTTGGCAGAATGCCCAAAGATGCGGTTACAGGTAATCAACCCATTTTTGTAAAACCAGATGCCTCTCTTTTAAAACTCGGATTAATCTCTTTCTGTTGCATGGCCGCGGAAGGAACCATGTTCGACTGGAGTGGTATCTATTTTCAAAAAGTGGTTCAAGCTCCCCCATCATTGGTAACCCTGGGTTATTCCGCATTTATGGGCACAATGGCATTGGGAAGATTTTTAGGAGACGGTTTGGTTCTGCGTTTTGGAAGAAAAGAAATTTTACAGGCAAGCGGGGGGATCATAGCTGCCGGGTTATTAATGGCGGTTTTCTTTCCTTCAATCGTTACCGCAACCATCGGATTTTTGATGGTTGGATTTGGTGTTTCTTCTGTGGTTCCCATTGTATATAGTCAGGCAGGCAAATCAGAGAAAATGAGCCCAGGCATGGCATTGGCTGCTGTATCCAGTATCGGGTTCTTTGGATTTTTTATTGGTCCTCCATTAATTGGATTCATAGCAGAGGCTTTTGGATTACAGTGGTCATTTGGTATTATTGCCATACTGGGATTTGGTACCACGATACTAGCCAGATTCACTAAATTTAAAACCTAAACCTTGAGGTGAATGTTGTTCGAATCTCAGATACCGCTTGCAGAAAGAATGCGCCCCAATACCATTGATGATATTGTTGGTCAGGAACATATCACAGGAATGGGAAGCATGCTAAGGACTTCATTGGAAAACGGAAGCATTCCTTCCATGATTCTCTGGGGGCCTCCCGGCGTAGGCAAAACAACGCTTGCCAATGTGATTACCCAAACCCTTAAAGTCCCTTATTTTCAATTGTCCGCTATCAGCAGTGGCGTGAAAGAAGTAAGAGAAGTAATTGAACAGGCGAAAGAATTGCAGCGTGCAGTTTTATTCATAGATGAAATACACCGGTTCAATAAAAGTCAGCAGGATGCATTATTGGGTGCAGTAGAAAAAGGAACCATTCGCTTAATTGGGGCAACAACAGAGAATCCATCTTTTGAAGTAAATGCGGCCTTGTTAAGCCGTTGTCAGGTCTATGTACTCAAAGCACTGGATAAAGAAAAACTGGTGCAACTATTAGAAGAAGCCATTCAGAAAGATGAGCAGCTGAAGGCAAAAAATATAGAGCTAAAAGAAACAGCAGCATTGATCAACCTTAGCGGTGGAGATGGTAGAAAATTATTGAACCTACTGGAAATTGTTGTTCAGTCGGGTGTTACAGATATTACTGATGAAGCAGTTCAGAAAGTTGCACAAAAGAAAATAGCCTTATACGATAAAAGCGGAGAACAACATTACGATATTGTTTCTGCATTTATTAAAAGCATGCGTGGCTCAGATCCCAATGGAGCTGTGTACTGGTTAGCCAGAATGATTGAAGGAGGAGAAGACGTAAAGTTTATTGCCAGAAGAATGTTGATCTTTGCGAGTGAAGATATCGGGAATGCCAATCCGAATGCATTGTTGCTGGCCAATGGCACATTCGATGCAGTTACAAAAATTGGTTATCCGGAAAGCAGAATTATTTTATCACAATGTGCTACTTACTTAGCCAGTTCTCCTAAAAGCAATGCCGCTTATGAAGCCATTGCAAAAGCACAGAAAGCGGTTGCCCAGCATGGAGATCTTTCCGTTCCGCTTCACTTGAGAAATGCCCCCACCAAGCTAATGAAACAAATGGACTATGGAAAGGATTACCAATATTCACATTTGGGAGAAAACAATTTTATTGAGCAGGAATATTTGCCGGCACCATTAGTAAATACCCGATTTTACATCCCTGGTAATAATGCAAGGGAAAACGAAATCAAGAAATTTCTGAAAGAAAGATGGAAGGGTAAATACGGTTACTAATGCAATAGTTACATTACTACTACTCTAGTTATTATTACTGTTACTGTAACTTTTGAGGGACTAATCTTTCTGCAATCTTTTGATGCTCTGCACCTCTTTCACCCCCTTCATGATACTCCGCATCTTCATTAACATCCCATAAGTCATATACTTCTTTACCTGCTACAATATTCTTGGCAGCAAGCATTGCAGTCATCATACTATGATCCTGGTTATTGTATTTATGCATACCATTTCTTCCAACTAGGTATAAACCAGGATATGCTTTGATTGCTTCTCTGATGGTTTTTACTCTTTCTTTATACTCCTGATCGTATACAGGATAAGCTTTGGGTTGTCTTACTACATAACCATCAACAACAGCACTTGGGTTGGTTAATCCAATTTGCGCAATTTCTTTGGTTGCCAGTGCAATTAAATCAGCATTACTGCTGTTCCATAATCCATCTCCTTCAAAACAGAAGTATTCCAAACCATAGCAAGCCATTTCAGGATCAGGCACCATATAAGGACTCCAGGATTTAAAATTTTGGATTCTACCCACTTTCACACTTGGATCATGAATATAAATCCAGTTATCACTGAACGCATCTTCATCCTTACAAATTAAAACAACTGTAAGAAAATCACGGTATCCAAGTTGAGATGCATTAGACAATACATTCTCATTGAATACAGGTTTTAGAGATTGAATCAGCTCACGCATAGGAGCAGAGGAAAGCACAAAATCAAAATCAGTATGCGTATTTCCATCTTCAGTCTGTACTGTCCATTTGTGATTGTTCAGAGAAATATCTTTTACACCGCTGTTCATTTTCACCTGTACCCCCATGGCAATGCATTTCTCTGTACAACGCTCCCACATTAAACCAGGCCCCTGTTTGGGATAACGGAATGAATCAATCAGGGTTTTTATAACTGCACCTTTACTGGAAGGCTTGGGTTTAAACAAAGCATTCCAGATAGCACTACTTAAGGAAAGCCCTTTAATACGCTGTGCAGCCCAGTCCGCGGAAATTTCCTTACAAGGTATACCCCATACTTTTTCGGTATAGGTTTTAAAGAAAATATTGAATAACCTTTGCCCAAATTGATTTACAACCCAGTCTTCAAAATTCTGAGGGTTCTTCTTAGGGAAAATTTTAGCCTTGATATAACTAAGCACGCAAAGCGCACTCTCTATGATACCAAGTTTTTTCAATGCCTCAAAAGCAACCAATGGATAAGAGAAGAATTTTTTATTGTAATAGATTCTGGAACTGCGGGGTCTTTCCAGCATTTCGTCTCCCAGTATTTCTGTCCAGAAATCTTCCACTTCCTTAGACTTGGAAAAAAAACGATGCCCGCCAATATCAAAATGATATCCTTTGTAACTCTCCGTTCTTGAAATCCCTCCAACATAAACCGGATCTTTCTCAAATACAACAACCTCCTGATTCTCTTTACCCAATAAGTAAGCAGCGGTTAATCCAGCTGGTCCGGCTCCAATAATTGCGACTCTTTTAGACATGATTTTGTTCAGTATACTTAGTTTAAACTGCCATGCTCATTTTAATTCAGCTATACTTAATTTTACAGCATTGCATCATTGCAGTGGTGCAAAGATGCAGCTTTATTTGCAAACACCGAATTGATATAGAAACATAGCCAGAATTGTATGAATCCAACTACAGCATTTTTTTCATTGAAATCTTTTGACGCATTATTGCCCGAAGAACTTTATGCCATTATCCGATTACGCAATGAAGTATTTGTTGTAGAACAAAACTGTGTGTTTCAGGATGCAGATAATAAAGACCAGGAAAGTCTGCATTTAATGTACTGGAAAGGAAAAGAACTCATGGCTTATTGCAGGCTATTGCCTGCAGGCCTTGCTTATGAAGAAATAAGCATTGGAAGGGTAGTCAGTTCCCCCACTTACAGAAAAACCGGAGCAGGTCGTCAGCTGATTAAAGAGGCAATAGAGAGAATCTATGAAACTTATGGCAGAGGGCCTATCCGAATTGGAGCTCAATGTTATTTAATTCAGTTTTATGCTTCCTTTGGATTTGAGTCGGAAGGTGAAGTATATCTGGAAGATGGAATTGAACACATTGAAATGGTTAAGCCATAAGCGATCCTGCACAGAAATAGAAAAGCTTCCCAATGGGAAAAAAAGTTTAACTGTCATTTCTATTATCTGCAATACATGCATAGAACGAATGGGCAATTCATCCAACCTGATAACAGCCAATGTGGTTGAAACAAAAACGACAAGGCTAATATACTGCGAGTTCTTTTCACATAATACAACAGCAGCTACAATCATAATCAGAAACCGATACTCATTACCATTCTTGAAAAAATAGGCAGTATACGCGGCAATCGCTGCTCCTAAGAAAAGTAATAATGGACGAAGGTTCACATATCGTTGTGAATATGATATATAGAAACCAATTACGAAAAATAAAAAATGAAGAATATTGAAAGAAGCTAATGCGTATTCAATTTAGACTTTTAATAGATTCAATTTCCCAAAATCCGGAATTCGGATTTTTTACAACAAGAAAATAGGTAATAACACTACAAGCATCATTTCGCCTATGGGCAAAAAAAAACCTCAATCTTTCGATTGAGGTTCAATAAATATGGCAGCTACCTACTCTCCCAGCTAGATGCGAGTACCATCGGCCATGGGGGACTTAACTTCTCTGTTCGGAATGGGAAGAGG
>JBDLUU010000023.1:0-7139 GCA_039805185.1 Bacteroidota bacterium
ATTCCGAAAGCTTTCAGGTTAATTAAGCCGAAAGGAAAATAAGATTATTTCATTTCTGAATACTGAATCATTTTCTGTAATCGCTGGAATTCCTTTTGATTCAATGGATTTTTAACCGCATCGGCTATATCTCTTTTCTCGGCTGCTGTCAGGTGAAAACTCAGGCTGGCCGGAGCTTCTGATTTAGAAGGAATATATTGGAATGAGAAACGATAAAAATGATCACCATAGGCTTTACGCATATAATCAAGTTGATCATGCTGATAATAGTCCTGCATTTTAAACCAGTTGTTTTGCAGAATCAGAAAAGGCTTGGTTAAAAATCCAATCAGGGAATTGCTTTCGAGTGGCTTATCCCAGTCACTTAAACTCCTGTCTCTGATTTGTATCAATACTACTTTAGAAGTATTGGCTTGTAACCAGTCTTTGAAAACAGATATAAATCTTAATGCAGATTCCTGACCGTAATTGTCTCTTAATCCTGCATCCATTACATCAATAACCGGATTAGTGGGCAGCCATACATTGGGCAGCACATAGGGGAAAGTGGCATTCATTCTTAAAGCAGATAACAAATGAATATCGCTGCTGTTCTGGTTCCTGAGAAAACTGTTGAAGTCTACCGCATCTGCATCAAAAGGCATGATATGGGTACTGTCCGCAACAGGACGCATTAAAAAGCGAACGGGTCGGGAAGCCGTAATCATTTTTCTTCCATCCCTTGTAATAACCGAGTTAAAGAATACAGAAGGAATAATTGCTTTTTCCTCAGCCTCCCGATAAGATCCGATGGTTTTGAGAAATATCCCGCCAGTATTCTCATTTAATTTCTCTTCAAATGCATACCCCCGGTCCTTTACATATTCAAACCCATTGGAAGTAAATTTCTGCACAGGACCCAGCATATCGCGGGTTAAAAAGGAGGAAAACAAAGGGCTTAGCAAATCTTTGGAGATATTGTCTACGTATTCCTTGTCTTGTAAATTAATGCGTTTGCCTTTGATTTTTTGATGATACAATTCCCTGAAATAAACAGCGCCCAGCATACCGCCAGAAGCACCATTAATAAGGATAGTCTTCTTCATAAGCTCTCCATTCATGAGACTGTCCAGATGCTGCAATGTATTCATGGTAAAAGTAGCACTCCTGGTTCCACCGCCGCTGGTATTGATTATGTAAAGAATTGGCTTATCCTCCTTTTGTCTTGACTTCCAGTTATTCAGAACCCTTAAAAAAGCTGCCTTATCTTTCTCAACTGAATCAACAGCTGCCAGTTGCTGAATAGACTCTCTGGTATAAACCGGCCTTTCTGATTTCTGTACATAATTGAGTCCATAGGCTTTGTTTCTGGGATCGAGAATTTCGTACTGATACAAAATATTCGCCACCAGATAAGCAGCTACCAATGCCATAAAACTCCAGGACTTCAGAAATAAAGTCAATGCCCCTGCAGCTGCAATTAAAATGGCAAACAACAAAGTAATACTGGCAGCAGCAGGTAATTGAAACAGCCTGGCATCTGAGCTATATCCTACCAGAATCAGAAAAACAAAAGCAATCATAATGGCGATAACAGCCGCAAAATGGTGACGGCCAAAAACGGCTTCAAGAAACTCAGGATTGTAATGCTTAACATTTCGTGGCTTTCGCAATTTAAATGCAGCACTAAAAAACCAATCGACGCGCATATCCTGTTTCTGATCGGGTGTTCTGTTTTTTTCAGACATGCGGTCATGTCTTTTATTGGCATCGGAAATGGTTGCTGAAATGGTTTTATAAATGGTTTTATCTGCACCAAAAAAGTATAGAAAAGCAAAAGCAATAGAAACAATAAATCCACCTGTATACCCCACTGCGAGACCGGCAAAATCTGAAACAGAAAACAATTCCTGGTTTCTGCTGTACTGGTATGCTTCAATTACATAAAAGATCAGAAATACTAAAGGAAGGATGGCATTATTAATACAATATTTAAGAAAGGGCTGTGCAGTGGTGGCTAAAAATTGTATGCGACTACTGTGCAAAATAAAAGTCGTGATATTCCAGCTCATAATAAACACGCCGGATGTAATTCCAACAATGGCAGTACTCAATGGACTGATATTCCCAAAATATTCGGGCGCCAGAAACAAAGAATTTGCACCAAAGGTTTTCATAAAACTACCGCCTACGGTAGCAAAAAGGATATACCAGAAAAGAAGAAATATCTGATAACGCCTGAAATGCAACAACAGGAGTTGTATAGGTAAAGAAAACCGGATGCCTTTCAGATATTGCTTCATTCAGATTAAAAACAGCCATTTAGTGTAACACTGCTGCTGTTTAAATTTAGCAAATTTTAGGCCGAACCAGAAATAATATAGAAACAAGTGACAGTAATAATAACATTCCCGTTAATTGATGCAACTGTGCCATCCATTCAAAACCACCCCATGAACCAGGAACTATATTGCTGCTCGTTAATACAGAAGCAATACCTAATACTACCTGAACAATCACCAATAGCAAGGGAAATTTTGCTGCCTTTCTTAAGGTTGTTGTTAAAGACAATTTAAACAATTGCAGCGACCAGTAAATCAAGAGAGCCAAAATCAAATAAGCCAAACCTCTGTGTATAAAATGAATCAAAATAGTATTGTCAATAAAGTTTAACAAAAAGGGCTGATGCGTAAACAGGGTATCAGGTATCCAGCTTCCATTAATGGTAGGCCAAGTTGCTGCAGCATTCGCTGCTTTATGACCTGCCATCAAGGCTCCGTAAATCAATTGCACAACCAACAACCCGATTAAAAAAAGATTGGTATTTCTGATTTTTTTATCCGCAATAATCTGATCTTTTGGAACAAGTAAACTAAGTGCAAACCAATACGTGTAACTTAATAAACCTAATGCCAGAATAAAATGCAATGCCAGGCGAGTGGGTTTTACATAGACTGCATCACCTGTTAATCCGCTCGCGACCATGATCCAGCCAACCAAACCCTGTAATGCGCCAAGGAAAAACAAGACCAATAAAGAACCAATCATTTCTTTTTTGAAAGATTTCTTTACAATAAACCATACAAACCCGAAGGCGAATACCAGGCCTATTAATCTAGCCCACAAACGGTGAAACCATTCCCAGAAAAAAATGAACTTAAAATCAGACAGCTGAAAATCAAAATTCAACAATTGAAACTGCGGGGTTTGCTTGTATTTATCAAATTCTGCCAGCCAGGCTGCTTCATTCAAAGGAGGCAATGCACCGGTAATCACATCCCATTCTGTAATAGACAAGCCACTACCCGTTAAACGGGTAATGCCACCCAATGCAATTTGAATAATCGTCATTCCCACACCAATCAATAACCAGGTGGCTACCGATCTATTTTCTTTCGCTGCGGATAAACTCATGCTTTCGTTCTTTTGTGCAAAGGTATAACACTCAAACTTCGAAATTGATCTATGTTTAAGTAGTTTTACCAAATGTTACCCGCATTTTATAAGGAAAACCAGATAGAAGCTGGTTGTGATGAAGCTGGAAGAGGCTGTTATGCAGGTCCGGTATTTGCTGCAGCTGTTATATTGCCACCCGATTTTAAACATCCTTTGCTAAATGACAGTAAACAGGTTGGTGCTAAACAGCGAATGGTATTGAAAGAAGTAATTGAGACCAATGCGCTGGCCTGGTCGGTTGCCAGTATTGATGCAGAAGAGATTGACAGGATCAATATTCTGAAAGCCAGCTTTAAAGCCATGCATTTGGCCATTGAACAACTCACAATGAAACCTGAGTTTTTATTGATTGACGGAAACCGTTTCATGCCTTATAAACAAATACCACATATCTGCATTGTGAAGGGGGATGGTAAATATGCATCCATTGCTGCAGCAAGTATTTTAGCCAAAACATACAGAGACGCTTACATGGAAAAAATCCATATTCAGTTTCCGCAGTATGGCTGGAAAAAAAATAAAGGATACGGAACATTGGAGCACCGCATGGCCATAGAGACCAATGGTTTGTGCGTGCATCACCGGAAGAGTTTTAATATCAGCCCGAAACAGCTGGAAATGCCTTTTTAATCCTCCTCCCAAATGCCGGCACCCTGTCTTACCAATTCATAAGAGCTCTTGGTACAATCAATAATGGTGGATGGAATCATACCCCCATTACCTCCATCAATAACGATGTCTACTAAATGATGAAAGTTATCGTACATGGTATCCGGATCGGTATATTCTTCCACCATTTCGCCAGGCAAAGATGCAGACAATAGCGGATGACCTAATGCTGACACGATAGTACGTGCAATATTGTTATCGGGTATTCTTAAGCCAATGGTACTTTTTTTGTTTTGCAGAATTTTAGGCACTTCTTTGCTGGCAGGTAAAATAAAAGTATACGGACCTGGCAAATGACTTTTTAATAAACGATACAAAGGTGTATCGGTTGTTTTACAATATTTACTTAAATCACTTAAATCATTGCAGATAAAACTGAGCTGGGCTTTTGCAGGATCAATTTGTTTGATTCTTGCAATTCTTTCTACCGCTTTGGGTTGAAATATATCACAGCCCAGACCATAAATGGTATCTGTAGGGTAAATGATAACGCCACCCGACAACAAGCAGTCAACAACCGTTTTAATATGACGTGGATTGGGGTTATCTGGATGAATGTGCAATAGCATACTTAAAGGTAAATAAAAAACGAAGGCGACTATTGTCGCCCTCTGTTTGTTTGTAACCCCTGGTTAATAAATGCTATCATTTTTAAATAGTCACTATTTAAAATGACAGTGATTAAAACTAAGGATAGCCTAAGATTTTATGATGCGAATTTGTCTACAAAAAATACCGTGAAATCACGGTCAAAAAATCGTATAATTAATAATTTATATTCAATTTATTTTAGTTACTTCATATCACTGTTTAGTAATACCCCCGATTTTACTAAATGAACTGTATGAAAAAGATTGTTTTGGTAGACGATCATGTTCTTTTAAGAAATGGTCTGTCTGTAATCATTGGCGGCTTCGATGATTTCACCATTTTATTTGAAGCCAATCATGGACAACATTTTATTGAACAATTAGATCCGAAAAACTTACCCGACATCGTTCTGCTCGATGTTACGATGCCGGTCATGAATGGGTTTGAAACTGCCGAATGGATTTTTACCCATCACCCGAGCATTAAAGTCATGGTATTAAGTATGCTGGGGGATGAACGAACCATTATCAAGATGCTAAAGATGGGAGCATTGGGCTATATGACAAAGGATACAGATCCCAAAGAATTGAATCGCGCATTAAATGAATTGTATTACAAGGGTATTTATTTTAATCAATTGCTTTGCACCAATCTTGTCCATTCTGTAAGAAACGGGATGGAAGAACCCAATGACGAGTACCAGATACTAATCAATCTTCCTGAAAGAGAAAAAGAATTCCTGAAACTACTGGCCACAGATTTGACACTCAAGGAAATTGCAGCTAAAATGAGTTTAAGTCCCAGAACAATTGATGGGTACAGAGATAATCTGTTTGAAAAAGTAAAAGTAACCAACCGGGTAGGTCTGGTTTTATTTGCACTTCGCAATGACCTGATTCACTTATAACCAATCATCAACAAAAGCACCTTAACAACCTAAGCTTTAATCTCCCAGATTTCTTTTCCGCGAAGCAATTGATCCAGGTTTCCTTTCCCTTTGGCAGCAATGGTTTCTTCAATTTGCAATGCCATCAGGTCTTCATAACAAGGTCTTTCCGTTTCGTAGAACACACCGAATGGTCTGGGGAACTGGAAATTAGACTGATGCGGATCATCAAACATTCTGATTAATGTTTGTGCTTTATAAAAATCCTTCTCGTCGTGAATCCAGCAATCGTCTGCAGTAAACTTGTCTCCCAGCTCAACTACTTCAGGCTGTAACACATTCAAACGAATACCCTTATTCAGATTGGCACCAAAAACCAATGGCTTTCCCTGCTCTAAGAATAAATCGTGATCTGCTTTGGTAGATTTTTCTGTAAAAATTTCAAAAGCACCATCGTTGAAAATATTACAGTTCTGGTAAATTTCTAAGAAGGAGGCTCCCTTGTGCTGATGTGAACGGGTAAGCATGGTTTGCAAATGCTTGGGATCGCGATCCATGGAACGCGCAATAAAAGTAGCATCTGCACCCATGGCCAATGCCAAAGGATTAAATGGATGATCAATACTACCGAAAGGGGTACTCTTCGTAATTTTTTTCTCTTCAGAAGTAGGAGAATATTGTCCCTTGGTTAAACCATAAATCTGGTTATTGAACAATAAAATATTTACGTCAAAGTTTCTTCTCAGCAAATGAATGGTATGATTACCACCAATACTTAATCCGTCACCATCTCCGGTTACAATCCACACACTTAGTTCAGGTCGGGTTGCTTTTAACCCACTTGCAATAGCAGTAGCTCTTCCGTGAATACTGTGCATTCCAAAAGTATTCATGTAATAAGGAAAACGGCTGCTGCAACCAATTCCACTGATGATAACAATATTCTCTTTGGGAACACCAATACCCGGCATTACTTTTTGCACCTGAGCCAGAATGGAATAATCTCCACAACCCGGACACCAGCGGACTTCCTGATCCGTTGCAAAATCCTTGGCGGTTAAAGTTGGAGTGGCTATTGTTTCAGTAGACATGATTTATTGTTTAATTAGTTCTTCCCAATATTCTGCAGCTCTTCTGGTATGTGGAATAACGATGGTTCCACCTACAATATTTGCCACAGCAAAAATTTCATACATTTCTTCTGTGGTTACCCCCAGTTCAAAACTTTTTCCCAGGTGATACTTGATACAATCATCACAGCGCAGCACCATGCTGGCCACCAGACCCAGCATTTCCTTTGTCTTTTTATCCAAAGCACCGTCTTCGTAAGTATTGGTATCCAGATTCCAAAGGCGCTTCATCACCAGATTATTCTTACTCAGAATCACTTCGTTCATTCGCTCTCTGTAGCTGTTAAACTCATTCACCATTTCACTCATATGATCAATATTATACTGCAAAAATACATCAGCTATACTTAGCCGAACCAAATTCTTTGTATTTTAAACCTCAAATACTATCGAATGAAGAAATTTTTATTCCTGATTTGCTTTCTGCC